>CAVXCY010000012.1:50000-308978 GCA_963760425.1 uncultured delta proteobacterium | reverse complement strand
AAGTATTTCGAGCGCGCGCTCGCCGTCGCACGTCAACAACAAGCCAAGTCCTGGGAACTGCGCGCCGCAATGAGCCTCGCACGCCTCTGGCGCGACCAGGGCAAGCTGCAGCAAGCGCGCGAACTGCTGGCTCCGGTTTACGGGTGGTTTACCGAGGGGTTCGACACGCGTGATCTGAAAGAGGCGAAGGCGTTGCTGGAGGAGTTGGCGTCGTGAGCGCGCGAACACCAGGCGACTTCCACCTCGAAGGGCCTAGCGCCTATCTCACGATACAGTTTCTAGAGTGGCTTTCCGAGCGGCCTCGGACCTATGGCGAGACTATGGACGCCTGGCGCACGTCCTGCCCGCGCTTGTCAATTTGGGAAGATGCATTGTCGGCGGGCCTGGTGCGTCTCGGTCATGGTGCGTTTCGGCAACGGCAGGTGACCCTGACAGCGCGCGGTCGCACGCTCCTACTCAGCCGCTCAGCGAGGCGAGTGGGCGTCGCTGCGCCCGCGTAGGAACGCCATGAACGTTCCGCACCTGGTCATCGCAGGTGTCACTGCAAAGGCCGTCGTTGCTCCGCTCGTCCGCCCGGAAAAACGGCCGTCGGCACCATACCTGCGGCGCCGCTGGTGCTGATCGACGTGACCACGCGCGAAGGGATCACCGGCAAGGCCTACATCTTTGCCTACACCACGACGGCGCTGCCGGCCTTGCATCGGATTGTCGGTGATATCGGAGCGGAGTTGGTCGGAATGCCAGCGGCCCCGCAGGAGGTGATGCGCTATTTTGACCGGCGCTTTCGGCTAATCGGATGGCAGGGCCTTGTGGGCATGGCCGTGTCGGGCATCGACATGGCTCTATGGGATGCATTGGGGCAGGCGGCTGGGCTGCCTGTCGTGCGGCTGCTGGGTGGGACCGTCCGTCCGCTCGACGCCTACGACAGCTATGGTGTCGTCGATCCGAACGACGACGCCGATGTCATGGCCGCGTCCGTTGCATCCGGCTTCAAGGCCATCAAGATCAAGGGCGGTGATGGTGATCTCAGTCGCGATGTCGCGACAGTGCGACGGGTGCGCGAGATCATCGGGCCTGACGTGCGGCTGATGGTCGATTTCAACCAGGCCCTCGACGTGCCCGAGGCCATTCGGCGCATCAGGCGGCTCACAGAGTTTGACCTGCATTGGATCGAGGAGCCGGTCAAGGCAGAAGACCTCGCTGGCCATGCGCGGGTTCGCGCTGCGACGGGAGCAACGATACAGACCGGCGAGAACTGGTGGTTTCCCGCAGGCATGGCGGCGGCGATTTCGGCCGGCGCTTCGGACCACGCGATGCCCGATCTGATGAAGATCGGCGGCGTCACCGGTTGGTTATCAGCCGCAGGTCTTGCTCAAGCTGCGGGATTGCCAGTTTCAAGTCACATCTTTGCTGAGGCCAGCGCCCACGTCATGGCGCTGACGCCGACGGCGCACCTGGTCGAGTGGCTGGACCTTGCCGGGTCCGTGCTTGCCGAACCGCTGCAAGTGGTCGAAGGGCAGATCACGCCACGGGGGCCGGGGCTTGGTCTCGACTGGGACGATAAGGCGGTCGCGCGGTTTGCCGCGTGATCTCGATTTTGAGGCCATCCCAAACTGATCCGGACCGTGCGCCTGGTCTGGGGACGCTCCGGGTCAGTGCCGCTCTGGGCTTTCCGCTCTCAAGCCAATGTCGAAAGCGGTCGGGTGCGCTGGTCGGAACGCGCTGACCGCTGTGGCTGATGTTGCGCATTGTTGTGGCAAATGGCAGCGATGGGTCATCTTCGACCGAGGCAGCGGGCTCTGCCGCGCGGCCACTTCCGCTTTTCCCCGAAAGCTGACGTCAGGTCCTAATGAGAAATTGGTCGCGATGGGCCACAACCGAACTCATGCAGTGCAGAAATAATGTATCTATTCGATCACCTCGTCGGCGGTCGAAAGTAGCCTTTCTGGAACCGTCAGCCCGAGCGCCTTCGCGGTCTTCAGGTTGATGACCAGCTCGAACTTGGTCGGGGCCTGCACGGGAAGCTCGGCCGGTTTGGCACCGCGCGAGGAACTATAATCGACGGACTGCGCTGCACGCGCAAACAAGTCTGTCGTGACCACGCCGTAGGAAATCAAGCCGCCTTCAGCGGTCATCTCTCTAACAAAATAAACAGCTGGTATAGCTTGAGCAGGGCGTTGGTGACGTCTTGCTCGCTCACCCCCTGCAAGGGTGCCACCGAGACGGTGGTGTGCTGCTCCTGCTCGCCCGCGCCGCGGCTGAGGACGATGGTGGTCTGCCCCTCGCGCAGCTGGTACTTGGCCGCCAGGTCCGGGGACTTGCGCGGGTCCTTGAAGACGACGAGGAAGTTGTCCGGCGCCTCGGCGTGGTAGCGGGCCAGCAGCCGGTCGACGTAGCCGTAGTCCGGGTCGCTGGGCGGCAGAAAGACGAAGGCCGTCACCGGGGCCTTCAGGGCGTGCAGGGCGCTGCGCGTCTGCGGGGCGAGGGTAAAAATCCTCTTCGCCGTCAAGTCCCACGTCTTGTGCTTCTTCGCGGCGATGTAGTTGACCGCCCCCAGGCCCACCAGGACGGCGAGGGCGAGCAGCGCCGAGGAAGCCAGGTAGAAGGTGGACCGGCGGGTGGCGAACTGGTTGAGCTGGCCGAGGTTGGTGGCGAAGTAGGCCCCAATCAGGGCCAGGCCAACCAGCCCCTTGATGCCGGTCAGCGGCCCGGAGCCGGTGATGGCGTAGGTGTAGGGCGCCGACAGAAGGGCGACCAGCCCAAGCGCACCGAGAACCTTGCCCAGGGTTGCCTTGTTCATGGAAGCCTCACGTCCAGCGCTGGGCTTCCACCGCGCGGTCGGTGAGCAAGAGCGCGAAGAGGATGACCGACAGGAAGAACACCACCGACTTGAGGTCCAGCACCCCGCGCAAAAGCGGCGACAGCTCGGCGCTGAAGGCCAGGTGCGTCCCGATGGAACGCCAGGGTTCCTCTGCCGAGACCACCACGCCCTGGAGCAGCCACCACACCAGCGCCACGGCGAAGGTGAGGATGGCGGCCAGCATCTGCGACTCGGTGAGGGCCGAGACGAACATGCCGATGGCGATGCAGGTGGCGCCCCACAGCAACAGCCCGGCGTAGCCGAGCAGCACCGTGCTCCACTCGAGCGCCTGGCCCGACTCGCTCGCCCCGAACAGGGCCAGGGTGATGGGGTAGATGATGGTCACGCCCAGCGCCGCCGAGGAGATGCCCACCCCACCGAGGAACTTGCCCAGCACAATCTCCCGCGGCCGCACCGGCAGCGTCAGCAAAAGCTCCAGCGTCCGGTGCCGTCGCTCCTCGGCAAACAGCCGCATGGTGAGGAAGGGCGCGACGAAGAGGGTAATGACGGCGATGGTGTTCCAGAGGTTCACCACCACGCCGTCGGTGAGATTCTTGAACGCCCCGTAATCCGGGCCGAGCCGCTCCCAGCCGTAGGCCCGGGCCAGGGCATGGGCCTGGCGGAAGTCCTGCAGGAGCGCGACGAAGAAGAAGGAGGAGATGGCGAGCATTGCCGTGAAGACGACGTAGGCCCACGGCGTGGTGAAGTAGAGGGTGAGTTCCTTCTTGGCGATGGCAAGTGTGTTGCGCATGGGCAGACCCTCCCCTCAGGCGGCCCGGGTGAGGCGGAGGAAGGTGTCCTCGAGCGACTCGGCGGAGCCCGCCGCCTGGCCGAGGGCGGCCAGGGTGTCGAAGGCCACCAGGCGGCCCTGGTGAAGGATGAGGACCTTCTCGCACGTCATCACCACCTCCGGCAGGATGTGGGTGGAGAGGATGACGGTGTGCTGGCCGGCCAGGCCCTTAATCAGCTGGCGGACCTCCGCCCGTTGGATGGGGTCGAGGCCCTCGGTGGGTTCATCGAGGATGAGCACCGCCGGGGAGCCCAACAGTGCCTGGGCGATGCCGACGCGTTGCCGGAAGCCCTTGGAGAGGTTCTGGATGACGCGCCCCATCACCTCGCTGGCGCCGGTGGCCTGGCCGACCCGGTCCAGCTCCGCGGCCAGCTGGCCGCGGCCGACGCCCCGCAGCGTGGCCACGAAGCGCAGGTAGCCGCGCACCGTCATCTCCGGGTAGAGCGGTGGCGTCTCGGGCAAATAGCCAATCTGGCGCTTCACCTGAAGTGGCTCCTCGAAGACGTCGTGGCCGGCGACCTTCACCAGGCCGGAGGAGGCCGGGAGAAAGCCGGTCAGCACGCGCATGGTGGTGGTCTTCCCGGCGCCGTTGGGGCCGAGGAAGCCGAGAATCTCTCCCTCAGCGACGCTGAAGCTCAAATCATCGACCGCGATGCGGTCGCGGTAGCGCTTGGTGAGGTGACTCACCTCAATCATCGCCATGGGTCGACTCCGGCCTCCGGTGGGACGCTCGCGCGGTGAGCGGCGGGCTTCATAGCCGTGCCGCCAGGGCTGTCAACCCCGCCAACATGCTAAAGGCCCGAAACCTGCACCGGCCCCCGCACGGCATGTCCATCATCGTCCAGAAATACGGCGGCTCCTCGGTGGCCGACGTCGCGCGCATCCGCCGCGTCGCGGCCCGGGTGCGGGCCCGGCGGGCGGAGGGCCACCAGTTGGTGGTGGTGGTGTCGGCCATGGGCGACACCACCGATGAGTTGCTGAAGCTGGCCAAGCAGGTGTCGGCGGACCCGCCCCGGCGCGAGCTGGACATGCTCCTCACCTGCGGCGAGCGCATCAGCGTGGCGCTGCTGTCCATGGCGCTTCAGGAACTGGGCGTCCCGGCCATCAGCTTCACCGGCAGTCAAAGCGGCATCATCACCGATGAGTCCCACGCCTCCGCCCGCATCCTGGAAGTTCGCCCGGTGCGCATCCTGGAGGAACTGGGGCGAGACAAAGTCGTCATTGTCGCCGGCTACCAGGGGGTGTCCCGCGAGCGCGAGGTGACGACGCTCGGCCGCGGGGGCACCGACACCACGGCGGTGGCACTGGCCGCCGCCCTGTCGGCCGAGGCCTGCGAGATTTTTTCCGACGTGGACGGCGTCTTCTCCGCCGACCCGCGGGTGGTGCCACAGGCGCACAAGCTGCAAGCACTGGGCTACGACGAGATGGCTGAGCTCGCCTCGGCCGGCGCCCGGGTGCTGAATGCCCAGGCGGTGGAGTGGGCGAAGGCCAATGAAGTTGTGATTCACGCGCTGCACGCGCACGCTGCCGGGACGGGCACCCGTATTCCGGGCGTTCCCGCCGGCCACCCTCCGGTGACGGCGGTGGCCTCCGACGCGGACTTGCTGGTGCTGGCCACGCCCACCGGCCGGCTGGCCTCCCTCCTCGCCTTCCTGGCGGAGCGCCAGGTGCGCACCCGCTTCGTCCTGGGGCAGCTGGCGGAGGGCGAGGCGCTGGTGGCCTTGCCGCTGGCCGACGTCCATGGCCCGGAGGCGCTCCGCGCCGCCCTCGGCCAGGCCTTCGCCCAGACGGTGCGGGAGGTGCCGGGCCTGGGGACGGTGACGGTGGTGGGGGCGGGGGTGGGCAAGGCACCGCAGCTTTTGGAGCAGACGCTGAGGACGGCCGCCGCCCTGGGCGTGCCGGTGCACGCCGTGCATACCGGGCCCCTGCAGCTGACTCTCCTGGTGCCGGTGGGCTTTGTGGAAGCCCTGACGCGCGAGCTGCACCAGCTGACGGGTGGCGACGGGGGTTAGTGGCCGACGGCGCGCGGCTGCTTGCTGGCGCGCGGGTGCAGCTCCTGGCGCGTCCGGCGGTGGTCCGGCGTCTCGGGCGGCAGGCTGACGAATTCGCACATCTCGCACAGCCGGCTGTAGATGCGCTCGCCGACGCGGTCCCGCAGCAGCTCGGCGTCGCGGGGGAGCGCCGCCTCCTCGCTGGTGGACCGGTAGCCGCTCCGGGCGTGGGCGTGGGCGCGCGACTTGCGCTCCGGCTCGAGCGAGTAGTTGGTGGCGAAGAGGGTGGTGCGCCCGGCGTTGTAGCGGCGGGCAATCAGCTCATCCAGCGTCTCCATCTCAAAGGGGCTGCCCCGGCCGCGGCCCAGCTCATCGATGGCCAGCACGTCCACCTCGGAGAGGGGGGCAATAATCTCCCCGCCGCTCTTGTTCTCCTGGAAGCCGCGGCGGATGTCGGCGAAGAGGAGCGAGATTTCCAGGTACTTGGCGTGGACGCCCACCTCCAGCACCAGGTGGGCCAGGGCCGCTGTCAAAAGGTGGGTCTTCCCGCTGCCCACCGGGCCGCTGATGATGAAGCCGCGGCTGGGGGCGCCGCGGCGGAAGCCGAAGGCGAAGCGGGTGGCGGCCTGCTTGGCCGCGTCGTGCGCTTCGTGGAAGGGCAGGTAGTTGTCGAAGCCAGCGCGGGCCAGCACGCCCGGGATGCCCACCTGGTTGAAGGCCTCCACGCGGCTGCGCAGGACCCGGCAGATGCAGGGGGTGACGGTTTCGTAGCGCCTGGGGCCCACCTTCTGGCTGAAGGTCTCCTCGCGCACGGTGAGGACGTAGCCCTGGCCGCCGCAGTGGCCGCAACTCGCCATGCAGCTGCAGACGCGGGCCAGGGCCCGGTCCGCGCTCGTCGAGAGCCGGTAGTAGCGGCCCCGACACTCCTCACACACACCCGGACTCTTGGAGACGACGGCTTCCATCGGTGTCTTTTGTCAGCTCCCTGGCGACAGCGCCTGCAGCCCGAACTCGCTCGCTGCGAAGGCGGCGCGGAGGCGTCGACGCAGCATGGTACGAGTACGGGGTGACGCTCCCTCTACCATTTGACGGCGCTGCTCGCGCAATAGCGTAAGTCGCTCGGAAAACGGCATTTCGCGAAGCAGCGCAGCGACGACCGCATCTCGCGGGGTTGCGCGCGCCAGCACGCCGGCTGCCCACAGGCGTTCCACAACTTTCGCGAAGCGAGGTCGCGCCAGCGCGAGCGCACGCAGCTCTTGCAGCAGTTGTCCAGTGACTTCGCGTCGTGGTGCACCGGCGCCCAAGCTGCGCGCGCGGTAGCGCTCCATCTCGTCTTCCACTTCCGGACGGCAGGCCCGCAGGGTGCGCGGGCCCGTCTCACCGGGCCGGGCGTCCCAGGCCGTCCGGGTGGCCGCTGCCTCCAGGCCCCGCACCACCACCTCGGCCGGCACGCCGCTCTCGGCCCAGGCCCGAAGCAGCTCGGTATCCAGCGCCCCCAGCATCAGCCCTTTGCCCCGCAGGCGCAGGAAGGCCTCCTGCACCACCTCTGCAAAGCTTGCCTGTGGCGGCAACAGACTCATCCCCGGGCCTCCCCGCCCGGGGGCGAGAACGTTGACGGGCCGGTGTGCTTGTGTGGATGATTCGTGGTCCGTCTCGGTAAAATACCCAGGCCAGTCAATGGTTTGCCCGGCCGCCCCACAGCGGGCCGCCTTGCGCTCAAGGTCCGCATGCGCCGTCCGCTCGCTCTTCTCCTCCTCCTTCTCTCCGGCGCGGCCTGGGCGCAGCCCAAGGAAGCGCCTGCGCTCAGCAAGAAAACCAGCACCGAGGTCGACAGCTCGCTGGCCGGGGACATCACCCGCCAGAAGCAGGAGACGGCGGGCGCACCCATGCAGTACGACGAGTTCCGGCTGGGCATCGAGCTCCAGGTGGCCGACAAGCGGCGGGAGCAGATTGAGTCACTGAAGCGGATTATTGAGCTGTCCCCTGACCAGAAGGAGCAGCCGAGCCTTCTGTTCCGGCTGGCCGACCTCTACTGGGAGGAATCCCGGTACTACTTCTTCGAGGCCAGCCGCAAGGACGACGACCTCATCCGTGCCCTGGCGGCCAAGGACAAGGCGGCCGAGGCCCAGGCGCGCGCGCAGAAGGAGCAACTCAACGGCCAGCGCGACGTCTACGCCAAGAAGGCCATCGACACCTACACGGAGATTGTCCAGCGCTACAAGGACTTCGAGCGCACCGACGAGGTGCTCTACTTCCTCGGCTACAACCTGATGGAGATGGGCGAGGAGCGCAAGGCGCTGGTCGCCTACAACCGGCTGGTCGAGAAGTACCCGAAGAGTAAATACCTGCCCGACGCCTACCTGGCCTTCGGCGAGTACTACTTCAACAACAGCCGGGCCAAGCGCGAGTTCCTCACCAAGGCGCTCGAGAACTACAAGAAGGCCGCCTCCTACGTCGACAGCAACGTCTACGCCTTCGCCCTCTACAAGGAGGGCTGGTGCTACTTCAACCTCACCCAGTACGCCAAGGCGATGGACCTGTGGAAGGCGGTCGTCCTCTACGGGGAATTCTCCGGCGCGAGCGCGCTGGAGAAGGTGGGCGGTGCCAAGGGCAAGTCGGCGCTCATCCGCGAGGCCCGGCGGGACTTCGTCCGCGCCTATGAGAGGTCGGGCGGGACGCCCGACCAGTCGCATGCCGTCTTCTCGGAGGTGGCCCACAACCCCGACGACTTGTGGGAGATGTCCAAGACGCTGGCCAACCTCTATTACGACAACGGCAACGACCGGTACGCAGCGCTGGCCTACCTCAACCTCATCAACGAGCGCCCGCTCAGCCCGGAGGCCCCCGGCTTCCAGGCGAAGATTGTCGACTGCGTGCTGCGCGAGGGGAACAAGAAGGCCACCGTGATGCAGGTGCGGCGGCTGGTGAAGATTATTGGCGACGTGGAGAAGAGCGGCAACGTCAAGACCGACGCCGACAAGAAGGTGCTGGCCGACGCCAAGAAGCAGTCCGAGGCCATCCTCTCGCTGCTCGCCGTCAACTGGCACAACGAGGGCAAGAAGACGCGCGACGACGAGACCTTCGCCGCCACCGACGAGGTGTACGGCGACTACCTGGCGCTTTTCCCGGACAACCCCAAGGCCTACACCATGCGGTTCTTCTGGGCCGAGCTGCTGCACGACAACCTGCACAAGTACGACAAGGCCGCCGTGCAGTACACGGAGGTGGTGAAGCAGGACGCCCGGCGCATCGATGGGCAGAAGGACGCCTCGGGCGCCTGGACGGTGAAGCCGGAGAAGCCGGGCAAGTGGCTGCCGCTGGCCGCCTACGACTCCGTCTACGCCTGGGACGAGGTGGTGAAGCGCGCCGAGGAGAAGGGCGAGCTCAAGGGCGAGTCCAGCACCGACCTCAGCAAGAAGCTCACCATCCCCCCGGTGAAGAAGGAGCTGCTGGACGCCGCCGAGCGCTACCTCAAGTACCTTCCCAACGGCGAGAAGCGGGTGGAGGTGGCCTACAAGGCGGCCCGTATTTACTACGAGTACCACCGCTACGACGAGGCGGTGCTGCGCTTCAGCGAGATTGCCCTCAAGTACCCGGACTACAAGTTCGACAACGGGGACCGCGCCGGGGAAATCGCTGCCAACCTCGTCCTCGACTCCTACAACGGCCTCGGCAACTACCAGAAGGTGAACGAGTGGGCGCGGCGCTTCTACGCCAACGACAAGCTGGCCACCGGGAAGTTCCGCGAGGACCTCTCGAAGATTATTGAGCAGTCCTCCTTCAAGCTGGTCGCCCAGCTGGAACAGAAGGGTGAGTACGCCCAGGCCGCCGAGGCCTACCTCTCCTTCGTCAAGGACTTCCCCCGGACGGAGATTGCCGACAAGGCGCTGTACAACGCCAGTGTCGACTTCTTCAAAGCCCACCTCTTCGAGAAGGCGCTGGAGACGCGCGAGCGTCTCTTCAAGAACTACCCGAAGAGTCCCCTCGTCCCGTTGTGCATTTGGGCCAACGCCGAGGGCTATGAGTCCATCGGCGACTTCGAGCGGGCGGCCGATGCCTACGAAGCCTACGTCCAGGGCTACCAGTCCAGCCGCGGGGCAGTTCCGGCGCCGAAGAAGTCCGCCCACAGCACCACGAAGAAGGGGAAGAAGGGCAAGGTCGCCGCCCCCGAGCCGGCGCCCAAGGCCGGCCCGGTGTGGGAGGAGTCCAAGGCGCAGATTGCGCTCTTCAACGCCGCCGTCTACCGGGAGGGGTTGCAGCAGCTGAGGGCCAGCCTCCGCGACCGCGAGCTGTACCTGGAGCTGTTTCCCAACGCCAAGGACGCCGACGCGGTCAGTCTCTCCATCGCTGACCTCTACGAGAGGACAGGCCAGTACCAGAAGGCGCTGTCCTTCCTCGCCCAGCGCATCCGCGACAACCAGCGCGATGCGAACAAGGTGCTGGCCACCGAGGCGCGCGTCCAGCTTCTCTATGAGTCCAAACTGAAGGACAGCCGGGGGCTGGCCCGCACCAACAAGGAAGTGCTCGACTATTACGACAAGCTGCCCTCCCGGCTGAAGGGCACTCTCGAGCCGCCGGCGCTGGAAGCGGTGGCGCGTGCCTCGCTGTGGAAGAACGAGGAGCAGTTCGAGTACTTCACCCGGCTGAAGCTGCGCTGGGGCCGCGCCCCGGACCCGACGCGCGAGTTCAAGGATAGCCTGGGGGTGAAGACGCGCGCCCTGGAGGAAATCAACCGGCTGTACACCACCACCGTCAACTTCAAGGCCGGGGGCCCGGCCATCTGCGCGCTGGAGAAAATCGGCCTCGCCTATGAAAACATGGCCGACAGCATCGCCAACGCCCCGGCCCCCAAGTTCCTCCCCCCCGAGGCGCAGGAAGCCCTCAAGGACCAGCTCGCCCAGCAGGCCGACCCGGTGAAGGAGAAGGCCGGCGCTGCCTTCGCCACCGCCGTGGCCAAGAGTCGCGAGCTGGGCATCTCCAATACCTGCAGTGTGCGCAGCCTGAAGCTGCTGCGCTCCACCTACAAGCCGGACCAGTTCCCCCCCATGCCGGAGGAACTGGCCGCGCTCACCCTCCCGCCCGCGCCGCTGCGCCTGCCGGCCCTCCTGGTCCAGGTGCAACCCGTGGCGCCGGGGGTGGTGCTGAAGGGCCCCCACGCCGGCTTCCCCACCGCGCGCCCCAACGGCGCGCAGAAGACGGCTGCCCTGCCCGCCGGCGCCACGCGGGAGGACGACACCACGGACCTCAAGCCGGGGCAGGCGCCGCGGCAGGAGCGCCCCCCACCGGCCCCGGTGGTGGCACCGGCCCCCAAGAGCGCCGACCGCGAGCCGGAGGAGCCGCAATGAAGCGCTCCCGCCTGCCCCTGCTGCTGTCTGTCGCGCTGGCGCTGCTGGCCCTCTCCGGCTGTGCCACCTCCGGCGCCAGCGCCCCCGAGGCGGCCCCGGCGCCGGTGAAGGCCGCCGGGCCAGTGCCGGCGTCGGCGGAGCCACAGCCCGACGGCGGGCTAAGCCCCCGCGCCCTGGCCCTCTTCGACAGCGCCAACCAGAGCGCCGCGGCGCAGTCCAAGGCCTCCGCGCCGGACAATGCCGCCCTGGAGCGGCAGTACGACGCTGCCCGAGTGGCCGACCCGCGGCTGGCCGAGGCCGACTTCAACCTCGCCGTGCTGGCCGAGCGCCAGGGCAAGCGTGAGCAGGCCTTCCTCCTCTACCGCTCCGCCCTGGACAAGAAGCCCTCCCTCAAGGTGGCCGCCGAGGCCCTGGCCCGCATCACGGCCGAGCAGGGCGACATCCCCTCGGCCATGGCCCAGTGGTCGGACATCGCCCAGAAGTTTCCCGACGACGCCGGCGCCCGCGTCGCGCTGGCCGACCTCTACCGGATAAGCGGCGACTACGACCGCTGCCTCGAGTACGCCCGGCAGGCCCTCATCCGAGACCCCAAAAATGTCGCCGCCTACAAAGTGATGATGCGCAGCGACCTCGACCGCAAGCAGTACGCGCTGGCCCGGCTGGTGGGGCTGCGCGCGCTGAAGATTGAGGGGAAGAATGCCGGCCTGTACGTCCTCCTCGGGCAGGTGGCGCTGGCCGAGGGCCAGCCGGACCAGGCGGCCGTGCAATTCAAGAAGGCGCTCGAGGTGAAGCCGGACGACCGCCCGGCCCTGGTCGAGCTGTCACGGGTGGCGCTGGCCGAGCAGGACTACGCCCTCGCCGAGAGTCTGTTGCGCCGGCTGGTGGAGTCCGGCGGCGGGACGGCGGAGGTGCAGCTCGCCCTGGGCGTCGCCTACAAGGGCCTGGGCCAGCCGGACAAGGCCCTTCGGGCGTACGACGCGGCGGAGAAACTCAATGGCCGGCTGGCGGCGGTGTACCTGGACCGCGGCATCTGCCTGCAGCGTATGAAGGGAGCCCCGGACAAGGCCTTGGAACAGTACAAGCGCTACGTGGAGGTGCTGGGCGGCGAGCAGGCGGTGCCGGACAATTCGCCGCTGCCGGCGCTGCGCCGGGAAGCCGAGCAGATGGCGCGCGCCAAGGCCGAGGCACAAAAGGTGGAACAGCAGGCCGCATGCCCCCCCGGCCGCGGTGCCGCCGGCCCCCAAGCCGACCCCGGCGCCGGCCACCCATCCCTAGCGCCCCCCAAGGCTCCCCACCGGCCCTTGGACCTGTGTAGGCTCATGTGGCCCGGGGGCCGCCGGTGGGGGAGACAGGAAGGGGGCGCCGCTTTGGGCAGGCTGGAACTTCTTGGGGTAGCATGGGGAGTTGCATGAGGCATTGGCTCCTGGTCCTTGCGCTCGGCGTCGGCGGCACCGCCGCGGCGCAAGAGTCGAAGACGGCTGAACCGGCCTCGACCGGCGCGGCCGCGTCGTCCAAGCAAACCGTCATCAACTTCGAGGACGAGACCATCCAGGGTGACCTGACCCGTCCTGACGGCGAGTACATCGACACCGCGGCGAAGGTGAGGCACTCGAACCTGATTAAAATCCGCGAAGAGTTTCACGAGAAGGTGATGCAGTCGGTGGACGAGCTCTAGAGAGGCCCGAGCCGTGCCCGTCCCCCTCACCCTCAAGGTCTTCAAGAGCGGCTCCTTGGTCGCCTCGCGCGACTACGACCGGGACATCATCAAGATTGGTCGGCTCGCCTCGGCACACCTGTGCCTGGACGACGACAAGGTCAGCCGCATCCACTCCGTCATTGAGGTGGCGCCCGATGGCCGGCTGTCCATCATCGACATGGGCAGTGTCGAGGGCACCTACGTCAACGGCAAGCGGGTGAACAAGGGCGTCATCGCCTTCGGCGATGAGATTCGCCTCGGCAACACCACCATCCGCGTCGAGACCCCCACCGCGGCGCCCGCCGCGGCGGTTGCCCCGTCCGTCCCCCGGCCGGCCCCGGCGCCGACGGCGGATGTGGCCCGTGCCACCGCGGCCGCCACGCTGGCGCAGTCCGCGCCCGTCCCCGCCCAGTCCTACGTGCAACCCCCGGTGGTGGAACCGGTGGAAGCCCGCAAGCCCGTCCCCGCGCCCTCCCCAGCAGCCCCGGCGGCGCCTGCAGCCAGGGCGGCCCGGGCGGCGCCCCGGCCCCACGACGCGCTGCATGCCGACGCCCGGCTGCACGCGGCCCGGCGTCCGGGGACCGGGCCGCAGGGGCTGGAATTGCGGTTGCGCTGGGGGGACCAGATTCTCGGAGAGCAGTACCTGCCGCCCGGCTTCAAGGGCGCCGCCACGGTGGGCAGCACTCCGGCGGCCACCTTCGACGTCGGGGAAGCCTCCTTGCCGGTGGACCCCTTCGAGATGGTGAAGGGCGACGGGCAGAACTTCCTCTTGCGCTTCGGCGGGAAGATGGCCGGGGAGCTGGAGCGCAAGGGCCAGGTGGTGGCGCTTTCCCGCACCCCGGAGCAGGGGATTGCCCAGCGCGACGGTGAGGCCTTTGCCATCCCCCTGGACGCCTCCGACGTGGCCCGGGTGCAGGTGGGGCGCCTGGTGCTGGACGTGTGCTTCCAGCCGGTGCCGGAGAAGGTGGCGGTCCCCTGGTCGCAGCGGGTGGACTGGACCTCCCTCAACATCTTCCTCCTCGTCTTCTTCCTCGGCGCCATCACGCTGGTGGCCACCCTCAACCGGGCGGCCGCCGGCGATGAGTATGCCGATGAGCTGTCGGCCAACAACGCGGTGCTCACCAAGTTGCTCGATCAAGCCGCCGGAGATGCAGAAGAACCCGCTCATCCAGCAGCTCAACCAGTCCAAGGAAGCCGGGGCCCAGGGCACCGCCGCCTACAAGGGCGACGAGGGCAAGTCCGGGAAGAAGGACGCGCCCCAGCGCAACACCAAGTCGGCGCCCAAGGCCATCGACCCCAACAGCAAGGACCAGGCGCGACTGATTGCGCAGAAGATCTTTGGCGGCAAGGGCCCCAACGGCATGGCCACCCTGTTCGGCACCAACGGCCTGGGCGGCGCCCTGCAGGCGGCCCTCGGTGGCATCAAGGGCACCACTGTCGGGGATGCGGGCGGCCTCGGCGGGATGGGGCTGAAGGGCTCGGGCGGCGGCGGGGGCGGCACCGGCAACACGCTGGGCATTGGCGCGGTGGGCACCAAGGGCGTGGCGGGCGGGCAGGGCAGCTACGGCACTGGCGTCGGCCTGGGCGGGAAGAAGACGGCCGACATCGCCATCGCGGCGAGCGAGCCGGAGATTACCGGCTCCATCGACCGCGAACTGATTCGCCGCGTGGTGCGCAGCCACATCGACCAGCTGCGGTACTGCTATGAAGTCCAGCTCACCAAGAATCCGAAGCTGTCCGGCAAGGTGGCCGTGAAGTGGGTGGTGACGGAGCAGGGCACCGTGTCCTCCTCGGTCGTCATCCAGACCACCACCGGAAACAATGAGCTCGACACCTGCGTCGCCGGCCGGGTGCTCACCTGGGTGTTCCCCAAGCCCAAGGGGGGCGGCGTGGCGGTGGTGACGTACCCGTTCGTCTTCAAGGAACCGGGGGCCTGAGCCGGTGAGAGAGGTCCGGATGCGTCGAACGCTGCTCCTCGGTGTGGCGCTGATGGCCCCCGCCCTTGCCCTGGCCCAGAGCCAGGCCCCCGGCGCGGCGCCCCTCATCGAGAAGGAAGCCCCGGTCGACGAGGTGGAGCGCGGCTTCTATTTGGGGGCCGACGTCGGGGTTTCCTTCTTGGGCGGCCTGCCGGCCGCGCCCGGGACGCCGTCCCCCTCCTCGTGGGGTCTCATGCTGCGGCTGGAGGCGGGCTACGACATTGGCCGCCACTTCACCGTCAGCCTCTTCGGCGCCTTCGCTGCCTACAGCGCAGGTTCCGACTACATCGGCTTCTCCAACGGGGTGGCCTCGGGCGCCTTCACCCAGCTCATCCCCGGCCTGGCGGTGCGCTTCAACGCCATCGGTTTCGCCGACGGCCAGGGCGTGCAGCGCACCTGGTTGTACGTGAAGGCGGGCGCCGGCTGGGCCTTCTTCCAGCCCCAGGCCCTTTTCACCCCCACCCCGGCCACCAGTAGCTACTCCGCCTTCTACGCCTTCGCCGGCTTGGGCGTGCAGTACTACACCCACCTGCGCCACTTCTCCATCGGGCTGGAAGTCGACGGCACCTACCTCGCCAAAAGCAACGAGTGGGGCTTCATGGTGACGCCCAACATCCGCTACGCCTTCTAAGCGGCCCTTGGGAGGGGGCGCCCTTGGCCCCCCCCAAGCGCCGTCGCTTGGAAAGCCCGAAGCGGCAGCCATCTCGCGCCTGCCCGTCTGGGACGTCAGGCTGGCCCTCGGCGGCCCGAGGCTGCTATGTGCTGCCCCCTTTGCTGTTGAAACGAGGGCAGGGAAGTGAACACTCAGGTTCCACAGGGTCCAGGCAGGGGCCCGCACGGCGGCGGGGAGAAAGACCGCGGCGGCCGCGGGCGTGACGGACGTCCGGGCGGCAAGGGCCGGCGGGAGGAACGTGCCCCCACCTCCGGTGGCCACCGCGTCGTCGCGGAGTTGTCCAATGTCGAGAAGGCCCTGGGCAAGGGAGACCTCGAAGGGCAGCTGAAGCCCCTGGACGAGGTGGTGCGTCAGCTGCGGGCGCTGCGCGTCCGCGCCCTGGCGGAGTTGGACCCCACCGCCCGCGGTCGCCTCATCACCACGCTGTTGCGGGTGAGCCGCCAGCCCAAGCCGGCTGGGGAGGCGACGCCGGCCGAGAGCCCCGCTGAAACCGCAGGGGCCGCCGAGTCCGCCGCCGCCCCCGAGGGGGAAGTGGCCGCCCCGTCGCTGGAGGCGCCGGCCGAGGCAGAAGCCGCCGAGTCCACACCAGCGGCCGACGCAGCCGCGCCCGCCGAGGCCTCGCCTGCGCCGGACGCCGCCTCGCCGGACGCCCCGGCCAAGGACGGCGGGGCACCCGCCCCGCCGGCGCCGGCGGCCCCCGCCCCCACCCCCGCGCAGCGCCACGCCGACGTCCTGTACCGGGTGGGGCTGGCCTGGCTGGCGGTGCAGGAGGCGGAACGCGCCGAGGGCGCCTTCGCCTCCGCCGGACGGACGCCTTCGGCCGAAGAAATTGCCCAGGCCGAGACGCCCGCCGCCAAGCCCGAGGGCGCACGTGCCCCGGCCGGGCCGCGAAAGCCCGCCGAACGCGGACGCAAAGTCCGCGAGGGCCGGGCCCCGCGCAGCGTCTCCGCGCCACTGCCCCCCGTCGCCCCGGGCGACTGGAAGGGCCAGGCCGAAGCCATGGCCGCCCGGGGTCGGACGCGGGATGCGGCCCACCTGTATGAAAGGCACGGCGCGAGCGCCGAGGCCCTGCGGCTGTACGAAGCGGGGGGAGATTTGAAAGGTGCGCTGCGCGCCGCGCTGGCCGCCAAGGACATGCAGGCGGCCCGCCGGCTGGCCCAGTCGCTGCCCGCGGCCGAGGCCCGCTCCCAGCTGGAACGCGCCGAGGCGTGGGAGCTGCTGATGGAGCTCCTCGTCAAGGGCCACGCCTTTGACGACGTCGCCAAGCTGTATGAGAGGGCCCGGCAATTCGACCAGGCCGCCCTGGCCTGGGAAAGGGCCGGGAAACTGGGGCTTGCCCGCAAGGCGTACGAACGGGCCCGCGACATGGCGGGCGCCGAGCGGGTGCGGGCGCTGGAGGTCCAGCGCCTGGTGGAGCGAGGCGACCGGCTGGGCGCCGCCCAGGTGCTGGTGCAGAGCAACCGCCGCGCCGAGGCCGTCGAGGTGCTGAAGGCGCTTCCCGCCACCAAGGCCTTCCGCTTCCTCGAGCAGCTGAAGCTGAAGGACGAGGCGCGCGCGGTGGGCGAGGCCGAGCTGGCCACCGCCAGCGCGGAGGGAAAGCTGGGCCCCAAGGCGCGCTGGCTCGACCTTTTGGGCCGCAAGGCCGAGGCGGCACAGGCCTGGGAGGAGGGCGGGCGCAAGGACCGCGCCTACCCGCTGCTGGAGGTCCTGGGAGACTTTGCCAAGGCGGCCGCCTTCGCCGAAGCCTCCGGGCACCGGGACCAGGCCATCCGCCTGTACCGCCGCGCCGGGGACGACGCAGCCGCAGAACGCCTTGAGGCTACACCGGCCTCTGCGCCGCCGCCGCCCCCCGCCGAGGACGCGCACGAGGCAGAGGGCGACGTCGCGCCCGAGGTGCAAGCACCGGGGACGACGCCACCCGCGGGCTAGAGACGGCGAGGGCCGACTTGTCCGTGCAAGTGCGCGCAGGTGCGGCAGCAGCCGTCCCGGACTGCCGGCAAGGAAGTCACACGGGCGGTTTGATTAGGCAAATCTGCGGACGGTAGAGTTCTGCTTCTGCCCGCGCCGGCCTTGTCAGGCCCACCGCGGGGCTCGGGGGTGTCACGCCTCGCGCGCCTGCTCACCCGCCCACGATGGAGCCCACGTCCCGCGCTCAGCATTCCTTCGACGAGGAAGCCGAGGCGCTGCTGCAGCGCGCCGGCCGGACGCGGGGCTCCGCTGCCGCTGCCTTCTTCCTCGAGGCGGCCGAGGTGTACGGCGGGAAGCTGGGCCGGCGTGACCGCGCCATCCTTTGTTTCCAGCAGGCGGCGCGCGCGGACCCGGAGGACGTCTCGCTACCGCAGCAGCTGCGGCGGGAACTTTTTGCCGAGCGACGCTTTGGCGCCGTCTTCGCTTCGCTGGAGCGCGAGCGCGAGCAGCGGGGCGGCACGGGCCTGGCCGACTCCTACCTCGCGCTGGCAGAGGCGCTGGTGGATGACCCCACCGAGCACCAGCTGGCCCGTTCGGCGTTGCACTGGGCAGCGCAACTCAGCCCGGATGACCCCAGAACACGCGCCGTCGCCGACGCGCTGGCGGCGCTGGACGCCGGTTGGCGGGAGCGCGCGACGGCGCTGTGGGCCGCCTCCCTGGCCGAGCAGGAGGCGGCCCACGCGGCGGAGCTGTCCCTCGCCGTCGCCCGCCTCTTCTCCTGGTACGACCCGGGTGGCGCCCCCCGGGTGAAGGCCGCGCTGGACCGCTGCTTCGTCCTCTGGCCCGCCATGCCCGGGGCCCTCCTCTTCCTGGAACGCATGGCGGAGCGCAGCGAGGACTGGGCAGGCTTTGCCAGCGTCCTGGAAAACATGGCCAAGGACGCCGCCGACGCGGCGGCGCAGGCCGAGCTGTGGGTGCGGGCGGGCACGCTGCGGCTGAGCCGGTTGCGGGATGGCCCGGGCGCCCTGGCCGACTTCCGGCGTGCCACCGCCGCGGACCCAGGCCGGGCCGATGCGGTCAGCCTGGCGGCCGAGCTGCTTTGGGAAAGTGGCGGTACCAGGGAGGCACTCACCGCCTACGCCACCCTGGCGGAGCGACTGGAGGCCATCGGCCGGTCCCGGGACGCTGCGTCCCTGCGGGCGTGGATGGCGAGCCTGGCGCGTCCGGACCGCCCCTCCTCCCCCGGCCCCTCCTCGACGCGCGTCAGCCCCGTTCAGCTGCTGCCCCCGGCGGGGGCCTCCCTGGACGCGACTCCCGCCGCTCCCCTCTGGACGTCCCGTCCGGGCCCCCCCACCCCGGCCCCTTTTCGCCTGGCGCCGCCGGATACCTTAGCGGAGGGGTCGCATCTGCTACCATCCTCCCCGCCATCCCCGGGCGCCCCGCCGCTGCAGCCCGAGGCGGCTCCGCCCGCAGGAACCCCGGAGGTGCGTTTGGCCAGCGGTGCCGATGCCGTCAAGACATACGCCAGCATCCTCCACAAGAAGCCCAGCGACGCCGAGGCGCTGGCCGCGCTGGAGGGGCTGCTGGAGGAACCCGAGCGCCGGGAGGAGGCTGCCCGCGCCCTCGTCGCGGCGTACGAGGCGGTGAAGGAGCACCGGAAGCTGGTGGGGGTGCTCGACGTCGTCGCCGACTTGACCAAGGACCCCATGGAGCGCGTCCTCGCCCTCCAGCAGGCGGCGCACGTCCACCTCCACCACCTGCGTCAACCGGAGCTCGCCTTCGCGGCGCTGACGCGCGCCCTGCGCCTGTCCCCGGGCGACGCCGGGCTGCGGTCGGCCGCCCGGCGCGCCGCCGAGGACGCCGACGCTATGGACGGCTTCGCCGGCGTCCTGCGCGAGCTGGTGGGTCAGGCCGAGGCCGGCCCGGTCCGTGCCGCGCTGCTGCGGGAGCTGGCCGACGTGCAGGAGAAGAAGCTCGACGACCGGGCCGGCGCCGTGGTGCACCTGGAAGCCCTGCTGGCCATAGAACCGACCAACGTCGATGCCCTGCGCGCCCTGCAGCGCCTGCACCGCGCCGGCGAGCAGTGGGCCGGGCTGGCGAAAATTCTGGATGCCCTCGCCTCGGTGGTGAAGGAGCCCGCCGAGCGCGTGGCGCTGTGGCGGGAGGCGGCGCTGTTGCACGAGGGGAAGCTGGCCGACCGCGAGACGGCGTCCGCCTTCTGGCGACGGGTGGCCGAGGCGGACCCGCTCAACCGCGAGGCCGTCACGGCGCTGGACCGCCTCTACCAGGAGCTGGGCAAGGATGAGGGGCTGGCCTTTGCCCTGGAGTTGCGGCGGGCCCAGGAAGGCCAGAGCCCGCAGGGCCGGGAGGCCACCTTCCGGCTGGCGCAGCTGCGACGGGACAAGCTGCGGGACACCGCCGGCGCCCTGCAACTCCTCGAAGCCATCCTCGTCGAGGACCCGGGCCACCAGGCTAGCCGGGACCTCCTCGAAACCTGGGCGCGCTCACACGACGCCGAGAGCGCTACCGCGCTGGAGATTCTGGACCCGGTGCTCGCCCGCACCGGAGACCATGCCCGCCGGGTCAGCATCCGCGAGGCGCGCATGGCGGACGCGCTCACCGACGAGAAGGTGCGTCTGGCGCGGGAGCTGCGCGGCATTCTGGAGCGCGACCTGGGCGCCCCGGACCGCGCCTTCCATGCGGCGGCCGACGCCTTCCGCAACGGCGTCGACCGGCCCGCGGCCCGGGCGGACCTGGAGCGCCTGGCGCGTACCAGCGGTAGCTATGAGGAACTGGCCCAGGTGTATGAACAGCTGGCCAGCAAGCTGGCCGAGCCCGAGGGCGTCGAGGTTCTGCGCCGGGCGGCCGAGCTGCGAGAACATCTCGGACTGTCGGACCAGGCCATCCGCGACTGGCAGGCCCTGCTGGCCGCGGCCCCCCAGGACCGGCAGGCGCTGGACGCGCTGGGACGTCTGTTCGAGCAGAGCCGCAACGCCAAGGAGCTGGCGGAGATTACTCTGAAGAAGGCGCAGCTGGCTGGCGCCCCGGCCGAACGGCGTGCGCTCCTGATGCGCGCCGGCGCCTCGCTGGAGGCTGCCGGCGACGAGGCGCGCGCCATCGACGCCTTCAAGGAAGCCCTGGCCCTGGACCGCGGCGTCGACGGGCTGGAAGCCCTGGACCGCCTGTACGGCAAGGCCAAGGACCTCGACGCCCAAGGGGACGTCCTGGCCCAGCTGGTGCAGGCCACCTCCGGCGACGTGCGGCGCGCCTACCTGCTGCGGCGCGCCCAGCTGCTGGAAAAGCAGGGCGACCTGTCCCCGGCGGTGGCCGGTTACGCCCAGCTTCTGGAGGGCGCGCCCAGCGACCCCAACGCCGTCGCCGGTCTGGAGCGCCTGTTGGGCAGCGAGGCGGTCCGGCAGGAGGCGGCCCGCGTCCTGGAGACGGTCTACCGCAGCCTCAACGACGGCAAGCACCTGGTGGACGTCTTGGAAATCCGCCTGCCCGTCGCCAGCACCGCACAGCGGCTGGCCCTCCTCGAGGAGGTGGCGACGCTGCGCGAGGCGCTGGGACAGAAGGAGCTGGCCTACGCCGCCCGGGCGCGGGTGTTCGCCGAGGTGCCGGAGAATCCCGCCGCGCGGGAACAGCTGGAGCGCCTGGCCGCCGAGTGCGGCACCTTCGAGGAGCTCGCCGCCGCCTACGAGGACCAGCTCGAGCGGGGCGTCACCAACGCCACCTCGACGGAGCTGTGGCGACGCCTGGCCCTCCTCTACAGCGACCGGCTGGAGCGCCCGGAGCTGGCGGTGAAGGCCTACGAGGAGCTCGCCCGGCGCGAGCCGAAGAATCTCGACGTCCTGTCCTCGCTGGCTCGGCTGCTGCAGCGCCAGCACGACTGGCACGCGCTGGCGGCGGTGATGAAGCGCCAGGTGATGGCCGAGCCCTCCTTGGCTCGACAGATGGAGCTCTTGGCAGAGCTGGGCACGCTGGCCGAGGAGTCCCTGGCCGACCGGCAGCTGGCCGCCCAGGCCTACGGCGAGATTCTCGCCCGGAAACCGGACGACGCCGGCGCCATCCGTGCCCTGGGCAAGGTGCTGACCGAGAGCGAGCGCTGGCCGGAGCTGGCCTCCCTCATCGTCCGCGAAATCCAGCTTGCCGAGGCCAGCCAGCGTCCCGAGGAGATGTTCGACCTCATGGTGCGCTTGGGGAGGCTACGTCTGGCCCGCCTGGAGGACCCGCGCGGCGCACTGGCCATGTTCGAGGACGTCCTGCGTCGCCGCCAGGGCCATGCCGGTGCCATCGGCGCGCTCGAGGAGATGGCCCGTTCTCAGAGTCCGCTGCGGGGCGAGGCGGCCGAGGCCCTGGAACCCATCTTCACCGCCGGCGGTGACCACCTGCGGCTGGTCCAGGTGCTGGAGGCACGCGCTGCCACCGAGCCCAAGGCCGAGGACCGGGCCGCGCTGCTGCGCAAGGTCGGAAAGCTGTACGCCGGGCCGATGCAGAACCCGGAGCTCGCCTTCGTCGCCGCGGCTCGGGCACTGCGCGAGTTGCCCGACGAGGAGCCCTCCCTGGCCCTGGCCGTCGGGCTGGCCGAGCGCGCGCCAGCGCACGAGGAGCTGGCGGCGCTCCTGGAGGAGGTGTTGCCGCGGGCCTCCAGCGATGCGGCCCGGGTCGGCATCACCCGCGCCCTGGCCCGCGCCCAGCAGTCCCTCGGTCGCACCGAGGAGGCCATTCACGCCTGGGAGCGACTGCTGGAAGCGTTGCCGTCCGACACCGAGGCGCTGGCCGCCCTGGAGCGCCTGCACGGCCAGGCCGGCCGGCCGGCCGAGGTGCTGGAGGTGCTGCGCCGCCAGCTGGCGGTGGCCGACGCCGCCGGGGCCAAATCGGCGCTGCTGATGCGCATGGCCGACCTTCAGGACAAGTCCCTGCAGGACGCGGTGGGCGCCCTGGCCACCCTGCGGCGCCTCCTCGAGCTCAAGCCGGACGACGCCGAGGCCCTCGAGCGCATGGACGCCCTCTGCACCCGGGCCGAGCGCTGGCCGGAGGTGGCGGACGTGCTGGCGCGACGCGCCGCCTTGGCCGACGGGCATGCCGCCTTGGAACTCAAGGCGCGTCTCGGTGAGGTGCGCGAGCTGCGGCTACTGGACAAGTTCTCCGCCCTGGAGCTGTACCGGGAAGTCCTCGCTGCCGAACCCCGCCACGCGGTGGCCCTGCCCCGGGTGGAGGAACTGGTTCAGAAGGACCCGCAGAACAAGGTGGCCGCGGAGCTTCTCCTCGGCGCCTACCGCGCCGAGGGCGGGGGCCCCAAGCTGGCCCAGGCGCTGGAAACCCGGGTGGCCGTCTCCCCGGACCCCTTCGAGCGCAAGACGCTTCTCGTGGAACTGGCCACTCTGCGCGAGTCCGCGCACGAGATGGAGTCGGCCTTCCTGGCCCTGCTGCAAGCCTTCCGGGAAGACCCCAACGACGCCGCCCTCCGCGAGCGGCTGGACAAGCTGGCCGACGTGGCCAAGTCCCACGAGGAGCTGGCCGGCCTGTACGAGGAGGCGCTGCCGCGCATCGCCGAGGCCGCCGACGCCGCGCGGGTGTCCTTCCGCCTGGGCGAACTGTTCGAGCAGCGCCTGGGGGACCCGGCCAAGGCCATCCTCAGCTATGAGCGGGCGCGCACCCTCGACCCGGGCCTGGCCGTCAGCGCGCTGCAGGCCCTGGTGCGCCTGTATGCGGCCGGCTCGCGGCCGGACCGCCTGGTGGCCACGCTGGATGAGTTGGAGAAGCGGACAGCGGACCCGAGCGAGAAGGTGCAGCTGCTGCTCCGGCTGGCCCAGGTGGCGCAGGTCGACCTGGAGGACGCCCCGCGGGCCATCGACGCCGCCGAGCGCGTCCTGGCGCTGGACCCGAAAAACGTCCAGGCCGCCCGGCAACTCGAGCCGCTCTACGAGGCGGCCGGACGCCAGGACCGCCTGTTTGCCGCCTTGCGCGTCCAGCGCGACGTGGCCACCGGGGCCGAGCGCGAACGCATCCTGTCCAAGATGGTGAAGGTGTCGGCCGAGGGCCTGGCCGACCTCGAAGCCTCCATTGAATTGTACAGCGAGCTGCACGCGAAGAACCCGCGCTCCGACACGGCCTTCACCGCCCTGGAACAGGCGCTGGAAAAGGCCGAGCGCTGGGAGGACCTCCGCGCGCTGCTCGCCGGACGCCGCGCGCAGGTGACCGAGCCCCGCGAGCAGGTGCGCATCGACGAGCGCCTGGGCACCGTGCTGTACCGCAAGCTCGGCCGCCCCGAGGAGGCCGTGGCGCCGCTGCGCTCGGCGCTGGAGCGCGACGCGCGGCACCGCGGGGCGCTGGAGACGCTGCGCGACGTCCTGGCCGAGCTCGGCCGTCGCGATGACTTGGTGGTGGTGCTGCGCCGCCTCATCCCGCTGCAGGATGACGCGGCGGGCGTGAAGTCCATCCGGCTGAATCTCGCCGAGGTGCTGGCGGAGATGCAGAAGCGGGAGGAGGCCCTGGACGCGGCCCGCCGCGCGCTGGAAATCGAGCCGCACACCATTCCCGAGCTGGACCGCGTCCGGCAGGTATTTGTCACCCTGCGCGCCTTTGGCGATGCGGTGCGGGCGCTCGAACTCAAAGCCGAGGTGTACCAGCGGCTGGAAGAACGCGACCAGGTGGTGGCCACCCTCTTCGAAATGGCGGACCTCTGGACCGGGCCGGGCGGCAAGCCTGAGTCGGCGGCGCCGGTGCTGGAGCGCCTCCTGGACGTCGACCCGGCCAACCGTGCCGCCTACGAACGACTGCTCGCCCTGTACGCCCAGGTGAGTGACTGGCGCGCGCACGCCCAGCTGGTGGACCGCTACCTGCCCAACCTTGTCACCGAGGAGGAGAAGACGCGTGCCCTGCGCGACCTGGGCAAGGTGCGGGAGCAGAAGCTGGGACAGAAGGACAGCGCCTTCCTGGCCCTGTGCCGGGCGCTGCAGCTCGACCCCTCCGACGACGCGCTGCGCGAGGACGTCGAGCGGCTGGCCGAGGAGACCGGCTCCTACGAGGAGCTGGCGGCAGTCTATGAACAGGTGGCAGACGAGTTGCCACGCGGCCCGCTGGCGACGCGGCTCTACCTCGTCCTGGCGCGCGTGCAGGACAAGAACCTGGATGACGCGGCCGCCGCCGAGGCCGCGCTCCGGAAGATTCTGGAGTTCGACCCCACCAACGCCTCCGCCCTCGACACACTGGCCAGCACCTTCGCCCGGCGCGGCCGGGACCAGGAATACATCGTCGCCCTGGAACAGAAGCTAGAGGCCGCGCCCTCCATCGAGGCCCGCAAGCAGATTCTCCGGGACATCTCCCGCACCTACGTCGAGCGGCTGAGCAACGTCGACGAGGGGGCGTCCGCGCTGCGACGGGCGCTCGACCTCGAGCCGGACACCGAGACGCTGGCCGAGTTGGCCAAGCTTTACCGCGACCAGCACATGTGGGGGGACCTGGCCGCCACCCTCACCCGGGCGCGCGACCTGGCCCCCTCCCTGGAGGAGCGGGCCCGCATCCAGGTCGAAGTGGCCCAGGTCCAGGAGCGCGACCTCGGCGACGACGAGGCGGCGGTCGACGCCTACCGGGCGGCCCTGGAGCTCGACCCGCAAAACCGCGAGGCGGTGGATGCCCTGGAACGCCTCTACACCCGCCTCAACCGGCCGGCGGACTTGCTGGCCGTGTACGAACGGCAGCTCGAGCTCACCGAAGACTACCGGGCGAAGGTGCACATCCTCTTCCGCTCCGCCGCCATCTGGGAGGACACCTACCAGAACGCCGCCAACGCCGACGCCTGCGTGGAAGGCATCCTCACCCTCGACCCCACCAACCTGCAGGCCATCAAGACCCTGGAAAGGCTGAGGCTGGCCCAGGGCCGCTGGGAGGACCTGGTCGCGGTGCTGGAGCGCCACATCCAGCTTGCCACCGAGGTGCAGGAGCAGGCGGACCTCTACGTCCAGGTGGGCGACGTCTACCGGGACCAGCTGCGCCGCGCCGACCGGGCGGTGGACGCCTACCAGGCCGCGCTGCAAGTCGACCCCACCCACCGGCCGGCCATGCACGCCCTCGGGCTTCTGTACGAGCGAAGCGGCAACTGGCCCTTCGCCCTGGACGTGCTGCACCAGGAGTCCCAGGTGCTGGGGCGCAGTCCGGAGGCGGTCGAGCTGTTTCACCGGATGGGGAAAATCAACGAGGACATGCTGCAGGACGTCGGGACCGCCAAGGGGTGGTACGCCGAGGCCCTCCGCATCAACCCCGACCACCTGCCCACGCTGCGAGCCCTGCGGGGCATCCACGAGGCCGAACAGGACTGGGACGCCTATGAAAACGTCCTCGCCGCCGAGGCGCGCGCGGCCGAGGTACCGGCCGAAAAGGCCCAGGCGGAGCTAGCCCTGGCCCGCTTCCACAGCGAGCGGCGGGAGGACGTCGCCGCCGCGACGCACTGGTACGAGGAGGCGACCCGCCACCAGCCGGACCTGCTGGACGCGGCCTTGCCCCTGGCGGACCTCTACATCGCCAAGGAGGCCTGGGAGCGCGCCGAGGCCATGCTGGAAGTGGTGGTGCGCCAGCTCCAGGCGCGCGCCACGGCGGAGCCGGAAAGCGGGGCCGACAAGGAACTCTGCCGCCAGGTGTACCGACTGGGCTATGTGGCCGAGAAGCTGGGCCGCCGCGACGCCGCTCTCGAGCGGTATGAACAGGCCTACCAGCTCGACGCCACCTACCTGCCCGCCCTGGAAGGCTACGCCCACCTCCTCGTCCAGGCGCAGCGTCACGACCAGGCGCTGAAGGTGCTGCAGACCATCCTCATCCACCACCGGGAGGACCTCACCGACCTCGAAGTGGTGGAGGTGTACTGGCAGATTGGCGAGGTCCACACCTCCCTCAACCAGCCCGACCGCGCGCAGAACAACTTCGAGAAGGCGCTCGCCATTGACCCAGGCCACGAGCCCACCCTGCGGGCACTCATCCAGCTGGCGGATGCCAATTCCCAGTGGGAACGCTCGGCCGAGTACCGGCAAAGCCTGCTCCAGTCGCTGGACGGGGACCCCAAGGCCGACGCCGCCCTCGAGCTCGGCAAGCTGGCACGCGAGAAGCTGAAGGACTCGCACGTCGCCATCGACGCCTACGTCCAGGCGCACCGCCTCCGGCCGGATGACGTCGATGTGATGGACGCCCTCTACATGCTCTACCGGGAAACCCGGCAGTCGCAGAAGGCGGCGGAAATCCTCGAACGGATGCTGCAGACCCCGGCGATGCAGGCCGACCCCCAGCGCGCCAAGCGGGTGTGGTTCGCCCTCGGCGAGTCCTACCGCGACGACGTGAAGGACGCGGCGCGCGCGGTGGACGCCTTCAACGCCGCGCTCGAGCTCGACCCGCGTTTCGTCGAGGCCTTCGGTGCCATCGAGCAGCTTCTCTCCGCGGAGAAGGACTGGAAGTCCCTCGAGGAGAATTACGCGCGGATGATTCAGCGGCTGCCGAAGACGGAGGACACCCACGCCGCCCGGATGGTGCTGTGGAAGACGCTGGGGGACCTCTACCACCAGGTGCTGAAGCAGCCGCAGGAAGCGCTGATGGCCTTCCAGGTCGCCGCCGCGGGTCTCCCCGACGACGCCGCCGTCCAGGAGACGTACGGGGACCTGCTGGCAAAGACGGCTGGCAGCGAGGAGAAGGCGGTGGCCGCCTACCGCCGGGCGATTGCAGGCACCCAGAATCCCCGCAAGGTGGCCTCCGCGCTGGCCGAGCTGGCCGCCAAGCGCAAGGACTACGACGGCGCGTGGATGGCGGCCCAGGTGGTGTCCGGCCTCCTCGGTGACCCGGGGCCGGCGGAGAAGGAAATCCTCACCAAGCTAGGGCCCTACGCCAAGAAGCGGGAAATCCCCCAGCGCGGGCTGACCGACCGGCTGTGGACCGGCCAGCTCTTCCACCCCAAGCTGCGGACCCCGGTGGCCGAAATTCTGGGGCTGCTCTTCCAGCACGCCGGGCATCTGTTTGCGACGTCGCTGAGCCAGGTCGGCATCAACCCCAAACGCCACCGCATCGACGTAAGCACGGCGCCCGAGTACCAGATTCACCACTACCGCTCGGTGGCGAAGCTTCTGGGCATGGACACGGTGGAGCTCTTCTCGCCCTTCCTGGTGGCCACCCGGGACAAGCTGGCCAAACGCAGCGCCGAGCCCGCCCCGGAACCCCTGGTGGGCATCGAGATTTGCCAGACCCACCCGGTGTCCCTGAAGGTGGGCGGGCGCTTCTTCAAGGAGCTGGACAAGGACGGCCAGCGCGACACCTACGCGCTGCTGGGCCGGACCCTGGCCGGCCTGCGCCCGGAGCTGGCCCTGGCCCAGCGCCTCCTCCCCGAACAGCTGGACGCCGTCTTCCAGGCCGCCCTCGCCCTGGCCGGCTTCAGCTGGCGCTGGACTGCCCCCCACGCCGTCATCGAGGCGGAACGCCAGAAGCTTGAGCCGGCCCTCCCCGATTCCGCCCGGGTGGCCCTCGCCCGGGCCGCCCAGGACGTCCTGCGGAGTGGCAACACCGACGTCCTGAAAGACTACCTGGCCGGGGCCGAGCTGACCGGGGTCCGCTGCGCCCTCTTCGTCGCCGGCGACGTCGAGCCGGTGAAGCGCCTGGTGCAGGGGGAAACCGGGTCCGCCTACCGCATTTCACCGAAAGAGAAGATTCGCGAGCTGATGAGTTTTGCGGTCTCCGAGGACCTGGCCACCCTCCGGGCGGCCGTCGGCACCGCCGTCGAGGTGCCCAGCCGGAAATAGTAAATCCCCCAGCCCCCTCCTTGCGTTTCCCAAGTCAAGGTCGGGGTATGCGGGGGTAGGCCCCGTGGGTTCCTTGACCCGTGCCGCCGGGGCCGGTGTATGGTCATTCCGGCGGACAAAACCCTCGACCTTTCAGAGGCTTCGCCAGTTCCGATGCGCTTCGCCTGCGACAGCTGCCGCGCGCAGTACAACATCAGCGACGAGAAGGTCGGCCCGCGCGGGGTCAAGGTGCGCTGCAAGAAGTGCGGGCATGTCATCCATGTCCGCCGCGCCGACACCGACGCGGAGGGCGCGGTGGCGGCGCTGCAGGAGGCGGAAGCACCGGCGCCCGCCCCGGACGCCCCGGCCGAGGACAGCAACAACATCTTCAGCGGCGTGGACGAGGACGAGATTGGTGCAGCCTTCGACCAGGCCCTGGGCGGAGAGGGGACGGCCGTCACCAACCCCTTCCAACCACCCGACGACCCGGACTCCACCCGGGTGATGGATGGGGAGTCGGTGAAACGCTTCGCCGAGATGTCCCAGACCGGCACGCCGACGCCGGTGCCCCCGCCACCCGCAGCCGGTTACGAATGGTTCGTCGCGGTGAATGAGGTCCAAACCGGCCCCCTCACCGAAGGCCGGGTGAAGGAACTCTGGGACCGGGGCGAGATTGGGCCCGACAGCCTCACCTGGCGGCAGGGCCTTCCCGACTGGATTCCCCTCTCCGACGTGGGAGAGCTGGCCGCGCTGCTGGCGCCTCGGCCGGCCCGTCCCATGTTTGCCCCCGCCGGGTCGACGCCCGTTCCCCCCTCCGTGATGACAGTCCCGGTGGAGTCCGCCTTCAGCGCCGGGGGAATGACGCGCACCGTCCGCTCGGAGGTACCGGTGGCCACCGCCACGGCGGACACTGGCTTCCGGCCCACGGCCACCGCGGCACTGGCCTCGCTGGTGAAGGACGAGATTGACGCGCTGAACAAGCCGCCGCCCCCCAAGGAGCCGCCCGCGCCCGCGCCGAGGTCCATCCTGGAGGTGCCCGAGGAGCCGGTGAAGCGGCCCGGCCCCTCCTCCACGGCGATGCCTGCCGTTCGCCCCGCGGGCAATGGCGCGCCCACGGTGCCCACCCCCTTTGCCTACCGGACTGCCACCTCCGCCGGGGCGGCCTCGCGCAAGCGAATCACCATCGGCCTGGCATCCCTGGCTGCCGTGGTCGCCCTGCTGGTGGTGGGGGTGGGCTTCCTCATCTTCCAGAACTTTCACAAGCCGGCTGCGGTGGTGGCCGTGGTGCCGCCGCCACCTGTGCCCAGCCCGGTGGTGCCCCCGGCGCCGCCCGCCACCGACAGCAGCCCTTCAGCGACGGCCAGCACCACTGCCAAGCCCGCCCCCCCGGTGCCCCCGGCGCCGCCCCCCAGCCTGGCCAAGGCGCCCAACCCGGTGCCAGCGGTGGAGTCGCCGCCGCGCAGGGGCAGCGGGACTCACCGCAGCGGCTCCAAGGGCAGCAGCGCCAGCGCCTCTTCCGCCGATTCGACGCTGGAGGGCCCGGCCAAGGACACCATCGAAGCCTCGCACCCGCGCAACAAGGCCGATGACCTCTTCGATGAGGTCTTCGGAACGCCCGACGGGAAGAAGGCCGCGCCGGCTGGTGGGGACAAGAGCAAGAAGACGGCCTACGTGCCGCCGGCGCCCGGCGTGACGGACGTCCCGGAGAAGGTGGGCGACGGGGACATCATGTCGGTGGTGCTGGCCAACAAGGCGTCCATGGTGCGCTGCGTGGACGAGCAGAAGTCTCGCGACCCCAACCTCCACGGAACGCTGGTGATGCACTGGGTCATCCAGACGTCGGGCAAGACCACCAACGTCGCGCCGGTGACCGAAGGCTACAAGAGTTCCTATTTCGCCACCTGCATGACGGGGCTGGTCAAGACGTGGCAATTCCCCAAGCACCGCTACTCGCCCGGCCAGGCCGTCGACTTCCCCTTCAAGTTCTAGCGCCTCCGCCACAAGCTCGACCCCTCTCTGCCGATGCGACTTCCGCTCGAGCCGGTGTTGCCTGACTTGCCCATCCGGCCGGTGCAGGAGATGGGTCTCAAGGAGCTGGAACGCGTCCGCCTCATCCTCCGGGGCGGCAGCATCGTCGACTGGCGGCGGCTGCACTTCCGGACGCGGGACGAGGTGGACCGCTTCCTGCGCCTGTGCTGCCTGGACCTCACCCAGCCGCAGGACGAGGCTTGGGCCCGCCGGGTCCTCGATGAGGCGGTGGAGTACCTGCGGCGGACGTTCGGCTACCGGGTGGCGGAGGCGGTGGCGCGCCCGGAGGAGTTGCACGACGTCTTCTTGTGCGCTTGCGGGCTGAAGGAGCCGCGGCTGCGCCGCATCGCCTGCATCGTCCTGAAGTGCATGCACGTCGTGCAGCACATCGAAGGGCGGGACCTCCAGTACCGGCTGGCGGTGTCCGAGGCCGACCTGGCGGACATGGCCATTCGCAAGGTGTCCGGGGCGATGGACGAGGCGCGGGCCAAGGGCCTTCCTATTTCAGAATTCTACCACTCGGTGAAGACGCGCGAGTCGCTCATCACCAAGCTTCTGGCCAAGAAGGAAACGGTGGCGGCGCAGGTTTACGACAAGACGCGCTTCCGCATCGTCACCCGCACCCGGGCCGATATCCTCCCGGTGCTTTACTTCCTCACCCAGCGCCTCTTCCCGTTCAATTTCGTCGTCCCCGGGCAGACGGAGAACTCGCTGTTGCCCTTCAAGAGCCTGCTGCGCGACTTCCCGCACTTCGCGGCGCACGCCAATGACTTGCACCTCGACCCGAACTTCGAGGACCGCGAGGCCAGCGCTGGCAACCCCTTCAGCGGCGCGGCCTACCGCGTCCTGAATTTCGTGGTGGACTTGCCGCTCCGGCTGGACGCCTGGCTACCGCCCCCGGACAAGGACGCCCGCGAGCGCAAGGGCCGTGTCACCTTCACCCTGGTGGAGTTTCAGATTCTCGACGAGCGGACGGCCACCACCAATGAACTCGGCGACAGCGCCCACGTCCGCTACAAGCACCGCCAGCGGCGGAAGGTGCTGCGCCGTCTGTCGCGGGGGTTGGTGGTCCCCAAGCACGCCGAGCCGGAGCCGGGCGAGGCCGAGTAAACCTGCCGACGCGCCGCCGCCGGCGCGTCCGCTTTCTGCTAACGCCGCTTCCGGTTCTTCTTCCGGGCCTGGCGCTCGCGCTTGCGCTTCTCGTTCAGCGCGTCGCGGTCCAAAGGCTTCGTCGTCGGCGCGTTGGAGTAGCCCATCAGCCGGGCGCGATTCATCGCGGCCTGACCCACCGGCGCGGTGTACCCGGGCGCCAGCGAGGGCATCTGCAGTGGGCCCCGGCCTCCCAGCGCCTGCTCCATCATCGGCCCGTCCTTGCCGAAGAGGGCACCCATGTCCATGTTCTTCATCCGGGCGAGCTGGCCGAGCTGCTTGAAGCCAGGGATGCGGCCGAGCAGGCCGGGGTTCTGCCCGACGGCGCCCATCACCTGCTGCATCATCCGGTATTTGCCCATCAGCTCGCCGACGTCCTTCTTCGTCCGGCCCGAGCCGCGGGCAATGCGGGCGGCCCGTGAGTCGTCGATGAGGCTGGGTTGCAGCCGCTCCTTCTCCGTCATCGAGTCGTAGAGGGCCTCGATTTTTCCGAGTTCCTTTTCGTCCGGGTTGAGCGACTCGGACATCTCACCGAAGACGGGAAACTTCTCCAGCAGGTCCTTGAGAGGCCCCATCTTCCGGACGGTGCGGATTTGCTCGACGAAGTCCTTGAGGTTGAAGGTGCCGGTGAGCAGCTTGGCGGCGTCCGCCTCGGCCTTCTCCTCGTCGACCACCGACTCGAAGTCCTTCATCAGCCCGACGATGTCGCCGAAGCCGAGGATGCGGCTGGCCAGCCCGTCCGGCCGGAACTCCTCCAGACGGTCCAGCGCCTCGCCGAGACCAAGGAACTTGATGGGCTTGCCGGTGACTTCCTTGATGGAGAGCGCGGCGCCGCCGCGCGCGTCTCCGTCCAGCTTGGTGAGGATGAAGCCGTCGAGGCCCAGCTGCCGGTCGAATTCGCCGGCGGTGCGGACAGCGTCCTGCCCAATCATCGCGTCACACACCAGGAGGACCGAATCCGGGTGGGCGGTCGCCTTCATCGCCTTTAGCTCCGCCATCAGCGTCTCGTCGATGGCCAGCCGGCCGGCGGTGTCCAGCAGCACCACGTCGCGCTTCTGCTCGCGGGCGGCGGCGTAGCCGGCCTGGGCTAACTCCGGAGGCGTCAGTCCACCCTGGAAGAAGACGGGCACCCCGAGGCGCTCTCCCAGCGTCTGCAGTTGCTCCACCGCCGCCGGCCGCTGGATGTCGGCCGCCACCAGCAGCGGCTTGCGCCCCTGCTTGACGAGGAAGCTGGCCAGCTTCGCCGCGGTGGTGGTTTTGCCGGAGCCCTGCAGGCCCACCAGCATGACGCCGGACACCTGGCCCTTGGGTTTCAGGTGCAGGCCCGTGTCCACCGGCCCCATCAACGCTTCAAGTTCATCATGGCAGATTTTGATGAACTGGTCGGCGGCGGAAGCCTTGAGGGCCCGGCCCGAGCGGTCGGTCGCCCGCGTCTGGACGCTCTGCCCGACGGACTTCTCGCGAACACGGGCAACGAAGGATTTCACCACCTCAAAGGCGACGTCGGCCTCGAGGAGCGACACCCGCACGTCCCGCAGGGACTCGTCCACCAGCTCGGCGGTGAGCTCCTCCTTCCCGGTGAGCCGTTGCTTGGCGGCCCGAAAACCCTTGGTGATGGTCTCCAGCATGGAGCGGTGCTCTTACACCAGCCACGCGGGCTGGTGCGACCCACCTGGACGGTAAAGGAGAGGGGATGGCGACTGTGCGGGGCCGGCCGAGCCTTACTGCTCGGCGAAAACGTACTCGTGCTGGGCGTCGCGGGTGATGAGCGTCCTCGACGGCCCGCTGCCGACGACGAATTCGGCCCCCGTCATGCCCGGCACGGTGGTGACGAATGAAATTGTCCCGTCTGGGTTCTTCTTGCTGGCCACCTCGCTCTTCCACTCGCCGAAGTCGAAGGTGGTGGCGCCCCACGCTTGGGTCACCACAATCTCCCCGAGCGAAGTGTTGTGGTAGCGCTTTGCCAGCTTTGCAGCCTCCCCACCGTCCGCCGGGACAGTGAGCAACTTCCGGTCGGCAGCCAGTTGCTCGAAGAAAGTCTTCGCCTGCGCGGCCAGGTCGGCATCGGCTTCGGGACGGCCGTCGAAGAGCACCTCCAGAAGCTTGCGCTGGAACAGACTCTGCAAAATCCACCCCGGGTCGGCATTGGTCAGGACGACCGCGCCGACGCCCTGCTCGGGTAGCCACATCATGTCGCTGTGAAAGCCAATCAGGGCGCCGCCGTGGTGCACGACGGGCGTCCCATACTTGGTATTGACCAGGAGGCCCATCCCGTAGGTGGCGTCTTGGCCGATGGGGACCTGGGGAACTCGGCGCTCCAGCAGGGGCTCCTTGGCGATGTAGCGTTTGCCGTCCGGCAGCAGGCCCTCCGCAAGCTCGACGGAGACATACTTCAAAAGGTCGTTCACGCTGCTCCACACCCCGCCAGCCGGGCGCAAGGGAATGGCGGCGTAGTTGACCTCCATCAGCGCCTTGGCCGGCTTACCGTCGATGTCCGGCGCATGGGGGGAAGCGTGGTCACCCTTCAGCGCCTTGGCGTAGTCGAAGGTGGTGCGGTTCATGCCGAGCGGCACAAACACCAGGGTTCGCATCGCCCTGTCGTAGGCCACACCCAGTTCCAGCTTCGGGTACAGGACGTGCCCGCCGACGAAGCCACCTGCCGCTGCCAGCGAATTCGAGTACTGGAACATCTCGCCGAACTTGCTGGTGGGCTGGATGGTGGCCAACGTCGCCATTGCACCCTCTGGCGTCAAACCCCCGTACTGAAAAAGCCATTCCAGGTCCTGGCGGGGAAGCCCGGTGCAGGCGCAGATGAGGTGTCTCACCTCCACCTGCCTCGTCGTCTCGGCGTTGCCCAGTTTGAACGTCGGCAAGGCCTGCGTCACGGGCGTGTGCCAGGTTACCTTGTTCTCCTCCACCAGCTTGGCCAGCATCAGGGTGGTGAGTGCCTTGGAATTGGAGGCAATCATGAACAGTGTGTCACCGTCAGGCTTCGCTGTTTTCCCGAGCTCACGGACCCCATAGCCCTCGGCCAGCACGACCTTCCCGTCCTGCACTAGGCCGACGGCGACCCCGGGCACACCGAGTTCCTTCATCGCCCTCTCCACCCACGCGCGGAGTTGCGCCAGCCGGGCCGGGTCCAGCGAGTGAGCCTTCTTTCCCGCAAACGACTCCCGCGAGTAGCCCTTCGGAAGCAACCGGCCAAAAATCAACGAAACAGCGCCATAGCGCTTCTCCCCCACCGCCTGCGTCATGTCGTAGATGACGACTGTCCAAACATCGCCGGCACGCTGCGCATAGGCGCCAACGTCACGCTTTTCGTTGGGTGAGGTGACGTAGTCGTACGCGCGAAGGTCGGTCCAACCATCCTTGTCGGGAGCCTGGGTGGTGACCTTCAGCGGCCATTTCGCCCCGGGCTTGTACACGGCCCATGCGGCAGCGACCGCCGCGTCCGCGTCCTTGGCGCGTACGTCGACCAGCGCAATGTACGACCCGGGCTCCGGCGGCTCGAGGATGGTGGCCGCCCCGCGTACCGTGATGCTCCAGCCGGCGGGGGCGATGAATGTCGCGCCTTCCACAGTCGTCTTGGGAGTGTCGGTTTCAAGCTTTTCAGGTTGAGTCGAGGGGGGAACAGGCGACGCCGTTGCAGGGGCGGCCGCCGCCGGCGCGGAGACGGGAGGCTTGGCCTCGGTGGAGGCACAAGCGCCAAGCAGAGCGACGCAGAAGCAGCCGACGAAGAGAGGAGTTCGCACGGCCGGCGAGAATACCGCTCTGCCACCGGAAAGCCCCAGTCGAGAGTCGGATTGAATCCGGAGTCTCTACGGCAGGTCTGCCGCAAGATGCGGTGAGCTCCACGCCGCAGTAGAACCTGCGGTTCATTCCCGCAGCCATCGGCGACCCCTCATGACCGCCCCGCCACGCATCATGAAGCCCTCCACGTTTCTGCGTGCCGCTTCGGTCCTCAGCTTCCTCCACTTCCTGGGGCATTCCTCCGGGATGCCCTGGACGCCATCGGAGGGCGGCGCGACCAGTGTGGTGATCGGCGCCATGAAGTCCTACCGCTTCGAGGTCCTAGGAGCGGAGAGAACCTACTGGGATTTCTACCAGGGATTCGGCCTCACGGTGAGCATCCTCGAATTGCTCGAGGCCGTCGTCCTGTGGTTCCTGGCAGCACTTGCGGTGAAGGAAGCCCATCGCCTGCGTCCAATCGTCCTCGCGTGCCTGGTCGCCAACGTGGCTCAGCTGGTCCTCGTGGTTCGGTTCTTCTTCCTTCCGCCGGTGGTCTTGAGCGCGGCGAGCACCCTCTGCCTCGCGCTCGCGCTGTGGTCCTCGCGCCACGCACCAACTGCCTAGTCTCCGCGGGCACCGCGTTTTAGCAGAGCGAGGCGTCGCCATCCCGACGTCGCTCGACGCAGCCGCGCCAGCTCAGCGCTAGGCCCGGCGTCAGCATGAGCGACGCCTGCACGACAGTTCGCAGGGAATTCCCGCTCTACCAGCCGTGCCATATAAGTCTTCCAACGGGCTACACCCTGCTCGGGTGGCGAAACCGGTAGACGCAGCGGACTTAAAATCCGCGGTCCTCGCAAGGGGACGTGTCAGTTCGACCCTGACCCCGAGCACTCAGACTGCTTGCCTCCGCTCAGCCGTGCCTCCACCGAGGCCGAGGGCTCCGGCTCGAGGATGACGCGGAAGCGAAACTCGTAGGCGCCCACGCAGGCCCGCGAGCAGAACCAGCCGACGCGCTTCATCGGCAGCGCCCCCAGCGCCAACAGCTGCCGCACCGTGGGGACCAGGAGATGGTCCACCTGGACGGCGATGGCCTTGCGACAGCAGCTGCAGCGCACCGGCGTACCGGCGGCCCGACTGGGGAGTCCCCACATGCGCGTCGTCCTCTGACCTGCATGTTGTCGGAGAGGGTGCGCATCCGTCACACGGCCAGGACGGTTGTCGGCCGTTTCAGGCGGTGCGCGGTTCCTGGCCGTCCAGCGTTTCGGGCTCGAGGATGACCCGGAACCGGACTTCGTAACTTCCCACGCAGCGGCGGCAGCAGAACCAGCCCACCCGTTTCACGGACACGGCACCCAGCGCATGGAGTTCCGAGGGGCTTGGCGTGAGGCCCCCGGGGCCCTGCAAGGCGAGCGGCGCCCGACACCAGTTGCACCGCACTGGTGCCACCTGTGCTTCGCGCCTTCGGAAACTCCAACCCACCGTGCACTCCTCGACCTGGGGCTACGCCTTCCAAGCAGAGCAGGGCACGTGCCAGGTGACTTCAGCGTCTCCGGACGGCCCACCGCCGCCGCCCTCCAGCGCCAAGCGCCCGCCACCACTCCATTTCACGTGTATGGAAGCGGGGGCCAGCATCCGCACATGCGGGGGTCTGTCCTCACCCTAGGCAGGACGCGCGACACCCAGGTTGGCGTGCGGAGGAGAGAGTAGGGGGTACGCTGGATAGTTGGGGGCAGGACAGTACGTCCGCGCCCTTCAGCTGGAGCCTGGCGTGCTGCATTACGAAGTTGAGACCGTGCGGTCCCGCAACCGTCTGCGCCTGCGGGCGTGGGGGGACCCCACCCCGGCGGACACTTTCGCCTGCGTCTCGGCCGTCATCGCGGCCCTCTCGAAGCTCCGGGCTGGCTTCGACTTCCTCTCGGACGTCTCCGGCTTGAGCAGTCTGCCCGATGACTGCATGCCCGAGCTGGGGCGGCTCCAGTCCTTCCTCGTCGCAGCCGAGGTGCGCCGGGTCGTCCGGGTGTGCGGCCCCCTGCCGGACGTCATTCTCAAACTCGAGAGGCAGGCGCGCGCCAACGGCTACGCCGCACACCTGGCCACCTCCGTGGCCGAGGCGGAAGCGCTGCTGGACGACGCACGGGACTGAAACCGACGGGACGCTGGCCCCGGGGGGCTACGCCGTCGGCAGTTGGCGCACCGGAACCTCGCCCAGCCGGCGCTGCTCACCGACGAAGCGGCGGCGGTAGAAGTTGGACGTGTTCTTGTTGCACACCACCTGGAAGCAGGTGGAGCCACCACGCTCGGGCACCACCACCGACCAGGCCAGGAAGAGGTTCCACAGGCGGAACCACCGCTCGCCGTACGCCTTCACCACGGCGTCCTTATTGGAGAGCCAGTTGCGGTACCAGCGCTCGATGGTGAGCGAGTAATGGATGCCGATGTTCTCCACGCTGTGGATTTCGAACCCGGCGCACTCCAGCTGCTTGGTGACGAAGCTCAGCGGAAGGCTCGCATCGGCTCCCTGGAAGATGTACTTCGACATGAACATCCCCCAGCTGAAGTCCTCGGGGGTCCAGTTGCGGCGCAGGCCAGCAATCTGCAGGAAGAAGAGCCCGTCGTCGGCGAGCATCCCGGACAGCTGCCGCAGGAACTTCTGGAAGTTCCGAATGCCGACGTGCTCGGCCATTTCCAGGACGCTGATTTTATCGTACCGCTGCTGCGGGATGGCTCGGTAGTCGAGCGTCAACACGCGCGCAGTGTTCGCCAACCCCGCCGCGGCAATGCGCTCCGTGCCGAGCTCCGCCTGGCGCGCGCTGAGCGTGACGCCGGTGGCGTCAACGCCAAAGTGCTGCGCGCAGTGCCGGACCAGCGTTCCCCAGCCGCAGCCAACGTCGAGCAGTTTCTCCCCAGCGCGGAGCTGCAGCTTCTGGCCGACGATGTTCAGCTTGTTCACCTGGGCCTGCTCAAGCGTCTCCTCGCCGGTGACGAAGAACCCCGAGGTGTAGACCATCAGCTCGCCCAGAAAGGCGGCGAAGAAGTCGTTGCCACGGTCGTAGTGACCGGTGACCAGCTTCTTGTCCATGGCCCTGGTGTGCACCAGCACCGACGGCAAGAATCCGGAGAGGATGAAGCCCAGCTGCCCGGCCGTCAGCCGGTAGTTGATGAACTCCTCTTTGCGGCGGAGAAAGGTCTGGAGGTCTTCATGCACCTCGAAGCGGCCGTCGATGTAGCCCTCGATGAAGTCGTACATCGGGACCTTGCCGCGCAGCTGCTCGATGGCGCCGGCGGTCGACCGGTACGACAGACACTGCTTCAGTTCGGTATCCAATAGGGGCGGCACCATCTCAGAGCGCCCCGCCATCTGCAACGGCAGAAAGGTGGATTTCTTCGGCCTCCATGCGCTGCCAGGAACCCCCATCTCAGCCTGACTTGAGCCTGACAAAGGCATGGGGCGGGCCGGCCCCCTCCCAGTGCAGCGGGTGTAACCTTGCGCTGGTGCTGTGGAGCGCCCCCAATGAGGAGGAAAACGCTATGAAACTGGAAGAACTTCCCCCCCACCTCCGCGAGGCCGCGACGTCGATGCAGAAGCTCGGCGGCGACGCTTACGCGAAAGCCCGAGCGAAATTCCTCGACGCACTCGCGCAGCACACCGGAGACGTCGACAAGGCCAAGCAGCAGGCCGAGGACGTGCTGGAGCAGGCGCGCAGCAAGTCGGCAGGCTTCTTCGAGCAGGCCCGCGCGAAGTCAGAGCAACTGCTGAAACAGGCCCAGGCGACCTCGGAGGGCCTTCTGAAAAAGGCCAAGGACCAACTCGAGAAGAAGAAATAGGCCCGGCCGGGGACGTCTCAGGCGGCGTCCCGGACTTGAAACTGGAAGGGCAGGATGTCGCCCAGCTGGTCGGGCTCGGTGAGGAGCTCAATCAGGTCGGCCGACGTGACTAGGCCCACCAAAAGTCCGCGCAGGCCGATGATGGGAATCGAGTCGATGCGATGCTCGAGCATCAAGGAGGCGATGCGAGAGACCGGCGCACCGGGCGGACAGCTGACGGGCAGCAGTGTCATCGCCTCGGCCGCGGCGACGTCGGGCAGCTCCACCGTCCCATCCTCCTTCAGCACCCCGCGCGCCAGAAAGTCGCGGTCGGACAGAATCCCGAGCAGGACGCCCCCTTGCGTCACGGGAAGGTGGCGCACGTGAAGCTTCTTCAGAATTGCCCAGGCCCGCGGCAAGCGCGTTTCTGGCGCAACGCACACCACGTCACGGGTCATCACACGGTTGGCTTTCATGGCCCCCGACTGAGCAGCAAGTCCCGTTCCGCCGCGGGCCGCCTGTCGGCGAGCCCTGCGGCGCGCACATCCTGCGCGACGCCCTTGCCTTTGGCAGGGCTTGCGGCGCGTCCCCAAAGCCAGCGAGCCTCTGGGCCGGGCTGGGCATACTTTTGCAAAGGGGCCTTTCAGTGGCACCGAGCACCCTTGTGAAAGTAGGCGCGGCCCTGCGGAAACTTGCACTTGGCTATCCGGAGGTTCATGAGGATTTCCCTTGGGGGGAGCGCGCCCTCAAGGTGAAGAAGAAGGTCTTCGTCTTCATGCACTACGACGCAGGACACCTGAGTCTCTCCGTCAAGCTGCCGGTCTCGCAGGGTGCGGCGCTCATGCTGTCTTTCGCCGAGCCGACGGGCTATGGCCTCGGGAAGACGGGCTGGGTCACCGCCCGGTTCGCCCGGGGCGCCCGTCCGCCGCTGCGACTTCTCTCGGCCTGGGTGCACGAGAGCTACCAGGCCGTCGCCCCCGCTACCCTGGTGGCGTCGCTGGCCGCTGGAGCGCCATCCGCCCGGGCGCACCGAGCTCGGCGCCAAAAAAGGAGTGCCTGATGGCGACCGCTGTCAACCCGACTGGCTCCATCATCCGGACGCCGCTGCGCGGGCACGGGCTCCTCACCGACCCGGTGCTGAGTAAAGGCACCGCTTTCACCAACAGCGAGCGGAGCGCGCTGCACCTCCACGCGCTGCTGCCGCCGGTCGTGGAAACGCTGGAGCAGCAGTGTGCTCGGGCTTACGAGGCGTACCGTCTCAAGGACAATGACCTCGAGCGGCACATTTACCTGCGCGCCCTGCAGGACACCAACGAGACGCTGTGTCTCGCGCTGCTTAGCCGTCACATCGAGGAGATGACGCCCATCGTCTACACGCCCACCGTGGCGCAGGGCTGCATCAACTTCTCTCGCATTTACCGGCGTCCCCGCGGCCTCTTCATCTCTTACCCCCTCCGGGACCGCATCGATGAGTTGCTTGACAGCCGGCCCTACCGCGAGGTGGACGTCATCGTCGTCACCGATGGAGAGCGCATCCTCGGCATTGGCGACCAGGGAGCCGGTGGGATGGGCATTCCTATCGGCAAGCTGCAGCTCTACTCGCTCATCGGCGGAATCGAGCCTTCCCGCACCCTGCCGGTGTTTCTCGACGTGGGGACCAACAACCCGGACCGGCTCCGGGCGCCGGACTACATTGGCTGGAAGCACGAGCGCATCTCCGGCGATGAGTACTGGGACTTCGTCGAGGCATTCGTCGCCGCCGTGCAGCGCACGCTGCCGCGCGTCCTTCTGCAGTGGGAAGACTTCTCGCGGCCCCATGCGCGGCCGCTGCTCGAGAAGTACCGGGACCGGCTGTGCACCTTCAATGACGACATCCAGGGCACCGCTGCCGTGGTGGTGGGGGCCCTCCACGGCGCGCTGCAGGTCACCCGCGAGCGCCTCAGCGAGCAGAGCGTCGTCATCGTCGGGGCCGGCAGCGCAGGGACGGGGCTAGCGGAGCACCTGCTTCAAGCAATGGTGCTGGATGGGCTCCCAGAGGCCGAGGCGCGAAGGCGCTTCTTCCTCCTGGACCTCTACGGCCTTTTGCACACCGGGATGGCCAATCTGTCGCCCATCCAGCAGAGGTTCGCCCAGCCGCGAGAAGCCGTGGCCGGCTGGGGAACCGGGCCGGACGGGCAAATCAGACTGCTCGACGTGGTGACACGGACGAGGGCCACGTTGCTGGTGGGCGTTTGCGCGCAGCCGGGGACCTTCTCCGAGGCTGCGGTGCGCATGATGGCCAGCAAGGTATCGCGCCCCATCATCTTCCCGCTCTCCAACCCCACCGAGCGGCAGGAGGCGGGTCCGGGCGACCTGCTCCGCTGGACGGACGGCAAGGCGCTGGTGGCGAGCGGTAGTCCCTCTCCGCCGGTCCGCCTGAACGGACGCACCATCACCGTTGCCCAGTGCAACAACCTCTACATCTTCCCGGCGGTGGGCCTCGGCGTGACGGCCTCCCGGGCCACCCGCGTGACCGACGGGATGATGCTGGCCGCGGCCCAGGCGCTGGGCGAGCTCTCCCCGGCGCGCACCAACCCCGACGCGCCGCTGCTTCCTCCCTTGGAAGCCCTGCCCTCGCTCGCCCAGCACGTGGCGACCGCGGTCGCGGTGGAGGCCGTCCGGGCGGGCGTCGCGCCCGCCGCGACGGAAAGCGCCACCCGGAGGCGCGTGCAGGAGGGCACCTGGGTGCCGGAGTACGCCTCCATCCTCCCGGACTGAGGCTTCACCGGGGAAGCGGCTTCTAGCGGGGGCGGTAGAAGACGTAGGTTGCCGTGTAGGGCACCTTCACCGTCGTCCCCACGCTGGCGGCGTCGCAGCCGGTGGCCGGAGCTTGACCGCCATGGGTGTCGATGCGCTGGACGTACTCCATACCCCCCAGTGTCCCCGCCGCGTCGCCCTCCTTCTTCGGGACAAGAAGCCAGGGGACGGAATTGGCCTCCGGCGACGGGGCCCGCTGGGCCGCGGCAGCATTCCCAACGAAGCGACTCCCATCCTTGGCCACCCAGGAAGGCCCGGCCCCATGGGTGGCGACCTCCGGTGCGTTGGGCTCCATGCTGGCCGTCAGCGTGGCCTCTGGCGCAGTCAGCTTCCACTCAGCCCCGGCGCCGTCAGGCCGGGCGGTGCAGGTGTAGTTCTGCGTTCCGCGAGCAAACCAGCGCAGCGCCGGGGCCACGCTGGAGGGCGCCTCCAAGGCGCTCGGGACACTGGGCGGAGCGAGCGGCGGCGCCGAGGCGCAGGCGCCTCCCAGAAGCCCGCAAGACACCACGCAGAAGACGCGACGCCAGCGGCTGCGAGTCGACTTCATTGGGGACTCCTTCCCTGGGGTTGGGCGGCGTAGCTTGCTTCAGCGGACGCCGCGGCGCCAAACCCCATTCGCCCCACGGCCTTGCCGGGCAGGCGCTTGCAACGCGACGCGCCAAACGGGGAGGTGATGCCCGTTAGCGGCTCAGCGCGTCCGGCCGTTGTGCTTGTCGCGGTAAACGGCGTTGCTGGTCCGGTCCTGCTGGCGGTTCACCTTGGCGCGTTCTGCCGCGGTGAGGTGGCCGCCGTTGGCCGCACGGTCTCGGGCAATTTCCTTGCTGATGTGCGTCTCGCGGTTTTCGAGATGCGCCGTTTCTCCTTCGGTGAGCTGGCCACTCCTCACGCCCTGCGCAATGCGGGCCTGCTGGTTGGCCTCGCGCTGGTCGACCTCGGCGGCAAGGGCCGTCGAAGAGAGAAGGGCGGCGGCCAGCAATGCGTGGGTGAAAGACATCTTCATGGCGGTTTGTCTCCTGAGGGCTTGTTTGCCTTTGAGAGACAAAACCCCGTGGAATTCATTTCGTTTCGGACGCACCTCCGCCGTCACCGCCATACCTGCAGGCTACCGTGTCGTCCGCCGTACGGTCGTTCAGCACAGCGAATTCCTTGGCAAGGTGCGCTCCTGCCGTCCATAGGCTCGCTGGCTTCAGTTGAAGGTGGGTGGGCGTTTACTCCCGGCGCGGCCCTCGAGTCGCACCTGTGCTCGGGGAGAAGACAGTCGTCTTCATCTTCCGCAGACAGTCATGCGGCTGGCCGTCCCGCGGTCGCATAGCCAGCCGGTGCCGCCGACGAGGCGGCGTGCGCCGCCGGCCCGTCCCGAATGGCTTTTCCGGGTTGGCAAATGGACCCGCACCGGGGCGCCGTCCCACTTGGGGCTACCAGATGACATCCCGCGGACCACTGAACGCCGCGGTGTGATGGCACCGGCCCGCGGCAGCAACATTGCGGGAGGGCGCACGCCGTTCCCACCCCACCGGCAAACGGTCGGGCGGCTCCGCCCGGCGCCTGCCTGCTGCGCTGCGCGAAGGGCGGGAACGCACGAGACGAGGGAGGCCTGAACTGCTGCGGCACTATCTCCTCACCGACACGGAACAAGGCCGTCACCGGACAGCTGGTATCCCCGCCGCCCGCGGAGGCAAACAGTACGGCCTCCGTCCCACATTACCAACCAAGGGGTCTTCTCAATGAAGAAGCTTCGACTTGCACTGGGTATCGCCGCTGCGATGTTCGCGGCGGCAGCGTGGGCCTCCGAAGGCCCGGTTCCCGAGGGCGTTCCGCACCTCGACCACATCTTCGTCATCATGATGGAGAACCACGGCTACAGCCAGATTCTGAATAACCCGAACGCACCCTTCATCAATCGGTATGCGAGGGAAGCGAATCTCGGCACGAATTACTTTGCCATCGCCCATCCGAGCTTGACGAACTACCTGGAGGTTGTCGGCGGCTCCAACTTCGGCATTCATACCGACAACTACCCCGACTGGCACAACACCACGTGCAAGAGCAACCTCGAGTCCGGCATGACGGCGACGGACACCCCGGCCAGTCCTCTCATTTGCCCGATTTCCGGGACCGGGATTGACGCGGAAACGCCGGCCATCGACTACAGCAACGAGACGCAGGGTCCGCCGGGGACGAACAACATCGACGGCATCCAGTACATCCCAGCTGCAACCAACACAGTCGGCAAGACCATTGGTGACCAGCTCGACGAGAAGGACCTCAGCTGGAAGAGCTACCAGGAGAGCCTGCCACCCACGGGTCCGGACCTCGTCAATTACAGCGACGGCTTCTTTACCAATACTACCGACTTCAGCACGATTACGCCGGCGCTCACGCCCCCGTTGACCAGCGGCGACGTCGTTGCCCTGTACGCTGCCAAGCACAACCCGTTTGTGTATTTCAAGAAAGTTCAGGAAGGGAAAGACCGGGACGACAGCTTCAGGAATATTGTTTCCTTTGACGGGCCTCATGGCCTCTACGAGGACCTTGGGTCAGGCAGAGTCCCCACGTTTTCCTTCATTGCGCCGAACCAGTGTAACGACCAGCACGGGCGGGGCAACGCCGGTGCCTTTTGTAACTTCGACCCGCTGAGCAACGGCACCCAGGCTGGCTTGAATCCGGCTCTCATCTACCAGGGCGACGTCACCGTCCAGAAGCTCATCAACGCCATCCACAAGTCCAAGGCCTGGCGTGAAGGGAAGAGCGCAATCGTCGTCGTGTGGGACGAGAATGATTACAGCTTGGTGCCGAACACCAACCAGGTGGTCATCATCGTCGACACGAACTACGGAGACCATGGCGTCGCCAGCGCGCGCCGCTACAACCACTTCTCGTTGCTCAAGACAATGGAAGCGGCGTTTCGCTTGCCCTGCCTGAACCATGCCTGCGACGGCGACGTCGGCGTGATGACGGACTTGTTCGGTCGATAGGCGAGAAGTTCCGATGAAACGGCCCCGGCCTGCGTGCCTGCCAGCCCAAACGGGTTGGCGGGCACGTGTCGTTGGTAGCGGCCGGTGCGCCGCTTCTCAGCCTCGGCGGCCCCCGTTGTCTGCCAGTCAACACGGCAGCCGCTGAGTCAGACCCCGAAGGGGTACGTGTCCGGGAACCCTGGCTCCGTCGGGCCGGCGCCGAGGGGATGAAGGGCGCTCGTCTCGTCGAACCACACCCAGGCGTCGAACTGGTTCGACAGGCTGGCCTGGAAGTAGTGACTGAGCAGTTCTGTCTCCGGCCGGTAGATGACGCCGATGGCCCGCTCCAGTCGCGGCGCGGCCAGCTCATCGCGCACCGACTCGCGGCGGTTGTCTCGCAGGGGCAGGACGAAGGCGGGCAGCCCCGTCTGGTGGCAGACCGCCTCGACGCTGCGCGGGTCGGACGGGCGGACCTGCTTGACCTCCATCGGACCACCCCAGTCCGTCGCAGCGACGACGGTTCCATGGTCCGTCCCGAAACCCAAAAGGTAGGCCTCCGCGCCCAGGGCTCTCCGGCAGAGCTGCCCGACGTTGTGCTCCCCACGGGTGCCCATCTCGGTCGCCGACGCATCCCCGAGGTGGGAGTTGTGCGCCCAGATGACGGCCTTCGAGCCGGGCCCGCGGAAGGCGAGCAGAGTGGAGAGCGTGTCGAACATGTGCTGGTCGCGGAGGTTCCAGGAGGCGACGTTGCCCTGGTACATGACGCGGTAGTACCGCTCGGCATTGGCCACCACCCGCGCATTTTGGGTGGCGTCGAAGAACCGTTCGCCGTCCTGGGCCGCGTAGGCGAGCCGCTGCTCAAGCAGGTCGACCAGCACCTTCACCACCTCGGCCTCGCAACTTTGGAAGCGGCCTGAAACCACTGCGCGGCCATAGGTGGCCGGGTCGGCCTGCCACGGGGTGAGGTTGCCGTACCGTTCGCGGGCGACGCGCGCCGCTTCTAGGTCGACGGTGTCGAGGTAGCGCACCACCGCATCCGCCGACGCGAAAAGGCTGTACAGGTCGAGGCCACAGAAGCTCACCCGACGCTCTGGGTCCCGTACCTCGGCGTTGTGGCGGCGCAGCCACTCTGCGAAGGCCCGGACCTCCTCGTTCCGCCACATCCACGTCGGAAATCGGGTGAAGGGCTTCCACGGGCTGGTGGAGGGCTTCAGGTGACGGACGTAGCGGTCAATGCGCGCGGCATCCGGCCAGTCCGCCTCAACGGCCACAATCCCGAAGCCGTGCTTCTCTACCAGCTCGCGGGTGATGCGCGCTCGCATCCGGTAGAACTCGCTCGTGCCGTGGGTGGCCTCGCCCAGCAAAACCACCCGCGCCCGCGCCAGGCGACCCACCAGCTGCCGGAGGTCGCCGGTCTCGATGGACTCGAGCGGCTCGACGGACTCGCGAAGCAGCCCGGGCAGCCCGCGTCCAGCGACCGCACCCCCGCGGGGCTTCCATCCCGCATCTCCCACCAGTGGGACGAAGCGCACGTCACCCATCTCCTCGCGCTCCAGCGTTCCGTCCTTCGCCCGGTGCAGCCGGATGAGCACTTGGGTGTCGGCCGGTCCGACCGGCATGACGAGGGTTCCTCCGGGGGCGAGTTGCTCGAGCAGTGCCTCGGGAACGGACGGACCTCCGGCGGCGACCAGAATGGCGTCGTACGGGGCGTGGTCCGGCCAGCCGCGCGTCCCGTCGCCATGAAGCACGTGCACGTTGCTGTAGCCGAGCTCGGCGAGGCGAGCACGTGCCGACTCGGCCAGGACGCGATGTCGCTCAACGCCATAGACGGTGCCGGCGACCCGCGAGGCCACCGCGGCCGCGTAGCCGGAACCCGTCCCGACCTCCAACACCCGGGACGAAGGCTTCAGGCCTGCAGCCTGCGTCATCCAAGCGACGATGTAGGGCTGGGAGATGGTCTGCCCTTCGTCGATGGGAAGTGGCACGTCGCGGTAGGTGAACTCGGAGAGCGACGCGGGAAGGAATCGGTGCCGGGGAACCTCAAGCATTGCCCGCAGCACACCCGCATCCTCGATGCCGCGCGCGGCCAGACCAGACACGAGCGCCTGGCGCCTGTCTTGGAATTCAGTTGGGCGTGTTTCCATGGTCAGTGCCCTGCTGGGCTTGAGGGGCCCAGCGCCAACGGGTTTCGCGGCTCGCGGGCCTGCCAGACCTCGACCACCGGGTCGATGCTGAGGCCGAGGCCCATTTTACAGCCGAGGATGCAGGAGCGCTGCACCAGCTGGAGCAGCTCTCGAGCCCGAGCTGCGTCTAGGGCGGAATGGACGCCGACCCGAGGCCGGACGACGAGGTCGAGCAGCGCCGGTCCCCCGGGCCCCTCGCTCCATCGTCCCATGGCGGTACCTTCGTAAAAGAGCACCTCCAGGCGCTCCGCCTGCGCCCGCTTGTGGAAGTCGGCAAAGACGGCCGTCTCCGCCGCTCCGACGAGGAGGGTCTCCGCCGGCCAGCCGACGTCGAGGTGGACTGGTGACTGAGTGCCTGCGCCGCCGCCCACGGCGGCCAGACTCCACGCTGCACCACGGGAGCGAAGGCACGTCTGTGCAACGTGGGCGACCACGCTGTGGAGGCTGCCCAGCGTTGGTGCCTGAGCAAGCGGCGTCATAGAAGGAAGGGCAAGCATTCGCCGCGCCACGCGCAGGCATTTTGGAACCTCAAGAAGAAGCGGCAAAGCGCCCAGCCGCAGCCCTTGCGGATGGTCAAGCGGGCGAGAGCGGCTCGCTCAGCCGCAGTGAAACCACTGCCTTTGGGCCCTTGCACCCGTCACTGCCAGTGCGAGTGGCCTGAGGGATGCGTGCATGGCTTGTGCAAGGGGTGCCTTGCGTCAGAACACACTGAAAAGGGATTCCCAGCATGCGAGTGACTTCTCGGAGAAGGGCCCGCGGTGGCCCGCAGACTTTGCGTCAGCCAAGAGGGCACGCGCATTTCTGGTGGGCGAAGCGGCCTTGCCGCGCAGGTTGCAGGCCGGGGCTCTCCCATGGCCGATGACCTCATCTTGGGAATGGCTGGCTCGGGAGGCGACGGCGTCGTGAGTGCAGGCGAGTCCTTGCTCGCTGCCGCTTCCTCCGAGGGCTACCACGCGATGATGACGAAGAGCTTCGGCTCTCAAATCCGCGGCGGTGAGTCCTCGTGCCGCGTGCGACTCTGCACCCGCCGAATCCTCAATCCCGGAGGCGCCCTGGACGTCGCGGTGGCCCTCAACTGGGAAGATTTCTTCAAGTTCGGAGCCGAGCTACCACTCGGCAGCTCCACCCTGGTGATTCACGAGGAGAAGGCCGGGCCGCCGCCCGAGACACCCGCCACGCGTCCACTGACGAAGGCGCTCGTCTTCTCGGTGCCCATCACCGAGATGGCCAAGAAGGCGGCCGGGACCGACAAGGCGAAGACCAGCGTGGTGCTGGGCCTCGTCTCCGGCTGGCTCGGGATTCCGAGGGAGGCGCTGCTGCGAGGGCTGAAGAAGAAGTTCGGTGGCAAGGGCGCAGGCCTCTTTGAGGCAAACGAGCGGGCGCTGGCGAGCGGGTTCGAATACGCCCAGACGCACCCGTTGGCTGAGCCGCGGGTGCTCGCCCGGCCGGCTGCGGCCACGGGCCCGAAGCTTCTCTGCGACGGCAACGACATGTGCGCCGCCGGAGCCATCTTCAGCGGCGTCGAGTTCTTCGGTGGCTATCCCATCACCCCTTCCACCGAGGTGATGCAGATACTGTCTCGAGAACTCTTGCAACACGGCGGAGTGGTCCTCCAGGCAGAGGACGAAATCAGCGGCGTCGGTGCGGCTCTGGGAGCCTCCTACGCCGGGAAGAAGTCGATGACTGCTACCTCCGGCCCCGGCATGTCGCTGAAGACGGAAATTCTCGGGCTTGCCTCCATCGCCGAGCTCCCGCTGGTGGTCCTCAACGTGCAGCGGGGCGGTCCATCGACGGGAATTCCAACCAAGCCGGAGCAGGCCGACCTCTTCCAGGCGGCCTTCTCGGCCCACGGGGATGTCGTCCGTCCGGTGCTGGCCCCGACCACTGTGGCCGACACCTTCAGCACGACGGTGGAGGCGTTCAACCTCGCCGAGCGGTACCAGACTCCGGTCATCATCCTGTCCGACCAGGAGATTGCTCAGCGCAAGGAAACCGTCGACGCCATCGACACCTCACGGTTCACCCTGGAGCGCCGCCTCGCTCCGACGGGAGCGGAGCTTGACGGGTACCACCGTTTTCGGCTCACCGAGTCTGGCATCAGCCCGCTCAGCCATCCCGGGATGCCAGGCGGCGCCTATCTCGGCGCAGGGATTGAGCACAATGAGCACGGGGACCCGACGGCCAGCGGCGCGATGCACGAGCGCATGAACGAGAAGCGCTTCAAGAAGCTCGAGCCCCTGAAGCAACGGAGGGACCTCTTCGAGGTCCTCGGAACCAGCAATGCGCGCTACGCGCTGGTGAGCTGGGGAAGCACCGCCGGCGTCACGCGCGAGGCGTTCGAGCTCGCGCGCGCAAAGGGGCTCGACGTCAAGCTCCTCGTCCCGACCCTGGTGTACCCGGTGGCCGAAGAAATCTACCGGGACTTCTTCGCGTCGGTCCGCGCCGGGCTGGTGGTCGAACTCTCTTACCAAGGTCAGCTCTACCGCATCCTGCGGATGTTCGTCGACGTCCCCAAGGGCGTCGTGCCCTTCGCCCGGAGTGGTGCCAACCCCTTCCAGCCCAGCGAAGTGCTCGAGAAGCTGTCCGAGCTCGCCATGGCGGAGAGCTGACATGGAACTCCAAGCCAAGCCCGTGCAAAGCCCGATGCCCGTCCCGCTGCAGCCCAAGGACTACAAGAGCGACCTCAAACCCATCTGGTGTCCGGGGTGCGGGGACTTCGGTGTGCTGCAGGCGTTGTACCGCGCGCTGAGCGCCATTGGACGGCAACCTCACGAGATTGCCTTCATCTCCGGCATTGGCTGCTCGAGCCGCATCCCGGGGTACACCACCGCCTACGGCTTCAACAGCGTGCACGGGCGAGCACTCCCCATCGCCCAGGGCGTGAAGCTGTCGAGCCCAGAGCTCCTGGTCGTGGTTGCGGGCGGCGACGGGGACGGGTTCTCCATCGGCGGGGGCCACGTCGCCCATGCCATCCGACGCAACATCGACCTCACCTACCTGGTGATGGACAACCAGGTGTACGGGCTCACCAAGGGGCAGCTGTCGCCCACCGCGCCCAAAGGCCTGACCACCGTCACCTCGCCGTTCGGCAGCCTCGAGGAGCCGATTAACCCCCTGCTGTACGTGCTTGCCTACGGTGCAGGCTTCGTGGCCCAGGCCACGCCCGCCGACATGCCTGGGATGGCGGCGCTCATCGAGGAGGCGTTGCGCTACCCGGGCTTCTCCTTCGTCAACATCCAGTCGCCCTGCGTGACATTCGGCGAGGAGGAGCAACAGCTCCGCGCCCACAAGGCGAAGATGAAGCCCCTGGCCAGCCTGGGGCACGACAGCTCCAATCAACTGGCCGCCCTCGACCTGGCCCGGGCCTACGGGAAGGAACTCTACACCGGAGTCTTCTACCGGAACCCGGCCCCCCCACCGACGTACGACGCGCTGGTCCACCAGCGTCAGGCCGAACTAGCCAAGACGCGCCGGCCACGTGAGCGCGTGCTTGACGCCTATTTGCAAAAGTGAGGACGAACGTGACCCCTACCCAAGGCATCGACTTCGAGCGGCTGACCTTGCGAGACGGACTCGACCTCGCCATCTCCATCGAGGAGGAGGCGCGCGACCGGTATCGCGATTTCGCCGAGCAACTCACCCTCCATCACACGGTCGAAGCGGCCAACTTCTTCTCCCGCATGTCCCGGGTGGAGGAGATTCATCGGTCACGCCTGGCGGAGCGGCGGCAGGCGCTCTTTCCGGGCGAGGTTTCCAGCTCCATCCGGGCGAAGGTCTTCGACGTCGAGGCCCCGGAGTTTGACCAGGTGCGAGTCTTCATGAGCGTCGAGCAAGCGCTGCAGACGGCCCTTGCGGCGGAAGTCAAAGCCTATGAGTTCTTCGCACGCGCCATTCCCCAGCTCCAGAACGACCAGGTCCGTGCGCTCTTCGCCGAGCTCCGCGACGAGGAAGTGGAGCACCAGGGATTAGTCAAGCAGGAAATGGCTCGGATTTCGGGCGAGCCCTCCGCGAATGCAGAAGCCTACGGGGACGATCCGGTGGCACAGTGAGGGTGTCCGGGAGGGCCGTTTCACGGTGAGTCAGGGTCTCGCGCTGGTCGGGTTTCTGCTGGTTTCCGGTGCCGTCGCCGCGAGCCTTCTCGTGGGCGCCAGCCTGTTGCGCGTCCGTGCCCGGAGCAGCTCGCGCCTCAAGCGGGAGACGTACGAGTGCGGTGAGACGCCTAACGCCCCGGCCTGGGTCCAGTTTCACGCCCGCTACTACGTGGTTGCTCTCTTCTTCGTCCTCTTTGACATTGAAGCGGCGCTGGTGCTCCCCTGGGGAGTCATCACGCGCGAGATGGGGACGGGCGGGCTGTGGGCGGTGGGCAGCTTCGTCGGCGTGCTCATGCTGGGCTGGGTGTGGGGCATCCGGAAAGGGACTCTCGAATGGGTGTGAAAGGCCATCACACGGTGGACGACACCGGCAACTTCGAGCATCCACTCTACAAGGTGCTTTTTCAGACCCCGGGGCTGACCGTTGCCGCCACCGCCCTGGACTACGTCCTGACCTGGGGAATGACCAACGCCCTGTGGACCTTCCCCATGGCGACGAGCTGCTGTGGCATCGAGTTCATGGCGAGCGCAGCCAGCCGGGTGGACATCGACCGGATGGGCACCATCGTCCGCGCGTCGCCGCGGCAGGCGGATGTGATGGTGGTTGCCGGGACCATCACCGTGAAGATGGCCCCGCGGGTGAAGAAGCTCTGGGACCAGATGCCCGAGCCGAAGTGGTGCATCGCCATGGGCTCCTGCGCCATCTCCGGGGACTTCTACCGCAACCTGTACTCCGTCGTTCCGGGCGTGGACACGTTCCTTCCGGTGGACGTCTACGTGCCGGGGTGCCCGCCCAACCCCGAGGCGCTCATGCACGGGTTTCTCCGCCTGCAGGAGAAGGTCCGTGCCATGCGCCAGGGCGCGAAGGTGGTCGCGGACCCAAACCCGGAACTCCTGCGCATCACCAAGCCCTCGAACCCGAGAATGGTGGACACGGACCGCACGGCAGAGCTCGACGAAGCGCAGGTGAGCTCCGCCGAGCACGCCACCGACTTGGAGGTCGCCTCGCCCGTGTCCGTGCCAGTCGAGGCCGTGCCGGCAGCCTTCGCGGCGTCCAATGCCACCGAACTCGACGGGGTGCTGGCGGACTTTGGCATCCTCCCCTCGGCCAAGCAGGGGCCGCCCCTGGTGCCGGTCGAGCGGCACCTGGAGCTGGCCCGCCGGCTGAAAGGCCTCGGCTACCGTCAGCTCGTCTCCATCGTCGCCACCCACTGGCTGGCGGGGAAGGGGCGGGCCGGGAATGACGCGCAGGAGACTGAGCACCACGAGGTGGTCTACCTGCTGCGGACGGTGGGCCCCGGCACCCGGGTTGCCGTCTGGGCCGTGCGCCCCCTCCCGGGCCAGCCGGTGCCCTCGCTGAGCGAAGTCTACGCCGGAGCAGACTGGCAGGAGCGCGAGCAGTTCGACCTGGTGGGCGTCGTGTTTTCCGGCCACCCGGACCTCCGCCGGCTGATGATGGCCGAGAACTACGCAGGCCACCCGCTGCGGCGCGACTTCGCCGCGGACACCGCGGCCGCTCCCTGGAGATGACCGGGATGCGCACCGTCCAGGTCACGCGGCGGGTCGACCCGCACGTGAACATCGACCGGTACGACCCGGAAGCGGAGCTGATGCTGCTCCACTTCGGGCCGCAGCACCCGTCGACGCATGGGGTCTTCCGGATGGACCTCACGCTGGACGGGGAGATTGTGGTGAAGGCCGTGCCGCACGTCGGTTTCCTGCACCGCGCGGTGGAGAAGCTGTGCGAGTCGCTTGCCTACGTCCAAATCACGCCCATCGTCGACAAGAACGACTACGTGGCGCCGATGACCAACGAGCAGGCGCTGAACATGGCCTTCGAGAAGCTGCTCAACCTCGAAGTGCCGCGCCGGGCCCGCTGGATGCGAACCCTCTTCGCCGAGTTGCAGCGGATTGCCTCGCACCTGTTGTGGTTGGGGACCTTCGCGCTCGACCTCGGCGGCGCGCTGGGCGGCGGCTCCACCGTCTTCATCTATTGCTTCCGGGAGCGCGAGCTCATCCTCGACCTCTTCGAGGAAGTAACCGGCGCCCGGTTTCACTACAACACCCACACCATCGGCGGGAACCGGCACGACCTACCCGCCGGCTGGAGCGCGAAGGTCCACTCGGCGCTCAACATCATCGACGGACGTCTCCACGAGTACGAGGCGATGACGCTGCACAACAAGATTTTCGTTGCACGCACGAAGGGCGTCGGCGTCCTCGATACCGACCTGGCGCTGGAGCTGGGCGTCACCGGGCCCATCCTCCGTGCCTGTGGCGTCGACCATGACCTGCGCCGCGACGCGCCCTTCCACGCCTACGACGAGGTCCCGGTCCAGCCGGTCACCGCCACCGGTGGGGACTGCTTCGCGCGGGCGCAGGTGCGCCTGGGCGAGATTCGCGAAAGCATTCGCCTCGTCCGGGCGATGGTGGACAGCGTCCCGCAAGGGTCCATCAACAGCGGAAAACCCATCAAGGTGCCGGTGCAGACCAAAATCCCACCGGGCCAGGCGTACGTGGCCATCGAGACGCCTCGGGGCGAGCTCGGCACCTACGTCATCTCGGACGGCTCGCAGTTCCCCTACCGTCTGAAGATTCGCCCGCCCAGCTTGCACGCGCTCTCGACGCTGCCCTACATCCTCCCCGGAGCCACGGTGAGCGACGCGGTGGCCATCCTCGGTTCGCTCGACCCCATCATGGGCGAGGTGGACCGGTGAGTGGTTTTGTCCACGGGTTCAGCTACGGGGCAGTCATCGTTACCGTGCTGATGACCGTCACCGCGTTCTCGCTGTGGTTCGAGCGGAAGTTGGCCGCGCGCATGCAGTCTCGGCTCGGACCAACCCTGGTCGGACCGGCCGGAATTCTCCAGCCCATCGCCGACGTGCTGAAGCTGCTCCAGAAGGAAGACATCGTCCCGTTCAAGGCGGACGCCGTCCTCTTCAACCTGGCCCCGCCGGTAGCTGTCGTCTGCGCCATCGGCGTGGCGGCGGCGGTGCCCTTCTCCCCCACCGTGGTGGCAGCGGACCTCGACGTCGGGGTGCTTTACGTGCTCGCCATCGGAGCGGTCACCGTGCTGCCCGTCTTCACCGCCGGCTGGGCGAGCAACAACAAGCTGGCCCTGCTGGGAGGGATGCGCGCCGTGGCGCAGTCCGTCTCCTACGAGGTTCCGCTGGTGCTCGCCGCGCTGGTTCCGGTGATTCTGGCCGGCTCGATGCGCATCGGCGCCATCGTCCAGTTCCAGTCGGACCACCATTGGTTCGTCACCTGGCCTTTTTTCCTTGGCATCCCGGCCTTCATCATCTTCGTGCTGGCCATGCTGGCCGAGGCGAACCGCATCCCGTTCGACATCCCCGAAGCGGAGAGCGAGCTGGTGGCGGGTGTCACCACCGAGTACACGGGGATGAAGTTCGCCCTCTTCTACATGGCGGAGTACGTGCACACACTGGTGGCCTCGGCGGTGGCCTCAGCCCTCTTCCTGGGTGGCTGGGACGGCCCGTTCCGGCCCGGGCTGCACTGGATGGTCCTCAAGACCCTGCTCCTCTTTGTCGGGCTGTACTGGATTCGGTGGACGCTGCTGCGCTTCCGGTCCGACCAGTTGATGAGGCTCTGCTGGCGGTACCTGGTTCCCTCCAGCATCGCGCTGGTGGCGATGGCAGGCGTGTGGGTCGTCTTCGTAGGCTGACGAGGAAGGGTCATGGGTTACTTTACAGACGGGCTTCAGGCGATGAGGGTGACCCTCACCAACCTGTTGCGCCCCGTGACGACGGTCGAGTTCCCCAAGGTCATCCGCGAGCGTGCGGAGCGCTACCGGTCCAGCTTCGCGCTGCTCCACGATGAGCAGGGCGACGAGCTGTGCATCGGGTGCCTGCAATGCGAGCGCATCTGCCCCTCGCAGGTCATCGCCATCAAGTTTGGCGGCAAACGGGAATCCCCCATCACGGGCAAGAAGCGCGGCTATGCCGATGACTTCATTCTGGACATGTCGGCTTGCATCTTCTGCGAGCTGTGCGTCCAGGTTTGTCCTACCGACGCCATCGTCATGACCCGGGAGCCGGAGGTGCCCACCTACTCGCGCGAGGAGCTGGTCCTCACCATGCCCAAGCTCTACGCGAACGAGAAGTCGAAGCCCCGTGCCTGGGGCGATGCGACGCGGCTGATGGGGATGCAGGAGCCACCGAAAGTGCCGAAGCCGCCGGCGGTGGCACCGGCGACTCCGCCCGTTCCTGCCACCTCCGGAGGTGCACCGGGCCCAGAGGAGGGGACCTCCGGATGACCTTCCGGCTTGCCTTCTGGCTGGTCGCGCTCGTCCTGGTGGTGGCTGCGTACCTGGTGGTGCGCAGCCGGAACCTGGTGCGTGCCGTCCTCTGGCTTGCCCTGGTGCTCCTCGGGACGGCAGTCCTGTATGCGCTGCTCGACGCACCGTTCCTCGCCGGCGTCCAGGTGTTGACGTACGTCGGAGGCGTCGTCACGTTGATGATTTTCGGCGTGATGGTCACCGGGCGACAGGAGGGCGTGGTGGCCGACGTCGACAGTGCCGACAGCCTCCGTGGACTCCTCGTCGCCGTCGGATTCTTCGTGCTGGTGGGCGGGGCCATCCTCAAGACGGACTTCTCGCACGTCATCGCGCCCCGGCCGCCCACCACGCCCGAATTGGCCCGCAGCCTGCTCGACGACTACCTGCTCGCCTTCGAGGTGACGTCGCTGTTACTGCTGGCGGCCGTCGTGGGTGCGGTGGTGCTGGCGCGGCGCCGCGACCCGGCTCCCGGGACCGAGGGGTTGCCAAAATGAAGCTTAACGAGGTCCTGCTCCTGGCGACGCTGCTGTTCAGCGTGGGGCTGTACGGAGTGCTCACCCGCCGGCATGCGGTCGCGCTGCTGCTGTCCATCGAGCTGATGGCCAACGCGGCCAACGTCGTTTTCGTTGCCTTCGCCACGCTTCGCGGGGGCCCGGGCGAGGCGCTGGTGCTCTTCGCGCTGGTGGTCACCGTCTCCGAAGTCGCGGTGGGGCTTGCCCTGGTGATGCTCTTGTACCGGAGGCATGGCGACACCGTCCTCGACCTCGCCCGGGAGGCCAGGCATTGAATTCTCCAGTGTTCCTGGCCGGGGTGGCCCTTGGCGCGCCTGCCCTGGCCGCCCTCCTCTTGGTGCTGGTCCCCTGGGCGCGGCGCCGCGGAGCACCCGCAGCGGGCCTGACCATCGCCAGCAGCCTGTTGGCCGCCGCTGCCGCGGCGAAACTCGTCATCGACCGGGCGGCCGGCGCGCCGGACGTCCGCGTCACCGTCCCCTGGCTCCCCGCGCAGGGCCACACGCTTGCCGAGGTCGGGCTTCAGCTGGATGGCGTGTCGGTGGTGATGCTGCTGGTGGTCACCGTCGTCGCGCTGTGCGTTCAAATCTTCTCGCTCGAGTACATGCGCGATGAAACGCCGCGCTCCTACGGGCGCTACTTCGCCTACCACGCGCTCTTCCTCTTCAGCATGAACCTGCTGGTGGTGGCCCCCAACCTCCTCCAACTGTTTGCCGGATGGGAGCTGGTGGGCGTGACGAGCTACCTGCTGATTGGTTTCTACTTCGCCAGGCCCAGCGCCGCCCGGGCCGCCGTCAAGGCTTTCTGGATGACGAAGCTCGCCGACATGGGCTTCCTCTTCGCGCTCCTGGTGCTGTTTGCCTCGACCGGAAGCTTCGAATGGACGGTGGCTGCCTCGCCCCAGGTGGCCACCGCTGTCACAGCACTCCTCTTCGTTGCGGTGGTCGGCAAGTCGGCACAATTCCCGCTCCACGTCTGGCTTCCCGATGCCATGGAAGGGCCAACGCCGGTGTCTGCGCTGCTCCATGCGGCGACGATGGTGGCGGCCGGGGTGTACATGCTGGTGCGGGCCGACCCGCTCTTCGCTCGGGCTCCGGCGACCCGCGACCTGATGCTCTGGGTGGGGGCCGGAACGGGAGCCTTTGCCGCCCTGCTTGCCCTGGTCCAGACCGACATCAAGAAGGTGCTCGCCTATTCCACCTGTTCCCAGCTGGGCCTGATGGTGGCGGCGATTGGCGCTGGCTCGGCCTTCGCCGGCTTCTTCCACCTCGGGACGCACGCCTTCTTCAAGGCGCTGCTGTTTCTGGCCGCAGGCAGTGTCATCCACGCGGTCCACAGCAACGAGCTCGGTGCCATGGGCGGGCTGGGGAGGAAGATGCCCCTGACGTCGGCCGTCTTCGTCGTGGGCGCCCTATCCCTCGCCGGCGTCCCGTTTTTTGCCGGCTTCGCGTCCAAGGACCTCGCCCTCACCTCGGTGGAAGGGAAGGCGGGCTGGGTGCCATGGGTCCTGCTCATGGCGTCCGCCTTTCTGACTGCCCTCTACATGGGGCGGGTCCTGGTGAAAGCATTCCTCGGCCCGCCCTCGGAGGCGGCGGCGCACGCGCATGAGCCCGGCCTCTCCATGACGGGGCCACTGGTGCTGCTCGCGGTTCCCGCTGTCTTCGCCGGCCTCCTCGGGGGGTGGCTGGCCGGCTCGTTGGGCACGGAATACCACCTGCACCTGGGGCTGACGCCGGTGGTCGCCTCCGCTTCCGCCGTGCTCGGTCTCGCCGCCGCCGTCTTCTTCTTCGGGGGCGCCGGGCGACGGGTGCCGTGGGCGGCTGCGCTGGAGTATTTCGACCGAGGGGCCTTCGTGGACCGGGGCTGGGAGGGCCTCTACCGTCAAGTGCTGTTGCGGGTGAGCGGCTGGGCGCGGTGGATGGACCGCTACCTGGTGGACGGCGTCATCAACGCCCTTGGCTGGGGCACCATCGAGGCGGGCACAGCGGTGCGGCCGCTTCAGACCGGCCGCACCCGCGACTATGTCTTCGCGGTCATGGTGGGTGCGCTGGTCCTCGCCTGGCTCGGTGGGTGGCGGTGAGCACGCACCTGCTCTCGCTGGTGGTGGCAGCTCCAGCGGTCGCTGCGGCCCTGCTGCTCCTGTTGCCTGCACAGGCCCGCCTGACGACGCGGTGGGTGTCCCTCTGTGGGGCCCTCACGTCGCTGATGGGTGCTCTCGTCGTGGCCTGGTCCTGGGACAAGGCCAAAGGTGGCTTCCAGTTTCTGGAGGACTACCCGCTGGTCCCCTCTCTCGGGATTCACATCAAGCTGGCGGCGGACGGCTGGAGCGTGGCCCTCCTCCTCCTCACCGGCCTCATCATCGTCACCGGTGTCCTGGCCAGCTGGAAGGTGGACCGGCGGGACAAGGAATTCTTCATCCTCCTCCTGGTGCTGGTCTCGGGCGTCTTCGGCGTCTTCGTCTCCCAGGACCTCTTCGTCTTCTTCCTGCTGTACGAGATTGCCGTGCTACCGATGTATCTGCTCATCGGCATCTGGGGCAGCAGCCACGAGATTCCACCGGCCGGCCCGTTTCGCTTCGTCTGGAAACGCTTCGCCGTCGGTTCGCGCGAGTACGCGGCGATGAAGTTGACGCTGATGCTGCTGGTGGGCTCGGCGGCCATTCTGGTGGCCATGTTCGTGCTGTGGAGTCGGTCCGGGGCACGCACCTTCGACCTGCAGGTTCTCCAAGGCGTGGCCTTCTCCCGTTCGACGCAGATGTTGGTGTTCCCGCTGGTCTGGCTCGGTTTCGGCACGCTGGCCGGCGTCTTCCCCTTCCACACCTGGTCCCCGGACGGCCACGCATCGGCGCCGACGGCCGTGTCCATGCTGCACGCCGGGGTGCTGATGAAGCTCGGCGCGTTCGGCGTCATGCGGGTGGGCATGGTGCTGGCGCCGGAGCGCGGCGGTGGCGTGGGCGCCCGTCGTCGGCGCGGTGGCCGTGGTCAACATCCTCTACGGCGCCCTGTGCGCCGCCAGCCAGACGGACCTGAAGTACGTCATTGCCTACTCGTCCGTCAGCCACATGGGCGTGGTCATGCTCGGAGCGGCTACCCTCAACCCTGCAGGCTGGAACGGGGCCGTGTACCAGATGTTCGCGCACGGCATCATGACTGGCCTCTTCTTCGCGCTGGTGGGCCTGGTCTACGAGCGTGCCCACACCCGCACCATCGCCCGCATGGGCGGCTTCGCCCATGCCATGCCGGCGGTGGCCGCCTTCTTCACCCTGGCCAGCCTGTCCTCGCTGGGACTCCCCGGCACGGCTGGCTTCGTCGCCGAGTTTCTCGTGTTTCTCGGCGCGGCCACCGCCCGGTTCCCGTGGTGGACAGTTCCGGGCGTCCTCGGGGCGTTTGTCACCGCGGTCTACGTGCTGCGTGCGGCGAAAACCATCTTCTGGGGGCCGGTGCCGACCGGTGAGTACACCCACCTGGAGGACGCCCAGGGGACGGAGTGGGGGGCACCCCTGGTGCTTGGCACGGCACTGGTTCTCTTCGGGCTCTGGCCCCGCCTGTTGCTGGATTTCATCGACGTCACCAGCGCGGCCTTTCTCCACCGGCTTCCCCTCCTCGCGCAGGTGCTGCGGTGACCGCGGACTGGCTTCAGCTCCTCGGCCTGGACCTGGCGGTGGCTGGCATCGCAGGGCTGGTGCTGCTCGGCGATGCGGTGCTGCCGGGCCACGGCCGGGTGTGGGGGAGGCTGACCGCCGTGCTGTTGGCGGCGGTGCTGGCAGCTTCCTTCGTATTCGACGTGTCCGGCTCCACCCCGCACGGGGCCTACGTGGCGGACGCGTGGGTCCTCTTCTTCCAGCGCGTGTTTCTGTGTGCCGCCTTGCTGGCGGTGCTGGGCGCGATGGACTGGCTCGAGGAGCAGGCCCCGCTGCGTCAGGCGGAGTATTACGCGCTGCTGCTCTTCAGTGTCGTCGGGATGATGATTTTGCCCGGTGCCCGAGACTGGACCCTTCTCGTCGTGTCCTTCGAGTTGATGGGCGTCCCGCTGTACGTGCTCTCGGCCTGGGCCAAGAATGACGCGCCCGCGGACCGACCGAGGCTGGCGGCGGAGGCTGGACTGAAACTCTTCGTCACGGGCACGGCGAGCTCGGCCCTCACTTTCTTTGGCCTTGCCCTCATCCTCGGTTTCACCGAGTCGACGCTCATCTCGGCTGTCCCGCCGGCTCCCCTCCCGCCCCTGGCCGGCGTCGGGCTCCTCCTGGTGGTGGCGGGCTTCGGCTTCAAGGTGGGGGCCGTTCCCTTCCACATGTGGGTGGCCGACACCTACCAGGGCGCCCCCACGCCCTTCGTGGCGTTTCTGTCTGTCGCGCCCAAGGCCGCTGGACTGGCCGCACTGAGTGTCGTGCTGCTGTCCGGTTGGGCCCGCCAGTCGGCAGTCTGGGAACCGGCGCTGGTTCTGCTGTCGGTGAGCAGCATGCTGGTGGGCAACCTCTTCGCGCTTCCCCAGGCGGACGTGCGGCGACTCTTGGGGTTCTCGGGCATTGCCCAGATTGGCTACGTACTGGTGGCGCTCTGCACGCACACCGAGTTTGGCGTGGCGATGGCGCTCTTCTTCATCGCCACCTACGTGTTCACCAACCTGGGCGCCTTCCTGGTGGTGCATGCCGCGGCCGAGCAGTCGGGCGGCCACAGCCTGGTGCGGCTCGCCGGCCTCTCCCGGCGCTCGCCGTTCCTCGGTGCGGCCCTCCTGGTCTTCCTGCTCTCGCTGGCGGGCATCCCCTTCGTCGCCGGCTTCTGGGCAAAACTCTTCGTCTTCCTTGCCGGCTACCGCGCCGGGCTGGTGTGGCCAGTCGTCTTGGGCGTTGCCGTGGCCGTGGTGGGCCTCTTCTATTACCTGGGCGTGGCCCGCTCGACCTTCATGTCCGAGGGAGAGTCCTCCGCACCGCTGCCCGTCGGCGTGGCGCTGCGCGCGGCCATCGCGCTCTGCCTGGCTGCGGTGGTGGGACTCGGGCTTTTTCCTGCGCCGCTGCTTCAGGGGGCCACCCGGGCGGCGCGGGCCTTCGGCACCGCCCCGGTGGTGTCGGCTACCCGGTGAAGTAGTCGATGACGATGGTGTCGTCGCGGAGGATGTCCGGGCTGAGACACTCCTGCTCCTCGGCTTCCATGTCGGCCGCGACCGCCACCACGAAGGCGCGGATGCGGGCCAGGTAGCCCTCCAGGTCGCTCGCCAGCTCCAGCGAGGTCAACGCCGCGATGGTGGAGCGCTGCTCCCGGTGCTCGTCGTCCATCTTCTCCACGCGCACCGCGCCCCAGGCGTCGATGTTGGCCAGCACCGGTCGGAGCAGGCTGTCCTCGTGGGCGATGTGCTTGAGGAACGCGCCGTAGAATGCCTTCATCCGGTGCTGTAGGCGCTCGGCAGCCTCCGCGCGCTGGGCGGCGACGTCCCGGAGGAGCGTGGCGATGTCCTGCAGCTCATCCCGCAGGACGTCATGCTCGTCGAGGATGAGCTTGCGGATTTGGCTGGCATTCAGCTCCATCGAGCGAATCTCCTAGCTGAAAGGGAAGGGGGGTCGCGCCACACTGCCCCTGAGGTGCGCCGGCAGCCCGGCGCTGGAGAAAAGGACGGGGCGGTGAGCTGCCTCGCCGGCCGGCTCAGCTGTGCGAGTGAGCCGGGGCATGGGAGTGTGTCGCCACGGCGGCGTGGCCCTGGCTTCGGTGCGTGGAGATGCGCCGCGCCGCGAGCCAGTCCAGCCAGGCTCCCATCCCCTCGCCCGTCCGGGCAGAGACGGGCAGCATCACCGGGGAGGGCATGACGCGGGAGAGTGAATCCGCAATCGCTTCCAGCCGGATGTCGGGCAGGTGCGGGAGAAGGTCGATTTTGGTGACGATGACGAGGTCAGCCTTGCGGAACATGACGGGGTACTTGAGAGGCTTGTCCTCCCCCTCCGTCACGCTGAGAGCCACCACGTTGGCGGCCTGTCCCAAGTCGTAGACGGCCGGACAGACGAGGTTGCCCACGTTCTCGATGACCAGCAGGTCCAGTTCCTTCCACGGGAAGTCATGGAGGGCCCGGTGCACCAGCTCCGCGTCCAGGTGGCAGGCGGAACCAGTGGTGATTTCCAGGGCCGGGATGCCGGCGGCCCGGAGTCGCGCCGCGTCGCGGTCAGTGGCCAGGTCTCCGCTAAGGGCGCCCAGGCGGAGCCAGCCCTTCGCCAGGCGCGCCGTCGCCTCGAGCAAGGCCGTCTTGCCGGAGCCTGGCGAGCCCATGAGATTCAGCGCCAGCACGCCGAGCTCCTCGAAATGGCCCCGGGTGTGGCGAGCCGTCTGGTCGTTCACGGCCAGAATGCGGTGCTGTACCTCCACCGGCACCAGCGCTTCATCCCCGCATCCGCATGACTCGCACATTCGTCGTGTCCTCTCCTACGGGCCCTGGGTACTCACCGAGACGAGGTAGGCAACCAGGTCCCAGCTTTCTGCTTCCGAGAGCGAGCTCCAGGAAGGCATCGGACTGCCAGGGACGCCCTCCCGGATGGCATGGTACGCGCGGGCCGCCCCGGCGGGGCTGTTCCACTGCATGTCGCTGAAGTCCGCCGGCTTCCGGTCAAGGCCCATGCTACGCACGCCGCGGCCGTCGGCGCGCTCGCCGTGGCACAGGACGCAGTTCTGAACGAAGAGCGCTTTGCCGCGACTGCGTGCCTCGGCCGAACGAATCCGGTCCCAGGGAACGGACTCGGTGGCGTGGGTGTCCTCACCGCACTTCGCCAGGCAGGCCGAACAGGCGATGGAAATTGTCACCCAGAGGGCCAAATTCGCTGGATGTCTCATGCGACAGCCTCGGTGTGAACGGGTACCCCAGGGCGGCGCACTCGGCCACCACCCGGTCGACGAGGGCCGGCAGGGCGGCTGCCACCGCCGGCGTTCGCTCCACGCCCAGCTCCATGGACTGCGGGACCAGGCCGAGCAGGAGCAGGCGCGCCGGAAGGCTTCCCTGCCAACGCGCGGCGCCGAGCAAGTCGCTCACTCCCACCTGGTGGACGGAGAGGCGGTGCTCCGCGGCGTGGGCGACGTCCTCCCCCTCCAGCCGGACGAAGGCGCCCGGGGGGCCGTCCGAGCGGATGGCGTCGATGATGAGCACCGTGTCCGCGGTTTCCAGGGTGGGAAGTAGCGCCAGGCCGAGAGTTCCCCCGTCGAGGACGCGGACGCCCGGTGCCGGCGTGTAATGGCGATGAAGCCAGCCGACGGCGGCTACCCCGACGCCGTCGTCCTGGCAAAGCAGGTTGCCCAGGCCCAGCACCAGCAGTGGGTCACGGGCGGGCATGCGAGGCCAGGGGCTTGCGGGGACCGAGCGAGTCTCTGCCCTCTTCCATCTGTTCGTGGAGGAGGTACTTGTTGCCGGAGAAGATGGACTCCAACTCTCCATTCCGCTCCTGCTTGGCCGTCAACAGGGCGCTGTAGATGTGGTGGACGACGAAGCCGAGAATGAGCCACATCACCACGTGGTGAATGATGCGCGCCGTCTGGAGCCCGCCGACCATCGGCCCAAGCGCATTGAAGATGTGCATGGGGGAGCGCACGTCGGCCATCGAGCCGTAGAGGGCGAACCCGGTGACCAGCATCACCGCGTAAAGGAAGAAGACGCCGGTATAGGCCAGGCCTGCCACGGAATTGTGTCCGATGGCGCCGGGGGGCTCGACCGAGATGAACAGGTAGAAGCGCAGCGTCTTGGTGAAGTTGGCCCAGCGCGCCTTGGTGGTCGGGATGAATTGTCGCCAGGAGGCCTGCTTCGGGCCAAGGAAGAACCACACAATGCGGGCCAACAGTGAAAGCGTGAAGACAATCGCCGCATAGAAGTGGATGGTCTTCACCCACCCCATGAGGAAGTGCGGCGAGGCCGGCCCCACCGAGCTCTGGAAAGGGCGGCCGATGTACAGGCCGGTGACGGTGAGGACCAGGATGGCCCCGGCCACGAGCCAGTGGGACGAGCGCACCATCGCGTCCCACACGTAGACCCGCATCCGGGGCTCCTCCTCCTTGTGGACCCAGGTCTTGGAGGTGCGGGGGTACTTCACGGCCGCCTCACGTGCGCCAGCTCGCGCTTGTGGACATCCACGACATGGACTCCGCAGGCCATGCATGGGTCGAAGGAGTGCACCGTCCGGAGAATCTCCAGCGGCTGCTCCGGTTTGGCCACCGGCGTGCCGAGCAAGGAAGCCTCGTACGGCCCGCGTTTGCCTGCGGCATCTCTCGGCCCGGCATTCCAGGTGCTGGGGACGACGCACTGGTAGTTGACGATGACGCCGTCCTTGATGTGGACCCAGTGGCCCAGTGCGCCACGGGGAGCCTCGTGGTAGCCGGCGCCGAAGCACTCCTTCGGCCAGCTCTTGGGGTCCCACCTGCCGTTGTCCTGGATGCGGTAATCCCCGGCCCCCATGTTGGCCGCGAGCTCGTCAATCCACCCATCCATCTTCTCGGCGAGGAGCACCGTCTCGATGCAGCGGGCGGCCACCCGCCCGAGTGTCGAGAAGAGGGCTTCCGGTCCGACTTTGAGGCTGCCCAGGGCCACCCCCACCAGCTCCTTGACGCGCGGCTGACCCGAGACATAGGCCACCAGCATGCGGGCCAGAGGGCCGACCTCCATCGCATCGCCGCCATAGCGTGGCGACTTGAGCCAGCTGTACTTCTGGGCAAGGTCCAGCCTCTCGTAGGGAGGCTGGGGGCCGGTGTAGTGGGGCAGCGTCTCCCCTTGCGAGGGGTGGAGCGCCTTGTCGTCGCCGCCGCTGTAGTCGTACCAGGCATGCTTCACCGACTCGCTGATGCGGGACGGGTCGAGCGGCAGGACCTTTCCAATGTCCTGCTTCATGATGATGCCGGCGGGGAGGAAGAGCGTCGGGTTCGGCGCGTCGTTCTCCGGGTAGGAACCGTACGTCATGTAGTTGCCCACGCCGGCGCCGATGCCCGCCCACTCCTTATAGAAGCCGGCGATGGCGAGCACGTCCGGCAGGTAGACCCGCTTGACGAAGTCCTGGCCCTTGGCGGCCAGCTCCCGCAGGTTGGCGATGGTCCCGATGTTCAACGACGACTGGCTATTCGGGTCCACCGGCGTGGCCATGCCGCCCACCAGGAAGGACTGCAGGTGGGGATTCTTCCCGCCGAGGATGGCGTGGATTTTGATGAACTCGCGTTGCCAGTCCAGGGCTTCCAGGTAGTGCGCCACCGCCATGAGGTTCGCCTCGGGCGGTAGGTGGTACGCCGGATGGCCCCAGTAGGCATTGGCGAAGGGTCCGAGCTGGCCACGGTCGACGAAGTCCTTCAGGCGTGTCTTCACGCCGGTGAAGTACTGCGTGCTCGACAGCGGCCAATCAGAGATGGACTGCGCCAGGCTGGAGGTCTTTGCCGGGTCCGCCGACAGGGCGGAGACCACATCCACCCAGTCCAACGCGTGCAGGTGGTAGAAATGAATGACGTGGTCCTGGATGCACTGGGCCGCGTTGATGAGCGTGCGGAGGATGCGCGCGTTGGGCGGCGGCGTTGCGCCGATGGCGTTCTCCACCGCGCGGATGGACGCGATGGCGTGCACTGTCGTGCAGACGCCACAGATGCGCTGGGTGAAGGCCCACGCATCCCGCGGGTCCCGGCCCTTGAGAATCAACTCGATGCCGCGAAACATCGTCGAGGACGACCAGGCGTCCTTCACCTGGCCTCCGTCCACCTCCGCCTCAATCCGGAGGTGGCCTTCGATGCGCGTTACTGGATCCACCACCACGTGCGTCATGGCATTCCCCCGGTCTTGGGCGGCTGTTTACTGGGCGGACTCGGTGGCTCCGGCGGCACCTCGGTGTCTGGTCCCTCGTGGGTTGCCAGCCGGTGCTGGACCATCTTCCCCACGGTGTGGGCACCGAAGGCGACGGCCGTGCCGGCTGCCAGCCACACCCCGACCTTGTCGATGCTCTCGGACACGCCGAAGCCGGCCACGTTGGGCAGGTGCTGGTAGAAGGGCGTCATCTTGTCCCAGAAGTCCGGCTCGGCGCAGCCGATGCACGGGTGGCCACAGCCGATGGGCCAGTTCGTCCCGGTATTCCAGCGGATGTTGGGGCAGTTCTGGTGGGTGACCGGGCCCTTGCACCCCATCTTGAAGAGGCAGTAGCCGTTGCGGTGCGCCTCGTCGCCCCAGGCCTCGACGTACTGCCCGGCGTCAAAGTGGGCGCGCCGTTCGCAAGCGTCGTGGATGCTCTGGCCGTAGGCGAACAGCGGCCGGCCCACCCCGTCCACCGGCGGCCAGCGCTTGAAGGTGAGGTAGTAGCTGATGAGCGCCACCATGTTGGCGGCGTTGGCCGGGCAGGCGGAGAGGTTGATGAGATTCTTCACGCCGGGAACCGCGTCCGCCACGCCCAGGGCCCCGGTGGGGTTGGGCGACGCGGCCGGAAGGCCGCCGTAAGTGGCGCAGGTGCCCATGGCGATGGTGGCCGCCGCGCCACCACACACCTCACGGGCGATGGACAGGGCCGACTTCCCGCCGATGGTGCAGTACGCGCCGCCCGCTCCGGTGGGGATGGAGCCTTCGACCACCGCGAGGTACTCGCCCTTGTTGGTCTTGACGACGTTCTGGAGGGCGTCTTCGGCCTGCTGGCCGGCCGCCGCCATGATGGTCTCGTGGTAGTCGAGCGAGAGCGTGTCGAGGATGACTTCCCCGACGGTGGGGGCGCTGGCGCGGAGGAACGACTCGGTGTTGCCGCAGCAGTCCTGAAACTCCAGCCAGACGAGGATGGGCTTCTTCGCCTTGCTGAGCGCCGCGGCAATCTTCGCCGTTGCCGACCCAGGCAGCGCGAAGGTGCCAGCAATCCCGGCGCAGAACAGGACGAAATCTCGTCGGCTCACACCACGCCGCTTTAACTCTCCAATTAGCCAGCCTTCACCAGTGCTCATCGCCGCTCCCCAGGGATTGCGGCGCCCGAGTCAGCCTTTTCCGGCGCCAGGTGCTACCGGACGGGCTGCAAGACTGGTGCCCCTGGCTAGCCCTAGAAACGCAGGCCACAGCGGGCGTCAACCGTCACTGTGTGCGCGCTCCGTACTCTCCGGGCGCAAAGCGTGCGGCTCTGGGACTTCCATCTCGATGCGCTCGAGGATGAGCTCATCTCCCGCCGCGAGTCGCCCCGGTGCCCCGCAGGCCGGACAGCGCAGCACGGCGCCCCGCTGGAAGGGGGCTGCACACCCGGCGCACACCCACGCCGCTTCTACCCAGTGTACGGACAGTTCCGCCTCGGGGTGGGGGCTTGCCGGACGGAAGGTGTTGAAGGCAGTGGCAAACAGTTCCGGGTCGACGCCCGCCAGTTCTCCCAGGCCCACTGTCACCTTGCGCACGGCAGTCGCGCCGCGGGCCGCCGCCTGCGCGGCGACCTCGTCGAAGAGTCCCTGCACTAGCGAGTACTCATGCATGGGCTAGGGCCCCGGAAAGCGCGGCGCGCGCTTGGCGAAGAAGGCGTCGATGCCTTCCTGGAACTCGGGCCCGTCGGCGCTCCGGACGAGGTTTTCCAGCTCGCGGTCCAGGTGGTAGTCCAAGCGGTCCACGCCCGCTGCCTCGTTGAAGAGTGCCTTCGCCATGCCGTAGGCCCGGGTGGGCCCGGCGGCCAGGCGCCTGGCGATGGACAGCACCTCCGCGTCGAATCCCGCCGTCGGGAGCACGCCGCTCACCAACCGGGCCTGGTGCGCGGCCTTCGCGTCCAGACGCGGGTTGAGCAGCAGCATGTCCATGGCGAAACGAAGGCCCACCAGCTTGGGAAGGAAGAAGGTCGAGCTCTCAGCACCGCTCAGCCCCGTCTTGGCGTACGCCCACTCGAAGGTGGAGCGCTCCGAGGCGAAGACGAGGTCGCATGCCATCGCCAGCCCGAACCCGCCGGCGGCACAAGCGCCGTCCACCGCGGCGATGAAAGGCTTCGCCGCGCGACGAATCTCCGAGATGGTGCTGTGCAGGTACTCCAGAATCTGCTTGAAGACCTCGCCGTAGCCGGACGGCACGCTGCGCGCCGAAGGCGTGAGGTACTGCAGGTGGGCCGCCTCGCCGCCGGCGCGGATGAACTTCAAATCCGCCCCGCTGCAGAAGACTCCAGCGACGCCGCGCAGCACCACGGCCCGCACCAGCGGGTCCCGGGCCAGCTGCAGGCCGGCCTTGCGCAGGTCCTGTGCCGTCTCCACATCCAGGGAGTTGAAACGTTCTGGCCGGTCGATGGTGAGGACCCCCACGCCAGCGTCGACCTCGATGCGGATGTGCTTCATGGGACGCCTCCTCAGCAGATGCGCGGCAGCGGCTCGCCCTCGGGCTCGGTCAGCAGCCGGCGCCCCAGCCCCGTGTCCAGGATGATGCGGCCGAGGTGCTCGCCCAAGCACGTCCCGACGATGGCCGCGTTCCGTCCCAGCGGGTGGGCGTGGAGCGCCGCCAGAACGCGCTCCGCTGCCTCCGGACGCACCCCGAGGACAGCCTTCCCCTCGTTGGCCACGTGCAGCGGGTCAATTCCGAGGAGTTCCGCCGCGGCGCGCACCGGGTCGCTCAGCGGAATGCGGTCCTGGTACAGCAGGACTCCCACCCCACTTTTCTCCGCCATCTCATGCAGCGCACTCGCGAGGCCGCCTCGGGTGGGGTCCTTCATGGCCACCACGTCCTGGCCGCCCGCCTCCAGCGCGGCGCGAATCATCTCGTTGATGGGAGCGACGTCGGACAATAGCTCCCCCTCCAAGGCCAGCTTGTGCCGGACCGCAAGGACGGCGAAGCCATGGTCTCCCATGGTTCCCGTCACGATGATGCGGTCTCCAATCCGGAGCCCGCAGTCGGGTACCACCCGGTTGGTGAAGGCCACGCCGGCCGTGTTGAGGACGAGGCCGTCGAGCTCACCGCGCCCCATCACCTTGGTGTCGCCGGTCACAATCGGTGCATGTGCCTCGCGCGAGGTGGCGAGGATGGACTTCTGGATGCGCAGCAGGTCCGCCGAGGGGAAGCCGTCTTCCAGGATGACGGAGCAGGTGAGGGCCAGTGGTTCCGTCGCCCCCATCATCGCCAGGTCATTCACCGTGCCGGCCACCGACAGTCGGCCAATATCTCCCCCTGGGAAGAAGAGGGGATGGATGACGTGGGAGTCCGTGGTGAGGACCAGCCAGCGCTCCCCGACCGGAATGGCCGCGCCGTCGTCCATGGCGGCCAGCCCGATGCCTTGCAGCGGGGCCTCCACCCCCTCCAGGAAGACCTGTTCGATGAGGGCGCGCATGGCGCGGCCCCCGGCCCCGTGCTTGAGGCTGATGCGTTCGCCGATGGGCAGTTGCAGCTTCACGGGCTCACCTCGACCGCTCGGGTCAACTCGGGATGCCCGCCGTACTGGTGCCAGATTTTGCAGGTGCCCTCGCTGCTCACCATGCAGGCGCCGACCGGCGTGTCCGGCAGGCATTCCTTGCCGAAGAGGGGACAGTCGGTGGGTGACTTCAGGCCGGCCATGATGTCGCCGCAGATGCAGCGCTGCACCAGGGTGGGTGGCGCGAAGGTCCAGAGTCTGGCCAGGTCGATGTGGAAGCGCCGGCGGGCGTCGAGGTGCGCCCACTCGTCGCGCAGGCGAAGGTTGCCGTTGGGGACGTGCGCGATGCCGCGCCAGCGACCGCCCAGCGGGCGAAACACCTTCCACAGCTGCTCCTGCGCGACGGCGTTCCCCTCCCGGCTGACGCAGCGCGGGTACATGTTGTCCACCTTGGGCGTCTTGTCGTGGATGAGTTCCACCAGCCGCACCAGGCCGGCGAGGACGTCCAGCGGTTCAAACCCCGCCACCACCACGGGCAGGTGGTGGCGCTCGACGAAGGCCTCGAAAACGCCCCAGCCGGTGATGGTGGCCGCGTGCCCGGCGGCGAGAAAGCCCTCCACCCGGGTGTCCGGCATCTCCGCCACAATCTCCATCACCGGGGGGATGTACTTGTGCGCCGACAGCACGGAGAAGTTAGGCGGCGGGCCACGGAGGATTTCCGCCGCAGTGGCCACCGCGGTGGTCTCGAAGCCGGTGGCGAAGAAGACAATCTCCTCGTTTGTGTTTTGTGCCAGCTCGACTGCCTGGGAGACGCTGTAGACGATGTCCACCTTCGCGCCCCCGGCGCGGGCATCGGCCAGGGAACCGGCGGAGCCAGGCACCTTCAGCATGTCACCGTAGGTGGCGACGCGGACACCCTGCTGGGCCAGGGCGACGCCTTCGTCCACCTCGGGGACGTCGGTGATGCAGACCGGGCAGCCGGGCCCCATGATGACGTCCAGCGCCTTGGGAAAGACGTGCCGGAGTCCGAAGCGGGCAATGGCCTGCTCGTGGCTCCCACAGACGTGCATCACTGCCACCGGCGAGCGACCCAACGACTCCGTCAGCTGCGCCAGCTTCTCGACGAGCGCCTTGCCCCGTTCCGGGTCCCGGAACTTCAGCTGGAGCGCATCTCGTTCAGAAGCGACTGTCACAGTTTCTCCACCATCCGGGTCCGGCCGCCTCGATTTCGGCGCGGACGTCGGCCGCCATCAAGTCGTCCTCCTCCCCCTGTTTGCGCAAAAGGTCATGGTAGAGCTTGAGCGTCGCCAGGCCTTCCTCGGCCGGAATGCGACGGATGGCGAAGCCCACGTGGTTGAGGACGTAGTCCCCTGGCGCCACCGGCGCGTCCACGACGTCGAGACGGACCTGCTTGCGCACGCCCCAGAAGTCGACGCTGGCCACCAGCCCATCCACTTCCAACACCTTGCCCGGAACGCCAAGACACATCGCTTCACCCTCCTGGTTCTTCGGTTGTGGCACGCGAGACCGCATCGGCCACCAGCGCCTGGCCAAGGGCGATGCCGCCATCGCCCGCTGGAACGAGACGCTGTAGCCGCACATCCACGTCCGGCCCCAGCGCCGCGCAGACGCCCTCGGCGAGACGGCTGTTTTGAAAACATCCGCCGGTGAGGACGACGGGGAGCGGCCCACGGCTCTCCAACACCGCTCTCACCATCGCCGCAGTCGCCTGCACCAGCGTGTTGTGGAAGGCCGCGGAGACGGTCGCGGCGCTGACGCCGGCAATGACGTCGGCCACCGCCTCGCGCACCATGGCCCGCAGGTCCAGGGACCACGGGTCGGTCGTCCGGTCTAGGTGGAAGCCGTACGCTTTTGTCTCGCCAGGGTCGGCCACCAGATTCCAGGCCAGGGCGACCTCGCCTTCGTACCTCGCTTCCCGGAGCCCCAGGCCGAGGGCGCCGAGCGCGTCGAAGTAGCGGCCCACCCCGTGCGCCCGCGGCGCGTTGAAGTCCGCGGCGACCATCCGGCCCACCACCTTCAGCCGGTGTTCGGCAATGTTCTGGAAAAGCGGGATGTCTTTCAGCGGCGCCCTTCCCTCAAAGGCGTCCTCGACGAGCGCCAGTGCGGTTCGCCAGACTTCGCGAACGGCACGGTCACCGCCGGCCAGGCGGATGGGCCGCAGCGTTGCCAGCCGCTCGAAGTCCAAGAAGGTTGCCAGCAGCACCTCACCACCCCAGGCGGAGCCATCCGGGCCATAGCCGGTGCCATCGAAGGCAACGCCCACCACCGGGCCGGAAAGGCCGTGTTCGGCCATCGCGCTTGCAACGTGCGCGTGGTGGTGCTGCACGGCGACGCGGGTGCGCTCGGGCCGCGCCAGCGCGTAAGCGGTGGAGACGTAGTCCGGATGCAGGTCGTGGGCGATGACCTCGGGGCGGACCCCGAGGAAGCGCTCCATCCGCTCGATGGCCTCCCCGTAGGAGAGGAGCACCTCCGGGTCGTCCAGGTCTCCCACGTGGGGGCCGAGGACGGCCGAGTCGCGGGAGGCCAGACAGAAGGTATTCTTCAGCTGCGCCCCGCAGGCCAGGACGGGACGGGCCACTTCACGCGCCAGGCTGACGGACCGTGGCACGTAGCCGCGCGACCGACGGAGGAGCGCCGGGGCCCCGTGGATGATGCGGACCACCGAATCATCGCAACGGGTCACAATCTCCCGGTCGTGGATGAGGAAGAAGTCGGCCATCTCCCGGAGGCGGACGAGGTCCGTGTCGCGGAAGGCAATTGGTTCGTCCGAGAGGTTGGCCGACGTCATCACCAGCGGTCGCCCGACATCCGCAAGCAGCAGGTGGTGCAGAGGGGTGTAGGCCAGCATCACGCCGACCAGCGGATTCTGGGGGGCGACCTCGTCCGCCAGCCCGGAGTCAGCTGCGCGCCGGGCCAGGACGATGGGGCGTTCGACAGACTGCAGCAAGTCGCATTCTGCACGCGACAACTGAGCCAGCCGCTGCGCTTGGGCCAGCGTCCGGACCATCACCGCGAAGGGCTTCGCGTCGCGCCGTTTGCGCAGCCGCAGCGCCGAGACCGCCTCGCGGGAGGTCGCGTCGCAGGCCAGGTGAAAACCGCCAATGCCCTTCACCGCGACGAGAGCGCCTTTCAATAGGGCGGCGGCAGCCCAGCGGACCGCATCCTGGGTTTGCAGCGTCTCGCCCGATTGGTCGAGGAGACGAAGGCTCGGGCCACAACGCGGGCAGGCATTGGGCTGAGCGTGGAAGCGACGGTTTTCCGGGTCCCCGTATTCCCGCTGACACGCCTCGCACATCGGAAAGCGCGCCATGGAGGTGGCCGGCCGGTCGTAGGGGACGTCCAGGGCGATGGTGAACCGGGGGCCACAATTGGTGCAGTTGGTGAAGGGGTAGCGGTAGCGGCGGTCCTCGGGGTCGAAAATCTCGGCCACGCAGTCCACGCAAGTCCCCAGGTCTGGTGGGATGGAGGACTGGCGTGACGTACTCGCCTGGCTGGCGGTGATGCGGAAGGCCTGGACATCCTGGGCCGGAATGGCGGTCCAGCTCATCCGCCGGATGGATGCCGCGGGCGGGGGAGTGGCCTCGATGAGTTGAAGGAAGCGGTCCAGCGTCTCCTGGCTGGCGAAGGCCTCGATGGTGACGCCACGCGTGTCGTTGTGAACGTGGCCGTTGACGCCCAGGGTCTGGGCGATTCGGTAAATCCAGGGGCGAAAGCCAACGCCCTGAACCGTCCCCAGCACTTCGATGCGGCGACCCTGGAGGCCCATGCGCTTCAACCTTCAGCAAGACAGGGGCCAAGGCAGTACATCCAGCGCTGCACCTTCGTTCTTCGGCACGCCTCAGCACACAGGCGTGAAGTCTCGCGGGGTTGAAAGCGCGGAGCGGCTTCTCTTCAAGCAGCAGGGTGCCGTAGCGCTTCCCCAGGCGGCCTCCTGGGGCCAACGGGAGACGGATGAGAGCAGCCTCGCCCCTCACGGAACGTCACGGGGGGCGCGGCGCGCGTATTTTGCTCGAACGGCACCCGGTCCGAATTTTTTTCGCGGCGACCCGCTTCCGGAGCGCGGGCCCGCCCCGAAAGCCCTTGGCGAGAACACGCACTCTCGGTGTCCGTTAGATGACTTCGGTCCCCGGAGGGGTGCTCACGGATGGCACGCCAGACACATCGGGTTCTTGTGAATTTCCGATGTTGGATGGCGATTGGTCCAGCCGGAGGGATGGGGATCGCCGCCAACCCCGCCCACGCGGTGGCAACTCACGCAGTTGGATTGCGCCCCTTGCTCGTGGCAGGTCGCGCAACTAACGATGTCCTGCCGGGCGGCCGTTCCATGGAAGCTCGAGCTGCCGGGCATCAGCCAACCTGCGGGGTGCGGGCTTTGCGGGTTGGCCGAGCTCGGCGTCAGCTGTGCGGCGCGGTGGCACTGCTCGCAGAAGCTGACCACGTGGCACGTCTGGCAGCGTGACTCGTTCCCGCGCGCCTCGACCGAGTGCCGCGTCAGGTAATCACCCCAGTGGATGAAATTCTTGTCCACCGCATCCGGCTTGACCGCCTCAATCCGCATTGGAGCGGTCATCGCGGCGTGGCAATCCGCACAGAAGCGTTGCTGGTGGCACAGGGTGCAGGAGGCCGCGGACGCTCGGGCGATGGGGGGGTGCGCGCGCGTGAAGTCGGCCTGGTGACTGAAGGGAGGGCTGGTGGGCTTGAGCGGCATGCTGAGCAGGTCCCGGTGGCACACGTCGCACTGGCCGTTGGCGTACTGCTGCTGGTGGTTGTGGCAGCCAAGGCACGTCTTCATCGGCGGCACAGGCTTTTCCAACTCGCCCTTTGCCGGAAGCATCAGGTGGCACACCCCGCAGTTTTCATCCTTCTCGAGGTGCTTGGCATGGTTGAACTTGAGGTGCGGCGGCGACAGCACGTAGGTGCTCGGCTTGTCCGGACGCGAGTGACAAAACGCGCAGTTGCCGTCCTCCTTCTGCTTCTTGTGGCAGGAGAGGCACTTGGCTTCCTTGGGGAAAGCGGAGACCTGTCCCAGCGTCGTCTCGTCGAAGATGGGCTCGTGGCAGGCGAGACATTCGACGCCCGATTTGGCGTGGCCTGCGTGGTTCGGATTGATGTGGTCAGCGCCGTCCAGTGCCGCGACCACTCCCGCGCCGAGGACAAGCGAAGCCACCAGCAGGCTGCGCGGGCCGAAGAGTCGCCACTTCATCGAGGGGTTCCCGCGTCGAACGTCGTGAAGTTGTAACCCAGCCGTGCCGTCACGGTGTAGTTCGTCAGGTTCAGGGGCGTCGTCCCGATGGACCCGCTCAGCATGCCACTCCACCCGCAACCCATCAGCCAGGTCACGCTGGCAGTCCCCACGATGGAATCTCGCGTCACGTTATTTGGAATGGAATAGGAAATGGAGGCTGGTGAGTAGTTGAGCAGGTTCTCGAGCAGTTGCCACTGCAGGTCGGCGCTCAGCTTGATGCGGTCCGTCAAGGCCTCGAGGACCCAGGCGCGGAGTTCCGTATAGCCATTGACCGGGACGTAGAGGAGGTGGCCATTCAGCCCAACGCTCGACTTACGGTCGAGCTTGTAGGTGATGCCCAGGAGGGCTTCATTGCCGCTTCCGCCGTCCACCCACAGCTGATTGTATTCCCCGTAGAACGACAGGCGCGGGAGCGCCTGCCAGAAGGCCCCTCCGCCCACGGCGGTTCTCTCGGTGTACGCGAACACGGAGAAGATGGAGGTGCGGGACAGGAACAGGTCCGGTTCGGTGCGCGCCCCGTTCACGAAGATCTCGACGGTGGGGAGAATGTGCCAGGAGAGGCCAAGCTGGCCATCCGCCACGCGCAACTCCACCAGGCTCAGGATGCTCGAGGCGGTCAGCGACAGGTTGGGCAGAATCAGGACGTGGGCATCGACACCCAAGTCCTGGCGGGCCACTTGGCTACCGTTCTGAATGTCGAGGAAGGAAACGCCCACCTCGGTGCCGTAGGACGGCCTCCAGTAGGCCCTTCCACCGAAGGCGAAATCCCCCAGGGGCACCACACCGCGAGACACGGTGGGGGCGGCCACGTAGGCATTGACTCCCTGTCCTGAGACGGTCGGCGCCTGCACGGGCTGGCCCACGTAGCCGCTGATTCCGAAGTGCTTGCCGATGGCGACGTTGGCGTTGAGGCCGTCCAGTTGGAGGACTCGCGCCGCCCCTCCGGAGATGAGCTGCCGTCCGACGGTGACGGTCAGCGCACGGTGGAAGAGCGACCCCTGCATGTAGAGCAGCTCAAAGTCGCCGGTCAGCACCTGTTCGGGGGTCGAGGTGATGGTGGCCGCCGTTCCCCAGGCGGACAGCTGGAAGCGGAGGTCTTCGATGGCTCCAGGAATGTCGAGACCTCTCACCGAAAGGCCTACGTATTCCGTGCCCCACAAGCCGAGGTGCTGGTCTGCCGTTCGCCAGTCTGGCGTCAGGCGCAAGACGGTCGTCGAACTGGCCTCCGTGACCTGGGCGACCGCCGCCGGTGCCCAAACTGTGACGAGGAGCGCCAGTGCAGCCGCGCTTTGCCGTACGACCGGCGCGAGGCGGACGGGGCGATGAAACCGCCCGTCCGGTACCTCGGTTGGCGTTGGCTGCCGGTCGCGACCCATCACCGGATTCCTTGCGGTGGAGAGTGCGTGCGGCCCAGTCCCGCGACGTTACGCTGAACGAGGCGCAGCTTGCAGAGTGCCCCACAGCTGTCGGTGCGCTTCACCCTCACCACCGTCTGCTCCCCCACGGTGAAGAACTGACTATTGGACGGACCGAGACGACTGACGTCCGAGGCTACCTCAGCTGTCACGACTCTGCCTGCCGGAGATGGAAGCCCGCTGGGCCCGTCGGGGGCTGACGCCTCCTCCGGGCCCAGCGAACCGAGACGCCGACGTCCGACGACGCCTCCCAGCACGGGCGGACAGAGCCTCCGGGCGGTCTCCTTGTGGCCGGGGCCCGTCGGGCCTCTCGACCACAAGGATGGATGGCTCAGTCCGCTCACTGGCCGATGTTGCGATGACACCTACTGTGCGTGCACTACCTTGATGTCCGCGATCCGGCCGGTGCCGTGGCAAATCAAGCACGTCTCGAGCGTTCCCAGTGCCGTGCTGCGGGGCGTGTAGATGGAGCCGCCATTGAGCTCGATGTGCGCCCGCTCGGTCGGGGAGTCATGGCAGGCGAAGCACGCCGTCGAGATCGGGGAGTTGACGAGCGTCACGGAGTCTGCGTCGACGATTCCACCCGGCGGGATGGTCACCAGCGTACCGTCTGGCTTGCACGAGTTGCTTGTCGTGAGCCCGGAGTTGAACGTGTAGCCGATGCCGTAGTTCACCAGGGGCGTGATGTAGGGGGACAACTCGAAGGCCCCGAGGGCGGTCTGGGGCGCCGAAGTCCCCGCGACGCAAGCACCACCGCTGAACGAATAGGTGGTGGTCGTCGTCCCTGCGACGGCGTTGTAGATGCCGGTGCCGACGGTCCTGTATTGGCGGTTTGGCACGGCTGCAGCCGACGCGCTGGCGCTGAAGTCGTAGGTGCCGGGGAGGTGGCATTGCTCGCAGGTCGAGAGCACCCCTGGGTACTTCACGTCGGCGAACGATTGCGTCGTGCTCGTCGCATCCCAGGTGAACGGCGCCGTTCGCTTGGCAGCCGCATGAATCGCGTGGACGAAGTTGGTGGAATCTCCTGCCCAGCCGCTGCTCGTCTGGTTGGGGTTATGGCACCACGAGCAGGTCGTCCCGTCATTCCGCTGTCCGGCGTGGAAGGCGTCCTGCGTGAAGGCGCCGAGTTGCTGGTGGCAACTGTCACAGCGCTTGTCCTCGACGATGGGTCGGCGGCCGGTATAACCGGTGGCAACCACCTGCGCGTTGGGCGCAATTAAAATCAAGCCGCCAACGCAAGGGGGGCTCACCGCATTGGCCGCTGTCACGCACGTACCAGGTAGGCCCTTCGCCTGGCCCTGGGTAACGGGATAATCCGCCAGGTTGGTCTGTGTCAGCGGGAGCGTGCTCGTGACGTTGTAGGAATAGCCCATCCCGCCGGTGAGCATGACCGCACTGGTGGGAATGCTGACCCCGGTGAGCGTCGCGGTGTAGTAGCCATTGCTGTCAGGGCCGCTGAGGGTGCCCTTCTTGGTACCGGTTGCAGTCCCGTTCCAGAGACTCCTGAGATAGCCGCTGACGCTCGCGTTGAAATCGGCCGGCGCAGATATTCCGTCTTGGGGTACCGCGAAGACCCAGTACAGGCTCGGCGCACCCATGAAGTTGTCCCAAAGCTCCTTCGCTCCGGTCGCGGGGTTGACCGATGCCGTCGCGAAGTTGTTGAGGTCCGTTCTCGTTCCGTTTTGCAGCATCCGGAACACCATCACCGGCTGCCTGGTCGCGTTGACCGAGACGCTCTGGATGTCATAGGTGACCGTGATTGCCCCGGTCGGTGACCGGCTCGGGTTCGAAGCGATCCACGCTGCGTTGGTGTTGGCGTTGGTTCCGCCATCCGCGAGCGCGTTCTGCGGATTCGGCGGAGTCACCGGAATGTGAACCACCGCGGGGTCAAGCGCGGGTCGGCTTGCGTTGTGGCACTGCGTGCACTGCGTGTCGTCGGGCTGCGCGCCGCCGGCATGGGCAAGACCTCCGAAGGTGGTGGTGATGAACACCCCAGAGAAAGCGTCGGAGAGGGTCACACCGGTTCCGTCCGCGAAGTTGATGCCATCGTGGCACGCACCGCAGGCCAACCGACTGGGTACGGTCTGCCAGTTGTTCCCCTGCGCGGTCGGGTTGGTCGCGGTCGCCGAACCGTCATGGCACTTGGTGCAATTCCGGAGGTCCTGCGGATAGAGCACGGAATTGTAAGCAAAGTTGTAGTTGTAGTTCTGCTTGACGAGGTTGTCGCCCATGTGAATGTGGTGGATGTGGTTCGGGAAGTTCCCGAGTGCTCGTCCATCGACCACATACGTGCTGGAAGAGGTAAAGACCGGAGGCGTGCTCAGTGTGGCGGGGGTGAAGGTTGCTTCCGTTCTGCCGTACGCGCGCTGCCCGGTATGGCACACCACGCAATAGCGCGTGTCATTGCGGTTACCGCCGTGAAATCCAGCACCGGAACTCGCGGGGTCGTCCCCGGGAATGCCGCCGAGCATCTGATGGCACTGATTGCAGTTCGCGGTCGAGACGATTTCCCGGCCGGGATTCGTCGCGATTTGACCCGTAGCGGGAGTGAAGTCGTAGATGGCGTCGAACGGCTTGACCATCGACACGCCCGGAACCACCTGAACTCCATTGGGAGTGTTCGTACCGGTGCCCGGAGCGCTACCCGAGAGCTGGATGGTCAGCCGATGGACCAAGCTCGGCTGGTAGCTGAGGTCGTCCAAGTCGGCCGCGTTGTTGGGAGGAGAGACCCCTGCATCAGCAACGAAGGCCGCGACCTTGGTGATGTCCCGGTAGAAGGTGTACACGTAAGTACCATCTCCGTTGTCCACCAGAGTCCCCGTGTTGTCGGTGCTGGGCCGGGTGGGCGTGGCTCCCGCGGTCGTCGTCGGCACTGTCGTCACGATGTAGCTCACCCACCTGGCGGGCGACGTCGCGCGAGTGCCACCGTCGCTCGTGGCTTCGGTTGCTTCCGGTATCAACTTGGCGATGGCGAACGAGAGGTTCGTCAAACCGGCGACCGTCGCAGTGCTGCTCTTGGAGGCGTTGCCGAGACCGATGACTGGGAAGCCGTTGGCATCCGTCACCGTAAAATGGACGACGGGCGGACTCGCGATGGTGACGCTGGTCACCGTCACCTGGGGCGCCAGTGCTGCCCACACCGCGCTTGAAGCGTCGGTGGCTGGAACGGCGTTGCTTGCGATTTTGACGGGGCCTGCTGTCCCCGCGTCGCCCGGAGGGCCGGCCACGCCCTGAGGTCCGGCATCCCCCGCAGGGCCCTGCGGGCCCGTCGGACCGACTGGGCCAGTACAGCTGAGGCCGAGTGCGGCGATGGTAAGCACTGCCAGCGGAATTCGCGCGTTCATATGGACCCCTCCGGGGCCATCCAGTTTCTTCAGGCTGCCGGGGGACCTTGCAATTGCTCGGCCGCCAATTTGTCGAGTGCGGGCCTTTCGTCGGCGCGAAAATCTTGCGACCCCCTGCCACTCCCCTTCGCTTCTTTCGCTCGCCTCCCGCCTTTGAAGGCCCACAAACTTGCGCTGGACTGGGTTGGGCGTCCGACCCCCTGTGAGAAAACCCGAAGTTCGCCGCCCGTTCGGCGAGGGGTCATGCGCTTCGCCATCAGCGATTGCGGGTGCCTTTGTCAGCAGAGAGAATTCGCCCAGACGGGCGACGAAGCCGTCTCCGGTACGCGCTCAATCAGTAGCTGTTCGCGACGCGCCATGTCGTCCTCGCACACGCCTAAACGGTTCTTGCGCTTGCGAGTCGCGCGTCGATGAGCTAGGCGCGTCGGCAACCCTGGAGGTTCTCCATGAAACACGCCCGCATGTGGGCGTCGATTGCAGCCTCATCGCTGCTGCTCAACGCCGTTGCACTGGCCGAAACCGACAAGAAGACTGAGCGCCTGTGGAAGGCGAAGTGCTCGTCCTGCCACGGCCCAGCAGGCGCGGGCGACACGGACAAGGGTCAGCAGATGAAGATTGTCGACATGACCACCGCCGCCTTCCAGGCGAAGAAAGACGACGAGCTCAAGAACGCCATCTTGAACGGCGTGAAGACGGAGAAGGGCGGCGTGAAGAAGGAGATGGACGCCTTCAAGGGAGACCTGACGCCTGAGCAGGTCGATTCCCTCATCGCGCTGATTCGCTCGTTCAAGAAATAGACGAAGTCAGCCGAGACCAGGCGGCCGAGGCCTTGCAGCGTCCTCAAGTCGGCCGACATGCGACGTATTCCTTTTTTTGGACAGGGGTTCTTCATGAAACAGGCTCATCTGGTTGCATCGATTGCGGCGACAGCATTGCTCCTCGGCACCACCGCGCTGGCAGAAACAGACAAGAAGACTGAGCGCCTGTGGAAAGCCCAGTGCGCGTCCTGCCACGGCAACACAGGCAAGGCAGACACCGAGAAGGGCAAGCAGATGAAGGTCCAGGACATGACGACCGCCGCCTACCAGGCCAAGAAGGACGACGAGTTCAAGAAGGCCATCGTGGATGGGGTCAAGACCGAGTCGGGCGGCGTCAAGCAGGAGATGGACGGCTACAAGGACCTCACGCCTGAGCAGGTCAACTCCCTCATCGCGATGATTCGCTCGTTCAAGAAGTAGCTGAGTGGGCGGGGAGCGGGTAGTCAACAGTCCCCTCTGAACACTGTTGCGAGTCGTCCGTCGATGAGCTACTCGTCCGTCACTTGGAGGGTCACGCATGAAACAGGCTGATCTGGTTGCATCGATTGCTGCCGCTGCATTGCTCCTCGGCACCACCGCGCTGGCAGAAACAGACAAGAAGACTGAGCGCTTGTGGAAGGCCCAGTGCGCGGCTTGCCATGGCAACACAGGCAAGGGAGACACCGAGAAGGGCCAGCAGATGAAGGTCGAAGACATGACCACCGCCGCGTTTCAGGCGAAAAAGAACGACCAGCTCAAGAACGCCATCGTGAACGGTGTGAAGACGGAGAAGGGGGGCGTGAAGCAGGAGATGGACGCCTTCAAGGACCTCACGCCCGAGCAGGTTGATGCCCTCATCGCGTATATGCGCACGTTCAAGAAGTAGGCGAACCAGCCGGGCCCTGGGCGAGATGCCTCCTAGGCCCGGCCGCTTCCAGTTGAGCCGCTGGAGAGGGCTGAACCCCCGGGGCGTCCGCTACGGACGTTAGCCGGTGGGGGCCGCCGGTGCCTCGTCCCTGCGGACGCCAGGCAACCTCCGCATGGACATTAAGGGAGTGTAGGTCCTTGCCTGCGTTGCAAGAGACGCTCGGTCGTCGCCCGGACTGGGTGCAGGCGAAATAGCACGCATCAATCCCGAGGCGAGCCAGCCCTCGGGCTGCTGGCGTCGGCCCGAGAGCAACGCCGGACCCGGAGGTTTAAGGGGACTGACGCTGGCGCAAGCCCCTCCGGGTGCTCTTCCTTTGTTCTCCGAAGCAGTTAGAGGTCAGGTTCGGTTGCGCCCACGTGGGTGGTCCGGTTCTGCTCGTCGCTCAGGACCTGGGAGGTCGAGCAGAGGTAGGGCACCGCCGCCCGGACGGTGTGGACCTCGGTCTGGATGGCGTTGAGGTAGTCGTCCCGAGTCAGGGTGGGTGGCGAGCCGAAGCCGCCCCGCGCGCCGCCGGCTTGTTCTTCCTTGGACTTCGGGTCTGGAGCGTGGGAAGTGAGCCCGGGAAGCGCCGTTGTCCTCGGGCTCGTCCTGCTCACTTACCTCGCGACCGTTCGCCTGCCACGGCTCGTCCTGGCTCGTCCGACGACGTGGGCATCGCCCCGCTTCCGCGCGGCCGTGCTGCTTCGCCTCGGTAGCGCCGGCCGGCTGCGTCAATTTTGCGGGGGTGCAGCCCTTGCACCACCGATGTTGCGCACCTCGCCACCGCGAACGCTGGTGGTCGTCGCGGTCGGCTTGTCTCTTGCACCGATGCGCCGCCGTATGGCATGCCCCGAGCCCACGTGGGTTGCCAACCTCGCGCTGGCTCTGGGAGGAGTCGAGATGGTCGTCAGGGCGTACCGGCTGGCTGGCCACTCTTGTTGCTCGTCTCCTTCGTCCTCCACGGAGCCGCCCTGCTGCTCATTCCGCGCCTGTCTACAAGCCACATTCACTAGCCCGAGGGCAGGCGCCTTGTGCGCCTCGAGGTGAACCCGCTCGTGAAATACATTCTACAGTTTCTTTCGGCGATTCGAGATTTCCTCTGGCGAGCGACCGCAAATTGGGTCTCGACAGTCGGAGTGGCTGTCGCCACGCTGGCCGCGATCTCGTTTCTTGCGATCCTCGCGCTCGAGGTCGGTGGCGTACCGATCGGAAACTACGCCGGCATCGTCACCTACATGATCCTCCCGGCGATCTTCGTGGTCGGGTTGGTGCTGATTCCCATCGGGCTGCGGCTTCAGCGCAAGAAGGAGCAGAAGACGGGCCGGCCGAGCCATTTCCCGGTCCTCGACTTCAATAATCCCCGGCTGCGCGCCGTCGCCCTACTGGTCGTGGTGCTGACGGTGGTGAATTTGATGATCGTCTCCACCGCGACCTTCAAGGGTGTCGAGGTGATGGAGTCGACGCAGTTCTGCGGGGGCACCTGTCATACGGTGATGACGCCCGAGTACACCACCTACCAACGATCGCCGCACTCGCGCGTCAGTTGCACCGAGTGCCACATCGGCTCGGGAGCCGATTGGTTCGTCAAGTCGAAGCTCTCGGGGTCATGGCAAGTGGTGTCTGTCGCGCTCGACCTCTACCCACGGCCCATTCCCGTCCCCTTGAAGAACCTGCGGCCGGCTCGCGAGACCTGCGAGCAGTGCCACTGGCCCACCAAATTCGTCGGCGAGCGGCTCCGGTTTTTCAACCATTTCGCCGAAGACGAAAAGCAAACCGAGAAAAAGACGGTCCTTCTGATGAAGATCGGGGGCGGAGAGGCAGGGCGCTCTCACGGCATTCATTCGCACGTCGATCCAGCCCTCACGATTCGCTACCGGTCGGACAAGTCACGGCAGAAGATTTTCGACATCGAGCTGACCCGGGCCAATGGTAAGCCGGAGGTGTACCAGCTCGAGGGGGCGAAGTCTGACGAGGCCGAGCCGGGGTGGCGGGTGATGGATTGTGTGGATTGTCACAATCGCCCGACCCATGTCTACCAAATGCCCAAGGCCGAGCTGGATACCGCTCTCACATCCGGCGAGTTGGACAAGTCGCTCCCCTTCATCAAACGCGAGGGGCTCAAGGCCATCCAGCAAACCTATACATCACACGCCGATGCCAAGGATGGCATTCGCAAGGCGCTGACCGAGTTCTACCGGACCAACTCTCCCGATCTACCCGCGGACCGAATCGATCGCGCTGCCGATACGCTGACGCGGATGTACGCGCGAAACGTCTTCCCGGAGATGAAGATCGCCTGGGGCACCTACCCTACTTTCCTCCAGCACGAGCCCGGCTGCTTCCGTTGTCACGACAACCAGCACAGTAACGAGCAGGGAAAGAAGATCTCCAAGAACTGCAGCCTTTGCCACGAGATACTGGCCGTCGACGAAGAGAAGCCAGAAATCCTCGAGTTGCTCCACCCGTAGGAGTCTCACCAGGGGGAAACATGAACAGGGTTCGCTTCGCGCTGGTGGTGAGGCCGGGCTCGAGCGTACTGTTCGCCCTTTGGGCGTCGCTCTCGGTGACAGCCCCGGTGGCCGCGCAGGACGCTGGAGCTCTGCCCGGCGCGGGTACGCCGGTGCAGCGCGTGTCGTCCGCGGAGGCGAGACAGAAGAGCGCCGCATGTACCGCCGGCTGCCATCAGGATCTGCGCGCGGTCGAGCACCCGGCACACAAGGAGCTCGCGTGCACCCAATGCCATGCCAACGTGACCGACGGCCAAGTAAAACACGAAGGCGCGCTCGACCAGCTCCCTCCAGAAAAGACATGCACGGGATGCCATCTCGAGGAAACACACCGACAGACCACAGGGCTGCACAAGGATCTCTTGTGCGAAACCTGTCACGGGCCCGCTCACGGAGCCTTCAAGCGTTTCGACAGCTCGACCTGCAAGGGGTGTCACGGCGATCAGCTGAAGGCAATCAATGCCAGCATTCACGGTACCAATGAGAAACAGCGGGTCCGTTGCATGGACTGTCACGGCGACCTGCACGCGCCCAAGGCGTACACGGACCCGACGGCGCCCACGTCGAAGGTGCTGCAGGTCACGACCTGCACCGAATGCCACAACACGGAGCACGTGCGCGCCTTCCGCACCAGCGTCCACGGCCAGGGGCTGCTCCGCTCCGGGCTCGCCGTCGCGCCGACGTGCAGCACGTGCCACGGCGCGCATGACATTGCCAAGGTCAAGAGCGAGGCCTCGAAGGTCGCGAAGGTCAACTCGGTCGACACCTGCGGCAAGTGCCACGAGTTCATCGTCGCGCGCTGGAAGGAGAGCACGCACGGACAGAAGTGGCTGGCCGAGAAGGACCCGGCGCGGGTCAAGCCCGGCGCCGAGCCCGAGACGCCCATAGCCGAACGCCCCAAGAAGTACCCGGTCTGCGTCGACTGTCACTCGGGCCACGAGACCTTCGACCCGATGGTCTACGCCAACAACCTCAAGATGGCCGACACCTGCGGCGCCTGCCACGAGGAGGCCAGCCGTACCTACCGCGAGAGCTTCCACGGCAAGGCCACGCGGCTCGGGCAAGCCGCCGCCGCGACCTGTGCGGACTGCCACACGCCACACTACATGCTGCCCGCGACCGACCCGCGTTCGACGGTCGACCCAAAGAACCTGGCCGCGACCTGCGGCCGCTGCCATCCGGGCGCGAGCGGCGAGTTCCTCAAGTTCGACGTCCACGCCAACCCGGGCAGCAAGGCGCGCAACGCCACCGTGTACTGGATTTACGTGTTCATGAGCCTGCTCCTCTACGGGGTCATGGGCTTCTTCGCCGTGCACGCGGCCCTGTGGCTGCAGCGCGCCGTGGTCGCGGCGTGGCGCCACGAGCTGCCCCAGGGCGAGAAGCCGGGCGAGCCGTGGGTGCGCCGCTTCCGGCCGATCCACATTGGCATCCACGTCGCCATCGTGCTGACCTTCCTCACTCTCGGCGCCACCGGCCTGCCGCTGAAGTTCAGCGGCCAGGCATGGGCCCGGCCGATCGAGAGCTTGATGGGCGGGCCGGCGGCGAACCAGCTCATCCACCGCATTGCCGGCGTGCTGACGTTCGGCTACGCCGCGGTCTTCGTCGCCTACCTGCTCTACGAGGCGCTGGTTAAGCGCAGCAAGGGCCTGTTCTGGGGCTGGCAGTCGATGACGCCCCGGTGGAAGGACCTTCAGGACCTGTGGGCCAACTTCAAGTGGTTCTGCTACCGGGGCGAGCCACCGCACCTCGACCGCTGGGCTTACTGGGAGAAGTTCGACTTCTTCGCGGTCTTCTGGGGCATTCCGATGATCGGCATTTCGGGCCTGATGCTATGGGCGCCGATGTGGTTCACGAAGTTCCTGCCCGGCTGGGCGCTCAACGTGGCCTACGTCATCCACAGCGACGAGGCGCTGCTCGCGACCGGCTTCATCTTCTTCTTCCACTTCTTCCACACGCACCTGCGTCCCGAGGCGTTTCCGATGGACCCGGTCATGTTCCTCGGCGGCATGCCGCTGTCGCGCTTCCAGCACGAGCGGCCGGAGGAGTACGCGCGCGCGGTGAAGGACGGCACACTCGACAAGCTGCTCATGCCGCCGCCCAGTGAGCGGGCGCGCCGGCGCGCGAACATCTTCGGCACGGTGACGCTGACCATCGGGGTGATTCTGGCCTTTCTGCTCCTCGTGACCGGAATTCGCGCCCTCTAGGCTGAGGCGCTCCATCTCGTCGGCCGCCAGGTACAACGGAACCGTGGACCTGCGAAACTGTCGCACCGAGGGGACGGCGAGAGACAGGTCCGCTTCGTCTCCCCGGTAAGGAGTAGAAAACGCAGGAAGGAGCGGAGGGCGGTGCCCTCAGCTTCGTCCTATTGGGGCTCATGGTCTCCACGTGACCGAGCAGGAAGTCAGTGACGTCGCGATGTGTGAGGCCCCCAAGCGGCGTCGAGCCTTGCTCGAGCGCTCCGCCAGGAAGCGATGGACGAAGCGCCCCGGTAATCTTCCACCGTCACCTTGAGCACCCGAGTACGAAGTCGGCTGGCCCGCTTTCTCTTTCTTGCGCTGCAGACGCGGCCCGATGGGAATCAGCACGAGCCAGACCACGAAGATGGCCGGGAGGATGAGATGGGTGATGATTCCGGTGTCGTTTCCTCGCGTCGCGAGGTCGAGCAAATGGCCAGAAAACATTTGCCGCGGCGGTGGCCAGAGCAACCGCGAGCGCGGGGCCACCCAGTGACGGGCGGCGAGTCCTAGGGGAAATCTCGAACGGTCGAATAAACTTTCTGGAAGAGCTTCTCTAAGGAGTCACCATCAAGGTGCGCAGCGCATCTCCACTCGGGTTAGTGCGGACCGCTTGAGGGCAAGCGCTCACCGCCAGGAGGAGCCAGGCGCGGGAGCAGAATCAGCCCGGCCCCGTAAATAACGAAGGAGACGAGCAACAGGAGCGGCTGCCCACTCGGTAAGCCCTGGACGACCAGCTCGACTCCCCCGAGGACCAGCGCGAGGTACGCAATCCACTTGAGTTCCGGGCATGCCACGCGCCGGCGGATGAGCGCAAGAGACAAGCCGACCGCGACGGCCACCAGCGTTCGCGCGGTGGCGAGGTGCGCAACATCGGTGGTGCAAAGGCTGCACGCCCGCAACATTGACGCCGCCAGGCCGGCGCTACCGAGGAACAGGAGCACGGCCGCGGGGAAGCGGGGCGATGCCCAAGTCGTCGGAGGAGGCGTGGCGAGCCGTGACGGGCGGACGGTCGCGAGGTAAGTGAGCAGGACGACCCCCAGGGCAACGGCGCTTCCCACGCTCATCGCCGGCCAGGGGCTCGGTTCGCGGCCGGCGAGGGCCTGCCAAATTCCACCCATTAAACCCGTGGTGAATGCCGCCCCCAGCGCGAGCAGTGCCGCGAATGTCCAGAGCGGGCCGGTGTGCCTTCGGCGTCCGAGCACTGCGGTGAGGAGCGCGAAGCTGGCCCAAAGCACGCCGCGCAAATCGCCCGTAGTCAGCAGCGCCACGCCCAAGGAGAGAAGCCCGAGGCACAGGGCTGCGTAGAAGAGAAAGTCCAGGTCGCGGTTGCCCCGGCGAGGAACCACCCAGGCCGCGAAAAACAGCGCGAGTAGGGAAGCAGCGAGCACCCCGACCGCTACTGCGTCTGAGCCGCGCCCGGCCCCAGCCGAGACTCGGAGAGCTCCGGACAATCCGATGGCCAGCCCCGCCAGTGTCTGGAGGACCTCGAAGGCGCCCACCGGTTTCCCAAGAGCTGCGGTCCGAGAAAACACAAAAGCGAGAGACAGGCAGGCCAGCGCAAGCGAGGACACCAGGACAGGCGGCGTGGAGGTGAGGCCGGCGCGAAGAACGACCAAGTCCAGAACCAAGGTGGGAAGCCACCGAAGGCCTCTCCACACCGGACGGTCCCCGAGCCAGGAGGTCCCCGCCGCTAAGACGAAGAGCACCAAGGTGTACTCTGCTCGGGCCGGAGTCGCGCGCAGCAGAATGATTGTGGTGAGCAGGCAGGACAGGACGCCGACCCACGCCAGCCAAGCGAGTCGGTCCCGCCAGGACGCCCAGAGGAGCAAGGTGGTGAACGCCATCAGCGTCAGGGCCGCAACCATGCTTGTCATGGCACCCAGGCGCGTCGTGGTCTCCAAGATGAGAGGGTAAGCGATGAGTGCCGCGGTCACCCCGTGGAAGCCTGCGCTCAACGTGGCGCCGCCCGCTCCAGCGCGGTGAGAGAAGAAGACCCACGCGGCCGCGAAGGCCACTCCCAAGGCAACACCGACGCCGCTGGGCAGCATCCGGCTGTCGGTAAGAGCACGGATGAGAAATGCGCCCCCGAGAACCAGGCAACTGCGGCCAAGGAAGGTCAGCCAGCGTGTCATCTCCGCGCTGGTGGACGGGACCGCTGGGAGGCGGGCGTCGGGCGGCGGCCAGGGTGGGGGAAACGACGGAAAGGAGAGTCCCGCCAACCTCTGTTCGAGTTGGTCGACCCGCTCGCTGAGCCGGCTCACCTTCTCTTCAAGGGTCTCCATGGTGCCGCCTCGGCCGAGTGCCTGGATGCCCCGAAGGCAGACGCCCTGTAGATGCGCTCAGGTCACGGTGGGCGCCGCCCCTCGTTGGCCTTTGTCCGCCGTCTGCTCAGCTCACGAATTTTGAAGGCCATCGCCGCTGCCAGGAAGGCCATGAATCCGATGGAGACCAGCAGCCCGTTGCGTCGGTACCGCTGCTCGCCCCGCGCTGCCTGTAGCAGCTTCTCCGTCTTGGCCACCGCCTCGCGTCCAGCCTTGGCGCCCTGGTCGAAGCCTCCCTTATCGAAGGTATGGACCCTGGTCCGGGTCTGTACGATGGCCTCGTTCAACTCCTCCATAGAAGCAAGGATGGGCTCGGTGTCGAGGCCGCGCTCCGCCAGGTGCTCAGCCTCCGGCCGGAACTGCTGCCTTTCCAGAACAAGGTCGGTGAGGCTGCTGCGGAAATAGCGCGCCGTCTCGTTGCACTCACTGTTGTTCTTGGCGTTCTCAGCGTGACAGGCGCCGCAGAGGCCGTCCGGGGCATCGGAGATGAGCGAGTCGGTCGGTTTCAGAATCTCGTGTTTCCCGTGACACTTCTCGCACTCCGGCCAGTGGTGCTGCTCGAACGCTTGTTTGTGTTTGCTCCCATCAAAGAGGGTCCCATTCATGGCGTGGCAGGTCCGGCACACCTGGGAGACAGAGCCCACTGCGGGTGGCATCGCTGCGTGGTTACCATGGCAACTGTTACAGGCAGGAGCGCCGAGGTCTCCCTTCTCGAGGAGCGCCTTTCCATGCACCGACTTCTTGAAGCCCTCCAACTGGTTCGTGGGAAGCGGCGTCCCATCCGCCTTCTTGTATCCCGCCATGTACGTCGGGTCCGCATGGCATTGACCACACGTCTCCGGAATCGCCTGCGGGTGCACCTTGGACTGACGGCTCTTGGGGCCGCGAATGCCGTGCACCCCATGACAGCTCACGCATTGCGCCGCCTTGGAGTCCTTCTGCCCTAGAAGGAGGATGCCGTGCTGGCTTTCACGGTACTTGGCCAGCTGGTCGGTGGGCATGGACGGGTTGAAGCCGCGCATGAAGTTGGGGTCTGCGTGGCAGCGGGCGCAGAACTCCGGAATCCAGGTGCGGTCCACGTGGCGCACCTCTGCCTTGGGCCAGCGCGCTGCAATGTCCGCCGTCATCACGTCCTTGTCGGGCGAACCTCCATGGCATCCCGCGCACGACAACCCCCGGCGGAAATGCACGTCGCTGAGAAGGCTCTTGAGATTGAGGTGCTCGGCAGAGTGGGTGGCCTTCGGGTCGGGCGAGAAGAGGTGGATGGGCTTCTGCGATTCGGGGTCGCTGTGGCAGAGCACGCAGTTGTCGGAGAAGACGATGGCCGCCGTCTGCGAGGACAAATCCAGGGAGAGGAGCGCCTTGAGGTGCTTCGCCCCGCCCACGGTCAGCGCATCGACGTCTTTCCCAATCAGATCGCGCGTGTGCGGGGGCAGCTTCTTCAAATACCCGCGCTCCGTCTCTCCTAAGATGGGGTTGCCGTCTGGCCCCTTCTCCTCGAATAGCTTCTCCACGGACGCGGGAAGCTTGCCGTCGTCCGGTGCCGGCGCCGCACTGGGGGCGCCCAACAGCAGCAGCAGCACGCACAGAGCGTTCATCAGGGCGCCTCCAGCCGTTCAGCGCGGCTCTGCCGGAGCGTCACCGCCAGACCGACGATGGCCACAAGCAGAGCGAGGGCTCCCGCGACAAGGTAGTCCACCCCAAACACGCCGTTGAGCACCACCTGCAGGAGCGCCGCTCCGGAGAAGAACATCCAGCGCTGCTTGTAGGCGAGAATGCGAAGCAGGGCGACGACCGACGCGAGTCCCAGGGTAATCAGCGCACACGTCCAGGCAGTCGCACGAGGATCCGGCAGTCCCGTCGAGCCGTGCTTTAGCCCGCCGACATCCCATGCCTTCAGCATGAGGTAGGCCATGAAGATGATGGCGGCGATCGCCAGGTCGGTGAACATCGGGGAGGGCTGGTTTCGACCGGCGCGCCGGTCCAGCCATGGCACCAGCGCCCAGATTCCCATCAACACCGAGACCACCAGCAGCGCCGCCTGTGGCCCCTCCAGAAACCGATAGGTGCGGCGGGAAACTCCTTGAGCAGCTGGTAAATCCAAAGGAAGTACCACTCTGGCTTGATGCCCGGGTACGCGGGTGCGAGCGGGTTGGCCTTCTTTCCCAGCTCCCATTCGATGCCGGGAATGCCGGGGCCATAGGGGAGCAGGTACACCAGAACCGCCAGCACAATCAGGCACACCAGCCACAGCAGGAGGTCCCGGAGGAGAAAGTCCGGGAAGAACTTGAGGCCGGGCCGGTCCGCTCGCTGGTGCTTCATGGCTGGCGCCATGCCCTGCACCTGGATGAACAGAAGATGGACGGACACCACCGCCACCATGACCAGCGGCAGGATGACGACGTGCAGCGCGAAGAAGCGATAGAGCGTATTGATGGTGACGTCGGGCCCGCCGCGCATCACCTCGAGTAACCACTGTCCGATGACCGGGAGTCCCTTCACGGAGTCGGTCCCCACGGCGGTGGCGAAGAAGGCCAGCTCGTTCCACGGGAGCAGGTAGCCCGAGAATCCGAAGGCCAGCGCGATGCCGAAAAGCACGAATCCCGTCAGCCACGTCAGCTCCCGCGGCTTTCGGTAAGCCTTCAGGATGAGCGTGCTGAACATGTGCGTGACCAGCGAGAGAATCATCAGGTGCGCGCTCCAGCAGTGGATGGAGCGGATGAGCCAGCCGAAAGGCACCCGTGTCGTGATGTAGCGGATGGACTCGTACGAGGTCACCTCGCCGGCCTGGTAGTACATGAGCAGCAGCACGCCCGAGGCGACCTGGACGGTGAAGAAGAAGAGGGTGGTGCCGCCCAGGTAGTACCAGACCATCGAGTGGCCACCGACCGGCACCTCCTTGTGCCGGACGAACTCCACCACCTTTGCGAGCCCGAAGCGCGCGTCCAGCCAGCGGTAGAGGCGCTCGCCGGTCGAAGGGGGCGCGCCCGGGTGTGGTGCCTCGATCATGCTGTCTCCATCGTCAGCATCACGTCCTCCCCCTCCCGGGTGGCGACCCATTTCCCGAGCGGGCGGGGCGGCGGACCGGAGAGCACTCGTCCGTCCAAGTCGAATTTGCCGTTGTGGCAAGCGCACCAGATGAGCGAGTCGCCCGGGACGAACTGCACCGTGCAGCCCTCGTGGGTGCACTTGGCATCCAGGGCGCGCAGCTCCCCACCCGATTCGAAGACAATCACTTTCCGAGTGCCCGCTCTCGCAATGACGAAGTGCGATTTGTTCAGGATGGCAAGCTCGTCTGCGGTGAGCTTCAAGGGGCCGCCCGCGCCCACATCTCCCAAGGGGCGCAGGTAGCGCAGCACTGGATAGAGGACGCTCCCGGCCCAGCCGAGGAGGCCGGCGCCGATGAACCAGTTCAGGAAGTTACGCCGCGCCGGCTTCAAGCTCTCAGCGACAGGGGCTGCCATGTCCACCGTCCCGTTCTGGGGTACGTCGTGTAGTCAGGTTTGTCTTCGCTACGTCCCGTCGTCACTTCCGGCGCTGGGCCAGGTGGATATGGTACAGCGAGTGCGGGCAGACCCCTCCCGTCATCGCCCAGCGTGCTAGCAAGTGGGAGGCCAACTGCTTTGGCCTCCGCAGGCCCGTTCGATGCGCGAAAGAAATGCGGCTTGCTCCACACAAATTGCGCAACGTGCAGGGGACTGCCCGAGCAAGCAACCGCCAGGCTTCGAACGCGACAGCCACGACTTGGCCCAGGCGCGCTCGGGGGGGCACCCGCCGTTGGATGCCTACCGCACTGTGCGTGACAGGCGCTTGCCAGGGGAGGTATGCCCATTGCAGCCGCGTTCGGACATGGAGGCTCAAATCAGCGCACCTCCCCAGGATATGGACGTCGCCCGGTGGCGCACGCTGCTTGAGCGCTACGGGTCTGAGCCCGTTCCCCGCTACACCAGCTACCCTCCTGCCAACCACTGGCGCGAAGGCATGGGTGGCCGGGAGGTGCAGTCGGCCCTGAATCAGTGCGGCGACCGCCCCTTGTCGCTTTACGTGCACGTCCCGTTCTGTCGGAAGCTTTGCTTCTACTGCGGGTGCAACATGCTGGTGACGCGCCAGGCGGCCCTGGTGGAGCGCTATCTCCATGCTCTCGACCTCGAGGTGGACCGGATGGCGGATTTGCTCCCGCACATTCCGGAGGTCGTCCAGGTCCACCTGGGCGGCGGAACCCCGACCTACCTCGACCCTGCTCAGCTCACCCGCCTGGTGGAGACGCTGCGTCGTCGGTTCTCCTGGCGACCGCAGGCGGAGGCGTCGATAGAAATCCATCCGCCGGTCACGACCGCCGAGCAGATGCGCACTCTCGCCAAGCTGGGCTTCAATCGGGTGAGCATGGGCGTGCAGGACTTCGACCCCCGAGTGCAAGCCAGGGTTAACCGAATCCAGTCCTTCGAGCAGACGCGCGACATCATCCAGCTGGCCCGGGACTTGGGCTTCGTCAGCGTCAACGTCGACCTCATGTATGGCTTGCCCCTTCAAACGGTGGAGGGCTTCACGCGCACGCTGGCGCGCATCGAGGAGCTGAGGCCAGACCGCATCGCGCTGTTCGGCTACGCCCACGTCCCCTCGCTGAAAAAGCGGCAAGGGCAGTTCACGGCTGAGGAGCTCCCGGGCCCGGAACTTCGACTCGCGCTGTTCGAGCAGTCGATGACGCGGCTACTCGCCGCCGGGTACCTTTATGTGGGCCTTGACCACTTCGCCCTTCCGAATGACGAGCTCTGCCGAGCGCGTGCGGCAGGTTCCTTGCGCAGGAACTTCATGGGCTACACCACCTGTGCCGACAGTGACGTGCTCGCCTTCGGCCCCTCAGCAATTTCTGACGTCGGCGGCTCGTACCTCCAAAATGAGCGCGAAGTACACGCATGGGCGCAGCTCCTGGAGGGCGGAGGCTTGGCCGTCGTCCGCGGCCATTCGTTGAGTCTCGAAGACAAGGCGCGGCGCGACCTCATCATGAAGCTGTTCTGTCAGCTCGAGGTCGACTTGGACGCCGTCGCGCGCCAGCACCCTGGGGCCTTGGAGGGCGGGTTCCGCGACGAAGAGCTCGCCCTTCGAAGACTCGAGAACGATGGATTGGTGGTCCGGGAGGACGCTCGGTTGCGCGTCAGTCCCGACGGACAGCTGCTGCTGCGCACAGTGGCGTCAGCATTCGACACGTACTTCCGTTCGGCGACGACGGTACGCCGTCACGCACCGGCCATCTGATGGGCCCCGAGCTCTCGGGCAGCGCCGTCCTGCGCGTTGGGCTGGACGCGGCACTGGGCAGGCGGCCTCGCTCAGCTGGAATGGATGGGGCCCACCTCAGGAAATCGATGCGGGAAGCGAAAAATGCGGAGGCTGCCCGCATAGATTGCGCCCAGGACGTCCTGCCTCTCGGACGCAGGATTCGTGTGCGCCCGCAGGTCTTGCGAAAGCGACCGAGCCCTTCAGGCTAAGGGGAACCTGTGGGCGGTTTTCACCGAAATTCGCTTGTTTCGCGGTGCCTGACGCCCCTTGGCCCCCTTCCACCGTGGGCAAGACTTGCGCGCCGCGTTGTGTTGCCCCCTCCCGGATGAGCATCGGCGCGGGGCATGCAACGCGGCGCGAGTGCCATGGATGCACTCAGTCCTCGACCCGCGATTAGACGGAATCCCAGCACGTCACGACGCCGGCAAGCCGCGATGAGGTCGACGGTTGAGACTTCTGCACCGCTGGCGGCCGTTGCGGGCGAACTGCCTGAAACAACGCGCATCCTGTTGGTTGAGGGGCAAACAGAGGTCCGCACGCGTTTGAAGGAACGTCTCGGCGCACAGGGCTTCACCGTCAGTGAAGCATCGGACGGTGTGGATGCGCTGGCGGAGCTGCGGCGGCAAGGTGCCGATGTGGTGCTTTCGGAGACGCGTTTAGCCGGCGTGGACGGCGTCGCGCTGGTACGCCTCGCGCGAGAAGAGGGGTTGCCGGCGCTCTTCGTCATGATGACGGACCCGTCCGGCATCGAAACGGCAGTCGAGGCGATGCGCGCCGGAGCGGAGAACTTGCTCATCAAGCCCTTCGAGTTCAGCACGTTGCAAGTCGTCCTGGACAAGGTGATGGAGAAACGGCGGCTGGCGCGTGAGGCGGAAGCCTTGCGAGACCGCGTCCGCGAGCGTTACCGGCTCGAAGCTGTCGTCGGCGAAAGCACTGCGCTGCAGGCCGTGTTCGACTTCGTCCGGCGTGCAGCTTCGACGGAGAACGCCATCCTGCTTCTGGGAGAGGCGGGCACAGGCAAGGAGCTCGTTGCCCAGGCCATCCACCAAAGTGCTCCTCGGCGCGACGCGCCTTTTGTCAAGGTCAGCTGCGCAGGCCTCTCGGAGGTGCTGCTCGAGTCCGCCCTGTTCGGACACGAAGGCAGTGTTGGGGGCGCGGTGGGGCAAACCGAAGGACGGTTCGAGCTGGCACACCGGGGAACGCTGTTCCTGGACGAGATTGGCGAGCTGCCAGCGTCGCTCCAAATCAAGCTGCTTCGGGTGTTGCAGCAGGGCGAGTTCGAACGGGTGGGGGGCACGAAGACGCTCAAGGTCGACGCGCGCGTGGTGGCGGCCAGCAACCGCGACCTTGCCGCCGAGGTGGCGGCCGGACGCTTCCGCGAAGACCTCTACCTGTGTCTCAATGCCGTGGCCGTCACGCTGCCGCCCCTGCGGACACGCAAGGCAGACATTCCGCTTCTGGTGTCGCACTTCATCCAGAAATTCAATCAAGCCCACGGAAAGTCCGTCCGGGGGCTGCTGCCCGGCATCCTCAATGACCTGCTGCGGTACGACTGGCCGGGCAACGTCCGCGAGCTGGAGAATGTCATTGAGCGGGCGGTGGTGCTGGCGCGCAGCCAGTACCTCAGCCCCGAAGAGTTGCCACCGGCACTCACCCGGCCCGGCGGTGCCTGCCTGGGCGGCGTCCTTCCCGGCGCGACGCTGCGGGACATTGAGCGTGAGGCAATTCTCCGCACGCTGCAAGCGGTCGAAGGAAGGACCCCTCTCGCAGCGGCCATGCTTGGCATCAGCCCACGTAAAATTCAGTATCGCCTCAAGGAATACGCCGGCAACGACCGGCATGGTGGTGATGCTCTGCATCACTCCCCACATGCGGGAGAACGGACTGCTGTGAGTCGAGACCCGGGATGACCCGGTGCGGCTTTTTCGGAAAGAACCCAAGAACGCATGACTTCACGCAGAATCTGCATTTCGGCGAAGCGCTTTGCGCTTCCAGTCTGATAGGGACTTAAGGGATTAGGCAGTCTTGTCTGGGGGTCGGATGAAGCGAAGGACTCTCTGTCGTGTCGGCGTTCGCGGGCAGACGCACTCCGGCGCTGCCGTGCTCCCCGGCAGCAAGCACCTTCCGCCCTTTCGAAACTACCCGTCTGCCAATGCTGTGGCCCTTGGTGAGGAGATGTTCCCATGATGCGCAAGACTCTCGTCGTGTTGGCCATCGCGCTGGCGGCCGGGTGTTCCGGCTCCCAAGGACCCCAGGGACCGCAGGGCCCGACTGGCCCGACTGGCCCCGCGGGAGACGCGGGAGCCCCAGGTTCCTCCGGCTGCCCTGGACTCCCTGCCGGCCAGACGCCTGGACTGACGGCGTCGGTCACTGTCTCTAGCCCGGCCAACGGGACGTTCTTCGCGGCGGGAGAGCAGCCGGTCCTGACCATCACGTTCGCCAACAATTGTGGAACCCAGCTGACGCCAGCCCAGCTGACCAGCGCCGAGCTCTTCGTCTTTGGGCCGCGTGCGCCGACCCAGACGGTGACCAACATGGACCTGTTGAACGTGCCCTACGCCCCCTTCGGCGCCTATGCGAATCTCAAGGGCTACCCGGATGGGGGCCCACCGAACCTGAGTATGGCCGCGGACGGCACCGTCACCTACACGCTGAGCCCCATCACCATTGTGGCCGGAAGCCCTGAATTCCAGGGCCCGGGAGAGATTCCCGGAACGTACTCCGCCAGCGTCTTCGGACTGGGCGCGAACCAGCTCGACCAGATTTTCGCGCTGGCTGACTTCCAGATTGGCACCGCCACGGTGGAGACCTACGTCAGTGGCCCGCTGGACGGCGGCCAGGTTTCGGCCACGGCCCACAACTCCACGTGTTTCGCCTGTCACCAGAATGCCGCTGTTGGGGGCAAGACGTACATGGCGCATATTGCGCCAGCACCGCCGCGCGCCCCCGTCGGCGACTACGCGCTCGACTCACTGCCCATCGGGACGTGCAAGTCGTGCCACAACAACAAGGGGTACAGCCCGTACACCATCATGCACAAGGTGCACGCGGCCCACCGAGGAGAGCACCAACTCGCCCCGGGCGTTCCTCATCCCGACTACGGCTACACCTCGCCGGACACGTCCCTGCCGACGTACCTCAACGTGGGCTTCCCACTCATGCCGACTGGAGGAACGCCCGGGGTGACCCTGACGGCGGACGTGGCGATGGAGAAGGACTGCACCGCCTGCCACGTCAACAACGTGTGGGCGACCAACATCTCGCGCGCCGCCTGCGGCGCCTGCCACGACAACGTCTTCTTCGCGGGGCCTCCGGACGGTGGCCCTCCCGCCACCTCCCCGAATATTGTTCCACAGACGGTCTTCGGTCAGCCGTCGACGGGGCCATGCACCAACGACTCGGCCTGCAATGGGTTCCCGGTCGGTGGCAACCCCAACCTCTCCGCTACCTCCTGCGACACGAGTGCGACTTCCTCCACGTTTGGGCAATGCGTGCTCAGGTTCCACCCGATTCCCACTAGCCCCAACCCGGACACCGAATGCGCCACGTGCCACGCTGCCTCGACGTCGACATCCCCCGGCCTCATCGCGCCGGTGGACAAGGTGCACGGCATCAGCCAGTGGACGGCGCCCATCACGCTGGACGGGTACATCTTCAAGAACGTCAAAGTCACCGGCGGTAGCGGCACGGGCGGGAGCTTCAACGTCGGGGACACGCCAGTCCTCAGCTTCCAGCTCTTCGACAACACGGGCGCAGCAGTCTCGAATCTTGCCACCAGCGGCTCCGGATGGTCCGGGACATTCTTCGTCGCGGGGCCCACCTCCAACCCACAGCGCGTCTTCGGAAGCGCTACGGGCGGGCTGTCAATGACGAATATTGCCCAGGGGACGCTGACATACAACGCAGGCAGCCAAACTTACACCTATACGCCGACCGCCACATGGCCAGCGAATGCGTTCGCACCCATCAACACCAGCCTCACGCCTCAGCCCGCTCCGCCCGGCATTTACACGGTGTGGTTCTACTGGGCCCGGACAACCAACGGCATCCGGGACGCCGTGGACGCCCAAGCCGTGGTGAACTTCCAAAACACTGGGGCGCTCCCCGCGAATGGCCGTCAGGTGGTAACTCAGGAGGCGTGCGCCTCGTGTCACGGCGCGACCACAGACGCCGGCGTCTTCTTCCCGCGCCTGGCGCTCCACGGTGACCAGCGAAAGAACGCTGAGACGTGCAACGTCTGCCACGCCCAGTTCGCCGAGGACGATTTGGCCGGTATCTCGACGGGGGCTTGCACCACCAATACCCAGTGTGCTGGCTATGACCCTGTGAACCCAGCGTCGAGCTGGCAAGAGTGTGACGCGGGTGCCTGCATCGCTTTTATTGACCCAACTCCGGGAGTGGAAATCGACTTCCAGAAGATGATTCACAACATTCACTTCGCGCGTCTGCGGGCGGGTTTTGCCGAACAGAACAACCTCGGCCAGCCCTGGGCCAACCCAGCCATTCCGGCGGGCACGTACAACATCTTCAGCTCGCACGGCGGCCTTAGCAATTTCCAAGAGGTGCTCTCGCCGGTGGACGTGCGCTCCTGCACCAACTGCCACAAGGACTCCAACGCTGCCTGCTCCGCGTCGACGCCCTGCGCCTTCGGACAGACGTGCAGTGGGTCCGGCACGTGCACCAACATTGCCTGGCAGAACCCGACTGCCCGCGCATGCATAACGTGCCACGACTCGGCGGACGATGCAGCCCACGCCGCCACTAACACTTACACGCCTCCGAGCGGGCCGCCCATCGAGACCTGCACCGTCTGCCACGCCAGCGGTGCGGCGTTTTCCGTGGAAACGGCGCACAACATCACCAGCCTGTACTCCATCCACCTCGCCTACCCGCGCGAGCCGCAGTAGCGGGTCGACGCCAGGAGGGCCAGGGATTCCCTGGTCCTCCTTTCCACGGTTCCCCTGCAGAGTGCTCGCGTCCGGAATGGGCGGTCGCGCCTCCGAGGGCAGCGCGCGTGGGGGCCCTTGGGCAGGCCTTCCACCATCCCCCCTCGCGGGGTCGAGTCTCCATCGCGCATTTCGCGGGTGGGCGCCGCGCGCGCTTGGCGGTAGGGTGCGTCGCCGCTGCGCCCTGACGGGGCCCGGGGGAAGGTGCAGTTCCGGAGAGGCCTTTGGGGTCCAACCGGCCGTCACGCTAGGTCAGGAGGAGCCGTCGCATGTCGCAGCCGGGGAGGGGTTCCTTCGGAATCCTCGCCAGTGGGGGAAGGCATCTCCCCCTGCTTCTCAGCCTGGCATTGGCCGCATGCTCACACAGCGCCCCCGTCCCGGAGGCCCCGGCGGAGCCGGCGAGAGTGACGGCTGCGTCCAAAGCCTCGCCCTGGTGCGCCGCGGACGTTCACGGAACCGCCGAGGCAAGCTTCGGGGTGAAGGGCCCCCTGTTCGAACTCAATCGGGAATTCCTCGAGGCCGACGCTCGGGCACGCGCCCAGCAGTGCGCCGCGCTGGAGTCCAAGCGGCTGGTCCTGCGCTATGCCTTCGGGCTCTTCGAGGCCCGCTACTTGGGCAAGGAAGTCCTTCACACCTTCGTCGTTCCTGCTGCCTACCACCCGGTGAAGGACGTCTCGCACGCCGTCTTCCTGGCGGCGCTGCTGTTTGCTGAACCTCCGGGCACGGCGCGGGACCAGCAGGTGGTGCGCACGCTGGACACCCTCCAGCAAGTGCTAGCGCAGCTTCAAGACGCCTCATCCCCGACGGCAACATTGCTGCCCAAGCCCCTGTATGAGCGAGAGGCAAGACTCCTCGACCGCACCCAGAAGGCGCTTGCGCGCTTCTCCCGTGGCGAACTTGGGCCAGACGGGCAGCGGGCCTACTTCCAGTCCGTTCGGGGAGACGTTGAGGACAACCTGCGCGACATCGCCACGCAAAGCCTGAAGGCGCTGCATGCGGCCGTCGAAACCACCCGGCGGGAGGTCTTTAGGGTGAATCCGAATGCCTGGGACTCGGTGGTGGTCGTCGTCGCGGTGGCGCACCAGGCCCGGGCCCGGGAGATAGGCATTCAGTACTTCGAGCGACTGCTCCATGAGCCTGTCGGGGAGGGTGCCCGCAACGAGCGGCGGATGGTGGTGACAGAACAGGTTTGGCAGGCTCCGGAGCAGTACGGGCTGCTCGCCGCTCACCTGGTCGACCAGGCAGCTGGAGCTGCCATCTTCGATGACCCGCTCCGCATGCAATGGGACGTCCTCGGAGACGATGGAGCAGCCCTTGATGCGGTGCTGCCTCGCTAGTCAACCGGTGCGCGCCTCAGCCCGAAACCTTTTGGCCAGGGGCACGCCTTTCATCGCTGCGGCGTGCGGAGAAGGGAGGCGAGCTGCTGGAGGTCCGCCTCCCCGATGTCCGACACCAGCCACCAGGCCATTCCCTCACTGACCCAGTGCAGCGCACGGAAGCCCGCACGCGTCTCGACCCGGGGGACTGCGTCAGTTTCGCCCGAAGCCGGCCAGACCAGCGCGTTGATGGTGTGTTGTCCGGAGCGGTACACGAGTGCTGCCACCTCCTGGCTACCGACGTAGTCCAGCCGCCCGCCCTGGAGGGTGAAGCCTTGGCCGCTGAAGTCGAGGACGGGCGGGCTGTACGGCAGCTTGCCCTGGAACCAGGGCTTCACCGTGTGGCGGTCTGATGACGCGACATCTGTCAGGTGAGCCGCCTGGAGCGAGCGGAGGTGCGCGGCCACCACGTCGCCCGTCAAGTCGCTAGAGGGCCGCCGGGCAGGTTGAAGCGCGAAAGACACCAGCAGGATGGCGGCCACGAGCGGGCCCGTGGCCCATGCTGCCCGCGCCAGGCGCCTGCGCCAGCGCCCTGGGTCGGCTTTCCGGACGGATTGCTGCAGTGTGCGGAGGAATGCAGCGGACGGCTCCGACGGTGCGAGGCTCCGCTGGAGCACCTCGTGGAGCTGGCGCATGTGCGACAGCTCCCGCCGGCAGGAAGGGCAAGAGTTGAGATGGGAGCGGGCTTCAAGTGCCCGCTCGACGCTCAACTCGTTGTCTAGGTAGGCGTGAAGCGCGTCCCCCAGATGGGTCTCGTTCATCAACGTTCAGCTCCGTCTGTGCTCGTGGTGAGGCGCGTTTGCAGCAGCTTCCGCCCACGGGAAAGTCGGGACATCACGGTCCCGATGGGCACTTGCGTCACCTCGGCAATCTCCTTGTAGGAGCATTGCTCGAGCTCCCGAAGGACGAGCACCTCCCGGAACTCCGCCGGCAGCGTCGCCAGGGCCCGCTGGACGGTTTCGCCGTCGATGGCTCTCAACAGGGCGGATTCGGGAGTCTCCGGCCGCCCCTCGGAACTCCAGGGAGAGGGCGCGGGCTCGCGTTCCTCGTCGAACGTGTCGACCAGCTCGGCCTGCCCGCGCTTGCGAAGAAGTGCGTAACCCTCGTTTCGGACGATGGACAGAAGCCAGGCCCTGGCATTTTCGCCCGAGAAGCCGCGAAAGTACTTGTAGGCACGCAGAAACGCTTCCTGCACGACGTCTTCAGCGTCCGTGTCGGTGCGGACCAGGGCGCGGGCGAGACTGAGGGCGGCCCGACTGTGGGGAAGGGCGATGCGCTCGAACTCCTCTGCCGAAGGCTGTAGCAACCGGGCATTCCTTGCGCGGCAAGGTTTCTGGAACGTGCAGCAGATGAGCGCAACGCCAAGGGCGTTCCGCAGTCCGCTAGACTTGCACAGCTAGCCGAGCGGATGGGGAGGGCTTCTGCGTGGGGCTACCCCGGGCGCAGTCGGTAGCGGAGCTGCACCAGCTTGCCACCGAGGGCCTGAACACCGTCGAGTTCAAGCCCTGATTCCAGCTTCACGCCTCCAAAGAGAGGCAGCCCCTCGCCCAGGAGACAAGGAACCAGGGTGAGGGTGAGCGCATCGAGGAGGCCGGCGGTCAGGAAGCTCCGAATCACGACTCCTCCATCGACGTAGACGTGGCGAGCGCCCTCCGCTTCGAGCTGCCCCATCAACTTGGCTGGCTCGCCCGCGTAGGCGCGCTCGCCATTCTGTCCTTGTACGCCGCCGTGCGTCATCACGATGCAGCGCTTCCCTCGGTACATCCACGGCTGACCGGACATCAGCAGCGACAGCACGAAGTCGTAGGTCTTTCGCCCAATCACGAGCGTATCCACCGAGTCGAAAAAGGTGCTGAAGCCATGCTCGATGCCCTCGAACGGCACCAGCCAGTCGATGGAGCCATCGGGCCGAGCGAGGAATCCATCGAGGCTGACACCGACGAACGCCGACGTCCGTGGTCGACTCATAATGCTACGGTGTATAATAATTTCATGAAGCGGCGCAAGGTGGGTCGGCCCGTCAGCTCGTTGGTGGACCGGGCTCGGCTGATGAAGGCTGCCCTGGAGCTACTCGAGGAAGGGGGCCTCGGGGCCGTCACCATGCGGGCGCTCGGCACGCGCCTGGGGGTGAATGCGATGGCCGCTTACCACTATTTCGAGAACAAGGACGCGCTGCTCCAGGCGGCAGCGGCACAGCGCTACCGACAGTTCCGCCCCAGACTAGACCAGCGAACGGCGCCCGCCAGGCTTCTGGAACTCGGTCTGGCCTACGCGCGCTTTCTGCGCCACTCGCGCCAGCTGCTTGTGTATCTCGTGACGACCGAGGCTGCGCTGGCTGGCCCCGCCGAGCACTTCGAGCGGCTGTTTACCCTCGCGCTTGCACCGGCGGACCTCGCGCCCGAAGGGCGGCAGGCGGCGCGAAACGCCTTCGCAGACTTGGTGCACGGCTTCGCACTTGCCCGCCTGGAGGCACCTCTGAGCTTCCTCTCAGATGAGCTTCGCCTCCTCATCCACGGGATGAGGCACACGTCCACAGGCCCCGCGATGGGCGAGCCTGGCGACCACGTGACCGGCCGGAAGCGTTAGCGCTTGTTTGCGCCAAGACTCGAGCGACAATGCCGCGCGGGTCGTCACGAGCGCAATCAGGCCCTCCGCCCGTTGGCCTGCTCGATGCAGCGGGGACCGGCGGCCGTTCCGGCGAGGGGCTTGAATGCAATTCCTGCGCACGGCCGGGCATCCCGCGCAGAAGTGCAAGTCATTCGCCGCTTGGTCATCGCCCACGGAGGAGTCAGGATGAGCAACGAGGAGACCGCAGCAGCCTGTACCTGCATGCCTCCGCTGTGTTCTTTACCGTGAGAGTAGATGCCCCCATGGCTCGCCAAGCGCTCATCCTGGTAGCTCTCTGCGCCGCTGCCTGCAGCTCAACCGGCCCGCTCGGGCCCCCTGGCCCTCCGGGAGACGCAGGGCTTCCTGGGACCTCGTGTCCAGGACTCGCGCCAGGCCAGACCCCTGGCGTGACGGCGAGCATCTCGGTCTCGACCCCGAGCAACGGTCGATTCTTCGTGCCCGGGGAGCAGCCCGTCGTCACCATCGGCTTCGTCAACTACTGCGGCCAGTCGATTGAACCGGTGAACATGACCGCCGCGGAGCTCATGGTCTATGGGCCGCGCGACCCACGCCAGACGGTCACCAACATGGACCTGTTGCTGAATTCGCCGGTGGTCACCTTCAACGCCTACGCGAATCTCCAAGGGTACGCGGACGGAGGACCTCCAAACCTGACGGTCAACTCCACGAACGGAACGCTCCTCTACAAGCTCAACCCCATCTCGGACTTGAGTGGCGGCACCACCATGACGAGTGGCGGCGCCACCTACACGCTGGAAGTCGCGGGAACCTACAGCGCAGCCGTCTTTGCGCTGGGCGCGAATCAAATCGACCAGGACTTCAAGCTGGCAGACTTCCAGATTGGCACAGCGACGGTGGAGCCCTACGTCAGTGGTCCCGGGGACGGCGGCCAGGTCTCGGCCGCCGCAGTGAACTCCACGTGCTTCGCCTGCCACCAGAATTCCGCTGATGGGGGCAAGACCTACATGGCCCATATTGCGCCCGAGCCGCCGCGCGCGCCCGTTGGCGACTACGCGCTCGACTCGCTTCCCATTGCGAGCTGCAAGGCCTGCCACAACAACGCGGGCTACAGCCCGAACACCCTCCTGCGGAAGGCACATGCCGCCCACCGCGGCGAGCATCAACTCGCGCCGGGCGTGGCCCACCCGGAATATGGCGAGGGTCCGGACCCATCGCTGGTGGCATACCTGAACGTCGGCTTTCCGATGATGCCCATCGGGGGAACGCCCTTCCAGGCGCTCACGCCCGACGTGGCGATGGAAAAGAACTGCCTGGCCTGTCACGTCAACGACGCCTGGGAAACGAAGTTCTCACGGGCCGCATGCGGGTCGTGCCATGACAACGTCTTCTTCGCCGGCGCACCGCTTCCCGACGGAGGGGTCGACCCCTTCGGGCAGAACGTCGTCCCAGCCACCGTCTTCGGTGAGCCGTCGACCGGCCCTTGCGCGACTGACCAGGACTGCAAGGGATTCCCAGTGGGTGGCAACCCACAGTATTCGAAGTCGAAGTGCGACGTGGCGAGCTCTTCGCCAACGTATGGGAACTGCATCCTCGTCCAGCACCCCATTCCGGCGAACGCCGACCCGGACAAGGAATGTTACCAGTGCCATGCCGCTTCGACGGCGACCATCCCTGGCCTTGTCGCCCCGGTCGACACTGTCCACGGCATCAGTCAGTGGTCGCCGCCCATCACGCTGGATGGCTACACCTTCAAGAACGTCGCGGTCGCGGGGGGTAGTGGTCCCGGCGGGAGCTTCAACGTCGGCGACACGCCCGTGTTGAGCTTCCAGCTGCTCGACACCTCGGGGACGCCCGTTTCCGACCTCAAGACGAACACGGCATGGGCGGGGACCTTCATCGTCGCCGGGCCGACCTCCAACCCGCAGCGGGTCTATGGCAGTGCCACGGGCGGACTGTCCATGAAGTCCGCAAGCCAGGGAACGCTGACGTACAACGCGGGAACCTACACCTACACGCCGGTTGGTGGGCTGGCCGGCGAACGCGTTGGCGCCCATCCTGAGCGGTCTGGACGCCGGACCCGCCCCGGCGGGGAGCTACACCGTCTGGTTCTACTGGGCGAGGACGACGAATGGCGTTCGCGACGCCGTCGACGCCCAGGTGGTCGTCCCCTTCCAGACGACGGAGCCAGTGCAGGCGCGTCAGGTGGTGACGCAGGCGGCCTGCGCCGCGTGTCACGGTCAGGCGACTGACGGGTTCCCGCACCTGGCGCTCCACGGGGACCAGCGGAAGAATGGAGAGACGTGCAGCACCTGCCACTCCCAGTACGCCCAGGACCTCGGGGTGGGGTCGCTCGGTGTGGTCTGCACCAGCAATGCGCAGTGTGGCGGCTACGACTCGGCGAGTCCTGCAAGCAGCTGGGAGCAATGCCTACCGAATCCTGGTGTCACGGACGGAGGCACCATCTGCACCGTGACGGTCGACCCGACACCGGGCGTCGAAATCGACTACCAGAAGCTTGTCCACAACATCCACTTTGCACGGCTGAGGGCCGGTTACACCGAGCAGGGCAACCTGGGCGAAGCCGTGGGCAACTCCCATCCCCATTCCGCCCGGGACGCTCAACTACTTGGGCTTCCAGAACAGTCTCAGCAACTTCCAGAGGTGCTTTCGCCGGTCGACGTCCGGGCCTGCACCAACTGTCACCAGGACTCCCAAGCGAGTCTGCTCGGCAACGACGCCGTGTGCCTACGGGCAAACCTGCAGCACCGCAGGTACGTGCGTCAACATCGCCTGGCAAGCCCCCTCCACGCGGGCCTGCATCACGTGCCACGACTCCGCGGCAGACGTGGCCCACGCGGCCATCAACACGTCCACCCTCCCGGGAGGTCCGACGGTCGAGAACTGCAACGTGTGCCACGGCAAGCGGCACCGACGTACTCCGTCCAGACGGTGCACGACATTACGAATCTCTACCCCGTCCACCTGGCCTACCCGCGGGAGCCCTAGCCGCGTGAACGAAGTGGTAGGCCACCAACTCGACCCTTGCCGCCAATGGCGTCGAGCCTTCGCGCTGAGGTCGTCCCGTCGGAGTCACCAGCGGTGGGCCGGCGGGCCAGCGAGCCCTAAGGTTCGTCAGCCAGTCTGGGCGAAGACTGCGGACGCTACGCCTCGAGTGGCTCAAAGCGCGCCGTGAAGTGGCGCAGCTGCGTCGGCTGCCATGCAATGCGTAGCCCTCGTAGCTGCTCCCGGTGTCCCCAGACGTCCTCGAAGACCTCGATGAGGTAGTCGGCATGCGACTGCGTGTAGACGCGGCGCGGCATTGCCAGCCGGACGAGCTCCATCTCGGCGGGCTGCTCCGTTCCGTCCGGCCGCATGCCGAACATCACCGTGCCTATCTCGCACGACCGGATCCCCCGGCTTCATACAGGGCGACCGCCAGCGCCTGCCCCGGGTACTGCAGGGGTGGCACCTGCGGCAGGAAGCGTCGCGCGTCCACGAAGACGGCGTGGCCGCCGACGGGTTGGACGATGGGGACCCCGAGGGCCATCAGCCGTTCGCCGATGTACTCATTCGTGCGCAGGCGGTAGCGCAGGTATTGCTCGTCGACAATTTCATGCAGCCCGACGGCGATGGCCTCGAGGTCCCGACCGGCCAGTCCGCCGTAGGTGGGGAAGCCCTCGGTCAGAATCAGCCGGTTGCGGGCAGTGCCGGCGAGCTCGTCGTCATTCATGGCAAGCCAGCCGCCGATGTTGGCAAAGGCGTCCTTCTTGGCGCTCATCGTCATGCCGTCGGCCATGGCGAACATGTCGCGCACAATGTCCGGCACGGCACGGTCCGCCTGACCGGGCTCCCGGCACTTGATGAAGTAGGCGTTCTCGGCGAAGCGGCACGCGTCGAGGAAGAGCGGCTTGTCCGTGCCGGTGCGCAACCTCGGCCACAGCGCGGATGTTGGCGAGACTCACCGGTTGCCCACCGCCTGCGTTGTTCGTGACCGTCAGCATGACGATGGGGACGGAGGGCGCCTGCTCCGCCAGCAGCGCCTCCAGCCGCGCGACGTCCATGTTGCCCTTGAAGGGATGCAGAGAGTCCGGGTCCCTGGCCTCGGCCACGACCAAGTCCAAGGCACTGGCGCCACTCGCCTCGACGTTGCCCCGTGTCGTGTCGAAGTGGGTGTTCGACGGGATGACTCTCCCGGCCCCGCCGAGAATGGAGAAGAGGATGGCCTCGGCGGCGCGGCCTTGGTGCGTGGGAATGATGTGCTTGAAGGGCATCAACTCGCGGACGGCCGCTTCAAATCGGTAGTAGGACGGCGAGCCCGCATAGGACTCGTCCCCGCGCATGATGGCACCCCACTGGTCGGCACTCATCGCGCTGGTTCCGGAGTCCGTCAGCAGGTCGACCATCACGTCGTCCGAGTGGATGCTGAAGAGATTCCAAGAGGCCTTGCGCAGCAGTTCACGTCGCTCTTCCTGCGTCGTCAGTCGAATCGGCTCAACGACCTTGATGCGGAACGGTTCGATGATGGTTTTCATGGTTTCTGCCGAGGTTAGGACGGTTGCCGGCGAGCGGTGCAACGACCGGACCGCTGGGAACAACAGTCTCGGAGCCAGCAGTGCGTGCTCTTTGCGTCGATGTCGAAGCGTGAGGGGACCAGCCCCTGCGTGCCCACGACCGTTGAAGCGAAGCCCTTCAGTCAGCCCTTCAGAGAGAGAGTGGAGGCACCCCGGACGACCGCCACAGGGGCTACTCGAAAGAGACGCCGCTCAGCGATGGACCTGTCCCAGGGCGGGAAGCCGCGTCCGCCTATAAGGACGAACTTTGCACTTTTTGCAGCGCATAACCTGCGCTCACAGCCCCTGGAAACGGGGCGCCAATGCAGGGCGTTCGGGACATTGGCAGGGCCTTCCCTCTGCCAAAACTCGGCTTCTCGATTGCATAGCCCACTGCGTAGCGGGTGGCGTGTTGACGCCGCGTACGCGCACTTCAAAAGGGGTGGAGTTCATGCGACCGACGAAGCTCATCGCAATTACCGCCGTGGTGCTCCTCGCCGCCTGTGGGACCTCTGGCCCAACGGGCCCCGCCGGGGATGCTGGCCCAACCGGCCCAGCGGGCCCTGCTGGTCCGACCGGTCCCCAGGGGCCATCCGGGCCCAGCGGCGCAGCCGCCACGCAGTCCCGCCTCTACGTCAGCATCACCAAGGTGAGTATCCCGAATGCGGCCACCACCGGAGGCATTCCAACCATCACCTACCGCCTCTTCACCGACGCGGCGCTGACGAATGCGACGACGTGCATTGGCGGAGGGACCACCGGTTACGCAGCGCTCTCGCCGAACTTCACCATCGCCAAGCTGGTTGCTGACCCGAACAATACGGGCACGCAGATGTGGGTCAGCTACCTCAATAAGAGTTCGTAAACGCTGACAGCGTCGCCGCCGCCGAGGGTGGCCACAACACCTATCCCGGAAAGCTCGTGGACAATGGGGACGGTTCCTGCAGCTACACCTACGCCTCGGACCTCTCCAAGGTGTCGGCGGTGAGCGCAACGACGGCCAACACGTTGCCGTATGAGCCCAACGCGAATACCCGCTTTGGATTGCAAAACAACCCGGACTCACCCGACTCCACCCATCCCGCGTTCGACGGCACCGTGACGGTCGTCGCCTCGACGGGAGCAATCCTCCCCTCGGACCCGCGAGAACTCGTCACCCAGGCCGCCTGCAATGGCTGCCACTACCAGGTCGCGCACCACGGTGCGAAGCGGCTCTCCGTTCCCTACTGCGTCACCTGCCACAACACCAGCACCCCTGACCCTGACCCGACGTCGGTGAATTCCACCTCGCTCGACATGGCGGTCGTGGTTCACAAAATCCACCAGGGCTCGAGCCTACCCAGCGTGAGCGGAGTGGACCTCGACGGGACCGCGCTTGCCCCGAACCCGCCGAACAAAATCATCATCAACGGTACCGACTACACGAGCGTGGTGTACCCGCAGAGCACGGGGAATTGCGCGGTCTGCCACAACGTGCCCTCTCCCACGACGGGCAACGACTACTGGAAGACGCAAGCGTCGATTGAGTCGTGCGGCGCCTGCCATGACCGGACCTGGTTCTCGTCACTCACCCCTCCGACTGGCTACAGGATTCACAAGGGCAGCGTCCAGGCGGACGGGTCTTGCGTGAATTGCCATGGCGCCGGACAGGCCGCTAACGCGTCGGCGGTCCACACCGTCACCTCCCCAGCGCTCAGCGCCCAGAAATCCCTGCTCAAAATCAACAGCGTGAAGGGTGGGGCTGGCCAGGCACTCACCGTCGCTTTCTCGGTGACGGACCCGGCGACCGGTTTGCCGCAGGACCTGGCGACGAACGCCCTCTGGACCACCTCCGGTGCCCGCCTCGCCTTCGACTTCGCGTACACGGTGCAGCCTGGGGAGGACTGGACCAACAGCGGCAGTGGCGCCACGACGGGCTTCGGGTCCATGGTGCCGGGCGGTTCGCCAGCCCCGGGCCAGCCTCTCGGCTTTGACGTCCTGGCTGGCCTCACAGCGGCCACGGTGACGAAGAATGCGGATGGGGGCTACTCCTTCACCACGGCCTTCACCGTGCCGGCAAATGCGGTCGGCTCTGGCGTGGCCGTTCTGGAGGGCCACCCCGAGGTCGGTACGTCCGAAGTCCCCGTTCGGACCGACAGCAGCTTCTTCGCCATCACGGACGCGACGGCCCAGGCAAGGCGTTCGGTGGTGGACATCCAGAAGTGCGACACGTGCCACGGCCAGCTGGCGTTGCACGGTGCCAACCGCACGGACAACATCAACGCCTGCGTCGCCTGCCACAACACCGAGGCGACCGACATCACCCAACGCCCGCAGCCGGCTGGGACACTGGGCATCGACGGGAAGACCGAGCAGCCCATCGACTTCGCGACGATGATTCACGGAATCCACACCTCCAACGTCGTCGTCTACAGCTTCACCGGGTCGCCTCCGGGCGTCGGGCCGCCGAGTCCGACAGACTACCGGGGCTACAACCAGACCAGCCCCAATCCCCTCCTTCCCGAGGGGAATAGCGTGCAGCACTGCGACATCTGCCACGCAGATTCGAACCCGTTCCCGACGGCCGACACCATCGGCATCGTCAACGGGGTGACGCAGGTCACCGCTGACTCTGCAAACCAGGCGACGTACCTGCGCACGACTAAGACGACGGCCGTCTGTGGGTCCTGCCACACCGCGGCCACGACGTTGAGTCACATGACCATCAACGGTGGTGCAACCAGTCTCACGCAGGCGTCCATCAACAGCGCCACGCCGGGCGCAGCGGGTCTCGAGACGTGCACCGTCTGCCACAGTGCGGGGCAGCTGTTCGACCCGACCCTGTTCCACAAGGGCAGTCCGTAGCACTTGGGGAGTGGGGACCAGCGAGGGCGGACCTTCCGGGGTTCGCCCCCGCTGTTTTTTTTCGAGGCCGATGGGTCGAGTAGGGCGTCGTCCGAGTGGATGCTGACGAGGTTCCAGGAGGCCGTGCACAGCAGATTTCGCGTTCCTTCTTGGGTTGTCATGCGAATGGGCCTGACCACTTGATGCGGAACTGCTCGAGGTTGGTCTTCTTGGCGTGACGGACGGCAAGGTTGGTCGAAGGCGGGCAGGGCAGGGGCCAAGACTACCGGCGACCACGGCCACCCCCGCCCGGCGAGGCCCGCAGTGAGTGCGGCCCTCTGTCTCCAGCGCAGGAGCGGGGTCGCCTAGACCGGTTGTGTCGGGCTTCGGGCGCTGCTCTCGGGCCGTGACGTGCCGGCAGGCCCTCTTGGCTGGCCCCAGGCGCTGTGGCCCGTTGGCGGCGTGGGCTGCCCCGGCTAGGGTGCCGGCCCCCACCCGACAGGAGCCGGACCCCTGCTGCCCACGACACTCGTCGCTGCCCTCCTTCTTGCCGCAAGCCCCCAGCGCCCCACCGTCGAGTCCGCGCTCGCGGCGCTGCACCGCATCGTCCATTTCGAGCGGGTGGCCATCTCGCCCGACGGGGAACGCGTGGCCTGGGTGGAGGCAGTGGCCACGCCGGATGGCCCATCAGGCAACCTGCGAGCCATCCGCGTCACCGACCGGTCCGGCTCGCCGGCCGTGCGTCTCACCGCCGCCAAGTGACGGCTCCGCCCACGAGGAGGACGAGCCGGTCTTCTCGCCCGACGGGGGCAGGGTGGCCTTCCTGTCGGACGCCGAGGCGTCCGGTCAGCCGCAGCTGTACGTGGCCGACCTCAAGAGCGGGGCCGTCCGCCAACTGACGCACGTCACGCGGTTACCTGGAGAACCCGCGCTGGGCGCCAGACGGGAAGCGGCTCGCCGTCCTGTTCCTCGAGGGAGCAGCGGACGCGCGGGGCCCGCTGGCCCCGAGTGTCCGCGAGACCGGCGTCATCGCCTCGGTCGTCCATGAGCAGCGCGTCGCGCGTGGTGAGCGCCGAGGGTGGCGCACTCACGCCCCGTTTCCCCCGACAGACCTCTTCATCTACGAGTACGCCTGGAGCCCGGACGGCACGCGCTTCGTCGCCACCGGCGCACACGGTGACGGGGACAACAACTGGTGGACGGCCGACCTCTTCCTCGTCCCGGCCTCGGGGGCCGCGGCGACGCGCCTCTACCACCCGTCGCTGCAGCTCTGCGAGCCGACCTGGAGCCCCGACGGCACCCGGGTGGCTTTCATCGAAGGGCTGATGAGCGACTTCGGCTTCAACGGGGGCGACGTCTACGTCGTCCCAGCCGCCGGCGGCCGCGCCCGCAATGTCACCCCGGGCATGCACGCCTCCGCGGCGCAGCTGCACTGGTCGGCGAAATCGGGACTGGTGGCCACGGCGGCGATGGGTGGGGATTCGGCGTTCCTCGCGTGTCGATGCGGACCAGGCCAAGGCCCCGGTGACGCTCTGGCGCGGTGGCGAGACGGTGAGGCGTGGCTGGAACATCTCGGCGGCGTTCGCCAGCGACGGGAAGACGACGGCCGTCATCCGCGAGTCGGCCCTGGAGCCGCCGGACGTCTTCGCCGGTGCCATTGGCAGCCTGGACACGGCTGTCCAAGGCCAACGTCGGCGCCAGGAGTCCGGCGACCGAGGTGAAGAGCCTCACCTGGACGAGCGACCGCTGGGAGGTCCAGGGCTGGCTGCTTCTTCCGGCGGCCGAGATGACGGCGGGGAAGCCCGCCCTGGTGGTCCACGTGCACGGAGGCCCCGCCGGCGTCGCCACCAACACCTTCCATACGAGACGTCCTCCTGCTCGTCAGCCAGGGGTACGCCGTCCTCGCTTCCAAATCCCCGCGGTAGCTACGGTCAGGGCGAGGCCTTCACCCGGGCCAACGTGAAGGACTTCGGGCATGGGGACCTGCGCGACATCCTCGCCGGCGTGGACCAGGTGGTGCGGACGGGTACGGTCGACGGCATCGCGCGTTGGCATCACCGGGCACAGCTACGGCGGCTACATGACGATGTTCGCAGTGACCCAGACCAATCGCTTCAAGGCCGCGGTGGCGAGCGCCGGCATCGCCAACTGGCTCAGCTACTACGGCGAGAACAAGATTGACCAGTGGATGGTGCCGTACTTCGGCGCCACGGTGTACGCGGACCCCGCCGTGTACGCGAGGAGCTCTCCCATGACAGTTCATCACCCATGCCGAAGACGCCGACGCTGGTGCTGGTAGGTGAACGCGACGCCGAGTGCCCAGCACCGCAGAGCTATGAGTTCTGGCACGCGCTGAAGACGCTGGGTGTGCCCACCGAGCTCGTCGTCTACGCAGACGAGGGGCACCATTTCCTGAACCCGGCAAACGTGCTCGACCACACCCGGCGCGAGGTGGCGTGGCTGGACCAGTACCTGAACGGAGTGCCTGCCGCGGCTGCCCGCTGAGCTGTCCGCGACGGTGTCACTACGAAACGGTCCAGTGCACCGGTGGAGGACGGAGATGGTTTATCGGACGAGTAGTATGGCGCCGCTTCTGACGCTCGCGCTCGCGTGTGCGCACCCGTCTGGACACGCCTGAACCAGGTGGCATTCAGCCACCCCGCGGCCGCGCCAACAGGCTGCCGACGTGGTCTCCCCGGACGCCATCCTCGCGGCGACGTACGACGTCATCTCGGGCCCGGCCGGGCAGCCACGCGACTGGGACCGCTTCCGTTCGCTCTTCCTGCCTGGAGCGCGCCTCATTCCGACTGGACGGAACGAAGCAGACGGCGGCTTCGTGGCCCACACGTACACACCCGAGGAGTACATCGCGCGTGCCACCCCCTTCTTCCAAAAGGAGGGCTTTTTCGAGAAGGAGTCGAGCCGTCGCCTGGAACGCTACGGCAACCTTGTCCAAGCCTTCAGCACCTACGAGTCGCGCCACCGTCCCGAGGACCAGCCGTTCGCGCGGGGCATCAACAGCTTTCAGCTGTTCTTCGATGGTACACGCTGGTGGGTGGTCACCATCCTCTGGCAGGCGGAGAGCCCTGACACTCCGATTCCCGGGGAGTTTCTACCCTCCGTGGTTAAATAGAGGTTCATCGAGGCGTCCAACGAAGCGTCTCTCAGGCTATGGTCGTCCTCAACAGGCCCCGGCCGTGGCCCGGTTCGTGTATTCGTGGACGACACGTGAACGACGGAGCACATGAAATGGGTCGCCTTCCCGTGACGGAGGGGAACGGCGGGCGACGTGCCTCGCAACTGTGGGCAGGCCCATCGACGCTCGGCGAGGTTGAGAGATTCCAGAGCGCGACCACATCTCGTTTGTCTCGCGGCTTGCGTATTGCGATGGGCGCCAGCCTGGTGAACGCGGTCGTGTACCTCGTGCCAAACCACCTTTTCATCGAGTCGCCGCGCCTACTTCCCTGGACGTCCATTGACGCGGCGGTGCCATTCGTGCCGGCCACCGTATGGATTTATTTCACCGACTACTTCCTGGTGGCGAGTGCGTTCTTGCTGTGCACCAGCTGGACAGAAGTGAAGCGCTTCGTCCGCGCCTACTTCGTGCTGCTCGTCACGGGCTCCGCCATCCACGTCCTGTGGCCGACCATCTTCCCGCGCGCAGGCCTTCCCCATCGAGGGGACGGGCGTCACCGCGCACGCCCTTAGGTTTCTCCGCCAAATCGACCTTCCCACCAGCTGCCTGCCGAGCATGCACGTGGCGAGCTCCTACCTGGCGGCATTCTCGCTGTGGCGCCGCCCGCCGTGGCTCTACGCCGTGTGGCTCGTCCTGGGCGACCGCCGTGGGTGTCTCGACGCTGACGGCCAAGCAGCACTACCTCATCGACGTGCTCGCCGGGCTGGCCATGGCAGGTGCCTTCTGGGCGCTGTTCTTCTGGTTGCCCGACCTGCGTTCCCGTCAGGCCAGCGAATGGGCAGTGGCTTCGAGCAGCCGGTGACTGTCGATGTCCAGCTGCCAGAAGCCCGCGCCCGTGCCCTCGGTCGAGCTCCCGCCACCGAACGTATGAGGCACGCCCCCGCGCGCCCGGTGCCAGTAGCGATGGTGGGAGTGGCCGTGCGCGACGACCACAGGTCGCCCGCTCAAGACGCGTAGAGTCGCCCCGCGTCCAGAAGCCCCGACTCCCGCCAGTCGAACTCCGCCGGAAGGACCGAACCGGTCCATGGTGGGTAAGCACCAAGACGGTACGTCCCGCCAGCCGCACGTCGTCAAGCACGCGGCGGAGCCCATTCAGCTGGCTTCGCCCGAGCCGCCCAACACGTAGTGCCCCCAGCTATTGACCCGCGTGCTGTCCAGTCCGACGAGGGCCAGTCGCCTGCCGAGCAGCTTGACGAAGGGGTAGCCCCTGGCGTCGGCGTGTTCGGGCATCTCGCTCTTCAACTCGCTGGCGAACATGCGCTCGAAGACGCGCGAACGTGGGGTGTCCGTGTAGCGGTCGTGGTTTCCCGGAATGACGGTCAGCCGGCCTTCCGCGAGGAGCGGTGCAAACAGCGACCGGACGTGGGCGAACTCGACCTCGTCCCCGAGGGCCGTGAGGTCTCCCGTCAGCAGCACGTGGTGCGGTTCCCGGCCGAGGGCCCTGTCGACGAGGCGGCGGATGCGGTCATGGACGCCGTGGAAACGCCTCAGCCGTCCGAGGCCCTGCAACTCGAAGCGCCCGGGCGCGCCACGCCAGCCCGAGCTCCAGAGCGAACGCTGCCTCCAGTCGATTTGGAGGTGAATGTCGCTGAGGTGAACCAGGCGTGTCATGGGCGTTCCCTAACCATGCCCGTTGGTCGCCCCGGCCGCAAGCAGCTGAGGCGCCGACGGCAGTCCCCTCAGTCCCTTCCCGGGCCCTACTCCACGGTTGCCCATCCTCGAAGAAGCCGCCCGTGGGGCCGTCGGCGTCGAGGCGGCAGCCCCAGAGGACGGAAGCAGCGCCTTGTTCGAGGGAGCGTGGCGCATTCGCGCCGCCCATGTCCGTGCGAACCCAACCCGGGCTGACGGCATTGACGAGAATGTGTCTGGGCTGAAACTCCTTGGCAAAAAGTTGTGCGAGGCGATTCAGGGCGGCCTTGCTCGCTCCATAGCCCCCCGGTGCATCGTCGCAGAGCTTCTCCATGTCCTGGAGGGTGTGGACCTCCGACCGAAGTCGGCTGAGCAGCCGTGGGTCCTGGTTCGCACTCCGCCCCAGACCGCTGGAGACCATCACGACCCTGGCACCATCAAGAAGCAATGGGGCGAGAGCGCGGGTGAGGAGGAGCGGTCCGCGGACGTTGACGTCCCAGATGGTCCGATTGTCGACGCCTCGGTAGACGCCCGCATTGTTGACCAGGACGTCGAGCTTCTCGCCGCGCCCGACCAGCCCCTCCGCCAACCGCTCAATCGACGCTGGAGAGCCGACATCCAAGACTTCTGCAGTGCCCCCAGGCAGCGGCGGTGCGTCGGCCGCGGCACGGACGGCTGATAGGACGCGGTAGCCTTCCAGAGAGAGCTCGCGCGCGACCTCGCGACCAATGCCGCGGGAAGCCCCCGTCACCAAGGCTGTTCGCTTCATGGGGCGATAGCCTATGAAAACATTCGGAGCGGCCGCCCTCCTTGCACCCCGACGCTCGTGTCTTCAGGTAAGCCCCGACGTGACTGCCTTCGCCAGACGGGAGGCATGCCGGGTGCGAGCCACACTCGGGATGGTCACTGGAGATGTCCGCAGGACGCACTTCTCAGTTTCGTTGGCCGCTCCGTTGGGGCCCGTGTCGCGGCTGCGACACGTTGGCGAAGAGCGGCGTCCGTGCGCTAGACGTCGCTTGCGGTTCGGAGGATGTTGCCGGGCATGGCCAACATCGCCTTTCTCGGGACCGGTCTCATGGGCGCAGCCCTCGCGGAGGCTGCCGCGAAGCGCGGCGACCGGGTAACCGTCTGGAATCGCACCGCCGCCAAGGCCAAAGCCCTCGAGGCGTTTGGCATTCGTGCCGTCCGACACCGTGCCAGCTGCCGTCGCCGGTGCGGAGCGGGTGCACATCATTCTGGCCGACGACGCTGCCGTCGACGCCGTCCTTGACGCGGCCGGAGAGGGCCTGCACGCAGCGCTGGTCATCGACCACTCGACCACGTCCCCGGCCGGCACCGCCGCACGGGCCAGGCGCCTAGAAGCACGTGGAATCGCGTTCCTGCATGCCCCCGTCTTTATGAGTCCAAAAATGTGTCGCGAGGCGGGTGGCATCATGCTGGTAGCTGGTGCGCAGGGGACGTTCGCGCGCGCTGAAGTGGCCTTGCGCGCGATGACCGGCCGCCTCGAATACCTCGGTGAGCGTCCTGACCTCGCGGCCGCGAACAAGCTGTTCGGAAACGCGATGATTATCGCCATCTGTGGCGGCCTCGCGGATGTGTACGCCATGGCCAAATCTCTGGGAATCAGTGCGCAGGACGCGCACGCCCTCTTCAGCAAGTTCAACCCCACCGGCACCCTGACCTACCGCGGCGCGGCCATGGCCAGTGGCGACTACACGCCGCAGTTCGAGCTGACGATGGCCCGCAAGGACGCACGCCTGATGATGGAGGCGGCTCAGGGTTTAGAGCTTGCCGTCTTGCCGGCGATTGCCAAACGCATGGATGCGCTCATCGCGCGCGGATTCGGGTCGGACGACATGGGCGTCCTGGCCGTCGACGCCGTCCCAAAGACGGCGCCGCGCTAGTTTCAGCGTGCTGAGCAGCAGCGGCCCCTTCCCCGCCCGATGGCCTCGCTGTCTACACGCTCGAAGAGCGGGCTGCGGTCCCTCTGTCTGTCCGGTGAGGCTTGCGGTAGCTTCCGCGGCATGCGGATTCTGCACACCATGCTTCGCGTCGGGGATTTGGAACGGTCGCTTGCCTTCTACACGGACGTGCTCGGCATGGCTCTCCTGCGGCGGAAGGACTACCCAGACGGCCGGTTCACCCTCGCCTTCGTTGGCTATGGCCCCGAGTCAGAAGGTGCGGCCATCGAGCTGACCCACAACTGGGACACGAAGAGCTACGACATTGGTCAGGGCTTCGGCCATGTCGCGGTCGAGGTGGACGACGCCTACGCCGCCTGCGAGCGAATCAAGGCGAAGGGGGGAGTGGTCACCCGGGAGGCTGGCCCCATGAAACACGGCACCACGGTGATTGCGTTCGTCATGGACCCGGATGGCTACAAGATTGAGCTCATTCAGCGGCGGAGCTGAAAAAGGCAGCGTTTGGTGTACCCCGTGGGCGCGTCAGGGGGACTGTCGATGAAGCTTTCAAGCGGAATGGCAGTCGCGAACATCACGTTGGCCATTCTGCTCGGGCCTGAAGCCGGTTGGGGGCAGACTCCACAGACGGGGACGAGTTGTAACGTCTCACCGAAGCCGCCTTTTTGCAGCGCGGTCCGCGGCGAGCGGGCCAGCGGTTGGCCGGCACAAAGCCGCTCCGAGGTGATGGCGCAGCACGGCGTCGTCGCGACCAGCCAGCCACTTGCCGCGCAGGCAGGGCTGAGGGTGCTGCAGGAGGGGGGGAACGCGGTGGATGCAGCGGTGGCGACGGCCGCCGTGCTCAGCTTGACCGAACCGATGAACGTCGGCCTCGCGAGCGACCTCTTCGCCGTCATTTACGTGGCGAAGGACCGCAAGGTCTACGTCCTCAACGCCAGCGGCACCGCCCCGTCCGGGGCCACCATCGAGCACTTCAACGCGCTCGGGTACCGCGCGGACCCGAAGAATTGGGGTCCAGGGTCGGGAATGCCGCCTCGGGGAATTCTGACCGTGACGGTGCCCGGGACTGTTTGGGGATGGGAAGAAGCGGTGAAGCGTTTCGGCACGAGAACCTTCAAGCAAGTCTTGGAGCCGGCAGCCATCTATGCAGAGGAAGGGTTCCCCGTCTCGGAACGAATCGCGAACGACTGGACACTGCCGAACGCTCTGCCGCTGCGGGAGTGCTGTACGCACCTCGACCCCGACTCGGTGAAGACCTGGTACATCGACGGCAAGCCGCCCGTCCCCGGGCAGGTGTTCCGCAACCCCGACCTCGCGCGAACCTTCAGGCTCCTGGAGGCGGGGGGCCGTGACGCGTTTTACAAGGGCGAGCTGGCGAAGGCCATCGTCGCGAAGTCGACCGCCCTGGGTGGGACGATGACGCTTGAGGACCTCGCTGGCTACCGGGGTGAGTGGATGGAAGCGGCGCGAGGCACCTACCACGGCTACGAAGTCTTCGAATTGCCGCCGCCGTCCCAGGCCTGGGCCGCAATCGAGATGCTCAAGATTCTCGAGACGTGCGTCGGGACTTGGGCACCGGGCCAAACCCTGGCGAGCCTCGGCCCCGCAAGTCCGAAGTACTGGCACCTGGTGGTCGAAGCCAAGAAGCTGGCCTATGCGGACTTGATTGCCTACAACGCAGACCCCCGTTTCTCAGCTGTGCCAGTGGCCAAACTTCTATCGAGGGAACACGCCGCGTCACTCTGCGCAAAGGTCAACCCCAACCGCGCATCGTCAACCGGCCCGGGCGGCGCGGCGAGCGGCGATGGAGACACCATCGTGCTGTCCACTGCCGACCGATGGGGCAACATGGTTTCTTGGGTGAATAGCAATTACGCCTCGTTCGGGTCCGGAATTACCGTGCCTGGTACAGGGTTCCTGCTCCACAACCGGGGAGGTCTGTTCTCACTCGACCCGAAGAGCCCCAACGCAATCGCGCCGCACAAGCGGCCTTTCAACACCCTGTCCGCGGGTCTCGTCATGCAGGAAGGTCGGCCACTGATGACCATTACGCTGATGGGCGGTGACATGCAGGCACAGGGGCATGCACAGGCACTCATCGACCTCCTCGACCTCGGCGCAAACATGCAGGCGGCGAGCGACATGGCGCGGTTCCGTCACAACCAGATTTCCAATCAACTCAGTCTGGAGGCTCCGCTCTTCAACCTGGTTGGCGCACAACTCAGCGCGATGGGTCATGACACCAAGAGCGTGGACGGCAGCGTTGTTGGCGGCTTCCAGTCAATCTCATTCACACCAACGGCAGGCAACGCGGAACGCAAACTACCAGGGAGTGACGCGGGGCTGGTCGACGGCGTCTACCGTGCAGGGTCCGATCACCGGAAAGATGGTGAGGCCGTTGGCTGGTGAATCTGTGCGCGCCTGAGGGTCCTGAGAGCCACCAGGGGCAGCGTCGTCGAGAACGGACCGCTCGCGCTCTTCAGCGGGGGGCGCTTGAGTTGACTTCTCGGCCAGCGTGCTCTTCATGGACGAGCGCCCAAAGTCAATTATGACGCCCAGGCCCAACATGGCGGTGCGTCACAATCTGCCGTGGCGTGCCGGGTGCCCCGGTGACAAGCGCCCCCTACCAACGCCTTATTGCGGCTGCGTGCGGGGGATGGGGGCCGCGGACTTCCGACTCCACCAGGCGTAGACGGGGAGACCCGAGGCAACGAGCAGCAGACCGACGAGCGACTCCCGTGGCGATTGGGACAGTGTCGTGCAGACCAAAGCGAGGCAGGCTGCGACGAAGAGCCCAGGTATCCAGGGGTAGCCCCAGGTTCGGTAGGGACGGGGCGCATGCGGGCGTGTCTTCCGAAGCACGAACACCGCCATCCCGCATCCGGCATGAAACAGGACGCCCGCGAACACCACGCACGTGTACAGCTGCTCATACGTTCCCGAGAGGGCGAGCGCGATGGACCACGCACCCTGGGCGACCAGGCTCCTGGAGGGCGTATGCGTCCGTGGGTCAACATAAGCAAGCGAGCGGAAGAAGAGACCGTCCTCTGCCATGGGGAGATAGATGCGTGAGCAGCACAGGACGTTGGATGCCAGACAGCCGAATGTTGCCACGAGCACGGAGAGGGAAATGATGCGGGCGCCGCCCGGGCCAAAGAGCGCGCTTGCTGCAGCCTCGGCAATCCGCGTCGAGTGACCAATCTCCTCGACAGGAAGGGCGCGGAGGTAGACGACGTTGGTAAGGAGATAGAGCCCCATCACCGCCAGGGATCCCGTCAGCAAGCCCCGGGGCAGGTTCCTACCCGGCTCACGCACCTCTCCGGCAGAGAAGGTGAGCACATACCAGCCGTCATACGTCCAGAGCACCGCGACCATTCCAAGCGCTAGACCAGCCGTGAGGCCGCTGGAGGGCAGGGGAGCGAGAAGGTCGAGTGCGGCCGTCGGCTCAACAGCAAGTCCAACCACGGCAAGACCGACGAGGGCAGCCACCTTGAGCGTGGTAACTGCGTTCTGAACGAAGGCGCCTTCCCGCAGCCCAGCGCAATTTACCGCTGTGTGAAATGCGATGGCCAAGGCGCCAGCCAATTGCCCGCCACTCACGCTCCAAGTCCATCCCGGACGCCCAACGTGCCAAAGGATGTGCTGCGTCGAGAAGAAGGGGACGAAGGCACCGAGGTACTCGCCGAAGCCCACGGCGATGGTTGCGATGCCACCACTCATGATGACGAGAAAGGAGGTCCAGCCAAACAAAAAGCCCCAGAAACGGCCGTAGGCCTCCTTGAGAAAATGGTACTGGCCCCCGGCGCGCGGGAACATGGCTCCGAGTTCTGCGTAGCTGAGCGCTCCGGCGAGCGTTACCAGCCCACCCGCGCCCCACAGGAGCAGAATGAGTCCGCCCTGCGGGAGCCGTCGAGCGATGTCTCCCGTGGTGAGGAAGATGCCGCTTCCAAGCATCGCCCCGCTGGTGATGAGAGCCCCATCCCAGGCTCCGAGGCGCCGTACCAGACCCGCCTTCCCGGACGCCGTGCCGTCCTCTTCGGGTCTCACGTTGTCCATCGTGCCACAACCACCTTGCACCTGGCAGCGCCTCAGCTAAGACACTTGGGCACAATCATGTCCCGGACGTTCCTAGAGGAGCTCAACCGATTCGATGCAAGCCTGCCGCTGGCGCGCGCGAAGACGATTCCCGGGCAGTGGTACCGCGACCCTCGGATGGAGGCCGCCGAACGCCGGGGCGTGTTTGGCGCGGCGTGGCAATTCGTTGGACGGTCGGACCAGCTGGAAGCCCAAGGTTCTTTTGTGACAGCTAACATCGCGGGCGAGCCTGTCGTCATCGTGCGCGACGACCAGAGCATGCTGCGGGCGTTCTTCAATGTCTGTCGGCACCGCGCTGCGTGCGTCGTCACGGAACGAGCGGGGAGAGCTCGCCGACTCCGCTGCAGGTACCACGGCTGGACTTATGACCTCTCGGGTCGCCTTCAAGGTGCGCCGGAGTTTGACGGCGTCATGGACTTTCGAAGAGAAGACAATGGCTTAGTGCCGGTCGCGGTCGACACGTGGGGACCGTTTGTCTTCGTAAACCTTGGCCCCCAACCTCGCCCGTTACGTGAAGTTCTCGCACCGTTGCCCGAGAAGCTCGATGGGTTTGCGGGTCTTCGGTTCATCGAGCACCGGAGCTACGAGCTTGCCTGCAACTGGAAGGTGTTCGTCGACAACTATCTCGACGGGGGCTACCACGTGAATACCGTGCACCCGTCGCTCGCTGGCGTCCTCCAGTACGCGGACTACCGGACAGAGTGCTTTGGATTTACCAGCCTCCAGACCAGTCCGTTGCGGAAGCCACACCCGGAACACGCCGACGCCTCCGCCTCGGCAGTCAGAGCGGGCGAAATGGCATTTTACGGGTGGGTCTTCCCAAACTTCATGGTCAATCTCTACTCGGGAGTGATGGATACGAACGTGGTCCTTCCGCTTGGAGCCGAGCGCTGCCGGGTGGACATCGACTTTTATATTTCGCAGGCCGATGGTCCCGAGGCCCGCGCCTTCGCTTCCGAAAGTGTGGAGGTCGGCCACAGGATCCAGCTTGAGGACGTGGGCGTTTGTGAAGATGTGCAGCGCGGCTTGGGGAGTCGCTCCTACGACACCGGCCGTTACAGCGTGCGGCGTGAAGTGGCCGTCCACCAGTTTCACAAGCTACTCTCGGCGCATTTGCGCCGCGCGGTGCGAGGCCCTTCGGCGAAACGCCTTCCACGGCGAAGCCCCAAGGCCACTCACACCCAAGACGCGGGCGCACACAAAGGCTCCCGCCGTTCCAGGTCGCCTCAAGCGCGGTGAATCGCGGGAAGACCAGACCGATTGCCGGTGTGGGCCAGCTGACTGCGCACTGCGTGCTCAAGCCGGTCAAGCGGTAAGGCAATAAGGTGCCACCTCGTCGATTTCACCGCAGGGCAGGGGTCGCGCGACCACCGGATACATGGTCTGGTTCGCGCTTTGGTCCGGGAGGGTACGCATGCAGACCTGGGATGTCATCGTCGTCGGGGGAGGCCATAACGGCCTGGTGACGGCCGCGTACCTCGCCCGGGCTGGACAGAAGGTGCTGGTGCTCGAGGCTCGGGACCGCGTCGGCGGCGCGGCAGTCACCGACGAGCCGTGGCCAGGCTTTCGGGTATCAACCGCGGCCTACGTCGTCAGCCTCTTCCGCCCCGAAATCGTGCGCGATTTGGAACTCCGAAAGCATGGCTACGAGCTCCTTCCTCGCAACCCGTCGTCGTTCACGCCCTTCCCGGACGGCCGGTCCCTGATGATGGGTCCCGACGCGGACCTGAATCACCGCGAGGTGTCCAAATTCTCGACGCGTGACGCCGAGCGGCTACCCGCCTACGAGGCCATGCTGGAGCGGATCGCGCAAGTCATTGAACCAACGCTGGTCGAGACTCCCATCGACCCGTTTTCGGGGCGGCCGCGCGACCTCTTCAAGCTCGCCCGAACGGGCTGGCGATTTCTGCGCTTGGGCAAGGACGGGCCGCGAGCGCTCGAAATCCTCGCAGGCCCAGCGCGGGCCATACTCGACCGGTGGTTTGAGTCGGACGAGCTGAAGGCCACCCTCGCCACCGATGCCATCATTGGAGCGATGGCCTCCCCCTCGACCCCGGGAACCGCCTACGTGCTTTTCCACCACGTGATGGGGGAGTGCAACGGGGCGAGAGGCGTCTGGGGCTACGTGAAGGGCGGCATGGGTTCGCTGAGTGAGGCGCTCGCCTCGGCCGCTCGTGCTGCGGGCGCCGAGATCCGGACCGGAACGCGAGTGGCGAAGGTGCACGTCCGTGAAGGACGGGCAGCCGCCGTAGTCCTTGCGGATGGCACCGAGCTTCCGGCTCGAAGGGTCGTCTCGAACGCAGACGCCACAGTCACCCTGTTGGGGCTGGTGGGGGCCGAGCACCTACCGGACGATGTGGCCGAGGCCGTCCGCGCCATCGATTACTCCAGCGCCTCCCTAAAGATTAACCTCGCGCTCTCAGAGCTCCCGAGCTTCACGGCGGTTCCGGGCCACACTCCTGGCCCGCAGCACCGTGGCACCATCCACGTCTGCCCGAGCGTTGACTACATCGAGCGAGCTTACGACGACGCTCGCGCCGGCCGCCCATCCGCCTCCCCGGTGATTGAGTGCACAATCCCCTCGGCGGTGGATCCAACGGTGGCGCCGTCGGGCAAGCACGTGATGCAGATGTTCGTCCAGTACGCTCCTTACCGGCTGGCGGAGGGGAGCTGGGACAACCGTGGGGAGGCCTTCGCCGACCGCTGCGTCGAACTGGTCGAGGAAGTCGCCCCCGGATTCCGCCGCAGCATCCTCGGACGCGAGGTGCTCACGCCGCTCGACCTGGAGCGGCGGTTCGGCCTAACCGGGGGCAACATCTTCCAAGGCGCGATGGGGCTTTCGCAGCTCAACTTCATGCGGCCCATCCCGGGTTGGGCCGACTACCGCACCCCCGTCCCAGGACTTTACATGTGCGGGGCTGCCACCCACCCCGGGGGCGGCGTGATGGGGGCGTGTGGTCTAAACGCGGCGCGTGAAATCCTCCGCGACGTACGCCGCCGCCGCTGAGCCGCGAGCGGGCTCAGCGCCGGCAGTGTCCCCGCACGAGCTGCCGCCGGGATGCGCGTGACCCACGCGCGAGAGAGGTAAAAAATCAGTCCCGGCCAACGCCAACATTCTGGCGCTGCATTAAGCAGCGCGATTCGAAATGCTGGATTGCGCGGGGTCGAACCTTTTCACGCACAGGGCGCCCAGGATGATGAAGAGGATCAGAACGACGCCCTGAGCCACTTTGAACGGCGCCTCGGTTTGAGTAGGTGCCAACTCCTTGAGTGCAGGCACCTTGGCGAACAACTGTGCCACGAGCACGAAGACGTTGAGGTAGAGCGCGATGACCGCCGTGACGACGTAGACCCGGCGCCACTTGCCCGCCAATTTCTGCACGTAGAGCGCGAAGAGAGCTCCACCCAGTATGAGCAGCGACAATAGCCCAACTGCGTGGGACGGCATGAAGTGACTTGCTGGAAGGAAGAATCCGGTGACGCTCGTCAGAACCGTCGTGCCGAGGAACCACGCCGTCCAACGGGGGAGATGAACCCCAGCGAGAAGCCCGAGGAACATGACCACCAAACCCGTGGCGATGCCAACCAGGCTGATGAGGGTGTGGATGAGGGTGAACGGAGGCAATCCGAAAAGCATCGAGCCCTCCCGGCTGAGCGGGATGGGAACGTAGGCGCTGAGTGGCCACGGTGACCAGCCAGAAACGAAGGCCGCTCCCGGCGTTCGATGGCGCGAGGCGATTCGAGCGCGAGACGGGACTGGGCCTCGTGCAAGCGGCGTTCGCTCCAGGCGTGAAAGGTGACTGGTGGCCGCTACTCGCGCCAGCCGGCGCGAAGGGACGTGAAGGTCTAACGCGTTGCGACGCGGTTCTGGGCGGGGCGCTTCGGTTGGGATCACTGCGCCTCATCCAGGGAAGATTCACCGCCGCACACTAGGTCTCCCATTCCCGGCCGTTGAGCGAAAAAGGCCCGGCCGCTCCGCTGAGAGGTGCTGACCTCGGCACTCTGACGGATTTTGTTACCGGGGAGGAGACTCGGGTCGGGGGTTGTAGCTGACGCGGCAACGGCGGAACCCCCCTTTGCCCCTTAGCCGTTTGGAATTCCTCGGTGTCATCCCGGGCACAGCCCCTGCAGTGGCGCCGGCTGAACTGTGCGACCTCCCGCACAGTCAACCGGAGATACCCGCCATGGCACGAATTGCCCGCGGTACAGCCTCGAAGTCACTCCTGCTTGTCTTTTGTTTGTCGTCTGGCCTGGCCCTTGCCAGCCCGACCCCTAGAGCGCACGTTGTCCAGAGCGGCCTCTGGTCTGAGGTCGAACGCTCCTTCGATGAAGGGATTGGCTGGCTGAGGGGGTTCTATCTCCACATCTTCAGGTCCGCGCGGCTGATGAGCGGTAGACTTTAATTTAGTAACGTTTGTGCCGGAACGTCGCTCGGATGGGTGGCGTTCCGTCATGCCATCCCAATAGTTTCTCACCGCGCGTGCAGAGGCATACTGGGCCTGGCTTCAGGTCCCAAGACAGCCTCGCCTCGACTTCAGCAGCCTGGAGGACGCCACCAGAAGCTGTACGACGCTTCCAGCAGGACGCCCTCCGCAAAGTGCAGCTGACGTAGGGCCCCGGCGCGACAAAACCGTCGTTATCGGCCACGATGTCCTCCGCACATAGAAGCGGCGCAGAAAGTGGACGAGCGACCATGAACGCTGCGACGACGGTGGACCTGGCCAAAGCCTGCGATGGTACGCCGGGCTCACCCCGAAGCACTGGCGCGTTTTTGACCGCGAGCTTTCTCGGATGGGTGTGCGGAGCGAGAACCTGCCTTACGCAACACGGTTACGCGCGAAGCGAAGCTCTTTCCCTTCCTGCGCTGGGTACTTCCAGCACATGCTTTCGAGGTGAGCGCTCGCGGCGGGTTCAAACTCGACAAGTCGAACGCATAGAGCCGCCAGGTAAGCTCGCCAGCGCGTGGAAATTCTCCTCCGAGAGGGCGCTTGGAGAAGCGAGGGCTTCGGGACTTGAACCCGTGACCTCGGGCGTGACGGCCGGCAGTTCGAACGGCGACCGTCTACATGGCCTCTGTTCCCCACCTTCGGGTCTCCAACGCCGCCTTCGAGGTCACCTCGCCGGTTGAGGCGGCAGGTAGGCCAGGTAGAGGTAGGCGGCCGCCACTTCCTCGTCGCTCAGGTACCCGAAGATCGGCATGCGCGACGCAGGCCGGGCCATCCCCACCATCGAAGTCCAGCCGTGCCGCACCTTGTGAACCACCCCGTCGAGGGACATCTGCTCGGGGAGGTTGCCTAGCGCCGGGACGAGGCCAGCCATCATCATCACGTGTCCACCACTCATTCCGGTGGCGTCATGGCAGATGCGGCAGGTGCCGCGAACCACCTGCTCGCCGATCCGCATGGCCGACTGGTTGACCTTGTGGACGGCGGTCCCCGTGCTGGCGACCCCACCCAGCTGCTTGAGGTAGTCCGCGAGCGCCACTATCTCCTGCTCGGAGAGGTAGGCGAAGGGCGGCATGGTCTCCAAGTACGGCAGTTTGGGTGTGACCCCGCCCTTGGCCAGCCGCGCCCGCAGCAGCTCCTCGGCGTGCAGCGCCAGCTGCTGGGCCAACTCCGGGTTCACTTCGGCTCCTGCCGCCTTCATGACCGCCTCATGCTGAGCCGGCGAGAGGGCTCGCGCCGGGCCGATGATCGAGGCGATGGCTGGCGGCTTCCCGGCCCCGGCCGGACCGTGGCAGGACCGGCAGTTCAGGCGGTAGATGTCCGCGCCGCTGACCGGGAACGTCGCGCGCAGGCTCTGGAGCGCCGCCTCGTCCCTGTAGCCAGCCTGCGTTAGTGCCTTGCGGACGGAGTCGACGAAGGCCTGAGGCAGCGCGCTGTGGGGAGGGCCATCTCCGCCGAGTCGGCCGAGCTGACTCGCCTCGACGGTGAGCGCCAGGGCTCGGAGGATGCTGGGGCCGCTGAGCGGCTGGGCGGTCCCCGGGGACGCGGGGGGAGCGACCGGGGCAGCCTGTGCCACGGCCACCGCCGGTATAGCGACCAGCAGATAGAGATTCCGGAAGACTTTGCGGCCGGAAGCACGGCAAGCGCAAAACTTCATTGGGCCCCCTGCGCGGAAGTTGGCCTGGCCAAGTGGTGCATTTAGCGGGCCGCCGCAGGCGGCCCCAACCCCGCGCTCAACCTCCAATCGGGAGTGGAGGGCCGAGCGTCTCAGCCTCTCCAGCTCTGGAGCAGGAAGATGTAGTTTGCGCGCTCGTAGGCGCTCGGGTCGGGGCACGACGCAAGGTTCATGCTTCCACGCAACTGGCTCAAGGACTCGTACTCGTGCTCCTCCATCCACCGCACGACGTCCGTTCGAAGGCGGGCAAGGTAGCCAGGCCCGTTCTTGAGGAGCGCAGAGACCAGCTGCACGACGGTCGCGCCGGCCATCAGGGAGCGGATGGCGTCCAGGGGGCCGTGCACCCCGCCGCTCACCGCCAGGGGGATGGACAGCTGTGGCGAGAGAATTCCGAGCCAGCGCAGGCGGAGGGGGAGCTCGGAGTTGTCAGAGAGGTGCAGCACCCTTTTCATCTCCAGCGCCTCGATGTCGATTTCTGGCTCAAACAGCCGGTTGAAGAGTACCAGGGCCTTGGCGTGAGCACCCTCGAGCCGGCGCGCGAAATGCGGAAGCGCGGTGTAGAAGGGCGAGAGCTTCACGGCGACCGGCAGGTCGACCTGCGCCGTCACGGCCTCGACGAGCTCCAACGTGCCTTGCTCGAGCTCGCTCCCCTTCGCCTTTGGGTCGGTCGCGACCGCATAGATGTTGAGCTCCAGCCCATCAGCACCGGCCTGTTGCAAGAGCCGGGCGTACTCAATCCACCCGCTCTTGCTCGTGCCGTTGAGCGAGGCGATGACGGGGATGGCAACGGTCTCCTTAATCCTTCGCAGTTGCTCGAGGTAGGCATCCGGCCCGAGCCGGTATTCCTCCGGTTCCGGGAGGAAGCTGGAGGCCTCGGCGAAGCTCTCGCGCGAGAAGTCGCTGGCCTGGTGGGCGAGCATCTGCTCCTGGGCCATTTGCTCCTGGAAGAGCGAGCGCATGACGATGGCCGACGCCCCGGCGTCCTCGAGCGCCCGCACCGAGCCCAACTCGTCAGCCAACGGTGAAGCTCCGGGCACGAAGGGGTCCTTCAGCGTGAGCCCGAGGTATTTGACGGAGAGGTCCATGCTCACTCCTGATCGGCTGCCACGGGAGGCGGTCCCGGGTCGGGAATCGCGTTCACCTGGGGGACAACCACGCGGGAGAGCTGCTCGTAGACGGAGTAACGCTGTTCCGTGCTTCGCTGCGCCCACGTGAGAAGCTGCTTGTACCGCTCCGCATCGAGCTTCTCCGTAATTCGGAAACGAGCCTCCTGGCGCATGTAGTCCTTCACAGGCAGCTTGGGCCCTGCGGAGTCGAGCATGAGGGGAGGCTGCCCGGCGGCAATTCGGCGCGGGTCGTAGCGGTACAGCGGCCAGACCGCCGAATCCACGGCCCGCTTCTGTTGGTCGAGGCCATGCGCGAGGTCGTAGCCATGCGCGATGCAGTGCGAGTAGGCGATGACCATCGAGGGGCCCCTGTAGGTCTCTGCCTCGAGCAATGTCTTCACCGTTTGGGCGTCTTTCGCGCCGAACGCGACCTGCGCCACGTAAGCGGTCCGGTAGCTCATCGCCATGAGCCCGAGGTCCTTCTTGCCGACAGCCTTGCCGGCGGCCGCGAATTTCGCCGCTGCACCCAAGGGGGTGGCTTTGGAGGCCTGACCCCCGGTGTTGGAATAGACCTCGGTGTCGAGCACCAGGATGTTGACGTCCGCGGTGGTGGACAGCACGTGGTCGAGGCCACCGTAACCGATGTCGTACGCCCAGCCGTCGCCGCCGACAATCCAGACGCTCTTCTTCACGAGTGCGTCTGCCAGCGCCAGGAGCTGCTGCGCTTCGGGCGCCGAGGCTGCGAGCCGCTTGCGCAAGATGGAGACACGCTCACGCTGGGCTTGGACGCCAGCTTCGGTCGACTGGTCCGCCCCGAGCAGGGCAGCCACTAGCTCGTCGCCCAGCGCTGCCGAATGCGCGGCGAGGAGTCGCGCCACGCGTCTATGAACGGCGTCCGTCCCGAGGCGCAGGCCGTAACCGAACTCGGCGTTGTCTTCGAAGAGCGAGTTCGCCCACGCCGGTCCGCGGCCCTCGCAGTTCACCGTGTATGGAGTGGTCGGAAGGTTTCCCCCGTAGATGGACGAGCAGCCGGTTGCATTGGCGATGATGAGTCTGTCTCCGAAGAGTTGGGTGAGAAGCTTGATGTAGGGCGTCTCGCCGCACCCCGAGCAGGCACCGGAAAACTCGAAGAGCGGCTGGAGGAATTGGGTCCCCTTCACCTCCATCCGAACGCTGGTTCGCTCGGCTTCTGGAAGGTTGAGGAAGAATTCGAAGTTGCGACGCTGGTGCTCCCGGAGCGGCGGCTGCGGTTGCATGCCGAGCGACTTGTGCCGAGGGTTCGCCTTGTCCTTGGCCGGGCACACCTCCACGCAGAGCGTGCACCCGGTGCAGTCCTCCGGGGCAACCTGCAGCGTGTAGGCCATTCCGGTGACACCCGACGCCTTGTAAGGCATCGACTGGAAGCCCTCGGGTGCGCCCACCAGGTTCTCCGCGCGGAAAAACTTGGCGCGGATTGCGGCATGCGGGCAAACCAGCGCGCACTTGTTGCACTGGATGCAGATGCGCTCGTCCCAGACAGGAATCTCAAGAGCGAGGTTGCGTTTCTCCCAGCGGGCGGTACCGGTCGGCCACGTGCCGTCGACCGGGAAAGCGCTCACCGGAAGGAGGTCTCCCTGGTTCCGCGCCATCATCGCCGTCACGCGCTGGACGAAGTCTGGAGCCTCGGGCGAGACAACGGGCCGACGCCCGTAGCTCGCGTTGACCACCTTCTGCGCTGGCACGGGGAATAGATTGGCGAGACTCTCGTCCACGGCCGCGAAGTTGCGGGCCACGACCTCGGAGCCCTTCTTGCCATAAGTCTTCTCGATGTAATGCTTGATTGCCTTGATGGCCTCCTCGCGCGGCAGGACACCGGAGATGGCGAAGAAGCAGGCCTGCATGATGGCGTTGATGCGACCACCCATTCCCGTCGCTTGCGCCACGCGGTTGGCGTCGATGACGTACAGCTGGAGATGCTTGTCGACGACGGACTGCTGGACCTCGCGGGGCAAATGACTCCACAGTTCGTCGGCCGCATAGGGGGCGTTGAGCAACACGACGGCGCCTGGCGCGGCCAAGTCGAGTACTTCGAGGCGGTCGAGAAACTGGAACTGATGAACTCCGACGAAGCTCGCCTTCTTGACGAGGTACGAGGAACGGATGGGGCCCGGTCCGAAGCGCAGGTGCGAGATGGTCATCGCCCCCGACTTCTTCGAGTCGTAGACGAAGTAGCCCTGGGCCGAGTGCTCGGTCTCCTCGCCGATAATCTTAATGGAGTTCTTGTTCGCCCCCACCGTGCCGTCGGCGCCGAGGCCATAGAAGACGGCCTGGACACGGCCGAGGAACTCGAGGTCGAAGGTGCGGTCCCACGCCAGAGAGGTGTGGGAGACGTCGTCGACAATTCCGACCGTGAAGTGGTTCTTCGGTCGCTCAGCCGCGAGATTGGCGAAGACAGCGAGCACCATGCCCGTGTCGAACTCTTTGGAAGCGAGCCCATACCGGCCGCCGACGACGGTGGGTGAGAGGAGCGTTTCTCCGCTTTGCCGCGCCTCGGCCAGCGTCGACAGTACGTCCATGTAGAGAGGCTCGCCCGGAGCCCCGGGCTCCTTGGTGCGGTCCAGCACCGCGAGCGCCTTCACACTCGTTGGGAGGGCTCGGAGGAACGCGGTCGAGGCGAAGGGGCGGTAGAGGCGCACCTTGAGGACCCCGACCTTTTCGCCGCGCCCACAGAGCCAGTCGACGGCCTCGTGCGCCACTTCGGCGCCGGAGCCCATCAGAACCACTACCCGCTCCGCTTGAGGATGCCCGTGGTAGTCGAATAGGCGGTAGCGGCGGCCGGTGAGCGCCCCGAAGCGGTCCATTTCGGCTTGAACGACTTGCGGAAGGGACGCGTAGAAGGGGTTGCACGCCTCACGTGCCTGGAAGAAGGCATCCGGATTTTGTGCGGTACCGCGCAGCACGGGCCGGTCCGGCGTGAGCGCCCGAGCACGGTGCGCGGAAATGGCCGCCTCGTCCACGAGAGCCCGAAGGTCCTCGTCGGACAACACCGCGATCTTCGCGACTTCGTGCGACGTCCGAAACCCATCGAAGAAGTGAAGGAAGGGCACCCGTGACTTGAGCGTGCTGGCGTGGGCGATGGCCGCCAGGTCCTGCGCCTCCTGCACCGAGCCCGAGGCCAGAAGCGCGAAGCCCGTTTGCCGGGATGCCATCACATCCGAGTGGTCTCCGAAGATAGACAGAGCGTGGGTGGCGATGGTGCGTGCGGCGACGTGCATGCAGAACGCTGTCAATTCCCCGGCGATTTTGAACATGTTGGGCAACATCAACAGCAAGCCCTGCGAGGCCGTGAAGGTGGTGGTGAGCGCGCCCGCTTGAAGCGCACCGTGTACCGCTCCCGCGACGCCGGCTTCGGACTGCAGCTCGACCACCTCGGGGACGATGCCCCAGAGGTTTTCTTGTCCGTGAGCGGACCATTCATCCGCAAGCTCCGCCATGGTCGAGGAGGGTGTGATGGGGTAGATGGCGATGGTTTCCGAGAGCCGGTGGGCGACGGACGCCACTGCCTCATTGCCATCGAGCGTCTTGAGAAGAGGGACCATGCGTCCGCCTAGAGGATGAAGAGTTCGTGGGCGCAAGACTCGCGGCTGATGCGCAGTCGAACGAAAACTTTGCGCACGAGCCACCCGACCGGGAGACGGCCTATGAGTTGCTCCCTGTCTCCTGCTTTCCACTGCACGAAGGCGACGTTTGCAATGACCGCGCCGAGAGCGGCACTCAGGCGCTCTCGTCGGGCTCCGGGTAGTAGCGGAAGACGACCTGTGATCGCGAAAGGGAAGGCGGCGCCGAGGAAACGTGGGCGGCGACTCGCGGGCGCTGCGCCGCCGCATTCTTCAGCGCGGTGAGCCCGGGATTGAAGCCCGGGCGACGGGAAGATGCGCGCGGCGACTTCCTGCGCGCCGACCCGGGCATACCGCGGAATGAAACGAGGCATCCACGACGGCGTGTCTGAACGCCCAGCACCAGTCCCAGGCGCAAGCGACGCAGCAACTCACGCTGAGGTGGTTGCACGTCGCGGAACGGCGGGAGGCGGACGAATTCTGAGCGAGGGGTCGGGACGCTGAGGGACCTCTGCCGCGCCACGCGGCCTTGCGGCACTCCCTGACCTCACTGGGCGTAGCGGCCTGAGCGCCTAGTGTTAGTCGAACGCAACCATACGCCTCGAGTGCGAACGGCGAAACACCGAGGGCAGGCCGACTTCATGACTCAAGCTGTTCCCCGCGGCGTGCTCACTGGACGCTGCCCGTCGTCGCGACCGACTCGGGAGTTGTCCCAGCTCCGGCGGGAGTCCCATTGACGACGAGTACGCCGCTCGCGCTGATGGTGTAAGCAGAAACGTTACCCGCGCCCGAGTTCGCCACAAAGGCGAATGCGCCAGAAGGGTCGGCGCTGATGGAACTCGGAGCCGTTCCAGCCACGACCGGTGAGCCATTGGCGGCGAGCGCTCCCGTACTTGGGTTGATGGTGAAGATGGAGACATCATTCGAGCCGGAGTTGGTCACGTAGACAAAGCCCCTCGCCGGATTGACCGTCACTGAACTGGGCGTCGTCCCCGCCGGAATGGAGCCCAAGTCAGGATTCACGACCAGCACTCCACTCGTTGCAGTAACTAGATAAGCCGAGACGGTCCCCGCGCCGGAATTCGAGACGAAAGCGAATCTGCCGCTGGCGTCCACGACGATGGAGCTCGGTCCTGTCCCGGCGGGGACTGTCGCGCCGAGGCTGGTGAGGCCTCCGAGTGTTGGGTCGATGCTGAAGCCCGAGACGTCATTCGTCCCAGAATTCGCCACGTAGAGGAAGCGACCGGATGGGTCGACGGTGAGCGAGACGGGTGCTGTTCCCGCCGTAAAGGGGCTGCCGCTGATGCTGGTGAGCGCTCCACTCGAGTTGATGGTGTAGGCCGAGATATTGGTTGAACCCGAATTCGCCACATAGACGAACCTGCCCGAAGGGTCGACCGCAACGGAGCTGGGTGTCGTTCCAGCCCCAAAGGGACTGCCAGTGACGCTCGTCAGTGCTCCGCTGCTGGAGTTGATGGTATAGGCCGAAACGTTGGCCGAGCCTGAATTGGCCACGTACAGGAACTTGCCGGCGGGGTCGACGGCGACCGCCTTGGGAGTGGTCGCTGCCGCAAAGGGGCTGCCGCTGACGCCCGTTAGTGCTCCGCTGCTGGAGTTGATGGTGTAGGCCGAGACGTTACCCGAGCCAGAATTGGCCACGTAGGCGAATTTTGGAACAATGTGCACGGCCGAGCTGCCCTGACCGAGCGCGACTGAGGTTGGGCTCGAACGGGCGGAGATGGTCTGGAACTGCGTCAGGGCTCCGGTACTCGTGTTGAGGGTAAAGCTTGAAAGCTGGTTGGTATAGAAATCGGCGGTGTAGGCAATTTCTCCCGACGGGTCGATGGCAACCCAAATAGGGCCGGGAGCGGTCACTGGCATGCCGAGACTAATGAGCGCGCCTGTGCCTGCAGTGATTCTATAGCCCGAAATGCCATTCGAGGTCGTGTTGGCCACGTAAACGAACTTCCCCGACGGGTCGACGGTCACCGAACTCGGCACCGTGCCAGCCGGCACCGTGGGACCCATGCTGCTGAGTGACCCGGTGTTGGGGTTGATGGTGTAGCCCGAGACGTCGTTCGAGTTTTGATTGGCGACGTAGACGAAGCTTCCCGTGGGATCCCCCGTGATGGAAATGGGCGCCATCCCCGCCTGCAGCGTCGGTCCGAGGCTGGTCAGCGCGCCGGTGGTGCTGTTGATGGCGTAGGAGGAGACGTCGTTTGAGGTTTCATTGACGACGTAGGCGAACCGCCCAGTGGGGTCCACCATCAGTGCTCTGGCTCCCGTTCCCGCTGGAACGGTGGGGCCAATGCTGGTCAGCGCGCCGGTGGTTTGGTTGATGGTGAATGCAGAGACATCATTCGACTCGAAGTTCGGCACGTAAGCGAATTTGCCCGTCGGGTCGATGGTGACGGAGAAGGGTCGGGTACCGGCCGTCACCAAACCAATAGGCGTGAGTACACCCGTGCTGGCATTGATGGTGTAAGCCGAAATGTTTCCCGACGTAATATTCGCGACGTAGGCGAACCTTCCCAAGGGGTCGACGGTAATTGAGCGAGGACCGGTTCCCGCGGTCACGTAGCCGTTCGCGCGAAGCTGCCCAGTTGTTGCATCCACGGTGTACATGGAAACGGTGTTTTCACCGCTGTTGGTGGCGAACGCGAACCGAGAAGGCAGGAGCGGGTTGACGGTAATGCTGACACTGGCCGTAGCGCTTCCCCCGGTGTTGGTTGCTGTCACCGTGTGACTGCCCGTCACGGTGATGGCGGTGGGAATCCCGGAGATGATGCCTGTGATGGTGCTCAAGCTTAGCCCCGCCGGCAGCGCTGGCGACACCGAGTAGGACACGACCGCTCCGCCCGTGCTGCTCGGCACATTCACCGGGATGGCCGACCCCAGTATGTACACGGCCGGGTTGGCCGAAAACGTGAGGTTGCTCGGCGGCACGTCGACGACGGTGATGTTGACACTGGCCGTGGCACTGCCGCCGGAGTTGGTCGCGGTGACGGTGTAGTTGGCCGCCGGCGCAAGGATGGTGGGCGTCCCAGAGATGATGCCGGTGGCGGTACTGAAGCTCAGTCCCGCCGGCAGCGCCGGCAATACCGCGTAGGAGACGACGGCTCCGCCACCGCTTGTCGGTGTGTTTGGCGTAATGAGCGTGCCCTTTGTGTACCTGGCCGGGTTAGACGAGTACGTGAGCCCGGTTGGCGGCGCGTCGGTGACGGTGATGGTGACGACGACGGTGGTGCTGCCCCCGGTGTTCGTCGCGGTGACGGTGTACGTTCCGGTCGGGGTGATGGCGGTGGGTGTTCCGGAAATGACGCCCGTGGTGCTGCTGAAGTTGAGGCCGCCTGGCAGCGCCGGCGAGACCGAGTAGGAAACAACGGGGCCGCCGGAGCTGGTCGGCGTATTTGGCGTTGCGGTTATTCCCTTCTCGTACGTCGCCGGGTTGGTCGAATACATGAGTGAACTGGGAGCAACGTCATTGACGGTGATGACGACACCGGCGGTCGCACTGCCGAGCGAGTTGGTCGCCGTGACGGTGTAGGTGGCCGTTGGCGTGATGGCAGTGGGCGTGCCTGAGATGATGCCGGTGCTGGTGTTGAGGCCGAGGCCCGCCGGCAGCGCTGGCGAGACCGAGTAGGAGACGACCGGGCCGCCTCCGCTCGACGGGTTGTTCGGCGTGATGGCTACGCCTTTTGTATAGGTCGCAGGGTTGAGCGAGTAGACGAGGTTCAGCGGCTTGTCGTTGATGGTGATGTTGACGCTTGCCGTCGTGCTGCCACCGGAGTTGGTCGCCGTGACGACGTAATTGGCCGCCGGCGTGGCGGCGGTGGGCGTCCCGGAAATAACGCCCGTTGTCGCACTGAGGCTCAAGCCTCCCGGAAGGGCTGGTGAGACCGAGTAGGAGACCACCGGCCCGCCGGAGCTGGTCGGGGTGTTCGGGGTGATGGCTGTCCCGCGGTCATAGGTGACCGGGTTGGCCGAGTAGCTGAGGCCACTCGGGGCAACATCATTAACGGTTATAGTGAGGGCGACTGTGGCATTGCCCACAGAGTTGGTCGCCGTAACGGTGTAGCTGGCCGTGGCCGCAAGGGCGGTTGGCGTACCAGAGATGACCCCGGTGGCGGTGCTGAAGCCCAGGCCTGCTGGCAAAGCCGGCGCAATGGAGTAGGAGACGACCGGGCCGCCGCCACTTGTCGGAGCGTTCGGGGCGATGGCCATCCCTTTCGTATACGTTGCCGGGTTGAGCGAATACGTGAGGTTGTTGGGAGGAGCCTCTTTGATGGTGATGTTGACGGCGGCCGTGGTGCTGCCAACCGAATTGGTCGCCGTCACCGTGTAAGTTGCCGCTGCCGTGACGACCGTGGGCGTGCCGGAAATAACCCCCGTGCTGGCGTTGAGGCTCAAGCCCGCTGGGAGCGCGGGCGCAACAGAGTAGGTGCCGACAGCGCCGCCGGTGTCACTCGGCATGTTCGGAGTGATGGGCGTGAATCTTGGGTATACGGCGGGGTTGGAAGAGTACTGAAGGTTACTGGGCGGTAAGTCATTGACGGAAATGGTGACTGTGGCAGTCGTGCTGCCGACGGAGTTTGTGGCCGTGATGGTGTAGCCAGCCGTCGCTACGACAGCCGTGGGCGTCCCCGAAATAACCCCAGTGTTGGTGCTGAGGCTCAGTCCCGGCGGCAACCCTGGCGATACCGAGTAGGAGACGACAGTCCCGCCTCCGTTGGCCGGTGTATTCGGCAGGATGGGTGTCCCCAGCGTGTAGGTCGCGGGATTCGCCGAGTACACGAGGTCCGTCGGTGGTGCCTCTTTGACAGTGATGCTGACGCTGGCTGTCGTACTGCCGACGGAGTTGGTGGCCGTCACAGTGTAGTTGGCGGTTGCGGTGACGGCGGTGGGCGTCCCTGAAATGACACCGGTGGATGGGCTGAGATTCAAGCCCGCAGGAAGCGCCGGCACCACGGTGTATGAGCCGACCGCTCCCCCGGAGTTCGTCGGTGTATTTGGTGGGATGGTTGTGAACCTGGTGTACACCGCGGGGTTGGCCGAATACGCGAGGTTACTGGGCGGCAAGTCATTGACGGTGATGCTGATGGTGGCCGTGGTGTTGCCACCAGAATTGGTTGCAGTGACCGTGTAGGTGGCAGTCGCGGCAATGGCGGTGGGTGTCCCCGAGATGATGCCGGTGGAGGGGTCGAGTACAAGGCCCGGCGGAAGGCTGGGGGCCACCGAATACGAAACGACGTGACCTCCAGAACTAGTCGGCATGTTGGCGATGATGGCCGTGCCGTCGGTGTACACGGCGGTCTGGGCCGAAAAAGTGAGGTTGCTCGGGGGCACATCGTTGACGGTGATGCTGAGGCTAGCCGTCGTGTCACCACCCGAATTGGTTGCGGTCACTGTGTAGCTGGCCGTCAACGCGACAGCTGAGGGCGTTCCAGAAATGACGCCGCTGACGGTGTCAAGCGTGAGGCCCGCCGGCAGGCCCGGCGACACTGAATAGGAGGAGACGGAGCCTCCGGTGCTGCTCGGCTTGTTTTCAGCGATGGGCGTCCCCACCGTGTACGTCGCTGACCCAACCGAGTACGTGAGGTTGGTTGGGGCCTGCACAGTGTCGCTGGACTTGCTGCAATTGGTGTTCGCGAGCCCAATGACACCAACGAGAAGGGAGAAAACAACTTGGCCCCCCGCGCGACGATGTTGCATTCGCCTCCCCCAATGTGACTGTCACCGGGGTACCGCCGTCATCCCCCGTTCCAGGAGAGGGCTCTCACGGCCACCCACCCCCGGGTCATGTGGACTGCCGACCGTGTACGAGGCGCCATCCGTCGATGCAAGGGGTGATAAATGACTCGTCGGGCTCAAATCCCGGGATCAATGCCCCGTTGGCCGCGGAGACAAAACTCCGCCGGCGGGGCCACGCCGCTGCAATTCTCGAGCGCGACGCGCGCGCCGAAACCGGTAACTGCGCGGCGGTCGGTGGCGCGGGGCTCACCATATACGGCACCGCCTGGCCCGTGCCAGTCAGTGACACCGCATTCAGCACGGACCGTAGCGTTGCAACAGCGCCGTTCGTGGTCAGGGCGCCCTGATTCAGCGCCGGAGCGATGGGGGCCTAGCCTTAGGCGAGACCGGAGCCCCCGTCGCGTTGGTACCAGCTAAGGCGGGGGTCACGTACCGGCCCCAGGCGACCGCCTGGGTCACGCCTAGGCTCCGTAGTTCATCTTCGAGTCTGGAAACTTCGCCCACCTGGCCGTGGCACAGAGCAAGGGCGCGCCTACCCATGAGTTCTACCGCTCTCATTTTGCCATTCGCAGCGATCTCCGATGGCGCGTTCCAAGTGGTAATCCCGGCCGCTGACGTCTCGAGCGAGGTTTGCTAGAGCGGCCAGCGCGATGGATGCCGCAGCTGGGCCCTCGGCGCGCGGAGCCCTGGCCAGAACTCTGACGGCTCGACTTACGCGGTGGGTCGCCCACCGCACGTCTACCAAGCCGGCGGCAGCCGATTCGAGGAGCACCGAGTTTCGGACAGAGGTCAGCGGGTACCTGACCATCGGCAGGTCCAGTAGACGCTGCGCTCTCAGCTTCGGCCAGCGCTCTTGAACAAGGGTGAGCGCCGCCCGAACGTCTCCCCAGCAAAGCGTGTGCAAGCACTCGAGGCGTAGGCTGAACGCATCCCACAGCCCCGCCGGGACGGTCCACTCATCCATCAAGCGCCGCATTTCTGCGATGACTTCACCTAGGCCTTCGCGATCATGCCGTGCCGCGAGCGGATAGCCGAGACCACTGACAATCATCACCTCACCAACCTTGTCACCTCGACCGCGCAGGACGCGGAGAAAGTCGCGGGAGGCGGTCTCCATCTTCGCGAACTCACCCATAAACTCGTACGCGGAGTACGCCCACAATCGAGCGATTGTCTGCTCCCAATGCGTTGGCGCAGGTGTCTTCTCGGCGACGGCTACCGCCTCGAAGCATGCACGTACGCACTGCTCCCAGTCGCCGAGCATCAGACAATGTCCCCCAACGGCGACCCGATGGAGAATTCGCAAACGATTGTCGTTTAGTTGCTCTGCAAGCTCGCCGAGCCACGCGAGATAGCGGGCGCCGGGCCCGACGAGCCCGGGCACGAAGCCGCAGGCGGCAAAGCTCAGCCCGCGTGCAATGCGAAACGCGTCTCCGCTTCGGATTGCAAAGCATAGGCTCGCGAGGGTTAAAATAACTCCTTGCTGGGGAGTGACGTTGTTGAGTCCCTTGCCTGTCCACGCAAGGTCGGACCGGGCAGCCATCAACAGATCGGGAGCCTCACGAATCCGGGGACGGACGAAAAGCAAGCGACGTACCTCGATGATCGTCCTAACGAAGGCGAAAAGGATTGAACGCGTGGTCGTCGGAAACGGTATCCCCTCGCTTTGGAGCAGTGGTACAAAAAGGTCTAAAGCCTCAGCAATATGCCCGAACGCGAGAAATGCTTCGACCGCTTGGCGCTGGAGGTCTCGCGCTTCCGGACCCGATGAATGGCGGGCAGCAAGTTCGAATGCTTCGCCCGCTGCGTCGCAGCGACCTGCAATATATAGAGCGCGGGCGCGAGCACAGCGAGCCTCTTGTTTGGCCGTGCCTTCGGTGGAGAAGTCCAAGAACCGAGCATACATCTCCGCAGCCGCCTCGAAGGCGAGCGCTTTCTCAGCGGCGCGCGCCGCGCGCAGTGCGTGGGTGGCTGCGCGCGTCACATCGCCCGCGAGCTCATAGTGACGCGTGAGTGCACCCGAACTCAGCACGTCTCCGGCTTCTCCGAGCTCGGCAATGTGGCGATGCAAGTCGCGCTTCTGGCCCGCGCTAACCGAAGCCTCGACGCTGGTGCGTATACGGTCATGGTAGGGATAGAGCAGTGCATCTGGTCCCGATCCCGACCGCCGCAGCATCGAGGAACCGACAAGTTGGTTGATTGCTCGGCGTGCGTCATGCGTCCCTGCAACTTGGGTGATGAGCCGTTCGGGAAGCGGCGTTCCAGCTACCGAAGCGACCTCGACGAGTCGAAAAGCGTCCTCACCCAAGGCTCTCGCCCGCCGAAGGATTACATCTTCAACCGTTGCATCGGAGACACCGGGCTCGACGTCAGCAAGGGCAAGTTGCTCGAGGAGAAACGGTTCGCCCGCGGAGTCGGCTGCAATCCGCTCTGCCAAGACGGTCTCGCCTCCCACGATGCTCAAAGCCAAAGCACGTGCGTCTTTTGGAGGTAGGGGTCCAAGGCGAACCGTTGGCTTCTTTAATTTCGCCTCCACGCGTGAAAGCGACTGGAGGTAGCAGAGCAACGCACTGTCAGTGGCCTCGGAGTCACGGTAGGCGAGGACCACCATTCGGACACAAGCCGGGCTCGCCAGGAGGATGGCCTCGACGAGCTTGCTGCCTCCTGCATCGCCCCATTGCGCGTCGTCCAGCACTAGGACGAGGGGCGTTCTCATCGAGACAGCTCGCAGCAATGCGACGACTGCATCTCGTGCGCGGCGCATTCGCTCATCGTCTCCACCGCGAGCGGACCGCTGAGCAAATGGGAGCACGTCGCTAAGAACGGGAAACATGGGCACTGCATCGACGCTGCTCTCCGGGAGCGCGATCTTGGTACCCGTCGACTGCCACCTCGCGAGCAATTCTCGGAGAGCATCAATAATGCCGTCGAAGCCCTTGTGAGGGATCGATTCGAGCTCATGGCAGCGACCAGAGAGAACGGTCGCAGCTCGCGTGTCCGTCAGAGTGCCGGGTCAGGGTCCTCACCAACGCCGACTTCCCAACGCCCGACGGTCCCGAAATACGAACGAGCGAACTCCGGCCATCGAGGGATGCGTCAAAGATTTGAAGACCCGCCGCGATCTCCTCGTCACGGCCGATCAACACGTCCTTACGGCGCGACCGCACGGTGTGGTGGGGCAAATCCGCGTTCGAGGCTACTCCTAGGACTTCGGCGAGGGTTGGCCGTTCCGACGGCTCCTGGCGGAGCAGCTCTCGCGTCAAACGGAGCAAATCGTTCGGAGCTGCGCTCGCAAGAATGGCAGGGTCCGGTGCAGGTGCTCGGTTCTTCTCGATGAGAATCTCGACCGAGTTCCCGTGAAACGGAAGCGCTCCCGTCAAAGCTTCGTAAAGCAACACCCCCACCGCGTACAAGTCGGCTGCGGGCGTCAGGGAGCGGCCTAGACTTTGTTCGGGGGACATATACGCCGGCGTGCCAGCGACAACTTCTCCCGAGAGGCCCGGAACGCTGCCGAAGAGTTTCGCCAGGCCGAAGTCGCCGATGCGGACGTCGCCATCGGCTCCAACTAAAACATTTGAGGGCTTCAGGTCGCGGTGGAGAATTCCAGCTTCGTGGAGCACGGTCAGTCCGGTGGCAATGCACCACAACGCTTTCCGGAGGCGTGCCTCGTCCAGACATCGAGCGTGGTGAAGCTGGTCCCAGGGGCGTAGGTGCTCAAGCAAGGGTGGGCCGTCGACGAGTTCCATCGCGATGGCCCAATCTCCCTCATCCTCGACGAGTTCAAAGAGTGACACCAAGCAAGCGCTGTTGCAGCGCGATGCGACCCTGAACTCCGTCTTGAAGCGGGCCAGTGACTCCGGCCCGAAGTGATGGAGGATCTTGATGGCAACCGGGAGGCCGCGATCGCGGTCGGTGGCCTTAAACACTGCGCCCCAGCCCCCGGAACCGAGATGCTCGCCTAAGGAGTAGCGCCCTAGGACTGGCTTGGGCTGCGCCCGAGGGATGTCGGCCTGTCGTGCCAGGGACTCCGTGACCCGGCTCAGCGCGAGCGTCGAATCGGCGTCGAGATTAGGAACGGCAAGTGGTGGCTGCATTCGCGAAAACCCGAATCAACGGAGCCTCCTCCGAGCACGAGGCGGCTTCGGCATACGCGCTACGCAGACGACAAATGATCTCAGGTCCTCATCTGGAAGGGAGGGGAGCGCCGCGGAGGAATCAACCCCGCGCGCACTTACTCCGGCCGATGACGATGTTCGGCTCGAGCGCAGTCTCAAGCGCCCCGCGGTCGGCTCTCGGCGTGGCCGCGAAGATAGGTCCCCACTGGAAGCGACGGCGAGCGTACGCTCCTGACGCATTGAGTTCCCCCCTTGCGCACCGCAGCATCGCGTATTTGGCGAACCGCTTGCAATAGGACGAAATCACGAGGCTCCGCTCTGCAAGCCATTGGACGAGTCCCCTCCGGTTTCGTCTTGTACCGAGAGTGCGTTCCGTCGGTTCGGCGCGCAACTCTACGCATCTGCCCTGGGCCGAGGGATTCGGAGTTCTTCGTCAGGTCGGTAGAGGGGAGAGGACCTCAGGGCGTTGTGGGCGAGCAGGTGCGTTTAGTCTTAGTTGCCCGTGGCCTCAGACTGCGGGACTCTCAGTTTTGGGGGGATTTATATGGGCCACACCGCCGGCACTGGCGTTCGAGACTTCGTCGACTCCAACTTTTACTGGCCGAAGAGCGTCAAGGATGTCTGCCAGTGCGTCAAAGCAGCGGCCAAATCAAGGCCGCCCGGTAAAGTTCGGGTCCGCGGCTCCCAACACTCCGAGCAAGCCTCGGTCTACACAACGGGTTTCGATCCCGTAGGTGGTCCCGCGCCAACCGGGCGGGTCGTGAATCTCATCCTCGACTACTTGCTCGGCTTCTCGGTCACGCGCGATGTCATAGCCGTTGAGGCGGGTCATCACCTCGGCGCCGACCCATACGCGCACGGGCCTGCGAAGAACCCTGCGAATTCACTGATCTTCAAGCTCAACGAACTCGGCTACGCACTCCCGGCGCTTGGCGGTATCAGTCACCAGTCGCTCGGCGGCTTCCTTTCAACCGGCTCCGCGGGCGGCTCCGTCCAGCACGAACTGACCGAGGCGATCTCTTGGATCAAGCTGGTCGATGGGAAAGGAAACCTAATAAAGATTAACCGAACGGCGCCTCACTTCAAGGCGGTTCTACCGTCCCTGGGGTTGTTTGGCATTATTGTTGAGGTTGGTTTTTCCCGCAGAGCCTTGCCAGATCGATTCGACGTGAGCATGACCAGTTCAGTGGGGCCGCTAACGAGCTGGGAGGTGGATCCGTTTAGAAAAGATGAACTGGCAACATTTTTCCGAACACACGAATATGCGAGACTCCTGTGGTGGCCGCAGCCCTTGGTTGGGAAAATAGAAGTGTGGACGGGCAAGAGAGAGATTTACAATCGGTCTCGGGAACGTAAGAAATACCAGAGCTTCGATCCAACAATACAATGGCTGGCTCACGGAATTTATAGTCGGTTCCTAGCGGCACCGCAATGGCTTCGTTGGTTCAAACGGCTCCAGAACAGATTCGGAGAAGTGCTCGTTGCGATGGTTCTTAATCGATTCCTGCGCAACGAAAAGGCCGACGACCTGTACGATGATTGGAATTCGGCCCTCCCGCATGACAATCAAATTGATGACAACACCATCCCGGTCGTTTTTACAGAAATGTGGATTCCCCTGGACAGAGCCGATGAGGTAATGCGTAAACTCAGAGACGTTTTTGCGAAGCGAGGACTCGATGCGACGGGCACTATGTGCTTTGAGATTTACGCAGCGAAGGCACGCTCAGCTTGGCTAAGCCCGGCGCACGGGACTGACGTTCTTCGAGTCGATCCATTCATATTTTGGACAGACAAGCGAGCGCATGCGTATGCACACAATTTCTTTGAGATTCACTGGAGAGAATTGAGTGAGTTTAACTTCCGATGTCACTGGGGGAAGGCCCTGCCGCCCGCCAAGGGGGCGACGGGTGCTGTGTATCGAACAGGCACTTTCCCGAAGCTGAAGAGGTTCCTGGCGCTCAGGAAGAAATTCGACCCGCACGACATTTTCCTGACGCGCTATTGGCGCGAGCATCTGGGCATCTAATCTGGTCCGGTGTGTGAGCGCCCTTGGCCGGCTAGGGCTCTAAAAGTCCCGGCGCCGCCCGCAGGTGTTCGCTCCATCGTGCCGTAGTGAACCGAGTAAAGGCCAAAACGAGGCTTAAAGCCAAGGTCCCACTCGAAATTGTCCATGAGTGACCAGTGGAAGTAGCCGAGCACAGGAATCCCCTCTTGCGAAGCCCGCGATAGTGCATGCACATGCGAGCGGAGGAATTCAGACCGCATCCAACCGTGGCGGTCGGCTATCCCGTTTTCGGTCACGTAGATGGGAAGTCGATAGCGCGCGTATGCGGAGCGCAGGAGGTAGAGAAGTCCCTCGGGGTAGACTTCCCAGCCGAGGTCGCTCTTCGCTCCTGGGCCTGGCACCGTTGTCGACAGTTCAGCGGCGAACGGGGAAAAGCGGACGATGTCGCGCGTGTAGTAGTTCACTCCGAACCAGTCGCAGGAGCCCCGGAGCTCCTCAAGCGGCTCATCCAGTTGTGGAAAGCCCGGCATGGCGAAGCGGATACGCCCAGACGCGATGGCGTCATAAAAGGCCCAGTTGAAACCCGTCGCTGTGATGTGCGCCGCGATCCAATCGGGCGGGAACCAAACTCGGTCTGGGTCAAAGGCGCGTAAGTGCATCGCTACACCTACACGCGCACGCGGATTCGCTGTGTGGACTTCAGCAGCAGCGCTTGCGTGCGCGCGAAGGAGGCTGGCGAATGCAGCGCTTGCCCTTCCGTTGTTCTTCACCGCGGGGGGCCAGAGGCCCTTGACGAACCCGTTGTAGACGAGGACGTTGGGCTCATTGACCGTGCACCAAAGGGTGACGTAATTGCCAAGCCGGCGCGCCGCCTCGCCGGCGAAGCGCGCAAATCGGTCAGGAAACGCGTTGGCAAGGATGCCCCCCGCCAGCCAAATCGGCAGGGTGAAATGATGGAGGGTCACCATCGGCTCGATTCCGGCTGCTCTGAGTCGCCGGACCTCGCCGACATAGTGCGCCCAGGCCGCCCTGTCCCACTTGCCGTCCCGCGGCTCCACGCGACTCCACTCGACGGAAAAGCGGTACGCGTTTGCGCCGATGCGACTCATGAGCGCGACATCCCCGGGGACACGGGTCCAATGACCCGCTGCGCGCCCGCTACTCACTAGCCCAGTCTCCGCTCGAAGGCCCACCAGTCGTTGTGGGTATTGCCCCCCTCCACTTGGTGCGCGGCGGTCGCCGTACCCCACAGGAACCCGGAGGGGACGAGGTCCCCGGCAGTTGGAGCGGGTTCCACGGACACAGAGGACGTGCGCAGCGGCGTTTCGGCGCCCGACCATGGCTTAGGCTCTCGCGTTCGACGAGGCAGGAAAACAAGGGGTGGCAACGGCTGCCAGTAGCATCGCAATAGCCCTCTGCCACAACTCACGGGTGACGCGGGCCTAGACTACAGACCCTTTATAATCCTGGCACAACTCAAGCGGGCAAGCAGCGGCTTCCACTGCGAACTTGGGTGGACACGCTCCCCTCGCGGAGTTTACGCGCGTCGGAGTCCAGAACGACGGACGGTGGCGTAGGAGAGAACCCTCTCCAGCCTAACCCCACCCACTCGATAGATACCCAACCGTCGACTCTCCCGCTGGCTTGGTAACGCTTCCCTCATGGCTGTTCTTTCGCGAGTCGAGGGAATAGGCTTTGCCCGCATTAAGAGCCGCTCGAGCAGCTCTTGAGGGGGGTGCAGTAATGACGATCGGCTACGCGGATCTCCATTGCCATCCAATGGTGCATCTCAGCTTCGGCGGAAAGGTGAAAGGACGGTCCCTTTTTTGGGGGACACCAACCGACCACCTCCCTGAAGCGCTCTCTTCCTGCGCCTCGGCGCACGCCGCCTCGAAGGGCAAAGGGCTCTCCCGCTTTGTTCCCGGCCTTGTCGAGTGCGAAAAGTCCTATGACGGGTACAATACTTTCGGCAGCTGGCCGCGGTCGATAAGCAGAATTCATCAGCAAATGTACATAACGGAAGTGAGGCGGGCGTATGAGCACGGCCTAAAACTCATGGTCGCCAGTGCCGTCAACAACGAAATGCTGGCCGACGCTTACCACGGATGCACAGCAAGGTCATTCGACGAATTCGCAATTAGATGCCAGCTCAATGGAATGCGTCGGGTGGCTGAAGAGCAAAGGGAATGGATGTCCATCGTCGAATGCCCTGAGGAGGCTGAGGAAGCGATTCAAGCCAACAAGCTCGCTGTCATTCTTGGTATCGAAGTGGACAGCATCGCTGGACCCTGCATGCGGCGCGAGGGTCAGCTCGATCCCGCGAAGGCCGCAGGAATTGTCGACCGGTGGTGGAAAAAGGGCGTGCGCTTCATCACGCCAATTCACATCGTGGACAACGCACTCGGGGGCACGGCCATCTACGACGATCGCTTCAATTGTCTGAACCACTATCTAATTCGCAAGCATGCCCGTCACTTACCTGACCCCTGGTATTTCAGCATTCAGTCAGCGAACGAGGAGAGCAAGGTCAGGTACCTGTTGTCCGCAGATCTCTGCACTCTCGCACCAGCCGTGGCTTATGGTGTTTGGGCTGGCGATTATTACCGCTCTCCCATCCATAATTTCGGCGAGTTCGGCCATGTCAATGCGCGGGGCCTCTCCGAGGCAGGGGAGGCATTCGTCCGAGCGATGATGGACCACGGGATGCTGATCGACGTTGAGCACATGTCTTCACGAGCGTTGGCGCGAACACTGGAGATTGCAGAGTCCGCGTATTACCCGCTCGTCTCATCGCACACTGCACTGCGCCCTCTAGCCGTAGAGCGCCACGAAGGGCAGCCATACGTGAAGGGCTGCGCCCATGAGGGGATGAGGACATGCGCAGAGATGGAGCGCTTACGAGAACTCGGGGGCGTATTGGGCATTGGAGGGCACGTCGGTCGCATCCGTGGGCGTCCGGACATTTCATCCAGTTGGGCAGACGCGTACAAGTTCGCTACCAACGAGCTCAAGTTCCGGGCAGTCGCGATTGGGACGGATATGAATGGATTTGCTGAGGCCCCCGGGCCGAGGTTTGTTCGCGACGAGTTCCAGCCCACCGGTCGAAGAGTAATTAACGATTGGGATCCGGTGCCGGCCGTCAAGTATGGCGAGGACGTAATTCCAAAGGGGTCCGCCAAACTTACCCCTACAAAGTTTGGATGCCGAGAATACGACTACAACGTGGATGGACTTGCTCACTATGGGTTGTTGCCAGACTTTACAGTTGATGTCGCGCATGTCCTCCAGGAAAAGGCGATGAGGGATGCGAAGAGGAGGGAAGCGAGGAGGAAGGCGAGTAGGGAAGAGACGTGGCCAGAAAAGGGAGATGAGAAGGGAGAGGAGATGTGGTTCGAGAGGGGGGAAGAGTTGCTGAACGCCTTTTTTAACTCGGCCGACGCGGTCGTGAAGGCCTGGTCAGCTTGCGTTGAGCGGGCTAGGTCTCGGCCCGGAGGCAAAGAGTGCCTGCGGGCTCGAAGCACCGGGCCGTGTGCTGCTACTAGCCGGCGCGCTTAGGCACGTTGTGGCAGACGTTCGAGGTCCGCGTCCACTGGCTCACAACATTCGTAGCGGGAGCCGACCGTTGGTGGCTCAGTGCAGGGTCGACGGCTCAAGGCCTCCGGACGGCTTGGCTCTTCGACAATTGCACCAGGCTTGACGGCGTCTACAAGGAGAAGGCGAGTTGGGCTCGCCAAGCGGCAGCACGTCCCTGAGCGACAGGTCTCGAGCCAGTTTGCCGGAAAGAATTCAGCGAACGCTCCGTGGGCTCACCGTCCCCGGGGGCGATCATATGCTCGCTACAACCATCCTCAGGTCCGAGGTCTCGATGAAGGCGCTGCGATTCAGAATATCCATCCCCCGTTTTCTGATTGGCAAGGCGTTGGGACGATTCAGCGACTCGGTCGTTTTCGGTGCACTGAGCGGGCTATCAATCGAAAATATCCCCGACCCTGCGTTGCCCGGACCGGAGTGGGCCCGGCTGGAAGTCTTGATGTGTGGTATCTGCGGGTCTGATATTTCGGCGCTTACCTTCAAGATGAGTCCAGCTCTCGAACCGTTCGGTTCCTTTCCTGCGGTTTTCGGCCACGAGGTGCTGGCTCGCGTCTTAGAGGTCGGTCCCGAGGTGACTCGTGTAAGGGTCGGTGACAGAGTGTCGGTAGATCCGGCAATCGCTTGTGTCGTTCGCGGGCGACCTGCCAGAGATTCAGTGTGGGTCTTGTACCGCCGGGCTGCCAGCGCTGTGCGCGCGCGTTGGCGAAGCCGGTGGCCCATCCGTCACTGGTGCGCCCCTTGCAAGAGGTTTCCTTCTCGGCGCAAATGCCGACCTCCCTGGCGGCTTCGGCGAGCGGATGGTGGCGCACCAGAGCCAGCTGTTCCCGGTCCCCGATGTCATTGACGATAAGTTGGCGGTGCTGACTGAGCCTCTTTCTATCTGTGTGCATGCCATCCTGGGGTCGCGTCCAGATCCAGAAGCCGCTGTGCTTGTGATTGGAAGTGGCCCTATTGCATTCGGCGCAGTGTGGGCGCTCCGGGCACTCGGTCACCGCGGAACAATCGTTGCGCAAACTAAGCGGTCCAACGAAGCCGCGCTGGCAAGCGCGTTGGGTGCGACCACTACCGTCAGCCCGGGTGCCGACGCCCGCGAATCCCTGCTTGCCACTGGTGCCAACGCTTTCAAGCCGATTGTCGGTCCTGAAGTGTATGCAGGCGGTGGCTTCCAGGTGATTTTCGACTGCGTCGGCAGCGCGGAAAGCTTGGACCAGGCGCTTCGCTTCGTTGCACCGAGGGGGAAACTGATTCTCTTGGGCTGCGCTGGCGAGATTGGCAGCCTCGACCTCACCTTTTTGTGGGCGCGTGAGGTCCAGATGGCTGGGTTCCTATGTTACGGCACCGAATCCTGGGGCGGCCAGTACCTACATACCTTCGAGGTCACTCACCGACTCCTGATCGAGTGCCACACGCCCATCGCAAAGCTCGTCTCTCACTGTTTTTCACTGGACCAGTACGAGAACGCGCTTAGCGCGACAGCACATCGTGGTGCGAGCGGAGCATTGAAGGTGCTGCTAACGCCGTCCTGAAGGGGTTGCTGCCGATAATGCACAGCACAAAATCTCTCGAAGTCCCACCAGTCATTGTGGGTGTTGCCGCGTTCGACCAGCTGCGCCGCGGTGGCGGTACCCCAGAGGGACCCGGAGGAAATGGTTGCCGTATTAGCCAGTTGAGCTTCTTGGAGGGCAGGGCGCAAGAAATGGCCTGCCATCTAGAAGGTGCTCACGGGCACCTAGGGGCCGGCGCTGTAACACGCGATGGGACCCGGTGCCGCAGGGAACGACGGTGTGAAGCCATCGACGTGTGCGCGGGATGAACCAAACGCCTCACAAATCTTCCATGTTTCATAGAAGTACTCCGCACCAGTCTTTAGTTTCGCAGTCGTATCGGGAGGAAGAGCTCTTATGACGTCCGCAAGCATGCCGTAATGAGCGAAGCCATCGCAATTATAGTCCCACGTCTTGGTACCTAAAGAACTTCTTGGAAAGGTATCAGAGTACTGCACAATCGCTGGGCACGTCTGGGTTCGTGTCTTCCCCGGCGGCGGCATTCCGACAACCAAGCCGTTAGTGTCGGTTCCAAAGCCAGCACCAGCGTCAGGCCCCATCAACGCTAACACCCTCTCATACATTTCACTCCATTGAGGTGTGCTAAGCCCCCCCGTGCCAACTCCAGCCATCCCATGCAACTGACCCACTGCCGCATACTCGGCCGCGGTCAAGGAGAATTCGCTTGTTGGCCCTGCGGCGAACCCACTCGGCGCGTATCCTCGAAGACCGTTGTGGCCAGTGTTCAGCGGATAGCCGTGACGACTCTGCATCGCAACATTCGGAACCCGCGATGCGATTTCGATGACCTGCCTTCTTGTCGCTTCCGACATATGGTCTATATCTATAAGCATACCGCGCCGCATCATGTATTCAATTGCAAAAGCGCCGAGGGGCATCAAGCCGCGCATATTCACCATCCCTTTACCATATGGGCACGAAGGGATATCTGACTGGTAGTGCTCGAGAATGTCAGCCATGTGAAGCTTGGCTATCGCGATCCCGGCGAGCGCGCAGGCGCTGGCTTTGTGGGCGCAGTTCCAGGCAGCTAAGACTAATGGCGTGGGTAGCTTCCGATGGATAAACAGATCTGTGGCACATACTTTCTTGCAACTCAGGTACGGGTTTCCCAGTTTGTATCGATACTGGATGGTGTCCATCGGTGTGGAGGGGTCGGGCGAGCAGCCGAGAGCGTAAAAGCCATGGGACTCAAAAAGATTAGCTAAATTAAATATATCAAAATACGCAGCGCTACCGCCGATCGCGCTATCGACGAGGTGTATAGGAAAGATGTACCTGACGCCCTTGCAATAGAGACGGTCGATCTCCGTGGCAATCTGGTCTGGTCTGGGGTCATCGTCGCTATTCATATTCCCAAGATCGTCCAGTTCGACACCCAATACGACCGCTAGCTTCCCCTGGCGCACAATTCGGTCCAATTCGTCCGCGCTGTGAGCGATTTCCATGAAAGCATGTCGATGGACGAAGGCAATGGTTTCGTCGATCTGCAAATCCCCCGAGGACTTGTCGTCGCGGGGCTCATCGTCGGAGCCCGCGACGACGGTGGCGAGAGTTCTGTTATTAACCGCCAGAGCGACCATTACCCGAAGAGCGCCCAGCGCCCAGCGCCCAGGCTCGCTCGATCCAATCAACCCACATCTTTTGGTGGGTCACGTCGCGCTGACCTTGCCCCCAAAAACTGGACCAAAGGTAGCTTGAGGAAATTCAATGTTGCGGCTGTCCAAAAGGAGCAGCCATGCGGAAGAGTCGATTTACCGAGGAGCAGATCGCCTACGCGCTGAAGCAGGCCGAGGCGGGAGCGCCCATACGGGAGCTCTGCAGGAAGCTGGGGATTTCGGAGGCGACGTACTACGCGTGGAAGAGGAAGTTCGCGGGCATGGGAGTGTCGGAGCTGCGGAAGGTGCGCCAGCTTGAGGATGAAAACCGGCGGTTGAAGCAGCTCGTGGCCGACCTCACCCTGGACAAGCACATGCTCCAGGAGGTCCTCGCAAAAAAATCCTGAAGCCTGCGGCAAGGAAGCCTCGCGTGCGTCTGGCTAGTCGAGCGCTTCAAAATCTCCACACGCCGTGCCTGCGGGCTCATCGGCCAGAATCGTGCAAGCCACTACTACCGGAGCCGGAAGAAGGACATGTCCGCCCTTCGTTTGCGAATCCGTGAGATTGCCGAGACACGGCGCCGCTTTGGCTACCGGCGCATCCACGTCCTTCTCATGCGCGAGGGCTGGCGGGTGAATCACAAGTGCGTCTTCCGTCTCTACAGGGAGGAAGGCCTGGGCGTCCGAGCCAAGAAGCGGAAGAAGCGCGGAAGCCACCTGCGCGTCGTCCCTAATGCTCCTACGGCTCCCAACCAGCGCTGGAGCATGGACTTTGTCCAGGACACGTTGGAAAGCGGTCGAGTCTTCCGCGCATTGACGGTGGTGGATGTCTTCACGCGTGAGAGTCTCGCGGTCCACGCGGCGCCCTCGTTTTCGGGAAGCAAGGTGGCACAGGTCATCGACGCCATCGCCTTCGGCCGCGGGTACCCCGAGCAAATCACCATGGACAACGGGCCAGAGTTCTTCTCGAAGGCGCTCGATGCGTGGGCATACCGGCGCAACGTGAAGCTCGATTTCATCCGTCCGGGTCGGCCCATGGAGAACGGACACGTCGAGAGCTTCAATGGGCGCTTGCGCGATGAATGCCTGAATGCTGAGCTGTTTCTGGACATGGTTGATGCCCGCCAGAAGCTCGAGGCTTGGAGACGCGATTACAACGAGAAACGCCCCCACTCCTCGGTGGGCAACCTGACACCCACCGAGTTTGCCAAACAGGTCAGGACCGAACCGCGGCCGAAACAGCGCGTTTCCTCGAGTTAGAAACGGTCCAGTTTCGGGGGGCAGGTCAACCAAACTGGCCAGGCTCCGAAATTGGGCCAGCCTCCGGTAGCAGCGGACGGAGACGCAGCATGTAGGCTCAATTGCAAAGCTTGAATAAAGAGCGCTCGCTTCCAATCTCCGCATTGAATTCCGTGCGTGGAAGAATCATGCCCGAGGGCCTGGTCAATGGTCGTAGCCTTGACGTGCTTCTTGCAGTCGTTGGCAATCGGGAGAATGGATTCTGTGTCGACTCCGCCATAAAGCAGAGTTCCGCCGAACCCAAGGTTAGATAAGGGATGGGTGTGGAGGTCAACTATTCCTTGGAGCGGGACTCGTGTGGCGCTTGGTGACTCCTTGGGTGCATGCTCGGCAGGGCAAGCCAACTGAAGGAGGCAACAGCAGGTGAGGCAGACGAGATGCGGGACCCGTTTTTGAAAGCGTTCGCTGGAGTCCCGAACTGATGAGCCGGTTCGGCTGGTTTGCGCGCACGGACTGTGGAGCTTAGTTGTGTTGGTTATGGCGCTCAGGGCTCACCTCGCGGCAATCGCCAGGCTCGACTAGAGGGCGGCAGCGAAATTCTTGAGTTGGGCGTCGTTCGGAGCGAGGACCAGCGGACTCGGGCTGGTGGCGGCGGAGGCGTCGGGCCGGACGGCTCGATGGTTCGAGCGTGGTCTCCGTCGGGAGAGGTCGACTTCCCTGTTGCGACAGCCGTCCGCATAGCGCTCCCCCCCAATGCAGGAGCAGGTCGCCCCCGCGACGCGAAGCGTCGCACCGGAGCCCTGCGCGGAGCAACCGCAAGTGCCCGCTCTGCGATTTCAGAGCCGTCGGATGCGACGCTTTACGTCTATATGCGTGTCGAGAAACCGCGCAATCTCTGTCGAGCCTCGGCTGTGAAGCGCCGCATGGCTTGTTCCACAAGAACGCGATTCACGCAGCGTGAATGGAGTGGTGCGCCACTGAGGTTCGCGGTCGGCATGCTTCCGCCGGTACCGTGCGTGCATGCCATGGAGAACTACTGCGACAAACCAGAGCCAGAACCGAGAAGAACCTCATTTCCCGAGGCAGCGTGGGCACTTGCGGGAGCGCGCGATACTGGACCCGAACCAGTGGCCTTCGGCTCCGGAGTCGGTAGTGCGCCTCGTCCGGAACGTACCGCCGCTTACAACCCTTTGATTTCTTTTCCATCCAGTGGCCCTGACGGCGTCCGGAATTTACGCCCTTTCACGCCTTTTACCGAGGCGTTTGGTCCAACCTTGGTCCAAGGCGTGCGCCGTGGGCGCCACGGGCTGCTGAAGGCCGCGCCAGCCCAGTTGCTGACGGTCCGGGAAGCTGCGGCGAGGCTGCGCGTGAGTCCGGTCACCATCTACCGGCTGTGTGCGGAGGGAAGGTTGCGACACGTCCGCATCTCGAATGCCCTCCGAATCGCCGCCGAGGCCGTCGAGGACTATCTGCACCCTCCATGACCGGGGATTGGATGCTGAGTCGGGCCCGGGTTTTCCCCCTCATTGACCACGTCCGACTTCGTCTTCCATGTCGCCGCCTGCGCGGCGTGGCCTTGGCCAGGTTCAGATTTCTCCCCCGCTCCACACATCCGTTAGGAGCGCCTCGAAGCATTGGGCCGGCGACCGTTTGGCTCCTCGAGGTTGAATTGTGTGTGGCTGGACGACCTCCAACGCCGTTCGGCCCGGCACTGCGGTGGATGTTCCCTGCTCCTTCTGCCGGTGATCGCCCTCAATGCCAACGTCGCAATCCATTGAATTGCGGCCCGCTTGAGGTTTTCGGTACCCACAGGGGTCGCAGGTGCGGCCCCAGCGCGCCGGTGCTCGCAACCGACCAGCAGCAGTAGCGCCGGTGCGCGCCACGGTGGCGCTCGCGAGCCACGACTGCGGCCCTCCCCCGCGCCCTCAAAGGACTCCCCTTGTCCGCTGGTGCGCGAGCTCGCAGAGCTTGGGTCAATCGGTCGGCAACTTCGGTCGGCCGGCCAGCAGCAGCTTGCGTGCCTCGCGAAGCTTCTCGAGGCCAAGTTCGATAGACGGGCGCAACTCTTCCAGACTGGGCTCATCAATGCGCCGCGCCAGAACATCGAGGACTTCCACTGTCCCGTGAATACGCTCGACAATCGGTCGCACCCACTCAGGAAGCGCCGCGCCGCGTCCCAACGAAGCGTCCCCGGAAACTTCCGCCCCAGCATCGTCCGGGAGGCGATTGGTTGCCTCGGGAGCAGGCCAGTTCAGGAGCCTGTGGAGAGCTCTAAAGTCGGAGCCAAGGCTCCACATCGTCCACACGAGATCGTCGTACCGGGGGGTTCCGGCGATCCGCTCGTGAAGGACGGGGTCGATTCGTTCGACCGCGGGCAAGCCCCGCTCGAGGACCCCGGCGACGAATCCGCGAACATCGTTCGGCAACGTGCCCTGCAGCCTACGGGCAACCTCCGCCGTCTCGATTTCCTCGGTGATGATGTCGTTGCAGAGGCCGATACACTCGTCGCAGATGTAGGCCGATGGTCCGGCGATCAGCGCTTGAACCTCGTACTGGTGCTTTCCGCAGAACGAGCAGCACAGCCTCACGGTTCCCCCGGTTCGCTCCTCCTTGTCCGACCGGGGCTGGTCTTTGAGGGGGAGCCTCCCGGCGTTCTCGGCGAGGAGATGGTTGCACAACTTGATGCACTGGTCGCAGATGTAGACGGTCGGGCCGGCGATCAGCTTCCTCACCTCGTGCTGAGACTTCCCGCAGAACGTGCAGTCGAGGTTGACCGGCTTCTCGGACATGGACCCTCCGGAAGGTTGATTCCACCGCATCGACAGGAGTCATGCAAAGCGCTGGTATCGCAGTGCCCGGTACACGAGGCATCAAAGGTGCCCCCCGTGCTGGCTACTTTGTTCATTCTAGCGTCATTCACGGCTCACGCGGCACGGCGATAGTCATTATGCAGCCCATTGAGGACCGGAATCGCGATGATGTCGCCGGCACGCTCTGGCAATCGAGGAACCGGTTGCTCTTGGTCAATGCCCTGATGCGGCCGAGCTCCATTGTAGAAGCACACGATTCGGCGACCAGGCTTCGGAGGTGCGGCTCGTTGAATATGAGCACGTGGTCGAGCAGCTCACGACGGAGGGTGCCGACGAACCGCTCAGCGAAAGCGTTCATGTTCGGCGCCCAGGGAGCCGATCGCACGACGGACGCCCCGGCGCCTTCGAAAGCCCCGACGAAGCTGCGGCCGAACTTCGCGTCACGGTCGCAGACCACCACCTCGGGTGCGCTCTCTAGCGTCGAGTTCCTCGCTTGCTGTGCACACCAGTCGTCGGTGGGACTGTAGGTCAAGGCGGCGCGATTGACTTTCCGGCGACTTAGGTCGAGGAAGAAGAGAACAAACACTTGCCGAAACCGCGCGTCGTAGGTCTGCACGAAGTCGCAAGCCCACGTGACGTGGTTGCCGATGAACGTCGCCCAGCGCTGCCCGTCTCCGGGTGGCCGCCTCTTCATGTACCGTTGAATGGTTCGCTTCGTGACCTGGAATCCTAGCTTGAGGAGTTCACCCCGAATTCGCTCCGCGCCCCAGCGAGGATTGGTCGAGTTCACTTCGCGAAAGAGGGCCGCGAGGCCGGTTGGCTTCCGGCCTCCTGGACGGGAACGCCATCGCCAGAACAGGCGGAAACCTTCTCGGTGCCACCCAGTACCGTTGCCGGCTGGACCAGCGTCACCGCTGTTCGCCACGTCCCGGTCCACCTCGCCAGGACGGCGATGGTGACCGCTGCAAGGGCGACCAACGCACGCGCTTGCCCCTGAGCCGACACTTCGCCACCACCAACTGTTGCCTGAGGAGTTCGTTCTCAGCGACGAGCGAGGCGCGCGAGCGGAGCAGTCCCACCACGAATCGCCACAGGGCGACAAGCATCATTGCGCTAAGCTACCAGTCTGAACTCCGAGGCCCGTGCTGCGCGGCGAGGCCTGGCGACGCCGGGAAGCACGCGCGAATGGAGAAAGTAGCCAGCACGGGCCAGGTCCTATACGACTTGCCAATGAGGGCGTCCGGGTAGTGGACTGTGCGCTCTGACGGTCCGAAATGAACGCTCGCCTTGCCAATGCCGGGGCTTACCTGATGCTGTTTTCGCTAGCATGCGGCGGGGGCCCAAACCCGGGCGGTCTGAGCCAGCCCAGCCAGCCGAAGGCCGCCGAGCCAGCCGAGCCAGCCGAGCATTCCCGGCGAACCGACTCTAACCATCGACCCCATCACCGCCGCGCCCTCGCACCTCCCGGTTGGCGGCGGCACTATTGTCGTGACCCTCACCCTCAGCGCCACGCTGACGGGGTCAACCGACACAATCTTTTGGAGCCTGTCGCCCCCTGAAGACGGAACCCTCAGCCCCACGACGGGTCCCACGACAACGTACAACTATTCGCCGCCGGCAGGATTTACCGGCAACACCAGGGCCACGGTGACGGCAACGGCTGGCAACCTGACCGCCTTTGTCACCATTAACATCACCGTGGTCGCTCCTCCGTAGAAATGATACCCGCGCCAGCCATGATGAATGAACCGTGTCCGTCCACGTCAAGGTATTGCCCGAGATTCCGGCCACCGCGCTGAAGACACGACTGTCGGGACGACAACGGGTAGTTTAGCTAACAGGGGGCTAGCATGAGTCGGGCCGAGCGATTTCTCGCCCTGATGGTTGTGTGGCTTGCGGCGGCCTGCAGCGCGACTTCGGACGCTGGTCTCGACGCTGGTCTCGACGCTGGTCTCGACGCTGGTCTTGACGCCGGTCTTGACGCTGGCGCAATGCCTGACGCCTGTCTCATACCCGACGGTGGTCTGCCTTACGCGAATGGCCTCCCCAACGACGGCGGTCGCCATTCAAGGGCGGTTGCCCGACTTCCCCCCAGCTTCATGGACGTGTTGTCCCAACCAGATTGGCTTGACGTGCACCTGGGGCAGTGACCCCAGAGCCGGATGCCGCATTTCTGGTGACTGCGGTTGGGGGGCGTTCCCGATTCCACAGGAGTCTTGGTCGGTCGTACACCCTGGCTGCGCTCCCTATGAATCGAGCTGTCCCGCAGCAGCACCATTCCCGATGGCCGCGTGCACGAGCGCCGAGCGCGGACTGATTTGTGTCTACTCTGGTACGTCCTACTTTTGTGAAGGCCAGTGGGTGGTCAGTACACTTGAACCAGGGTGCCCATCACCGGTGCCGAATGAAGGCGACCCGTGCGATTATCAGGGCCTGAATTGCATCTACGTACCGGGCACGTGCCCACCATCCCCCACCGAAGTTGAAATCCAATGTGTTGATGGGATTTGGCAACGTGGACCCGGCAAGAATCTGCCCTCTCTGAAGGAGGCGCGGCGTCCTTCACGCAGTGGGTACGCCGTTCCATGGGGCCAGTTGGTGGCCAATGTGCTCTGCCGGAATTAGTCTGCGGTCCTTAGCTCAACCGGCCGTCCTGAAACGCCACCGCCTGGGTCTCGGTCCATGGTCCAAGAGAAGAAGACTCCAACGGCGATGGCCGCCCCGATGGTGCCTCCCAGCAGCATGAACACGGAGGACGTCCCGGCGCTGTTGCCCATCATGGCCTTGCGCAACTCGGTCTTCTTCCCGGGGGGCGTGCTTCCCCTGGCGGTGGGACGTCAGAAGACCATCGCCCTCATCAAGGACGCGGTGCGCGACGACCAGGTCATCGGCGTCGTCACCCAGCGCCGCGCCGAGGAGGAGGACCCGGGCTCCAATGACCTGTACGCGATGGGCACGGTGGCCCGCATCGTCAAGCTGGTCAAGATGGGCGAGGACAACTACTCGCTGGTGGTGCAGGGCCTGGCGCGCTTCCGGGTCCTGGAATTGGTGCAGGAGTCGCCCTACCTAAAGGCCCGGGTGGAGGCGGTGGAGGACAAGACCGCCGCCGAGAACGTCGAGGTGGAAGCCCTCGGCATCAACCTCAAGAAGCTCGCCCGCGAAGTCATCGAGTTGATGCCCGAGCTTCCAGCCGCCGCCATCCAAATTGTGGAGTCCATTAAGCACCCCGGCCACCTGGCGCGACCTCACCGCCGCCAACGTCGATGTCCCCATCGAGGAGAAGCAGGCCGTCCTTGAGACGGTGGACCTCAAGGCCCGGATGAACCTCGTCTTGGAGGTCCTCATCCGAAAACGGGAGATTCTCAAGCTCTCCAAACAAATAGAGGAAAGAGTGGAACGTCGAAATGGCGAAGACCGCTCGCACGGACTACCTGCGCATGCAGCTGGAGGCCATTCGGGAAGAGCTGGGCGAGTCACCGGCAGCGAAGGGTGTGACGAAGTCTCCCGAAGCGAAGGGTTCACCGAGGTCGTGCTCGTTCTGCGCGAAGCTGGAGCGGGACGTTGAGAAGCTCATCACCGGGCCTAACGTCTGCATCTGCAACGAGTGCATCGTCCGCTTCGCCGACCTCCTGACCTGAGGGTCGCTCCGTTCCCGCGTCTTGCTCCGGTAGCGGACGGCTCATTGCTCACCGGTTGTACTTGGCGGTGCGGACGCTGCTGCCGGCTTCGGGGACCCACGGGTGTGCAGGTGCGGGCACGACGAGCCGCCCGGCGCGTCTACGGAGGAGCTACCACGGTGATGTTAATGGTGGCATAGGCGGTCAGGTTGCCAGCCGTTGCCGTCACCGTGACGCAGGTGCGGCCCCAGCGCGCCGGTGCTCGCAGCCGACCAGCAGCAGTAGCGCCGGTGCGCGCCACGGTGGCGCTCGCGGGCCACGACTGCGGCCCTCCCCGCCCTCAAAGGATTCCCCTTGTCCGCTGGTGCGCGAGCTCGCAGAGCTTGGGTCAATCGGTCGGCAACTTCGGTCGGCCGGCCAGCAGCAGCTCGCGTGCCTCGCGAAGCTTCTCGAGGCCAAGTTCGATAGACGGGCGCAACTCTTCCAGACTGGGGTCCTCGATGCGCCGCGCCAGAACATCGAGGACTTCCAATGTCCCGTGAATACGCTCGACAATCGGTCGCACCCACTCAGGAAGCGCCGCGCCGCGTCCCAACGAAGCGTCCCCGGAAACTTCCGCCCCAGCATCCTCCGGGAGGCGATTGGTTGCCTCGGGAGCAGGCCAGTTCAGGAGTGTGTGGAGAGCTCTAAAGGCGGAGCCAAGGCTCCACATCGTCGACACGGAATCGTCGTACCGGGACGTCCCGGCCATCCGCTCTTGAAGGACGGGGTCGATTCGTTCCACCGCGGGCAAGCCCCGCTCGAGGACCCCGGCGACGAACGCGCGAACATCGTTCGGCAAGGTGCTCTGCAGCCTACGGGCAACCTCCGCCGACTCGATTTCCTCGGCGATGATGTCGTTGCAGAGGCCGATACACTCGTTGCAGATGTAGGTCGATGGTCCGGCGATAAGGTCTTGAACCTCGTACTGGTGCTTTCCGCAGAACGAGCAGCACAGCCTCACGGTTCCCCCGGTTCGCTCCTCCTTATCCGACCGGGGCTGGTCTTTGAGGGGGAGCCTTCCGGCGTTCTCGGCGAGGAGATGGTTGCACAACTTGATGCACTGGTCGCAGATGTTGACCGTCGGGCCGGCGATCAGCTTCCTCACCTCGTGCTGAGACTTCCCGCAGAACGTGCAGTCGAGGTTGACCGGCTTCTCGGACATGGACCCTCCGGAGGGTTGATTCCACCGCATCGACCGGAGTCATGCAAAGCGCTGGTATCGCAGTGCCCGGTACCCGAGGCAGCAAAGGTGCCCCGCCCCCGGCACGGGACCGGCAGCCGACCTCGTTGGCCTGCGCCGATGTCTCGCCACGGCTGGCGGGAGTTTCTTGCCACGAACATCTCGTACAGCCTCTGAATTCGAACCCGCTCAGGGTCGTAGCCACCAAACGACCCGCACTGGCCAGATTGACCCGGGTCGTACAATGGTCTCAAGTAAGACCATGGCTGATAGCTAGTGCTTGGAGAAGCTGTCGAGTTCTAGAGCCTCGTTATGAACACCGGTCCCCAGAAGTCCGCGCCCACTGAGTTCTGGCGCCTTTGGAAAGTCACTGACGTCGCGAGGGCTCTCGGGATGAGCCGTACCTGGGTGTACGAGAAGGCGGAGTCCGGGGAGCTCCCGTCGCTGCGCCTCGGGGGAGCGCTTCGCTTCGACCCTGAGGCGGTTAGGTCCTACGCCTTCGGGCATAGTCGGTCCCCCGCGGTACTCCCCTTTCGAAAGCGGGAGGAGTGAGGATGGCATCCGTCTCCGAGCGTGGGGGTCGCTGGTACGTGAGGTACCGGGACGCCTCCGGCAAGTGGGTGCGGCAGGTCTCTACGGCGGACACGAAGACTGCGGCCCGACGCCTCGCCAGCGAGCTCGAGCGCCGCGCCGAGCGCCAGCGGCTCGGCCTCGAGCAGCTTGCGCCCGAGAATGGAGGCGGGACCCTCGCGGAGCTCCTCCAGTGGTGGCTGGAGACCTATTCGAAGGGTCGCCCCTCGCACGCTCGAAATGTCTCCACGCTCAGAAAACATCTCATCGGGGCACCGCTCGGCGGCATTGCGACTCGCCGAGGTGACGTCGGGCCGGCTGGAGGAGTTTCTCCAGGCGAAGAGCGCGTCCTTGAGCCCGCAGTCGGTCAATCACCTCCGCACCTTCATCCGCTCGGCCTTCGCGTGTGCGAAGAGGGCAGGGCGCTGGTCTGGCCCAAACCCTGCCGCGGATGTGCAGCGCCGTCGCGTGCCGCGAGGCACCTACGACTACCTTCGCGCGACCGAGGTACTCCCGTTGCTCAGGGCCTTGCACGCGCGGTGGCAACCGCTTTTCGCCGTGGCCATCTACACCGGGCTCAGGAGGGGCGAGCTTCTTGGGCTCCGCAAGCAGGACGTGGACCTCGAGCACGGCCTGCGTCACCGTCGCGCGGTCCCACGCGCGTGAAACCACCAAGGGCGGCCACGCGGACACCATTGCCGTCCCTTCCGAGGTCCTGCCGTGGCTGGCCGAGGCCATCAGGCGGAGTCCGAGCGACCTTGTCTTCCCCCACGTCTGCGACAGGAGCTGCGCCTACCAGAAGCGGTGCCCGGGCCCAGGGGGCATGATGCGGGCAGACGTGGCGCTCGAGGGAGTTCTCCGCCGGGCGATGGGCTCGCGCGGGCATTACCACCGGCTACCAGCACCGCTGTCGCCGGAAGGGCTGTGGGCATGCGGAGATTGCCCCGGACGCGCTTCTGCGGCGGTGCCCCGTCGACAGGCGCAAGCTTTGGCCCGTACCGCAGGTGCGGCGTCTGCGCTTCCATGACTTGCGCCACACCACCGCGAGCCTCCTCCTCATGGCCGGCGCCGACGCGGTCGCCGTCCAGAAGCTGATGCGCCACGCTGACCTGAGGACGACCGTCGGTACGTACGGCCACCTCGCGCCTGGCTACATGCGGCGCGAGGTCGACCGCCTCAGCTTCCTTGGCCCGGGCATTGAAGCTGACACGCCCCGGAAGGGGGTTCCCGCCGTCGCCATAAGCGCGGATTCTGCCGCGCTTGGTCCAACCTTGGTCCAAGACAGCGGTGAAGAGGGAGGTGGGCCGGCGACGGCCCAGTCATTTCCCGAGGCAGCGTGGGCACTTGCGGGAGCGCGCGATACTGGACTCGAACCAGTGGCCTTCGGCTCCGGAGGCCGACGCTCTATCCATCTGAGCTAATCGCGCGTGCGAACTCGATGTACCGACAAATGCTGCGCGGTGCAAGCCTTCGCCACCGTCACTGGCTCTGCGGACGGTGGATGTCGTCCACCCAGGCGATGGCCTCCGGTTTTTCTACCGGGGTGATGTCGAGGTTGACGACGACGGGGTCCTGGCCGCTCCGGACGAGGACGCACTCCAGGACTTCCTCGGCGGCGTTGATTTCCTGGTGTGGGACGAACGGGGGAATGAAGATGAAGTCGCCTGGGCCTGCCTCGGCCAGAAACTCCAGCCGCTCCCCCCAACGCATCCGGGCCTTCCCTTTGACGACGTAGATGACCGACTCGAGTTCTCCGTGGTGATGGGCTCCCGTCTTCGCACTCGGTCGAATTGCTACCGTCCCGGCCCAAAGCTTCTGGGCCCCCACCCGCGCTCGCGTGATGGCCGCCGCCCGACGCATGCCGGGCGTCTGCGCGGTGTTGGGGTCCAGTGTCCCCGCCTTGACCACCTGAACTCCGTGAATGCGCCAATCCGGTGTGGGCGTTTCGGACAAGGAGTTCTCCTTCCAGCGGCAATGACGGTGCCACTTTCCAATAGGGCATACAACGCTGCGGCAGAGGCGAGAGGCTTCGGGAAAGGCGGCCAGCCGGCGCGCCACATTGCACGGGCCCGCTGCCGGAGGGTCAGCGCACACTGCCAGGCTCAGCGTTCGAACGTGAATTCCAGAGTCTCGGTTTCCCCGGGCATGACCGTCACCAGACGTCGCTCTTCCTGGCCCTCGAGGACCAGCCGCACCGGGTGCTTCCCTTCGTAAAGAGGCATCGGCTTGTCGAACGGGGCCTGGCCGAGCTTCTTGCCGTCCACGTAGACGGTGATGCCTGGCTGCACCTGGAAGTCGATGGCACCCTTCTCGAACGTCACGGTCCGCGTCCCGTTGTCCCCAGCGGCGAGCTCGAGATGCTCCCGGCGCGTCAGCCCGAGGCCGGTGTCGAAGAGTTCTACGTCGACCGGGCCTGGTGCCGGTATTCGGACGACGACGGGTGTCGTTCCAAGGATGCGGTCACCGACGCGTACATGCAGCGGCGGTTGGCTTTCGAAGCGGACGCTGGCGGCCCCGGTCTCCTGCGGGGCTGGCGCGCTGGAGGCCTGGGCCTCGACGGCCTCGAACGCCCCGAGCAGCTTGCTGGAGACTGCCGCTTGCTCGCGCTTTGCTGCCGAGTCCGGATTGGCCGGGGGGGCAGGCGGCTTGGGCAGCGCAGTGGGCCGGGCGGGTGGTGGCCTGGCCGCCACTGGCGTCGCGGGCTTGGGAGCTGACGGCGCGGCGGGCGTCGGCGGCTGCGGTGCAGGCGACAGCGGTTGCGGCGGGGCCACCACAACAGGCGGTGGCAGTGGTGGCGCTGCAGGCGGGGCCGTCGCCACCAGGGGGGCAGTCCCCTGCGGGGGTGCCGGTGGCTGAAGAATCCGAGTCCAGGCAAACCAGAGGCCTGCGGCGGCGGCGCCAAGGACGACGAGGCCCAGAAACCAGCCGGAAGTCCCTCGCGGAGAGCCTCGAGAGGGGTCGGTGCCTACGGCCGACCCGTGCAAGTCGGTGTGGGCGAAATCGCCCAGCGGCTTGCCTGCCCGGACCGGCGCGCGCTCGGCCTCGAGCGCGCCGGGGAAGACGAAGCCCTCCGGTGCTGCCCGCCGCGGCCGTTTGCTGGCCACGGCCGTCTTGGCCTCCCCGTCCACGCCGGCGTCGTCGAGTGCAAAGAGGGCCAGGGACGGCTCCGACGCGCCCAGCGCCGTCGGCGTGAAGATGGGCATCTCGGGCTCCACCACTGGCGTCCCGACGGGCACGGCCGGCACCAGGCGGCCGACCAGCTGCCCCAGCGCATAGCCGCTTGCCGTTTCCCCGGTGGCGTGGATGTACCGCTCGAGGTCCGCCTGGAGACTCCGGCAGTCGCGGTACCGCTCGTCGCGATTCTTGACCAGCAGCTTGGTAAGGACTTCCTGCAACGCTAGCGGAAGGTCCGGCCGGCGCACCGCCGGCGGGACGTACGGCTCATGCAGGACCTTCTGGACGAGGCTCGCGTCACTCAAGGCCTCGTACGGCATATTCAGCGTGAGTAGTTCATACAGGACGACGCCGAGGCCGTAGAGGTCCACCCGCTGGTCAAGGACTTCTCCCCGGAGCTGCTCGGGCGCCATATAGGCCACCTTGCCTTTGATGGTTCCCGTCTGGGTGTGGTGGCTGACGCCCCTGGCCTTGGCGATGCCAAAGTCGACGACTTTCACCGAGCCGCTGCGCGAGATGAGGATGTTGTCGGGGCTGACGTCCCGGTGCACCAGCTGGAGCGGCTCGTCGGTGACGCCGTCGGTAAACTCATGCGCGTAGGCCAAGCCCTCGGCCGCCGCCGAGACGATGCGGGCGGCGAGCGCGAAGGGGACGGCCAGGGACTTCTCGCGGGCCCGCTGGAGCAAAAGCCGCACCGTCGGCCCGTCGATGAACTCCATGGCGATGAAGTAGCTGCCGTCGGACTCGCCGAAGTCGAAAATCTGGACGAGGTTGGGATGGTTGAGCTGGGCGGCCAGCTTGGCCTCTCCGAGAAACATCTGGACGAATTGGGGGTCTTCCGCGAGGTGGGGAAGAATCCGCTTAATCACCAGTTGCTTCTCGAAGCCCATGGGCCCGGCGGTCTTGGCGAGAAATACCTCCGCCATGCCACCTGTGGCGAGCTTCCGGAGCAGCTGGTATTTGCCGAGTCGCGTTGCCGGGGCCATGGGCGGGCGAGAAACCCTCGAGCCTTTAGAAGATTCCGAGGTTCGGGCGGCCTGCGCGAGGCCCCTGTGGCCACAAGTGTAACAGCAAAGGCCGTCCCCCAATGGCCGGGAGGCCTCGCGGACGGGGTCCCCACCCCTCGCGAGGCGGGGAGAAATGGGGAAACGGGGCCAAGGCGGACGGCCAGTCTATGGCGTCACCTGGAACTGGCGAGAAACAGGCAGGCACTACTTGCTTGCAGCCGGCGACACGGCCGGCTCCGGCGCGGGCAAGCCTGACCAGCTGCCCGCATCCTGAGGCCCGGTGGCGGGCCGGATGTCCACCAGCATTCCGGTGAGGTGGGCCATTCCGGACACGCGTTCAATCCGTTGGGGGCCGTCGGCGGCGAGCAGGTTGACATTCACGCCGCGCGTCCGCGAAGCCACCGAGAGGCCCGTCGCATGCTGGTGTCCCCAGCCGTGCGGGAGCGCCACCGTGCCGGGCATGAGGTCTGCCAGAAGCTTCACCGGGACGCGGACGGTGGCCGTGCCGCTGGCCACGTCCGCCAGGGCCCCCTCCACGAGTCCCAGCCGCAAGGCGTCGTCGGGGTGGACATACAGGTAATTCGTCCCCGGCTGAGCAAACGCCTCCACGTTGTGCGTCCAGGAGTTGTGCGTCCCCACTGCCCGACGGCCGATGAGTTTCAGCTTCCCGGCGTTCTGCTTCTCCGTTTCGAAGTCCGCGGCAAGCTTGGCCGCCTGCTGGAGGAGGACTGGCGACGCAAGGTCCACCAGCTTGTCCTCCGTGATGAGGCGCTTACCAAGGAAGTCATCGCTGCGGTGCGGCTGGCGCAGCACCCCCCGGGGGGACTGAAGCAGCCGCCGGAACGAGACCTGGCCGCACAGCTTCAGTAGCAGTGAGAGCAACAGCTGCTGGGGTAGCGCCGGCTGCTGGCCGCGGCGACCGAACAGCGAGGCAACGCCTTGCAGCGCCTGAAAAAGAATCTGGGCAATGCGGGAGCCGAAGAGGGACACGCCACTTTTCCGGCAGAGGTCGAGGTAGATGCTGGCCTCATCGCGCTGCTCACCTTCCGGCCGCAGCACGGCCCGGGTGGCCTGCAGGTAGGGGCGGACCTGAAGGCCCAGCATCAGTGGAAAGATGAAGGGCAGGTCCGGCCGCTCCAGCGGCGAGGTGCACGGCAGCACGTAGTGGGCGAGGCTGCCCGTCTCATTCCGGAAGAGGTCCAGCGTCACCAGGAGTTCCAGCTTGCCGAGGGCCGTCTTCAGCCGGCCGGCGTTGGCCATGGTGACCAGGGGGTTGCCCCCGGTGACGAAGAGTGCCCGCACCTGCCGGTCGCCCGGGGTGAGAATCTCGTCCGCCAAGAGACCACCCGGAAAGGCGTCGTTCACGGACAGGAAGTTCCCGATGCGCGACCGGTCCGTCCGGAGGAGGGCGCCCGTCTTCTTGCCGAAGGCGGGGAAGTCAATAATCCCTCGGCCCACCAGCGTCCCACCCAGGCGGTCCAGGTTGCCGGAGACGGCGTTGATGGTCTCCTGCAGCCAGAAGCTGAGGGAGCCGTTGGAACCCATGTTGACGCCGGTGGAACTGTAGAGCGCCGCACCGCCGGCCTCGCGGTAGGCTGCCACCATTTCCCGCAGCTTGGCCGGGGGGATGTGCGTCACCTCCGCCGTCCGTTCGGGCGTCCACGGCACACACAGGGCCCGCACCTTCTCGAAGCCCTTGGTGAAGCGGCGGACGCGTTCCGCGTCGACGCCGCCCGAGGCCACCAATTCATTGAGGAAGGACAGGTAGAAGAAGACGTCGGTGTCGGGGCGGATGAAGACGTGCTCGCCGACGGCACGGGCCGTTTCGGTGCGCCGCGGGTCGACGACGTAAATACGGGCTCCGCGCTCCTGCATGTCGAGCAGCGTCTTCCCCGGGTTGGGCACCTGGAGGAAGCTCCACTTGGACACCACCGGGTTGGCCCCGACGATGATGAGGCACCGGTTGCGGTGTAGGTCCGGAAACGGCTGGGTAAAGGGAAAGCCGTACATCTCGCGGGCGACGGCGAACTTGTTGGCGCAGTCCTGGGTTGCCGAGGAGTACATGCTGCGGGAGCCAACGGCCGTCATGAAGCCCTGGGCAAAGACGGGATGCAGGACGCCGAAGCCGGCGGCCGTGCCGACGTACATGGCGATGCTGTCCGGGCCATGGTCGCGCCGGAGCTGCGCCACCTTGGTGCCAATCTCGCCCAGGGCCTGGTCCCACCCGACGCGCGTCCAACTGGGGCCGACGCGCTTCTCGGGAAACAGCAGTCGGTCCGGGGAAGCGTAAATCTGGTGCTGCTTCAGGCCCTTCGGGCAGGAGAAGCCGCCCGTCGCCACGTGGTGCCTGTCCGGACGGATGTCCAGGACGCGGTTGCCCTCCACGTCGACTTCCAGGCCGCACAGCGCCTCGCAAATCCGGCAGAAGGTGGAGTGTGTCTCAGGAATGATGTGTCTCCTTCGGTGGGGCTTGGAGCGCAGCGGGCCATTGTCCAGGCGCCAGCCCCGGGGGCTTGGGGGTCGGCAGGGGGGTGGACGCCAAGGCGTGCAGGGGGGGCAATCGTGCCCGACGCCTCCTCGCTCGGGGTCCAGCCTTCGCTGAGAAGGCGCCGGCCCGACAGGACGGACGTAGCATACCCAGCGTGGCCACACTTCACACGGACATTGAAGTTGCCGGGCGGGTGGTGCGCGTCTCCAACCCGGAGAAAGTCTTTTTCACCGCGCGCGGCGAGACGAAGCTGGACCTCATCCGCTACTACCTGGCGGTGGGGGAGGGGGCCCTGCGGGGCGTCCGGGAGCGGCCCACCGTGCTTAAGCGCTACCCCAACGGGGCCGGCGGGGAGTTTTTCTACCAGAAGCGCGTCCCGGCCCCGCGTCCGGAGTGGCTGGAAACCGTCACCGTCCACTTCCCCAGTGGCCGCAGCGCCGAGGAACTCTGTCCCACGGACGTCGCCCACCTCCTCTGGGCCGTCAACCTGGGCTGCCTCGACTTCAACCCGTGGGCCGTCCGGCGCGCGGACTTGGACCACCCGGATGAATTGCGGGTGGACCTGGACCCCCAGCCCGACGTGCCCTTCTCCGCCGTGCGCCGGGTGGCCGTGGAGGTGGGCCGGCTGCTGGGGGAGTTGGGACTGGAGGGTTGGCCGAAGACATCCGGCTCCCGCGGGCTGCACGTGTACGTCCGCATCCGTCCGGAGTGGGACTTCCTCGCCGTGCGGCGCGCTGCGCTGGCGCTGGCGCGTGCCGTGGAACGCCGCCTTCCGGACATGGCCACCAGCAAGTGGTGGAAGGAGGAGCGCGGGACGCGCGTCTTCATCGACTACAACCAGAATGCCAGGGACAGGACGGTGGCCTCGGTGTACTCCGTTCGGGCCAACCCCGAGGGACGCGTCAGCTGCCCGCTGGCCTGGTCTGAAGTCGAGGCGGTTGAGCCCGGGGAATTGACGCTGGCGACGGTGCCCGCGCGCTTCACGGCCCTCGGCGACTTGGGCGCTGGGATTGACGCCAAAGCCCACGGCCTGGAGTCCCTGCTGGAACTGGCGGCGAAGGACGAGGCGGAGGGTCTCGGGGACGCACCCTGGCCGCCGCACTTCCCGAAGCAAACGGGAGAGCCGATGCGGGTGCAGCCCAGCCGGGCGAAGAAGAAGGCCCCAGACGGAGGCCTGGGGTAGATGGCTCGACACCACCGGAGTCAGCTGGCTTCGTCCAGCTCAGGGTAGTGCCGGAAAATCCCCTCCTCGCTGAACGGCAGACGGCGCGGGGAGGCGAGGTAGGCGGCCACGCGGGGACGCCCTGCCACCGCGTCGCGCAGGTCCAGGAGTTGGGGAATGGTGCGCGTGCGCCGGGCGAAGGCGCGCGGAAAGGCGTATTCGAGGCCCACCAGCAGCTGAAACATGGACAAATCGACGTAGGAGAACGCTCGCCCCAGAAGGCCGCGGCGCTTGCCTTTTGGACCGAGCACCTTCTCGAAGTAGCCGAGGAATTTCGGGAGCCGTTCGCTGGTGAAGAGCTGCGCGCACCGGCGCGCCTCGGCGCGCTGGTCGTCGTAGTAGAGGCCGCCGGAGATGGGGTGGTGGGTACAGTGCACCTCCTCGACGACGTCCGCGATGGTGAGCTGGAGCTGGTGGGCGAAGAGGCGCTCCGGCTCCCCGCGGCCAATCAGCCCGAGGCGCGGTGCGAGGTATTGCAGAATATTCGCGGTCTGACCGATGACGAGCGGGCCCACCTTGAGGAACGGGGGCGCAAACGGTGCGCGCGTGCCCGGCTGCCCGCGGAGCAGTCGCAGCAGCGCTGGCGTGCCTCCCCGGGGCGGTGCAAGGCGCGCGACGTCGACGTAGGGCACCCCCGCGTCCTCAAAGGCGAGGCGGATGAATTCGCCCCGGCCCTGGACGGACGGCCAGTAATACAACTCGAAGCGGGCCATGGACACCGAGTGTACAGGGCGTCCGCCCTTGTCGGGGACGCGCCGGGCGGTCCCCGACGGTCGTGCCTGTGTTGGTCCCGGTATGGTGAATGCATTAGTTACGGCACATGCCTCGCCAGCTTGCCCTAGTCCGATTTGAAGCTCGCACCGTACCTGGCCTGCTCGCGGCCACCGCGCGTCGCGTTCCGGACCGCGTCTTCCTCCGTTTCCTCGACCCGGCGCGGCGGGGCGCCCCGCCGCGCGAGGTCCGCTTCTCGGACTTCCGCACCATGGTGTGCCGCGCCGCGGCCTACCTCCAGGGCGCAGGGTTGCGGCCGGGTGAGCGGGTGCTTCTACTGGCCGAGAATTCCCCGGAATGGCAGGCGGTGGCCGTTGCGACGCAGCTCCTCCAGGGGGAGCCAGCAGCGGTGTTCGCGAGTCTGGCCTCCGCTCCGGTGGTGGAGATTGCGCGGCGGGTCGCACCACGCGTGGCCTTCGTCTCGACGAAGGAGCAGTGGGCCAAGCTGGGCCCAGTGTCCGGAGACCTCGTCCGTCAGGGGCTGACGCACCCTTCTCACGGTGGACGCCCTTCCTGCAGGCTCCGTCCCCGAAGGGGTAAAGACCACCAGTGTCGCCTCCGTCGTTGCCGAGGGGGCACTGTCTCTCTCTCAGGAAGACTTCGAGGCCCGGGCCGCTGCGCTGCGCGGCGAGCACCCCTTCCTGCTCCTCTTCACCAGCGGCACCACCGGACGGCAGAAGGGCGTGCGGGTGTCCCAGGACTCCATCGTCCGCGCGCTGGAAGCAGGCGGGCCGTCAACCGCCCGGACGGAGAAGGACGTCGGGCTGCACCTGTTGCCCTTTGGCCACATTGCCGGGCACGACCAGTTCGTGCTGGCCGTGGCCCAGGGCCATTGCTTGCTTCTCATTGCCCAGCGGGATGACCTCTTGTCGGCGCTGGCGCTCGGCCCCACCTACCTCTTCTCCGTCCCCCTCGTGTACGAGCGCATCCGGATGGGAGCGCTCGAGAAGGTGGACGCGCTGCCCGGACCGCTGCGCCGCCTCGTCCACCATGCCCTGGAGGCTGCCACCCGCGTGCGGGTGGACGGTGCGGTGCGGCCTGGAGACCGGCTCCTGACGCTGGTCGCGGACAGGCTGCTGGGGCGCAAGGTGCGGGCGGCCCTCGGCGGTCGCATCGAGGGCCTCTTCGCCGGAGGCGCCCCGGCGTCGGAACCGCTGTTTCGCTTCTTCGAGGCGCTCGGCATCCCGCTGGTGGAGTTGTACGGGATGAGCGAGACGGCCGGGATGATTTCCTCCAACCTCTTCTCGGGACCCCGGCGTCCGGGGGTCGCCGGATTAATAACGCCGGACCACCAGGTGCGAATTGCCGACGACCACGAGTTGCTCTTGAAGGGGCCCCTCATGCTCACCGGGTACCTGGAGCCGGAGGACGGCGCCGGCGCCTACACCGAGGACGGCTTCTTCCGTACGGGAGACCTCGCCGAACTGGATGCGGAGGGGTGGCTTCGCATCGTCGGGCGCAAGAAGCACTTAATGGTGCTGTCGACGGGGAAGAAGATTCCTCCGGAACCCCTGGAGACCGCCATCGCCTCGGAGAGCCCCTTCGAGGGCGCGGTCCTGCTCGGGGATGGACAGGCCTACGTCTCCGCCGCTGTCTTCGTGCGAAAGGACGCCTTGTCCCGGCTGGAAGCGGAAGGAAAGGACGCAGCCACGGCCCTGCTGCCGGTGGCGCTCTCGACGCTGGGCGCGTTTTCCGACTACGAGAAGCCCAAGCGCCTCCTCATCCTTCCTGGCAGCCCTACCGACTACCCGGACCTCATCACCCCGACGCTGAAGCTGCGGCGCCCAGCGGTGCTGAAACTGCTGCGCGAACGCATTCAGGCGCTGTACACGGCGCCCAAGCCTGGGGGCGCCGGGCACGGCTGAAGCGCCTTGGTGGGTGCGCTGGGGCAGCCCGGGCCGGCTACCGAAGCAGGGCCACCGCAGCGGAGACGAGGAGGGCCACCAGCGACAAGGCCATGGCACCGCCGGCGGCCCCCTCCGGGCCGTCCTGCTCCAGCGCGCGGGCCGTCCCCATGGCATGGGCCACGGTGCCCAGGGCCAGGCCGCGGGCCAGCGGCCGGCGGACGCCCAGCACCCGCAGCAGGACCGGGCCCACCGCCATACCGAAGAGGCCGGTGGCCACCACCCCGCAGCTGACGAGGCTGGCGTCGGCGCCGACGCCCGGGGCCAGCGCGACGGCCACTGGGGCGGTGACGGACTTCAGGGTGAGGGCCCGCACCAGGCTAGGCGTCACCCGCAAGAGCCCGCCCAGTCCCAGCACCGTGGCCACCGAGGCGGCCGTCCCGACCGCGACGCTGAGCAGCACCTTGGCGGGGTTGGTGGCCAGCACGGCCCGACTTTGAAAGAAAGGAAGGGCCAGGGCCGCGGTGGCCGGCCCCAGGGCCCACAGGAGAAGCCAGCTTCCTTCCAGGTAGTGGCCAAGCAACTGCGGCCGGGGCCCCAGCACCACGGCCCCCAGCAGGGAGGTGACGAGCAGTGGGTGCAGAAGCACCAGCCGAAAGCGGCGGTACAGCCGGTCCGCGGCGAGGTAGACCACCACCGTCCCCACCGTCGCTCCCGCCGTCCAGGGGAGATTCACGACTCGAAGCCCTCCGGCGCCGGACTGGTGCTTGGCTTCTTGCACAGTGCCTGGGCCAGAAGGCCCGCGCTGGCCTGCCCTACAAGGGCGCCGGCGACGACCAGCAGCAGAAACGCTCCGCCCTGCGCGCGCAAAAGCGGAAGCTGACGGACGGCGCCGATGCATAAAGGGACGAAGAGGAGCGCGATGTAGCGCAACAGGAAGGCCGCCCCCCGCTGGACAGCCCCTTGCGGAAGGACGCCCGCCAGCAGAAGCCCGAGGACAGTCAGCATGGCCAGAAGCCCCGCTGGCAGCGGAAGGCGCCACTGGCTGCCGACGGCAAGCCAGGCGGCGAAGACACAAGAGAGCAGCCCTACTTGAAGGCCCACCACCGCCCAGCGTCGCAGCAGTGCCGCCGCGCTGGGCGGCGGGGCCGGGGCCAGGGACACCTTCACTTCGCGGTCCCGAAAATACGGGACAGTTCCTCCGGGACGACGGCCTCCAGCTGCGCGTAGGTGCAGGAAGCAGCCGTCCGGTCTTCGCGCCAGCGGAGGAAGTGCGTCGCGTGCCGGAAGCGGTTGCCCTGCAGGTGGTCATAGCTGACTTCGACCACGCGCTCCGGCCGGAGCGGCTCCCAGGTGAGGTCTCGCTTGGCCGTCCAGCGGCTGGGGGCCCCAGGCATGCGGGCCCCGGACTCGCCGGCCAGCGTTTCCCAGTGGGGCCAGGGGTGGTTCTCCCGGGCGCCCTCCAGCATGGGGGTGACTTCCTCCACCAGCGCTCGGCGCTTGGCAGCCGTGAAGCCAGACGCAATGCCCACGTGGTGCAGCGTGCCGGCCTCGTCATACAGGCCGAGCAGCAGCGAGCCGACGTCAGTGGAGTCCTTGTAGTGGCGGAAGCCGGCCACCACGCAGTCCGCGGTGCGGGCATGCTTCACCTTCAACATCTCTCGCTTGCCCTCCAGGTAGGGGAGGCCCAGCGGCTTCACCATCACGCCGTCCAGGCCCGCGCCTTCAAAGCGCTGGAACCATTCCTCGGCCACGCGGCGGTCGGCGGTGGCAGGCGTCAAGTGGACCGGGGGCCGGGCCCCGGCCAGCGCGGCCTCCAGGCGCCGGCGTCTTTCCAAGAAGGCCCGCGGCCGCAGGTCCTCGTCGCCTACGGCCAGCAAGTCAAACGCCACGAAGGACGCGGGCGTCTCCACCGCCAGCTTGGCCACACGGGAGGCGGCCGGGTGAATGCGGTTAAGGAGGGCGTCGAAGTCCAGCCCGTGGGCACCGGCGATGACGACTTCCCCGTCCACGACGCAGCGGGCGGGCAGGGACGCCTTCAGCGGCCCCATCAGCTCCGGGAAGTACCGCGTCATGGGCTTTTCGTTCCGGCTGCCTAGTTCCACGCTGTCGCCGTCGCGGAAGACAATGGTGCGAAAGCCGTCCCACTTGGGTTCAAACAGGACGTCGCCGGCCGGAGGCATGTGTGTCACCAGCTTCGACAGCATGGGGGACACCGGTGGCTGGACGGGCAGAGTCATGCGGGCGGCCGGACGCTACCGGAGGCCACCCTGAATTGGGAATTTCGGACGGCCCCGGTCGGGCCTTAGGGGCCGAGGACTTCCACCTCAGTCGCCACGGGGACGTGCGCCTCGACGACGTAGGTGGCGCGCACCCGCGTGCCAAGGGCAAGCGGTGCCTTGTCCAGGCTGCCCTGCAGTAAGTAGCGCGTCCGGCCGTCCACCCGCAGCTCCGCGGGGCCCTTGTTGCCGTCGGGCGACAACGCCAGGTGGGAGCTGGTGAAGCCGTGGACACGGCCCGTCACCACGCCGCCTGCGCCGAGCTCGCGTACCCCGGTGGCCACTGCTTCGGCGCCGGTGCGTGTCTTCTCCTCGGCCGTGGCGACGCCCTGCTGCACGGCCTGCGCGGCGCGGTCGGCCTCGGCCGCCGCTGCTGCGGCACCCTGCTGGGCCTGGCGGGCTGCTGCCTCCGCCGCACGCTGCGCATCGTCGGCGGCGCCCTTGGCCTGGGCGACGGCTTCCTTGGCGGGACGGGACTGTTCCTGGGTGCATGCCAGGAACAACGTGCAAGCGAGAAGGGCGTGGATGGGGCGCATGGGAAAACCTCCGTGTCAAAAGGTAGCCACGGAGACCTGCCCGGGACAGCCCCCTCCGGGCTGACGGGGGGGGACGTCTCGCCCGGCGGCTTAGCTCGCCAGGCGGCGGTATTCCTTCAGGTGGCGGAGCGCGAGCTTGCGTTCCCCACGCCCCTCATGCAGCCGCGCCAGGTTGTAGTGGGCGTCGGCCAGGTCGGGGTCGGCTTCTAGGGCCTGGTGGTAAGTCGACAGCGCTTCGGTGGCCCGTCCTTGGTCGTCCAGGGCCACGGCCAAGTTGTAGGCCGCGACGCCGTCGCCCGGCTGGGCGGCGAGCGCCGCCCGGTAGTGCGTCTCCGCGGAGGAGAGGCGGCCCGCCGCGTGGTGCAGACGGCCGAGGTTGACGTGCGCGTCGGCGTGGCCCGGGCACTGCCGAAGAATGTCCGCGTACAGGGTGGCCGCGCTGGCCGCGTCAAACTCCTCCAGCGCAAGGGCTTGCTGGAAGCGGACGTCTACCTCCGGCCCCAGGCTGGGCAGCGGGTGGACGGTGCCACCGGGGGCCGCTTCCGCGTCCAGTTCCAGCACGCCCTGGCCCGTCTCGGGTTCCCAGCTGGCCTCGCCATCCCGGGCCACCAGCTGCGCCCCTTTGGCGTCCAGGGACACGCTGGAGGCGGACTGGCCGGCCGGCACCTGCGTCGGAAGCCGCTGGAGCGCCTTGCGGATGCGGCGCGGGGCGACGTTGCGGTCCGCCAGGCCCTTGGCAGAACGCAGTAACACCAAGTCCCGGAAGGTGAAGGCACGGCCGGCGGGCTGGCCGCGGGAGGGCAACAGGCCGCCGTCGACGAAGGAGCGCACCCGCGCTTCGCTGACGCCCAAAAGCGCCGCAGCGTCGGCCAGGGTGTACGTCCGTTCCTTGGAGACGTCTCTCACAAGGGAGAGAAGTAGCAGCAAGGGCTGACAGGCCAGCGCGGCCGTGAGGCGTCCTTTGCAGCCCCGGCGAGGAGGGGGAGACGAGGGGAGCTCCGTGGTAAGTCCAGCCCCGTGCTGCGCACCGTGACCGCCACCCGCTATGTGACGCCGCTGCGCGAGGGCGGCTCCCTGCCGGCCATTGTCGAGGCCGACGACTCGGGACTGTATGTCGTGAAATTCCGGGGCGCCGGACAGGGTGAACGGGCGCTGGTGGCAGAACTGTTGGCCGGGGAGTTGGCGCGGGCGATGGGCTTGCGTGTCCCGGAGCTCGTCCTCATCCAGGTCTCGCCCGAACTGGGGCGCGCCGAGCCGGACAGCGAAATTCGTGCGCTGCTTCAGGCCAGTACAGGCCTCAACCTGGGCGTCGACTACCTGCCGGGCTCCATCACCTTCGACCCTTTAGCGGGGCCGGCCCCTTCGGCGCAGGAAGCGTCTGAGACGGTGTGCTTCGATGCCTACGTCCTGAATGTGGACAGAACTGCGAAGAACCCCAACCTGCTCCACTGGCACCGGGCGCTCTGGCTCATCGACCACGGCGCAGCGCTGTACTTTCACCACGCCTGGGAGTCGGCCCTGGCCAACCGGACAAGTCCCTTCCCGCAAGTCCGCGCGCACGTGCTGCTTCCCTGGGCCAAGGCGTTGCCGGCGGCGGAGGCCACGCTGCGGCGGCAACTGTCGCAGAAGGCGCTGGAGCACACGGTGGGGATGATTCCGGACGCCTGGCTCGGCGGGGAAGCCAGCTTCTCCAGCCCCAAGGAACATCGGGCGGCGTACCTGGCCTGGCTGTCGGCCCGACTCTTGGCGTCGGCAGCCTTTGTCGCGGAGGCGGAGCGCGCCCGTGCCCAACTCCTTTGACTATGCCGTCGTCCGGGTGGTGCCGCGGGTGGACCGCGAGGAGTTCCTCAACGCGGGCGTCATCCTCTACTGCCTGGGCCAGGGCTTCCTTGGCGCCGCGGTGGAATTGGACGCGGGCCGCCTGCGGGCCCTGGCCCCGGACCTGGACGTGGAACTGGTCCGCAGTCACCTGGACGCGCTGCCGGTAATTTGCGCGGGCGGCGCGGAGGCGGGGCCGATTGGCTTACTGTCGCAGAAGGAGCGCTGGCACTGGCTGGTGGCGCCGCGCAGCACCATTCTGCAGACCTCTCCCGTGCACTCCGGGCTGTGCGAGGACCCGGCCGCGGCCCTCGAGCAGTTGGTGGACCGCATGGTGCGGCTTCCGCCGCGGTGAGGGGGGAGGTTAGGCCTTGCGACTCTTCTTCTTCGACGCCGGCGCCGGATGCTCCGTGGCCCGCTTGGGCGGCTTGCGCTCGGCCACGACGTCCGGCGTCTCCTTGGACGCGGGGACGCCGCCGCGCTTGGCGAGGCTGGCCTTCAGCGCTTCCATGAGGTCGATGACTTGCGGGGAGGGCGCCTCGGGCGTCGAGATGGTGACCGGCTCCCCCTTGATTTTCTGCTGAATAATCTCCTGCAGCCGCTGCCGGTAGCGGTCCTGGTATTTGCTCGCGTCGAAGGTGTCCGCGGAGAGTTGCGTCACCAGCTGCCGCGCCAGCTGCAATTCGGCGCCCTTCACCTCGCCCTCGCCCACCGGGACTTCGGACTGGCTTCGCAGCTCATCCGCGTAGCGCAGCTGTTCCATGACCAGGCCGCCGCCCTTGGGGCGGATGAGGACGAGGTCCTCTCGGCCGCGGTTGGCGTAGCGGGCGACGGCGGCGTGCTGGCTGTCCTCCAGGGCCTTGGCCAGAAGGCGGTAGGGGCGCTCTGCCCCCTTGTCGGGCCCGAGGAAGTAGCCGGATTCAAAGTAGAGGGGGTCCACCGCGGAGAGCGGGACGAATTCCGAAATCTCCATTTGCTTGGTGGACTCCTCCTCAATGGCCTTCAGCTCCTCCGGCGTGAAGAGGACGTACTGGTCCTTGGCGAATTCGTAGCCCTTCACAATATGGTCGCGCGACACCACCTCGTCGTCGACCGGGCAGTACATCTGCTGGCGCAGCCGTCCCTTGCACTTGTCGTGCAGCTGGTTGAAGGAGATGCGCGCGGCCGACTCGGTGGCCGCGTAGACTTTGACCGGGATGTTGACCAGGCCAAACGAGATGGTTCCAGAGCCGATGGCGCGTGCTGCCATGGGTGCGTAAGCTAAACCCCTGCCCGCATGGCCGCCAGGTCCCGGCAGATTCGCAACAGGGCTGTGGCACAGGCCACGCCGCCGCAGCGCTTCACGCACCTGGACAAGGTGCTGTTCCCGGACGACGGCTTCACCAAGGGTGACCTCATCCGCTACGCCCTGGCCATTGCCCCCTGGGCGTTGCCGTACCTGCAGGACCGCCCGTTGGCGGTGGAGCGCTGGCCGGATGGACTGCAGGGCCATGCCTTCTTCCAGAAGCATGCGCCGGCGCACACGCCGGCGTGGGTGCGCACGGAAGTCCTGGCCGGGGACGAAGGGCAGGAACGCTGCTTCGTCTGCGACGACGCCCAGACGCTGGCCTATTTGGCCAACCTGGCGGCCATTCCCCTGCACGTGTGGAGCGCCAGAGTGGCCAGCCTGGACAAGCCAGACTGGTGCATCCTGGACTTGGACCCGAAGCGAGCGCCGTTTGCGCACGTCGTGACGCTGGCCCTGGCGGCGCGCGCGCTGTGCCGCGAACTGGGCCTTCCGGCCTACGTGAAGGCCTCCGGCAGCAGTGGCCTGCACGTGCTGGTGCCCTTGGGGCGGCAGCTGGAACATGCGGCCAGCGTGGCACTGGCCCAGCTGTTGGCCGAGGTGCTGGTGCGCCGGCACCCAGGGCTCGCCACCGTGGCGCGAAACCCCCGCGCCCGCGGCGGGCGCGTCTACTTGGACGCCTTCCAGAATGGCCGGGGCAAGCTGCTGGTGGCGCCGTTTTCGCCGCGGCCGCTGCCGGGGGTGCCCGTCTCCATGCCGCTGCGGTGGACTGAGGTGAACGCCCGTCTCGGCCCCCGCACCTTCACCGCGGCCAACGCGGTGGGGCGCATGACGCGTCTGGGGAAGGACCCGTTATTGGGGGTGCTGACGGACAACCCGGACCTGGGAACGGCCTTCGCGCGGCTGGAGCGGCTGTTGGCAAGCCGGCCGGCAGGCGGCTGACGGTGTCAGGCCGGGATGGCGCGGCTTCTGGGGTGGCGGACGTCGGTGCCGCGCACCATGTAGATGACCATCTCGGCGACATTCATTGCGTGGTCGCCGATGCGTTCCAGGTACTTGCAGATGGAGACCAGGGCGGTGGCCCGGCGGATGGTGCGCGCGTCCTCCATCATGAAGCCGAGCAATTCGTTGAAGATTTTCACGAAGAGGTCATCCAGCTGGTCGTCCTTCTGCAGGACCTCCTCGGCCGTGGCCGGGTCCGCCCGCACGAAGGCATCCAGCGCCATCTTCACCTGCTCCTGCGCCTGCTCGGCCAGCCGGGGCAGGTCGATGTACGGCGCGAGCGCCGGCGCCGAGTTCAACTCGATGGCCCGTTCCGCAATGTTGACGGCCTCGTCCCCAATCCGCTCGAGGTCCGTCACAATCTTCAGGGCGGTGGTAATCAGCCGCAGGTCGCTCGCCGCCGGTTGGCGCAGGGCGAGAATCTTCCGGCACAGGTCGTCGATGTCGACCTCCAGCCGGTTGATTTCGAGGTCGCCCTCCATCACCTGCTCGCCCAGAGTGGAATCCCTCTCGGTGAGGGCGCGCATGCTCTTGGCAATCTGGTCCTCCACCTTGCCGCCCATCACCAGCAGCTTCTCGCGCACTTCGCGCAGGTCCGCTTCGAAGGCCTTGTCGGTGTGGGCAGCGGGCGACTTAGCCGAACTTTCCAGTGACATAGTCTTCCGTGCGGCGTTCCTTCGGGTTGGTGAAAATCTGCTCCGTGGCGCCCATTTCTACCAGCTCCCCCATGTAGAAGAAGGCGGTGTGGTCGGACACCCGGGCAGCCTGCTGCATGCTGTGGGTGACGATGATGATGGTGTAGTGCTCCTTCAACTCGTGAATCAGTTCTTCAATCTTCGCGGTGGCGATGGGGTCCAACGCACTGGCCGGCTCGTCCATCAGCAGGACCTCAGGTTCAACGGCCAGCGCGCGGGCGATGCAAAGCCGCTGCTGCTGGCCACCGGACAGTGACGTGGCGGCATGGCCGAGGCGGTCCTTGACTTCTTCCCACAGGGCCGCCTTGCGCAGGGAACGCTCCACCACCTCGCCGTGGTTGCCGCTGATGCCGTTGAGGACGAGGCCGGCGGCGACATTCTCCTCGATGGACATGGTGGGGAAAGGGTTGGGGCGCTGGAAGACCATGCCCACCCGGCGGCGCAGCAGCACCGGGTCCACCTCTCGGGTGTAGAGGTCATGGCCGTCGACCAGCACTCTGCCGGTGACGCGGGCGACGGGGACCAGGTCATGCATCCGGTTGAGGGCGCGCAGAAAGGTGGACTTGCCGCAGCCGGACGGACCGATGACGGCCAGCACGGTGTGCACCTGGACGGCAAGGGAGGTGTCCTTCACCGCGTGGTTCTTCCCAAACCAGACGTTCAGCTTCTGGACCTCCACCTTGGGGGTCGAGGCGGCAGCACCGGCCGCCACCGGAGGGGCGCTGTCGGCGGCAGTAACCGCATTCATCGGGCACCCTTGAGCCGGTTGCGAGTCAGCACGCGCGAGGACAGGTTGAGCAGACCCACCAGCATCAAGAGGACCAGCGCCGCGGTCCAGGCCTTGGCGTGCCAGTCCTCGTAGGGGCTGATGGCGTAGTTGTAGATGGCCACGGTGAGTGAAGCGGTTGGTTGGACGGGGCTCACGTTCCAGTACTGGTTGTTGAGCGCCGTAAATAGTAACGGGGCAGTCTCTCCCGCCACCCGGGCCACCGCGAGCAAACACGCCGTGACAACGCCTGTCATTGCTGTGCGGAGGATGACCAGGAGGCTGGTGCGCCAGTTGGTGATGCCGAGGGCGAGGGAGGCCTCCCGCAGCGACCCCGGCACCACGCGGATGAGCTCCTCGGTGGAGCAGGCCAGGTAAGGGACAATCATGATGGCCAGGGCCACGGAACCCGCCAGGGCCGAGAAATGGTGCATGGGGATAACGACCATGGCGTAGGCGACAATGCCGATGACGATGGACGGCACCCCGGAGAGCACCTCGGCCACGAAGCGCACCGTCTTGCCCAGCGTCCCGTCGCCGCGCTCGGCGAGGAAGACACCAGCCCCCACGCCCACCGGCAAGCCCATGAGGCAGGCCAGACCCACCATGTACAGGGTCCCGACCAGGGCGTTGCCGATGCCGCCGCCCTCCTCGCCCACCGGCTTGGGGAGCTGGGTGAAGAAGTCCCAAGACAGCCCCGCCGCACCCTTGCTGATGACGAGGTACAACACGCTGGTCAGCGGGATGAATGCCGCCACCAGCGCCACCCCGCACAGGATGGTCATAAACACGTTCATGAAGCGGCGGAAAGCGAAGTGTCTCACGTGACGATTCTCGCCGGCCCCTTCTGGACCGCCGTCACCAACCAGCGGGCGGCGGCGTTGAGAAGGAAGGTGATGACGAAGAGAATCAGGCCACAGGCGGCCAGCGCGCCGATGTGAACGTTGTCGGTCGCCTCGGCAAACTCATTGGCGATGACGGCGGGGAGGCTGTACCCAGGAGCAAACAGCGAAATGCTGATGTTGCGGGAATTCCCAATCAGCATGGTGACGGCCATCGTCTCGCCCAGGGCGCGGCCAAGGCCGAGAAGGGACGCCCCGAGGATGCCGGCCCGGCTGTGCGGAATGACCGACCAGGTGACGGACTCCCAGGTGGTGGCCCCCAGCGCCAGGGCCGCCTCCCGCTGGGCTTCCGGCGTCGTCTTCATGACTTCGGCCGAAACGGAGACGACGGTGGGCAAAATCATCACCGCCAGCACCAGGCCTGCCGCCAGGTAGCCGAAGCCGATGGGCGGTCCTTTGAAGAAGGGCATAAACCCGAAGGCGCGGCCCAGAAACGGCTCCACTGAGGTGCGCAGCCACGGCACCAGGACGGCGAGGCCCCACAGCCCGTACACCACCGACGGGATGGCAGCCAGCCATTCCACCGGCGCCGAGAGAAAGGGGGCCAGCTTGTGGGGAGCAAACTGGGTGATGAAGAGGGCCAGGCCGATGGCGACGGGCACCGCCACGACGACAGCCACCAGGCTGGTGACGAGGGTGCCGTAAATGAAGGGCAGGGCGCCGAACTTCTGCGTCACCGGGTCCCAGTCGTCTCCCTTCACGAAGTCCCACACCCCCTCGACCGCGAAGAGCGGGCGCGACACCAGGGCCAGGTTGAGGACAATCAGCCCGGCCACCACCAGGACGAAGATGCCGAGGACCCACAGGACGCCGTAATACAGCCGGTCGCCCATGGCCTCCCCGGCAGTGTCCGGGGACTGGGGGCGCTCCACCACGGGTGGCGCCCCGTCGAGCACGCTGGCCCTACTTCCCGCCACTGTATTTGGCTCCCATCACCGTGATGGTCGCGACCTTGGCCAGCACCTTGGCCTGCACTGGCGCCGGCAACGGGGCGTAGTAGAGGGCGGGGCCGAACTTCTCGCCATCCGTCAGGGCCCACTTGAGGAAGTTGATGATGGCTGGCCCTTTCTCCTTGTTCGGCTGGTCCTGGTAGACGAGTAGGTAGGTGAAGCTGGAGATGGGGTAGGCGCCCTTACTGGGCGAGTTGGTGATGGAGACGCGGAAGTCGTCCGGCATGGGCACGCCGACCGCGGCGGCCGAGGTGGCCTCGATGGTGGGCTTGACGTACGTGCCGTCCATATTCTTGATGCTCGCCACGCTCAGCTGGTTCTGGTTGGCGTAGGCCAGCTCGACGTAGCCGATGGCCCCCGGGGACTGCTTGACCAGGCCGGTGACCCCCTCGTTGCCCTTGCCACCCAGGCCCGTGGGCCACTTGACACTCTTCCCCGCGCCCACCTTCGTCTTGAAGTCAGGGGACACCTTGGCCAGGTAGTCGGTGAAGACGTACGTGGTTCCGGAGCCGTCGGACCGCGAAGCCACCGCGATGGCCGTGTCCGGCAGCTTCACCCCGGGATTGTCCGCGGCGATGGCCGGGTCATTCCACTTGGAGATGGTGCCGAGAAAAATGTTTGCCAGCGTCGACCCGGAGAGGTTGACGGCCGGGACGCCCGGCAGGTTGTAGGCCACCACCACCGCCCCCAACACGGTGGGAAGGTTGAGGAGGCCCGGCGCCTTGCCCTTTTCGTCGTCCGACAGCGGGGCATCCGAGGCACCGAAGTCCACCGTCTTCTCCGTAATTTGCTTGATGCCCCCGCCCGACCCGATGGACTGGTAGTTGAACTTCAGGTTGGGGAAGAGCTTGTTGTATTCGCTAAACCATTTTGAATAGAGCGGAAACGGAAAGGTCGCGCCAGCCCCATTAATGAGCAGGCTTCCCTGGGCCAGGGCAGCGCCGGTGACGGCCAGCGTAAGGGCAAGGGTCAACTTCTTCATGTTTCACTCCGGGGAGGGCAGGGGTCCAAACTGTGCGGGCCCTCTGTACCCAGCGCTCCGTGACGGTCTGGTGACCAGAATGTGAAGCCTTTGGCAGTGCGGGCATTTAGCGCCCCTCTTTGCCGGGGCGCCCCCTGTCCTCCCCACAAACGTCTTGGGGGCCAAGCCCGGAGGACAGTGCCGCGTCGGTTTGCGCGGCCGCCTCCGACGCCGTCGGCCGCCCCGCGCCGGTGGGCAGCCTGTCCACCCGGGCCAGGCCCGGAAAAAGCCGCAGCCACAGCGCCACCACCGCCAGTGTCCCCAGTCCGCCCAGGACGACGGCCCGCACCGCCCCAAACCACTGGGCTGTCAGTCCGGACTCGAATTCGCCCAATTCATTGCTGGCGCCGATGAACAGCATGTTGACGGCGTTGACGCGCCCCCGCATTTCCGGAGGCGGGGAGATTTGCACCAGCGTCAGCCGGACGAAGACGGAGGCCATGTCGGCTGCGCCCATGACGGCCAGCAGCAGAAGGGACAGCGGGAAGCTGCGAGACAGTCCGAAGCCAACCGTGGCCAGGCCAAACACGGCCACGCCGAGAAGCATGGTGGGGCCGGCGCGCCGTCGTAAGGGGTGGCGGGCGAGCCACAGCCCGGTGAGGCCGGCCCCCACTGCCGGCGCCCCGCGCAGAAGGCCGAGGCCCTGGGGCCCGCAGGTCAGCACGTCCTGGGCAAACACCGGCATGAGGGCCACCGCACCGCCTAACAGAACGGCGAAGAGGTCCAGGGAGATGCAGCCGAGGATGACTTTGTCTGCCCAGACGTAGCGCACCCCGGCCAGAACGGTGGCCCAGGAGACTGCCCGCGGCTCGCGCCTCTCCACCCGCGGGTGCAGGCCGAGAAGGGCCCACACGTCCACCACGGCCAGGGCGGCGGCCAGGAAGTAGACGGGTTCTGCGTTGCCCACCCAGGCGTAGAGAAGCCCGCCCAGGGCGGGGCCGGCGATGCTGCCCACCTGGAAGACGGAGGAGTTGATGGCCACCGCGCTGCCGAAGGACGCCGCCGGCACCAGGGACGGCATGAGGGCCTGGGCGGCGGGGGCGTTGAAGGCGCGGGCGGACCCCAGAAGCACCAGCACGGCGTAGATGGCCCACAAGGGCGGCGCGCCGCGCAGGCCGGCCAGCCCGAGGCACAGCGCCACCACGCCGAAGAGGGCGTGGCACACCAGCACAATCCGCTTCCGGTCGACGTGGTCCGCCACCGTCCCGGCCAGAAGCGACAGCCCGAGGGAGGGGAGAAACTGGGCCAGGCCCACCAGGCCCAAGGACAGCGGGGCATGCGTCAGGGCGTACACCTGCCAGCCCACCGCCACGGACGTCGTCTCCAGCACCAGGATGGCCAGAAGGCGCGACAGCAGAAAACGCCGGAATTGCCGCGCCGCCGGAGCGCGGAGCGAGAAGGCGGTGGCCACGGGAGATAGGCGCCTTAACGCATGCCGGCGGGCGGTTCGCACGCCTCGACCGCCGGGTGCTCTCCGGAGTCGCTGGACTCCGCCGGTTCCGCTGCCGCTGCCTCGTGCGGCTGCGCGTCAGGCACCGGAGGCGAGGGCGTCAAGAGGCGCACCGGGCCCGGGGGAGGCAGGCCGGAGTGCCGGCGGGCGGCCTCCGCCAAGGCGGTGTGGTGGCGGTAGCGCCCTTCCAAAAGCTTGTGGATGAGGAGGGGCCCGCCCGGTACCCGCCGGGCCAGTAAGGCCTGGGTGGCGTGGCGGACGGCGTAGCGCACCCGGCGGATTTGCACGCGCCAGCCCCGGGGCGTCCAGGTGAAGAGGCCCCAGGCGGCCCGGGCATCCCCGTCGCGGGGAATGCCCGCGGAGGCCACGTCGGCCAGCAGCATGCGCCCCAGCCGCCGGCGGTAGGGAAAGTGCAGGTGCCCGAAGGCGCACGCAGCGGCGTCCAGGTGGGCGAAGTAGCGCCGCAGCGTCGCCTCGTCCAGGGTGGGCTCGAGCGAGTCTTCCAGGTTTCTTGGGTTGGCGTGGCAGATGTAGAGGTCCTGCCCGCGCCGCGGTCCGTAGCGGACGCTGAAGGGGAACTCCGCCAGCTTCTGCACCAGGGCGGGGCCCAGCTGCTCGCGCGTCCAATCCAGAAGTTCCGTCTTCCAGTGCTCGCGCTCCCGGTACGCCCCGCCCAGGTAGACGTCGGCGACGTAGGCGTCGGTGTTGCCGATGAGGAGGGCGTTGCACCGACTCAGCAGCAGCTCCAGCGTCTCTCTGGGATGGGCGCCCCGCAGCACCAAGTCCCCGGCGGCCACCACCACGTCCGCGCCGTGTTGGCCCACGTCGGCCAACACCGCCTCACAGGCGGGGAGATTCCCGTGGATGTCCGCGAGGATGGCGACCCGCATGAACCCGCTTCCTGTACAACGGACAGTGTAGTCCAAACACCGACTTCCCGGGGGGGGGGCCCCGGGGAACGTGCCGCGGGGAGGCCTAGGCCGCAGACAGGGTGACGGTGAAGGTGCTTCCCAGCCCCAGCTGGCTCTGCACCCGCACGTCGCCTCCCATGGCGGACACCAGGTGGCGGACAATACTGAGGCCGAGGCCCGTGCCGCCCATCTCCCGGCTGCGGCCCCGGTCCACCCGGTAGAACCGTTCGAAGAGGCGGGGGAGGTGCTTGGCTTCAATACCCAGGCCGGTGTCGCGCACGGACAGCTCCACCCGCATCGCCTCCTGCCGGGCCGTCAATTCCACGGCTCCCCCCTCCGGGGTGTACTTGACGGCGTTGTCCAAGAGGTTGACCAGCACTTGCTCGAGCGCCTTGGCGTCGGCCTGCGCCGCCAGCCCCGGGGCGACGCGGTGGGTGATGGAGATGTGCTTGGCGGTGGCCCGCGGCTCCACCGCTTCGGCCGCCCGGGCCATCACCTCGCTCACCGCCACCGCGCCGATACTGAGGGGTCTTTCCTTGGCGTCCAGTCGGGAGAGCTCGAGCAAGTCGCTCACCAATTCACTCAGTCGCTCGGACTGCCGGTGGATGATGTCCACCATCTGCGGGCCGTGCACCGCGTCCGACAGCGCCCCGGATTGCAATGTCTCGGCGTACCCGAGGATGGCCGCGATGGGGGTGCGCAGCTCGTGGCTGACGTTGGCGACGAAGTCCTGGCGCACGCGCTCGAGGCGTTTGAGCTCCGTGACGTCCCGGAAGACGGCCGCGCTGCCGGGCAGGCCCCCGCCCAGGGGGGCGACCTGCACCTCCAGCACGCGGGGGCGCGGCCCTTCCATCACCACCTCCACCACCGAGGCCGTGCCCGCCTCGCAGGCGCGCAACACCGCCTCGTGCAGCTCTCCCTTGCGGACGAGGAACAGCGGGCGCTTGCCCACCACCTGCTGGCCCGCGTCCAGCAGCCGGCGCAGCGCGGCGTTGTGGCGCACCACGGCTCCCGAGGCGTCGGTAATCCACACGCCGTCGGCGATGCCTTCCAACGCCGCCGCCAGCACCCGTTCTTCATGGGCGGCCGCGTCGCGTTCGGCCTGGGTGGCCCGGTCCTTCGCCGCCGCTTCGGAGGCGGCGGCTTCCCACGCCCGGACGCGCTCGCCACGGGCCAGCAGCGCCAGCACCGCGCCGACGGCCCCGGCGGCCAGCGCGGCGAGGAGGGCCGCCTGCAGCCCGGAGGTCAGCGCGCCCACCAGACCGGCGGCCAGCGCGGGGCCGAGGACGGCGAGCAGAAGCCAGGGGCTCCGCCCCGGCGCGCCGGCTGCCGTCACGCCTCGCGGTCGGGGCTTGCCAGCTTGTAGCCGACTCCTCGGACCGTCTCGATGACTTCCCCCGCCGGGCCCAGCTTCTCCCGCAGCCGCTTGATGTGGGTGTCCACCGTGCGCGTCGTAATCTCCGCCTCGATGCCCCACACGTCGGAGAGGAGGACTTCCCGCGTCTGGACCCGGCCCGGGCGTTCCAGAAGCGTCTTGAGGAGGCGGAACTCGAGCGCGGTGAGGGCCACCTCGGCGTCCGCCACGCGGACTTCATGGCGGGCCGGGTCGAGCTGGATGGTGCCGGCGGCCAGGGCCGAGGAGCCCTCGGAGTCGCTGGCCAGGCGGCGCAGGACGGCCTTCACCCGGAGAATTAATTCCCGGACACTGAAGGGCTTCACCACGTAGTCGTCCGCCCCCATCTCCAGTCCCTGGACGCGGTCCTGCTCCTGTCCCTTGGCCGTCACCATGACGACGGCGGTCCGTCGCAGGTTGGGGTCCTCCTTCACCAGGCGCAGCACCTCGCTGCCGGGCAAGTCCGGCAGCATGAGGTCCAACAGCACCAGCTCCGGTTTGAAGCTTTTGGCCTTGGCCAGTGCCGCCGCCCCGGTGTGGGTGACTTCCGTCTCGAATCCAGCGGCGGTCAGGTTGTACGTGAGCAGGTGTGCCAGGTCCTGCTCGTCCTCGACGATGAGAATCCGTGACACGTGCAGGCTCGCTTCCGCGAAGGAGGAGGGAAGTGTTCCCCCCTCGGGGACAACCCGGCCCTCTCAGTAGCAGACCCCTCCCACCTTGCCGGTGACGCTTTTGTGTCGCGCTTCCCTTGGCCAAGCAACAGGGCTGCGTTGACAGGGGGGGGCACCGAGCCTAAGGTGCGCGCCTTTTTCCGCCAGGGCTGTTCCCGGGGCGGTGCCCCCATGGTTGTTCAAGTCGAGCAGATTCGCGAGGGAGGCCTCACCCTCACCCAGCCCCTCGCCCAGCCGTTCTTGGCCGAGGTGCTCGCGGACGCGGTGCGCGAGGGCTTTTCCCCCGCCGCCGCCTCGCAGCTCACGGCGAAGCTGCTGCGGACGGCCGGCGGGCGGGTGCTTCTGGAGGGCCAGACCGACTTGAGTCTGGTGGCCCCCTGCAAGCGCTGTGCGACGGAGGTGTCCGTGACGGTGCCGGTGCACTTCACCCTCACCCTGGTGCCGGCGCCGGTGGAACGGGACCGTCCGGCTGCGGACGACGACTCGGACGGGTCCGAGGCGGAGTCCAGCGGCAGCTTCGAATTGGCCGAGGCGGACCTGGACGTCTACCGCGGCAAGCAGATTGACCTGGACCCCATTGTCCGCGAGCAGGTATTGCTGTCGCTGCCCATGCACGTGGTTTGCCGCGAGGACTGCCGGGGCCTGTGCGGTATGTGCGGCCAGAATTTGAACGAGGCGGCGTGTGGCTGCGAGAGCAAGCGGGTCGACCCGCGGCTCGCGGTCCTCAAGGACATCAAGCTGAACTAGGAGCAGTCGGACATGGGCGTTCCCAAGAAGCGGACTTCGAAAATGCGGCGCAACCGTCGCCGCGCCGCAAACAGCAACCTCAAGGTGGCGGTGCAAGTCATCGCCTGCCCCCAGTGCAAGGAACCGGTGCTGCCGCACCGGGCCTGCCCGGCCTGTGGCTTCTACAAGGGCCGCGAGGTCGTCAAGGTCGAGTAGGTGCGCCTCGCTCTCGACGCGATGGGTGGGGACACAGGCCCCGCCGCCGTCGTCGCGGGCGCGCTCCACTTCGCCGCCGCCCACCCGGACGTCAGTCTGGTGCTGGTGGGGGACGAGTCCCAGGTCCGTGGCGCGCTTCCCGCGCGCCTTCCGGCCAACGTGCGCCTGCACCACGCCTCCCAGGTGGTGGGGATGGCGGAGCACGCCTTGGCCGCCGTCCGCGCCAAGCGCGATGCCTCGGTGCGGGTGTGCTTCGAGTTGGTCAAACGCCGCGAGGCCGACGCCGCCGTCACCGCCGGCCACTCCGGCGCGGCCATGGCCGCGGCGCTGGCGGTGCTGGGCCGGCTTCCCGGCGTGGAGAGGCCGGCGTTGGCCGCCCTCTTTCCCGCCCTGGGCGCGAGCGGGCGCTGCCTGCTGTTGGACGTGGGGGCCAATGCCGAGTGCCGGCCAAGCCACCTGGCGCAATTCGCCGTGCTGGGCGCGGCCTACGTGCGGGCCTGCCATGCGGTCTCTTCCCCGCGCGTCGCAGTGCTGAGCAACGGCGAAGAGGAGAGCAAGGGGACGCCGCTGACCCAAGGGGCGCTGGCGCTGTTGAGGCAGAGCGACCTCGACTTCCGCGGCTACGGGGAGGGGAAGGACCTCTTCAGCGGCGCCTTCGACGTCCTCGTCACCGACGGCTTCACCGGTAACGCCGTGCTGAAGGCCTCCGAAGGCGTGGCCGCTGGACTGACGGGTCTTCTTCAGCAGGCCGTGCACCAGGCCCACCTGCCGTCCCGGTTGGGCGGGCTTCTCCTGCGGCCCACCCTGGCCGGCCTGGGCCGGCTGATGGACGCCTCGGAGGTGGGCGGGGTGCCCCTGCTCGGCATCGCCGGGGTGGGCGTCATTGCCCATGGGCGGTCCAGTCCGCGGGCCATCTCCTCTGCGCTGCGGGTGGCGCGCCGGACAGTGGAGGCGGATTTGGAAGGCACCCTGGCGTCGGCCGTCGCAGCGGCCCGGGGCTGGCTCGCGACGCGGGCCGTCAAGGGCGCGAAAGGGAAGACACCAGAGGGCTTTTGAGGGTACGAGAGGTGGGTCGCAGACACTTCTTTGGGCGAACGAAAGGAACGACGGTGCTTCGCACGCGGATTCTCGGCACCGGGGGCTACGCCCCGGAGAAGGTCCTGAGCAACCAAGACCTGGAGAAGCTGGTCGCGACCTCGGACAGCTGGATTACCGAGCGCACCGGCATCCGCGAGCGCCGCATCGCCGCCGACGGCGAGCTCACCTCGGACATGGCCGTCAAGGCCTCGGTGCGGGCGCTGGAGATGGCCCACACCCGGGCCGAAGATTTGGAGATGATTGTCCTCGGCACCATTTCCCCGGACATGCCGATGCCCAGCTGCGCGGCCTTCGTCCAGGCCAAGCTGGGCGCGAAGAAGGCCTTCGCCTTCGACGTCTCCGCCGCCTGTGCCGGAAGCCTGTATGCCCTGGCCATCGCCGACCAGTTCATCCAGACGGGGAAGGTGAAGCGCGCGCTGGTGGTGGGGGTGGAGCTTCTGAGTCGCCTCATCGACTGGTCCGACCGCAACACCTGCGTCCTCTTCGGTGACGCGGCCGGGGCCATGGTGGTCGGGCCCTCCGATGACCCGGCCCGGGGACTTCTCTCCACCCACCTGCACACCGACGGCGCGGCCGCCGAGACGCTGTGCATCCCGGGCGGCGGCAGCAAGCACCCGCAGTCGGAGGACGTGCTGGCGCGGAAGCTGAACAAGGTGTCGATGCAGGGCCGCGAGGTCTACAAGTACGCCGTCCGCGCGCTGCCGGACGCGGTGCAGGAGGCCCTGGCCGCCAACGGGATGGCGGCCGACTCCATCGACCACGTCATCGCCCACCAGGCCAACTTGAGGATTATTGAGTCGGTCATGGACCGTCTCGGCATCCCGCTCGAGAAGTGCTGGCTCAACATCGCCCGCTACGGGAACACCTCCTCCGCCTCGCTCCCCATCACCCTGGACGAGGCCAACCGCGCCGGGCGCCTGCAGCCGGGAGACCTCATCGCGATGATGTCCATCGGCGCGGGCATGGCCTGGGGCAGCGCCCTGGTGCGCTGGTAGACGACGGACCATGCGGACCGCGTTCCTTTTCCCGGGCCAGGGTAGTCAGGCGGTGGGGATGGGCCAGTCGCTGGCCCAGGCCTTCCCCGAGGCGCGCGCCGTCTTCGCGGCCGTGGATGATGCCCTGGGCGAGAGGCTGTCCACCTTGTGCTTCGAGGGCCCGGCAGAGGCGCTCGCCCTGACCGCCAACACCCAGCCGGCCATCCTCGCCGTCAGCCTGGCGGCCCACGCGGTGTGGGCGGCCCGGGCGCCGGCGCCGGCCTATGTTGCCGGCCACTCTCTGGGGGAGTACTCGGCCCTCGTCTCCGCGGGCGCCCTCGGCCTGGCCGACGCCGCCCGCGCGGTGCGTTCCCGGGGCCGGTACATGCAAGAGGCCGTCCCGAAGGGCGAAGGGGCGATGGCGGCCGTGCTGGGGCTGGACGCGTCCAAGGTGGCGGAGGTGTGCCGCGCCGTCGCCGGGGAGGACGTGCTGGCGCCGGCCAACTACAACACCCCGGAGCAGACGGTGGTGGCCGGGCATGCCCGGGCCGTCGAGCGGGCAGGGCCCCGCTTCAAGGAGGCGGGGGCCAAGCGCGTGGTGCCCCTCAACGTCTCCGCCCCCTTCCACTGCGCTCTCATGGCGCCGGTGGTGCCGCGCCTCAAGGCCGTCCTGGACGCGGTGCGCGTGCAGGCGCTGTCAGTCAGCGTCGTCACCAACGTGGAGGCGCAGCCCAACGCCGAGGCGGCCCGGGTGGTGCCGCTTTTGCTTCAGCAGGTGACGGCGCCGGTGCGCTGGGTGGAATGCGTCCAGGCCATGGTGGCGGGCGGCGTGACGCGCATGGTGGAACTTGGGCCCGGGCGGGTGTTGAGTGGCCTGGTCCGCAGCACCTCCCGGGCGGTGGAAATTCTCAACGTCGAGGACGCGGCGTCGCTCGAGAAGGCGCTTTTCGCGGTGGCCGGGCCATGACGTTTTCCGGCAAGGTGGTGCTGGTGACGGGCGGCTCGCGCGGCATCGGGCGCGCCTGCGCGGTGGCCTTCGCGAAGGAAGGCGCGACGGTGGTGCTGACGTACGCCGGTAACGATGCGGCGGCCGAGGAGGCGGTGCGTCTGGCCGGGGAACGTGCGCGGGCGGTGAAGTTCGACGTGGCGGACACCGCGGCATGCGGCGGATGCGTGGAGGACGTCGTGCAGAAGCACGGCCGGCTGGACGTCCTGGTGAATAACGCCGGTGTGGCGGTGGATGGCCTTTTGGTTCGGGTCAAGGACGAGGACTGGGACCGGCAGCTGGACACCAACCTGAAGGGCGCCTTTGCGCTGGCGCGGGCCGTCGCCCGGCCGATGATGAAGCAGCGCTCGGGTGCCATCATCAATCTCGTTTCGGTGGTGGGCGAGATGGGCAACGCCGGCCAGGCGGCCTACGCCGCGAGCAAGGCTGGCCTCATCGGGCTGACCAAGGCGCTGGCGCATGAACTGGCCAGCCGTCACATCCGCGTCAACGCGGTGTCCCCGGGCTTCATCGAGACCGACATGACGTCGAAGGTCTCCGCGGACATGCGCACGCGGCTATTGCAGGCCATCCCACTCGGGCGGCTGGGGACGGCCGAGGAGGTTGCCGCCTGCGTGGTGTTTCTGGCCAGTGACGCTGCGTCTTACATCACAGGAGAAGTGTTGAAGGTGAACGGCGGCATGTACATGTAGCAGGCCCGCCTGTTATACGCGCCGGCCGAGAACGGGTCCTCGGCGGGCGGCATTGCAGAGGACTCACGGCAGTACCGGAGGCTAACGACATGTCGACGAGCGCAATCGAGGCGAAGGTCAAATCCATCATCGCCGACCAGCTGGGGGTGGGCGAGGATGAGATTAAGCCGGAGTCGTCGTTCATCGAGGACCTCGGGGCGGACAGCCTCGACATCGTCGAGCTGGTCATGGCGATGGAAGAGGAATTCGAGGTGGAGATTCCCGACGAGGAAGCGGAGAACATCAAGACCGTCGGGGACGCCATCAACTACATCAACTCCCACAAGAAGTAGGACGTCGCGTCCGTGGCTGCCCGCCGCATCGTCATCACCGGAACTGGCCTCATCACGGCCCTCGGGACGGGGACGGAGAAGACTTGGTCCGGCCTCCTCACCGGCAAGTCCGCCATCGGGCCCGTCACGCGCTTCGATGCAAGCCAGCTCTCGGCCCGCATCGCGGGCGAGGTGAAGGACTTCAACCCCGAGGCCTGGGGGATGGACCGCCGCGAGTCGCGCCGCATGGACCTCTTCACCCAGTACGCGGTGGCGGCCAGCGAGATGGCGATGCGCGAGAGTGGCCTGCCCATCGGCACCGACAAGCCGCACGGGTATGAGCCGGAGAAGGTGGCCGTCATCATCGGCTCCGGCATCGGCGGCATCGGCTCGCTCGAGGAGCAGCACAAGCGGGCGCTGGAGAAGGGCTTCGACCGCATCTCGCCGTTCTTCATCCTGCAGATGATTATTAATATGGCCCCGGGCCACGTCAGCATCCGCTACGGCGCCAAGGGCCCCAACTGGTCCCCGGTGTCGGCCTGCGCCACCAGCGCGCACGCCATCGGCGAAGCGGTGAAGTCCATCCGCCTCGGCGAGACGGATGCCGCCATCGCCGGCGGCGCCGAGGCGAGTATTACGCCGCTGTCCATCGGCGGCTTCGCCGTGATGAAGGCCCTCAGCACGCGCAACGACGACCCCGCCGGCGCCAGCCGCCCCTTCGACAAGGACCGCGACGGCTTCGTCATGGGCGAGGGGGCTGGGGTGGTCATCCTCGAGGAGATGGAGCACGCGCGCCGCCGGGGGGCCACCATCCTGGCCGAGGTGGTGGGCTACGGCGCCAACTCGGACGCCTTCCATGAGACGCAGCCCGCCCCGGAAGGGGAGGGGGCGGCGCGCTGCATGCGCCTGGCCCTGAAGGACGCCGGCATGGCGCCCGAGGAGATTGGGTACGTGAATGCCCACGGCACCTCGACCCCCTTCAACGACGCCAACGAGACGAAGGCCATCAAGGCCGTCTTCGGGACGCATGCGAAGAAACTCATGGTCAGCTCCACCAAGTCCATGACGGCCCACATGCTGGGCGCCGCCGGCGGCGCGGAGGCGGTGGTGAGCGCGCTGGTGCTGGCGCGCGGGGTCATCCCGCCCACCGCCAACTACACCACGCCCGACCCGGAATGTGACCTGGACTACGTGCCCAACACCCCGCGCGAGGTCCGCGTCAACGCCGTGCTGAGCAATTCCTTCGGCTTCGGCGGCACCAACGCCGTCCTCATCTTCAAGCGCTTCAAGTAGCGGCCCCTTCCGCCCGGGCCACAGAGACGTCGCGCTCCTGGGGTAGAGTCCCCGGCCGCCATGGACGCCTTCCCCACCCTCGCCCAAGTCGACCCCGAAATCTCCGACCTCATCCGTCGGGAGATGCTGCGCCAGGAGGAGGGGCTGGAACTGATTGCCTCGGAGAACTTCGTCAGCCGCGCGGTGATGGCGGCCGCGGGCTCCGTCCTCACCAACAAGTACGCAGAAGGCTACCCCGGCCGCCGCTACTACGGCGGCTGCGAGGTGGTGGACGTCGTCGAGACGCTGGCCATCCAGCGCGCCCGGGCCCTCTTCGGCGCGGAGGCCGTCAACGTCCAGCCCCACTCCGGCAGCCAGGCCAACATGGCGGCCTACATGGCGCTAATGGCGCCGGGGGACACGCTGCTCTCCCTGGACCTCAACTCCGGCGGCCACCTCACCCACGGCATGTCCCTGAATTTCAGCGGCAAGCTGTACAAGGTGGTGCACTACGGCCTGGACCCCAAGACCGAGCGCATCGACATGGCGCAGGTGCGACGCCTCGCCCTGGAAGCCCGTCCCAAGGTGCTGGTGGTGGGCGCCTCGGCCTACAGCCGGACGCTGGACTTCGCCGCCTTCCGGGAAGTGGCGGATGCTGCCGGGGCCGCGCTGGTGGTGGACATGGCCCACATTGCCGGCCTGGTGGCGGCCGGAGAACACCCCTCCCCGGTCCCGCTGGCCGAGGTGGTGACGACCACCACCCACAAGACGCTGCGCGGCCCGCGTGGGGGCCTGGTCCTGTCCAAGGAAGCGCACGCCAAGGCCATCAACTCCAACGTCTTTCCCGGCATCCAGGGCGGCCCACTGATGCACATTATTGCCGCCAAGGCCGTCGCCTTCCAGGAAGCGCTGCAGCCCGACTTCAAGCTGTACCAGCGGCAGATTGTGAAGAATGCCCAGGCGCTGGCCGAGGCGCTGGCCCGCGCCGGCTGCCGCCTCGTCTCCGGCGGCACCGACAACCACCTGATGCTGGTGGACTTGCGCCCCAAGCACCTGACGGGCAAGGCGGCGGAGGCCGCGCTCGACAAGGCCGGCATCACCGTCAACAAGAACATGATTCCCTTCGACCCGGAGAAGCCGATGGTGACGTCCGGCATCCGCGTCGGGACGCCCGCCCTCACCAGCCGGGGCATGCGGGAGACGGAAATGGCCCAGGTGGGCGCCCTCCTCGGCGAGGCCCTGGACTCGGCCTCCGACGACGCGGCCCTGGCGCGTGTCCGCGGGAAGGTGCGGGACCTGGCCCACAGCTTTCCCCTCTACGCCGGGCGGCTGTAAGCCCCACCGCCGGCCCCCCTTCAGGCCCCATGCGCTGTCCCTACTGTCACGGCGCGGAAAACAAGGTGCTCGACAGCCGCGAGTCCCAGGAAGGCGCCGTGACGCGGCGCCGGCGGGAGTGCCTGGCCTGCAAGCGCCGCTTCACCACCTACGAAAGGGTGGAGGAGCTGATGCCGCTGGTGGTGAAGAAGGACGGGCGGAGGGAACCATTCGACCGCGACAAGCTGCTGCTGGGCCTGAAGAAGGCCGTCGAGAAACGCCCCGTCTCCATGGACCAGTTGGAGGAGTTGGTGGGCGGGGTGGAAGGGCGGCTGCAGGCCCTGGGCGAGAAGGAGATTCCCTCCAGCGCGGTGGGGGAGGACGTCATGCGGCGGTTGCGGGAGCTGGACGAGGTGGCGTACGTCCGCTTCGCTAGCGTCTACCGAAGCTTCCGCGACATCGCCGAATTCATGACCGAGTTGAAGGACCTCCTGGATGACCCCACCCGTCCCCCCTCCCGCAAGCGAGAGCGCGCCGGGAAGCCCTGAGCCCGCGGCCCCGCCGGCTGCGGAGCGCTTCATGCGCGAGGCGCTGGCCGAGGCGCGGCGGGGGCTTGGCCGCACCCACCCCAACCCGTGCGTCGGCGCCGTGGTGGTGTGGGACGGCCAGGTGGTGGGCCGGGGACACCACGCCCAGGCCGGGGCGCCGCACGCCGAGGTGCTGGCCCTGGCCGAGGCCGGGGCGCTGGCGCACGGGGCGGACCTCTACACGACGCTGGAACCGTGCGACCACTACGGCCGGACGCCGCCCTGTAGCCGGGCCATTCTGGATGCGGGCGTGGCCCGCGTGGTGTCAGCGTCTTCGGACCCCAACCCGCTGGTGAATGGCAACGGCCTGGCCCGGCTTCGGGATTCGGGCGTCGCTGTCGTCACCGGCGTGCTGAAGGAGGAGGCCGACGCCCTCAACCGGCCCTTCTTCAAGGCCATGCGCACCGGCCTTCCTTATTTGACCCTGAAGGTGGCGGTGACGCTGGACGGAAAGCTGGCCACCGCCAGCGGCGACAGTGCCTGGGTGAGTGCAGAGGAGGCGCGCGCCGACGTCCACCAGCTGCGCAGTCTGGTGGACGCTGTGCTGGTGGGTGCCGGCACGGCGCGCTTGGACGACCCACGCCTGACTGCGCGCCCGGCCAGCGGCGACGGCCGCAACCCGCTGCGGCTGGTGCTCGACACCGAAGGCCAGCTTCCGCTGGTGTCGCGCGTCTTCCACCAGCCGGACCCCGACAGGACGGTGGTGGTATGCGCGGAGGACAAAGCCCAGGAGGCCCAGGCGCGCCTGGCCCCCACCCACGCCCGCGTGTGGGGGGTGCCGCGCGCCCCAGGCGGCGTCGCGCTGGAGGCGGTGCTGCGCCGGCTGGTGGAGGAGGGCGGGCTCCACCTTTTGGTGGAGGGCGGCGCCCAGCTGTTTGCCTCGCTGGTGGTCGCCCGGCTGCCCGACGCGCTGGTGCTGTACCTGGCGCCCAAGCTGCTGGGGGGCGACGCGCAGTCCTGGCTGGGCCGGTTGGGCCTTCAGCGCATGGGTGAGGCGGTGTCGCTTCAGGTGGAGGACGTCACCCAGGTGGGTGGCGACGTCCGGGTGCGGGCGCGTTTCCTCTGGCCATAGGGCGTCGACGGGGCCCCGGGCTGGACGCTACGCTGGCAGACGCCCCCGTGAGCGCCACCCCCCCGTCCCCACCCGGAATGGCTGCCGGGCCCAAGGCCTTCACGCGCGCCGCGTGGGGGCTGGCCGCGGCCGTGCTTCTGCTGCTGGGGGGCGTCGGGATGTGGGCTGCCGTCCGCCGGCAGGGGCCCGGTACCACCGGGGCGCCCGCCGAAACGGAGGCCCGGGCCCTGGCGGCGCGCCCGCCGGCCCCGGGGGCGGCGGAGGCCTACCTGCAGGGCATGGCCCTCATGCAGCAGTACCGCTGGGCGGAGGCGGTGCCCCTTTTCCAGAAGGCCTCGGCGCTGGACCCGGCCTTCGCGCTGCCGCCGCTGCGGCGGACGGTGGCCCTCTTCTTCCTCGGCAACAGCACGGACGTCTACACCGCCATGCAGGACGCCATCCGACTGTCCGCGGGCGCCCCGGACGACATTCGGCTGCGGGTGGAGCCGCACGCCTTTTGGGGCCAGAACCAGTGGGACAAGTGCGCCTCGGCGGCCCGGGCGCTGCGCGACCGGGAACCGGACAACTTCGAGGCCCTGCTTCCCTCCCTCCTCCTCACCGGCTGTGTGCCGGCGCCGGAGTCCCTGGCCGTCATGGCGCGGGCGCGGGCGAGCGCCTCGCCGGTGACGCGAGATGCGCGTTTCGACTTGATGGAAGCCCGGCTGGCCTTCGCCGAGCACGAGGACAGGCGGGCCGAGGAGGCCCTCGACCGCGCCGAGCCGAAGGTGCAGGGCCCCGACAACCGCTTCCTCCGGGCGGCGCTGCTGCGCCAGCGCAGCTTGCTTGCCGCCCGCCAGGGCCACTTTGACGTGGCGCTGAACCTCCTCGTCCTTGCCGAGAAGACGTACGTGGACGGTGGCCATGCCTTTGAAGCCGCCCGGGTGGCCGGGGAGCGCGCCGAGGTGCTGGAGGGCAAGGGCGAGTTTCTCGCGGCGGCGGGTGAGTTCGCACGCCAGCTGACGCTGCTCGAGGCCTTTGGCGCCACCTACGCCGCCGTGCTTGCCGCCCGGAATGGGGCAGCGGACTACCTGGCAGCGGGGGAGCCCGACCACGCCGCCGCGCTGCTGGCGCGGGTGAAGGGCTACCCGGAGAGAATTCTGGCTAACCACGCCGAGGTGTTTGCCACCTTCGGAGTGGTGGCGCTGGAGCGCGGGGACTTGTCCGGGGCGGCGGCCATGGTGGAGCCCGCGCTGAAGAGTCTCTCCAAGGACACAAGCACCACCGAGCCTGTGCTGCTGGCGGCCCGCGTCGAGCGCGAGGAGGACAAGCCCCAGGCGGCCCGCGAGCGTCTGGAGGCGGCCACCGCGCTGGTGGCGCAGGACGAAGTCCAGGCGCTGCTGGCCGAGCTGCTTTTGGACAGCCATGAGCTGGCCGGGGCGAAGCGCGTCATCGACGGCCTTTCCCCAGACGCGGTACCGCGCGCCCACGCGCTGCGTCTGCGCGCGCGCAGCCTGCGGGAGGCCGGCCAAGCAGCCGCCGCCAAAGCCACCGCGTTCGAGGCCGTCGAGGCGGCCCGGGCGACGCGCCAGGCGCTGTTGCTGCAGTCCGCGCAGCTGGAGCTCGCCCGCGCCGACCTCGCCTCGGGTGGAGCGGCCGCAGCCTTGGCCCTCCTTGCCAACTTGGACAGCCAGGCGCGGTCGCACGGCGCGGGGCGACTTCTCCTCGAGGTCAAGTTGGCCCAGGTGCAGACCCTGCCGCGGGGCTCGGCCGAGCGTACGCAGGGCGCGCGAGCCCTGGCCAGCGAGGCCAAGGCCGCCGGTTTCATGCGCCTTGCCAGGCTAGCCGAAGTCGCCTCGCATTGAGGACGGGCCAGCGCCGCAATCCAGTCAGCCCTGCGGGACTCGGACGTGCTTGTCCACCTCCGCGACGTGAAAGCCAGCCCCCGGCTTCCGGTAGGCGGCCACGGTGAGGAGGACGTCCAGCCGGCCAAGCGCGGCAGCGCCGCGGCCAGGGCCGCCTCCCAGTCGGCGGGCACCCGCACTGGGGAAGCACCGCCGTCTCGTCCCAGCCATCCTCCACGCCGGCACGCCCAAGGCCTTCAGCGTTCACGTCGGCGGCAAGCACCCGGTGCCCGGCGGAAGACAGTGCGCCGGCCAGGTGCCGGCCGATGCCGCTGGCGGCCCCTGGTGAGGAAAAGCACCTGCCTTTCGGACTCCGTCATGGGGCCCACGGCCAGCGCGCGTGAAACCACTTCTCCGTCCGCCGGGCGAAGGCCTGCACTTCCGCGTTCGGTGGGGTGGCGCCAAAGCGCAGGGGCAGCTCGGCGGCAAGCCAGGCGGCGGCCTCCTCCGGCCCGGCGCCGGCGTCCAGGCGGTGGATGAGGGGGAACAGCAGCTGGAAGTACTCCTCCTGCGGCCCACCGGCCGCCACCAGACCCACCGGGTCCCAGTCCACCAGCTTTTCCTGGAGCTCGTCGTGGGCTTGCTTCCAGTCCTGCTTGCTGTGCAGCGAAGGCATGTGGCCCGTTGCCTCCTTCGGTGGGGGCGCCCGTCAGTCCCGGTTGAGCCAGGCCTCGAAGGCCGAAAAGCCGTAGGGCCGGCCGAGGAAGTCCTCCACCAAGTCGGCGGCGTCCCGGCTGCCGCCCGGCACCAGAATACTCTCGCGGTACCTCCGCGCGGTCTCGGCGTCCAGCAGGCCCTCCTTCTGGAATTCCGAGAGCAGGTCCTTCGCGATGACGAGCGACCAGAGGTACGTGTAGTACATGGCCGAGTAGCCGTGCAGGTGCCCGAAGCTGGCGAAGAAGTGAGTGCCGGGCACGTACGGGAAGGGGCTGTAGCGCCGCTGCAACTCCACCAGCGTCGCCGTCAGGTCAAGCGCGGCGGGGTCCGCCTGGTGAAAGGCGAGGCTGAGCTGCGCGTAAAATACCTGGTGCCGGGTGTGGGTGCCCTTGCCGAATTCGTTGGCGGCCCGCATGCGCCGCACCAAATCCTCCGGGATGGGCGTGTCGTCCTTCACGTGCCGGGCGAACAGGCCCAGCGTCCCTGGGTCCCAGGCCCACTCCTCCAGCATCTGACTGGGCGCCTCGACGAAGTCCCACTCGGTGGCCACCCCGGAGAAGCCCACCCACTCCTGCGCTCCGCCGAGGAGGTGGTGCATCAGGTGGCCGAACTCGTGGAACAGCGTCACCACGTCGTCGTGGTCCAGTAGCGCCGGCGAGGCCACGGCCGGGTCGGCGAGGTTGCAAACCAGCACGCCCTCCGGGCGCTGCAGGCCGCGGACGCCGGGCACCAGGGGGAACTGGGCCGCGTGCTTGTACTTGTCGGGCCGAGGGTGCAGGTCCAGGTAGATGCGGCCGAGGGATTCCCCCCGGCGACGGACGTCATACACGTCCACCGAGGGGTGCCAGACGTCCACCCGGTCCAGCTTTTCGAAGCTGACGTCGAAGAGGCGGCTGCAGATGGCCAGCAGCCCGTCGCGGGTGCGTCGGAACTCGAAATAGGGCCGCACCGACTGGCTGTCGAAGGCGAAGGACTCCTGTTTCACCCGCTCCTCGTAGTAGGCCTTCTCCCAGTCCTCCAGCACCTCCGCCGCCGGCACATCCTTCCGCTTGCGCTCCAAGAGGCGGGCGACGTCGGCGCGGGCGCGAGGTTCTGCCACCGTCCCCACCTGTTCCAGGAAGCGGCGTACCGTCTCGGCCGAGCGGGACATCTTGTCCTCGGTGACGTACTCGGCCCAGGAGGCGTACCCCAGAAGCCGCGCCTGCTCGGCCCGGACGCCCAGCAGCGCCCGCAGTGTCTTCTCGTTGGCCGGCCAGGCCCGCGAGGCATTCTCCACGTACAGGGCGCGCCGCGCCTCCCCGTCATGGGCGTACTGCCGGAAGGGCAGGAGGTCCGGGTAGTCGGTGGTGATGGTGACGCGCCCATCTTCGCCGGGCGGGTGCGCTGCGATGTAGTCCTGGGGCAAGCCGTCCAGCTGCTGGGGCCGCAGCTTCACCTGTCGGACGTCCTCACGGATGGCGCGGTCGAAGGTTTGTCCCAGCACCACCGCCTCCTCGGCCAGCGCCTTGAGGCGGGCCCGTGTCGCTTCGTCCTTGTCCACGCCCGCGCGCCGGAAGTCGCGCAGGGCATGTTCCAGGTAGCGGCGGCCTGGGGCGGAGAGCGGGGTGGCGTCCACGTCGCCCAGGGCCCGGTAGACGCGCTGGTCGAGAGACACCTCCGTGGCAAAGGCGCTGAGGGCCTGCGTCACCTTCTCGGCGGCCTCCCGCACCGGGCGCTCCGGGTGCACCTCGCTGAAGAGGCCGGCGCGGTGCGAGGGCTGGGCCAGCGCCAGCTGCAGCCGGTGCAGCAGCGAAAGCGCGTCGGCGCTGGTGCGTCCGTCGGCGGCCGCGTGCAGCTCCAGGAGTAGCTTCCCGGCCGTGGCCAGAGCTTCCTCGGCCTCGCCGGTAAGTGACTCAGGGGTGAGGGGGGGCATGGGGTTGTCTTCTACCGGGGACGCTAGCAGGGGGCCCGGGAACACTTGCAGGGGAAGTTGCGCGTTATAAATGAGTGCGCAGGCCGCTCCCGCCCTCACCTTCCATGTTCACCGGGCTCATCCAGGACGTCGGCGTCGTCGAACGTGTGCAGCCCGGCGCCACCACGGACGTGTGGGTGCGGACGGCGCTGGGCGCGGACGGCTTCGCTCTCGGCGAGTCCATCGCCGTCGACGGCGTCTGCTTGACGGTGGTGGAGCGTTCCGGCAGCACCTTCCGGGTGCAGGCCGGGCCGGAGACGTTGCGGCGCACCACCCTGGGGGCGCTACAGGCGGGGGCCCGGGTGCACCTGGAGCGGGCGCTGCGGCTGTCCGACCGGCTGGGTGGCCACCTTGTCCTCGGGCACGTGGACGCCGTCAGCACGGTGCTGTCCCGCCGTCCGGAAGGTGGGGCGGTGGTGCTGGACGTCAGCCTGCCCGAGGCCCTGGCCCCCTTCTTCATCGAGAAGGGTTCCGTCGCCCTGGACGGCGTTAGCCTCACCGTCAACCGGCTCGGCGCGCAGGACTTCTCGGTAGCCCTCATCCCGGAGACACAGGCCCGTACCACCCTGGGACACAAGTCCGCCGGGACCCGTGTGAACGTCGAGGCCGACGTCATTGGCAAGTACGTGGCCCGCCTGGTGCGCCCTGGCGCGGGCGGCGGCCTGTCGTTGGACGTGTTAAGGGCAAAGGGTTTTGGCGTGGCGGAGTAGGCCCCCCCTAGGGAGTCTTGATGGCGCGGCGTCTGGAAGAGGTGGGCAGCATTGCGCTCGTCGAGCGTGCCCTGAGCGACATTCGCAAGGGGAAGATGGTTGTCCTGACCGACGACGAGGACCGCGAGAACGAGGGCGACCTGGTCATGGCCGCTGCCAAAGTGACGCCGGCCGCCATCAACTTCATGGCCACCCATGGCCGGGGCCTCATCTGCCTGTCCCTCACCGACGACCGGCTACGCCAGCTCAACCTGCCCCTGATGGTGCATGACAACACCTCCCGCTTCGGCACCGCCTTCACCGTCTCCATCGAGGCCGCCCGAGGCGTCACCACCGGCATCTCCGCCGCCGACCGGGCGCGCACCATCCAGGCTGCGGTGGCCCCGGACGCCAAGCCCGGGGACCTGGTCCGTCCGGGGCACATCTTCCCGCTGCGGGCGCGCGAGGGCGGGGTGCTGGTGCGCACCGGCCAGACGGAAGGTTCCGTGGACCTGGCCCGCCTGGCGGGCCTTCCGCCGGCGGGCGTCATCTGCGAGGTGATGAATCCCGATGGCAGCATGGCCCGCCGGCCGGAGCTGCTGCGCTTCACCCGACGGCACCGCCTCACCCTTTTGTCCGTGGCGGACCTCATCCGCTACCGGCTGCAGCGCGACCGCCTGGTGCGCCGCGTCGCCTCGACGGTGCTGGAACGGGTCGGGCAGGGCAGCTGGCAGGCGCATGCCTACGCCAGCGACGTGGACGGCGCGGTCCACGTGGCCCTGGTGAAGGGGGACGTCACCGGCACCAGGGCCGTCTTGACGAGGGTGCACCGGGCCTGCCCGGTGGGGGACGTCTTCCGCAGCGTCGCCTGTGACTGTGGCGCCCAGCTGGAGGCCGCCCTGTCGGCCATCGCCGAGGCGGGGCGGGGGGTGCTGGTGTACCTACGGCGGGACGAGCCGGCGGCGCAGGCGCTGGAGTGCACCCACCAGGTGTCGGCCGAGGCGCGCTCCGCCACCTCCGACGACCGGGGCCGGCTACGCGAGTTCGGCATTGGCGCGCAGGTGCTGAAGGACCTGGGTCTGCGCCGGCTGAAGCTGCTCACCAACAACCCGAAGAAGATTGTGGGCCTGGAGAGCTACTCCCTGGAGATTGTCGAGCAGGTGCCGCTGGGAGGGAGCGCCCCGGCACCGAGGCGTGCCCTGGCACGCGTTCGCGCCCGGTAGGGCAAACTGCAAGGAAGGCCCATGTCCCCCGTCTTCGAAGGCCACTTCATCGCCCCCCAGGGGCGTTTCGCGCTGTGCGTCTCGCGCTGGAACGGCCCCATCACCGAGCAGCTGCGGGCCGGGGCCGAGGATGCCCTCATCAGGCATGGCGTGGCCCACGCGGATGTGGACGTCTACAAGGTGCCAGGGACCTTCGAGTTGCCCGGGCTGGTGCGCCGGCTGGCGGAAGGCGGCCAGTACGTGGGGGTGGTGGCGCTGGGCTGCGTCCTCCGCGGGGGAACGCCACACTTCGAGTACGTGGCCTCCGAGGCGGTGAAGGGCATCGGCCAGGTGGCCCTCCAGGCCGGCTGCGTCGTCACCCTGGGCGTCCTCACCTGCGACACGGTGGAGCAGGCGGTGGACCGCGCGGGGATGAAGTCCGGCAACAAGGGGGCCGAGGCGGCCATGGCCTGCCTCGAGATGGTGAACCTCTACGCGCGGCTCCACCCCGCCAAGAAGCGGTAAGCCATGGGGGCCCGGCGCACCGGACGCGAGCGCGCGCTGCAGGCGCTCTACCAGCTGGAGATGGGCTCGCTCGAGCCCGAGGCGGCCCTGGAGATGGCCTGGGCCTCGGCCCCCGAGGAGGAGGGGACGGCCAAGGCCCAGGCCGACGCGCGCGCCTTCGCGCGCGAGCTGGTGGAGGGTGTGGGCGGGCACCGCGAGGAGATTGACCGGCTCATCGAGGAACACAGCCACAACTGGCGGCTGGACCGCATGGCGCGGGTCGACCGCAGCGTCCTCCGGGTGGCCGTCTACGAATTGCGCTTTCGCGAGGACATCCCCAAAAAGGTGACGTTGAACGAGGCGGTGGAGCTGGGCAAGCGCTACGGCACCGAGGAGTCCTCGGCGTTCATCAACGGCGTCCTGGACCGGATTGCGCTGGCGGTGGGGAAGGCATGAGCAGCGTCAGCACCCACGAGTTGTCGCTGGAGACGCTGGACGGCCTCGACACGGTGGACACGCTGTGCCTCTTCGTCGCCGAGGACGAGCGTCCCTTGACGGGTGTCTCGGGCCTCTCCGACTGGCGGCTGTGTGGGCAGCTGTCGCGGCTGCTGGTGGACGGCTTCTTCTCCGGCGCGGCGGACGACTCGGTGCTGCTGCCGTCTGGGGGACGCATCGGCCCAGGGCGGCTCGTGGTGTTTGGTCTGGGCCGGCGTGAGGTGCTGTCCGACGGGCCGGCGCTGGGGGCGCGCCTGGCGGCCGCCGGGGCCGTCCTCGACCGCGCCGGCGCGGTCTCGGTGGCGCTGGAGGTGCCCGGCGCCGGACAGCTTCCCGACGGTGAGCGGCTGCGCGCGCTGCGGACGGGCTTCCTGCCCGCCTTCCACGGCCGGCACGTGGCGGTGCTGGGCAGCAAGGCCTTCCAGCAGCTGCTCGCGGACTGAGTCGGCGCGCCTGTGAAGGGGGCCATGGCCTCGGACCTCGAACGCTTCTCGCTGCCCCTGGCCCCCCAGGCCTCGCGCCGCCTCATCCTTGCCTGCGTCCTCTTCGCCAGCGTCGCCTGGCTGCTCCCGAAAAGCCTCGGCATGGCGGGGCGCTCCATCCTGGCATGGGACGCCTCGGCGCTGGCGCTGCTGGCCTAGTCCTGGGCCCACATCCTCAAGGCGACGGCCCAGCAAACCCGCCAGCGCGCCGCCTTCCAGGACTCCGGAGCCACTGCGCTGCGGCTCCTCGTCGTTTTCACCTCGGCCTTCAGCATGCTGGTGGCGAATATTCTTGCGAAGAACGCCAAGGCCCTCTGCCCGGAGGCACCTCAAGTCTTGGTGTGGGGCAGCCTCGCCGCGGTGGCCCTGGCCTGGGTGCTCACCCACACCTCCTACACGCTGCGCTACGCCCACCTTTACTACCTGGACGTCGAGGCCCCGGACGCCGCGGTGGAGTCGGGCGGACTCGAATTTCCCCACGCCGTCCAGCCCTGCCTGCTGGACTTCGCCTACTTCTCCTTCACGGTGGGAATGACGTTTCAGGTGTCGGACGTCATCGTCACCAGCACCGCAATGCGTCGCACGGTGCTGGGACAGGGAGTGCTCTCCTTCGCGTACAACACGGCTGTCCTCGCCTTCTGCCTGCAGCTCATTTTTGGAAGCCTGTAAGGGGCGGCAGGCCTGCCGCTGGGGTGGGGTGTGGACGGCTGGGGCCGCGTGTCTGCTAGCGTGGGCAACAGGCGTCTGGCCGTGAAGGGGAATGGGTTACAAGGTTCTCATCGTCGAGGACTCCGAGGCGTCGCGGGACTACCTGGCGACGGCGGTGACGTCCTTCCACGAGGTTGAAGTCGTCACCACGGACCGGGGCTTCGAGGCGCTCAAGCTTTTGCCCCTGCACCGCTTCGACCTCATCATCACCGACATCCAGATGCCGGACATCAACGGGTTGGAACTCATCAACTTCGTCAAGAAGAACCCCAACTACCGCCACACCCCTCTCTTCATCGTCACTGCTGAGGGGCGCGAGCAGGACCGGGCGCGCGGCCTGGCGCTGGGGGCGGCGGAGTACCTGGTGAAGCCGGTGAAGGTGGAGGACTTGGTGGGGCTGCTCCGGCGCTACCTCGAGCTCGCGTGACGACTGACCGGCCGCTGTCGGACTTCGTCGCTGAAGCGGTGGAGACAGCCGAGGCCCTCGGCCGGGAGCTGCTGCGCCTGGACACCTCCGCCGACGGCGAGCCGTCCCCGGCCATCCTCAACGCCGTCTTCCGGCACGCCCACTCCTTGAAGGGGCTGGCTGCCTTGTACGGCCAGGCCACCATGGCGGACCTGGCCCACACCACCGAGGACCTTCTCGACCGGCTGCGGCTGGGGCGGCTGCGGCTGCGCGAGCCGGTGGTGGACGCGCTGAGCGAGGCGGTGGAACTGCTGCAGCGGCTGGCGGTGGCCGCCGAGTCCGGCCTGGACGCGCATCTGCAAACGGCCGTGGACACGCTGCTGTCGCGGTTGCACCAGCTCACCCAGGTGCCAGAGCGCGTCAGCCCGGACCTCCTGCAGCGCCTGGAACTTTCTCCGGACGTCCGCGGCGTGCTGACCGAGTATGAGGAGCACCGCCTGCGGGAAACCCTGCGGCGGCGCGCCCTCGTCTGGCGTTTCAGCGTGCGGTGGCCGCTGGAGGATTTCGACAAGCACCTGCCGGCCCTGGTGGAACGTCTGGCCCCGTACGCAGAAGTCATCGCCACGCTGCCCGGCCACGCGGTAGATGACCCCACCGCCATCTGCTTCGAGTTGTTGATTGGCTCCGCGGCTGGCGAGGAACGGCTGGCTGCCGCCCTGGCCCCGGACCGGGGGGCCTTGTCGGTGGTGCCCTTCCGCAAGCGCCGCTCGCGCGTGGACCTGGCGCAGCTGGCCGGGCGGCAGGAGCGCCCGGGCGAGGTGGAGGCCGCCCCGCTGGCGGCGGAGGTCGAGGGCCCGCTGCGCAGCAGCAGCCGGACGGTGCGAGTCGACATCGAAAGGCTGGATGAGATGATGAATGCGGTGGGGGAGCTGCGCCTCATCGCCGCCAACCTCCAGCGCCTGGCCGACGGGGCGACGGCCCCGGGCGTCCTGCAGCTGCCCCGGGCCTTCGGGGCCGACCTGCTGAAGGACCAGCGGCAGATGGCGCGACGACTGGATGCACTGCAGTCCGGGCTGCTGGATGCGCGCATGGTGCCGCTCGACCAGGTGTTCGAGCGGCTGCAGCGCCTGGTGCGCCGGGTGGCGCGCGAGGCGGGCAAGGAACTCGAGCTCCTGACGCGCGGCGGAGACGTGGAGCTGGACAAATTGATTGTCGAGCAGCTTTCGGACCCGCTGATGCACCTGCTCCGCAACGCCATTGACCACGGCATCGAGACGCCGGCCGAGCGCGAGAAGGCGGCCAAGGCCCGGCGCGGTCGCCTCACCCTGACCGCGCGGCCCTCCGGCGCGCACGTCGTCATCGAGGTGCGCGACGACGGGCGGGGCGTCAACACCGCGCGGGTGCGGGAAGTGGCCCTGGAGCGCGGGCTCCTCAGCCCGGAGCAGGCGGCGGATGCCTCCCCCCGGTCGCTGCACCGGCTTCTCTTCACGCCCGGCTTCTCCACCGCACGCAGCATCAGCTCGCTGTCCGGCCGGGGCGTCGGGCTGGACGTCGTCCACACCAACCTGGCGCGGCTGTCCGGCGTCATCGACGTGGAAAGCGTCTCCGGGTTGGGGACGTGCTTCCGCCTCACCCTGCCGCTCACCCTGGCCATGGTGCGGGGTTTGATTGTGCGCGTCAGTGGCCGCACCTACGCCATCCCCCTCAACGGGGTGGTGGAGATTCTGCCGCTGGGCCCGGAGGCCGTGCACACCCGCGGCGGGCGCGAGTCCATCCTGGTGCGCGGCACCGCGCTGCCCCTGGTGCGGCTGGCACGCCTCTTCCGCCTGCCCGAGGTGGAGCTGCAGCGAAGAAACGTGGTGGTGGTGGGGCTGGCCCAGGAACGCCTGGGGCTGGCGGTGGATGAGTTGCTCGGCCAGGCCGACATGGTGACCAAGCCCCTTGGAGAACGCCTCGCCCGGGTGGAGGGCATCGCCGGCGTGGCGGACCTCGGCAACCGGCGCACCGTGCTGGTGCTGGACGTGGCGGCCCTGATTGGGGAGGCGCTGCATGCGCCCGGCCCCGGCGGCGACGCGCGCCTCGCCCTTCCCGAATGAGAAGCGGGCCGGACTCCCCGCTGGCGCCGTCCCTGCAGGCGCGGCTCCGGGCCTTTCGCTACCGGCCGGACGAGGACATCTCCGGGCTGCTGCTTCCCGAGGCGGGCGAGCCGCCGGTGGCGGCGGCCCCGGCCACCGAGGTCCCGCGGGAGTACCTCTCGTTCGAGTTGCAGGAGACGACGTACGCGGTGCCACTCTCCGCGGTGCTGGAAATCCTCCGCGCCCGCCCCCTGGTGGAGATTCCGCGCGCCCGGGGCGCGCTGTTGGGGGTGGTGGACCTCCGCGGCAGCGTGACGCCGGTGTACGACTTGGCCTTCGGGCTTCTTTTGCGCCGGCAGCTGCGCAAGGTGGCCGGCCCGGAGGCGGAGTGCGAGAAGGTGCCGCGGGAGGCACGCATCCTCGTCGCCCGCACCGCAGCAGGTCCGGCCGGAATGTGGGTGGACAGGGTGCGGGACGTGGTGCGGCTACCGCCCAGCAGCGTGGAGGCCGTCTCCGGTGACGGGCCGGTGGTGGGTCGCACCCTGGTGGCGCAGAAGCCGCTGGTGCTGCTGGAACTGGAGAGGGTGCCCCTCTAGGTGAGGCCCGGCCGTTCAGAGGAGGAAGTCTTGGAACTCTTCACCTTCGCGGTGGGGGCGCACCGCTACGCCGTGGACTTGGCCCGGGTGGACGAGGTGCTGCCGGACACGCCGGTGCAGCCGCTGCCGGAGGCGCACGCCCCGGTCGAAGGCTGCATCCGGCTGCGGGGGGAGCGCGTGCCGGTGGTGGCGCTGCGCGCCGCCCTGGGCGAGTCAGCCGCCCCGGAGGGCAGCCGCCCTGGGCTTCTGGTGTGCTGGCTGGGCCGGCGCCGGGTGGCCTTCGCCATGGACGGGGTGGGGGGCGTGGTGCCGGTGGCCGTCAGCGCGGTGCGGGTGCCGGGCGCGGCCGAGGCCGTCCCGCGCGGGGTGGTGGCAGTGTGGGCCCAGCCGCCCGGGGCCACGCGGCTGCTGGACATGCTGCAGCTGCTGGGGGGGAAGTCGCCGGCGGTGCCAGGGAGAGGGTAGAGTCTTCCTCCGGTTGGGGACGGTCGGCTTCCGCGCACTGGTGGTGGACGACTCGCTGGCGATGCGCCGGCGACTGGTGGCTGTCCTTCACACCCTGGGTGCCGCCGCCTGTGACGAGGCCGAGGACGGGGCAGAGGGCCTGAAGCGCTTCTCCGAGGCCGAGTACGACGTCGTCCTCACCGACTTGAACATGCCGCTGGTGGACGGCCTCAAACTCATCCACCACATTCGTGCCGGCGACCGGCGCCGGGACGTGCCCATCGTCGTGGTCACCACCGAGGCGGGGGAGACCGACCGCTCGCGAGCCATGGCCCTGGGCGCCAATGCCTACCTGCTCAAGCCCATTCACGCGGCCCGCATCTGCTCGGCCGTGAAGGACTTGCTCGGCCTGCCATGACGGCGCAGCTGGAGGTGCGCGGGCTTGGCCGTCGCTACGGGGACTTCCGCGCCGTGGAGGGTCTGGACTTCCAGGTGGCGGCCGGCGAGGTGCTGGGACTGGTGGGCCCCAACGGCGCCGGGAAAACCACCACGCTGCGCTGCCTGGCCGGCATCCTGCCCCCCAGCGCGGGCAGCGTGCGCATCGGCGGGCATGACGTGCAGCGCGAGCCGGTGGCCGCCAAACGGGCCCTGGCCTACCTGCCCGATGAGCCGCGTCTCTTCGAGTACCTCACCGTGTGGGAACACCTCAACTTCGCCGCGCGCCTGTACGGGGTACGGGACTGGGTGGTCGAGGGACGGGCGCTCCTGGCGACCCTGGAACTGGAAGGCAAGGAGTCCGCGCTGCCCGGGGAATTGTCGCGCGGGATGAAGCAGAAGCTGTCCATCGCCTGCGGCTTTCTGCACCGGCCGGCGCTGGTGCTGCTGGATGAACCGCTGACCGGCCTGGACCCCTTGGGAATTCGCCGGATGAAGGAGGCCCTGCGCCACCGGGCCGAGTCCGGGGCAGCGCTGGTGCTCTCCTCGCACTTGCTGCCGCTGGTCGAGGAGCTGTGCAGCCGTGTCCTCATCCTCGCCCGCGGCCGCGCGGTGGCGCTGGGCACGGTGGCGGAAATTCGTGCCCAGGCGGGCGCCGCCGGCAGCTCGCTGGAGGACTTGTTTCTTGCCATCACTGCCGAAGAGGCGGGCGGCCCGCGGTGAGCCTGGTTCGGGCAGGCGCCTTCCTGGTGGCCGCCTCGGCGCGCAACCGGGTGCTTCAGGCCATCCGCAAGCTGCGTGAGCCGCGCTACCTGGTGGGCGCGGCCGCGATGGCGCTGTACCTGTGGAGCTTCCTCCTCCGCGGGGCGGTGCGCAGCCACACCGAGACCGGGCTTCTGCCGGTGCAGACCCACGGCGTCGTCCGGCTGGTCCTGGAAGTCGCGGTGACGGCCATCGGCGCGCTGGCCGTGTTTTCCACCTGGACGCTGGGGCAGGACAAGCTGTCCTTCTCCTTCAATGAGGCCGAGGTGACGTGGCTGCTCAGTGGCCCCTTAAGCCGGCGCGCCGTTGTCCGCTACAAGGTGGGCGTCGGCCTGTTGCGGACACTGCTCAGTGCGGTGGTGGTGACGCTGCTGTTTCGCCGGGGCCTGTCCGCTGCGCTGCTGCCCCTGGTGCTGGCCACGGCCCTCGGCTTCAGCCTGGTGTGGCTCCACTCTGCCCTGGCTTCCCTGGTGCGCGTCGGCTGGCACGACGCCGGGACGTCGCTGCAGCGGCGGGTGCTGCTGGGCGGCCTGTTGCTGGCCGGCGTCGCGGGCCTCGTCTTCGTCGGACTGCGCGCGGCTGGCCCGGTGCCCAGCTTCGCGTTGCAATCCAACTTTGCCCTGGAAAAGGAGGCCCTCCTCGCGAACGGCACCGCCTGGCTGGGCCGGTTTGCCGGCGCCCCGGCCGTGGCCTGGGCGCTGCTGCCTGCCCGGGCAGTGCTGGAGGGCGCCAGCGCGCGAAGCTTGCCGGAGGCGCTCGGCCCGCTGGCCGTGCTGGCCGGCTTCGCCGTCCTGTTGTTGGCGGCCGTGCTGGTGCTGGACGTGCCGCTGGAGGAGGCGGCGCTTGCCTCCGCCGAGCGGCGCGCGCGCCTGGAAGCCCGCCGCCGGCGCCGCGGGCTGCCGACACCACGCATGTCGCGGCTGCCTCGGCTGCGGGCCACCGGGGCGCCGGAGCTGGCACTGGCCTGGAAGAACTGGGCGGCCCTGCGGCGACTCTATGGCGCCGGCCTCGGCGTGCTGCTGGGGAGTCTCGGGGTCGGCGTCGGCCTGACGGCCTGGGCCATGTTGCGCCGGACGCACGCCGGGGACTGGCGGCTCCTCGCCTCGCTGGTGGCCCTGCTGTTCGCCGGCCTCACCTTCTTCTTCGGGCCCCTCAGCACGCGCACGGACTTGCGCGCGGACTTGCGACGGCTGGACGTGCTGCGGACGTTGCCCTTGAGCGGACTTCAGGTGGTGCGCGGGGAGTTGCTGGCGCCCTTCCTCCTCCTCGGCGCCACCGAGGTGGCCCTCCTGGTGCTGTCGCTGGGGCTGTCGGCGGGCAGTCCCTTGCGCGGCTTCCCCCTGGCGGCCCGGCTGTGCTGGACGGCGGGACTGGCCCTGCTGCTGCCGGCCGCGACCGCGGCCCTCCTGGTCGTCCAGAATGCGGCGGCCCTGGTTTTCCCCAGTCTCCTGGTGGACGACGAGGAGCGGGCGCCCCGGGGGGTGGAGGCCACCGGCAGCCGCCTCATCAGCCTCGGGGCCTCGCTGCTGCTTCTGCTGGTGGGCCTTCTCCCTGCCGGTGTGCTGGGCGTCCTGGTCGGCCTGGGCGCGGGCTGGGCAGGTGTCGGCCCGCTGTCCGCGACGCTCGGCTGCGCATGTGCGGCCGCCGTGCTGGCGGTGGAAATTCACCTCGCTCTCCTGCTCATGGGGCGCGGGCTGGAACGGCTCGACCCCACCCGGGCGTAGGCAAAGCAAGCCCGCTTCCATCGCCGTGAGCGTCGTGCCAGAACCCTGGGCCCAGCGGTCTCCTCTTCAAGGCGAGGTCCTGTCGCCCGTGCGCTTCCTTTTGCGGCTCCTCATCACCGCCGTGGCGCTGTGGGTGGCCACCCGGGTGGTGCCGGGCATCCACTCCACCGGAAGCCCGGTGGCCCTTCTCGGCGTGGCGCTCGTCTTCGGCGTCGTCAACGCCTTCCTCGGCACCCTCATCAAGCTGTTCACCCTGCCCCTCACCGTCCTCACCCTGGGGCTGTTCGCCCTCGTCATCAACGCCTTCCTCCTCTTGCTCACCGCCCAGCTGTCGCAGTCCCTGGGCCTTGGCTTCTCGGTGGCCGGCTTCGTCCCGGCCTTCTGGGGGGCGCTGGTCATCGGCCTGACGCGCGCCGTGCTGCACCTCTTCCTCTCCGAGTCGAAGCAGCACAGCTAGGCCGGGACTCCGCCGGTCGTCGGGGCGGGGCGCCCGACTGCGACAGGAAATACACGGCCGAGGAGGGGGACCCCCGTCGATGACTTGGCGGCCCTCCTGCGCGCCGCGGCCGAAGCGGCCAAAGCCCCGACGGCGGCCCTTCGGTCAGGGAGTGATGCGCTCCATCATCCGGGCGAAGGGAATGGTCTCCCGCACGTGGTGCAGCCCGCACAGCCAGCCCACGGTGCGCTCCACGCCGAGGCCGAAGCCGGCGTGGGGCACGCTGCCGTAGCGGCGGAGGTCCAGGTACCAGCCGAAGGCGTCCTTCGGCAGGTGGTGTTCCTCAATCCGGGCCTCCAGCGTGGCCAGGTCATCCTCGCGCTGCCCGCCCCCAATAATCTCCCCGTACCCCTCCGGGGCCAGGACGTCCATGCCCAGCGCCACTTTGGGGTCGGCCGGGTCGCGCTTGAAATAGAAGGCCTTCAACTCGGTGGGGTAGCGGTGGACGATGACCGGTCGGTCAAACTGGTTGGCCAGCACCGTCTCCTCGTCGCCGCCGAAGTCATCCCCCCACTGGACGGGGTGGCCGGCCTGCAGCAGCCTTTCAATGGCCTGGCTGTAGGTGATGCGGGGAAAGGGCGCCTTCACCCCCTCCAGCTTGCTGGTGTCGCGCTCCAGGACACTCTTCAGCTCGGCCCCGTGCTTCTCCAGCACGCGCTGCACGACGCTCGACACCAGGCGCTCGGCCAGCACCATGTCCTCTTCCAGCGTCATGTAGGCCACCTCCGGCTCCACCATCCAGAACTCGGTGAGGTGGCGGCGCGTCTTGCTTTTCTCGGCGCGGAAGGTGGGGCCGAAGCAGTAGGCCTTGCCCAGGGCCATGGCCGCCGCCTCCATGTACAGCTGCCCGGACTGGGTGAGGTAGGCCTGGCCGAGGTCGAAGTAGGGCACCTCGAAGAGGGTGGAGGTCCCCTCGCAGGCCGCCGGGGTGAAAATCGGAGCGTCGACGAGGGTGAAGCCGTCGTTGTCGAAGAAGTCGCGGATGGCCTTCACCACCGTGGCGCGCACCCGGAGGATGACGTTCTGCCGGGTGCTGCGCAGCCACAGGTGGCGGTTCTCCATCAGGTAGGCCACCCCATGTTCCTTCGGCGTAATCGGGTAGCCGTCGGTGGCGTGCACCACCTGCAGGTCCTTCACCCCCAACTCAAAGCCCAAGGGGCTGCGGGCGTCCTTGCGGACGGTGCCACGCACCAGAAGCGACGTCTCCTGGCCCAGGTGGTCGGCCTGCGTGAAGAGCTCCGGGGAGACGTCCCCCTTGAAGACGACGGCCTGGAGGATGCCGCTGCCGTCGCGCAGCTGCAGGAAGTGCAGCTTGCCGCTGGAGCGCCGGCTGTAGAGCCAGCCGCGCAGCTCCACGTCCTGGTCTTCGTACTGGGCGATGTCCGCGATGCGGACCACGGGTAGGGCCATGGAGGCGCTGCTCGTAACAGATGCCGGGGCCTGGAGGCCACCCATCTGCCGCACCCTGGGGGCGGCCGACGGCAGGCGCGCCGGGCTTCCCCCCAGCGGCTGATGGTCCTTGTGGGGAGATTGCGCGACGCCCAGGCGGGCCGTATGAGAGACGGCTTCTATGAACGAGCGTTACGAGCCGAGGGCCATCGAGCCGAAGTGGCAGGCACGGTGGGCGGCGGAGGGAGTTTTCCGGGCGGACGGGCTGGCCGGTGCTCCGAAGAAGTACGTGCTGGAGATGCTGCCCTACCCCAGTGGCGCCATGCACATGGGGCACGTGCGCAACTACCTCATCGGCGACGTCTTCGCCCGCTACTACCGCATGCGCGGCTTCGACGTGCTGCACCCCATGGGGTGGGACGCCTTCGGGCTACCGGCGGAGAACGCCGCCATCAAGGAGGGCGTGCACCCCGCCATCCGCACCAAGGAGAACATCGAAGGCTTCCGCGCTGAGATGGGCAGCCTCGGCTACAGCTACGACTGGACGCGGGAGATTGCCACCAGCGACCCGGCCTACTACCGGTGGAACCAGTGGTTCTTCCTGCGGCTGCTGGAGCGGAAGATGGTGTACCGCCGCTTCTCCAAGGTGAATTGGTGCCCGAGCTGCCTCACCGTCATCGCCAATGAACAGGTGAAGGACGGACGCTGCGAGCGCTGTGAGACGGTGGTGGTGGAGCGGGAAATGCCGGAATGGGCCTTCCGAATTACGCGCAACAGCCAGGACCTCCTCGACGGGCTGGACCACCTGCCCGAGTGGCCCGACCGCATCCTGGCCATGCAGCGCAACTGGATTGGCCGGAGCGACGGCACCGAGTGCGACTTCGTCCTGGAGGACGGCCGCGCGGCGGTGCGGGTGTTCACCACCCGCATCGACACCGTCTTCGGCTGCACCTACCTGGTGCTGGCCCCGGAGCACCCCCTGGTGGACGGGCTGGCCACCGGTCCGGAGAGGGCCGCGGTGCGCGCCTTCGTCGAGAAGATGGCCAACACCCCGCGCGGCGAGCGCACCGCGGAGGCCGGCACCAAGGAGGGCGTCTTCACCGGCGCCTACGCGCGGCATCCCTTCACCGGGGACGCGGTGCCCATCTGGATTGCCAATTTCGTCCTGGCCGACTACGGCACCGGCGCCGTGATGGCCGTCCCGGGCCATGACAGCCGCGACTTCGCCTTCGCCCGCGCCTACGGCCTGCCCATCCGCCAGGTGGTGCAGCCGGCTGGCCCTGGCCACAAGCCCCTCGGGCCCACCGACAGCTGGACGGAGCCCTTCACCGACGACGGCGTGCTTTTGGACAGCGGCATCTACTCGGGCCTTCCGTCGGCCGAGGCCCGCCACCGGCTGACGGCGGAGTTGCAGCGCCGCGGCCTCGGCACGGCCAAGGTGACGTACCGGCAGAAGGACTGGGGCTTCTCCCGCCAGCGCTACTGGGGCACCCCCATCCCCATTGTCTACTGCGAGAGGTGTGACCCGGAGCGGCACGGCATTCCCGTGCCGGATGAGGAGCTGCCGGTGCGTCTGCCGGACATCGACGTCGAAAGCGTCCTCACCGGCAAGGGCGAGCCGCCGCTGGCCAAGGTGCCTTCCTTCGTCAACACCACCTGTCCACGCTGCGGTGGTCCGGCGCGGCGGGAGGTGGAAACCATGGACACCTTCGTCGACTCCTGTTGGTACTACGCGCGCTACCTCTCGCCCAACCTGGACACCGCGCCCTTCGACGCCGCCCTGGCCTCGGCCTGGCTGCCGGTGGACGTCTACGTCGGCGGCCCCGAGCACGCCGTCATGCACCTGCTGTATTTCCGCTTCTGGAGCCGGTGGATGAAGATTCTCGGTCTGTCCCCGGTGGATGAACCCGTGACGCGCCTGATTACCCAAGGCATCGTCAATGGCCCGGATGGACGGAAGATGTCCAAGCGCTGGGGCAATGTGGTAGCCCCGAGCAGCATTGTCGGCCGCTACGGCGCGGACACCGTCCGCACCTACGTCCTCTTCGCCGGGCCCCCCGAGCGCGACTTCGACTGGAGCGACGACCAGGTGGAAGGTGCGCACCGCTTCCTCAAGCGGCTGTGGGCACTGGCGTCCACCCACCATGCGGCGGCCGCCGCGGCGCGCCACGCCGGCCCCTGGGAGGGGAGGGCGCTGGAGATTCGACGTCTGGCCCACAAGTGCGTGCGCCGGGTGGGGGAGTCCATTGAAAGGCTCTCCTTCAACACCGCCATCGCCGGCGTCATGGAGTGCCTGAACGGCCTCAGCGCTGTGGAGACGCTTGGCAGCGAGGCCGAGAAGGCCGCCATGGGGGAAGCGATGAGGCTTCTGGCGCTGGTGCTGACGCCGTTTGCCCCCCACCTGTGCGAGGAGATTGCACAGGCCTACGGGGCAACGCAGTGCACCGTGACGCAGACGTGGCCCGCCTACGAGGCGGCCCTCGTCGTCGACGACGTGCTGCCGTATGCGGTGCAAGTCAACGGCAAGCTGCGGGCCGAAGTGCAGCTGCCGGCCTCCGCCGGCGAGGCCGAAGTGCGGGCGGCGGCCGAGGCCGAGGCGCGGGTGCAGGCCCACCTGACGGGGCGCTCCGTCCGCAAGGTGGTGTTTGTCCCACGCCGCCTCATCAACTTCGTGGTGGGGTGAGGGTGCGACGCCGGCTGGTCCTGGGACTGCTGGTCGTCGGGTGCGGCTACCACTTCACCGCCGGCGGCCCGGGCTTTGCTGGGGGCAGCCGGCCGGTGTTTGTCCCGACAGTGGTGAACAAGACGTCCGAGGCCGGGCTGGAAGTCGTCTTCACCGACGCGCTCCGCGAGCAGCTGGGCCGGGTGGGCCTCCTCGGCGGGGAAGGCAGCCCGGCGCACCTGGACGGAGAAATCCTCGCGGTGAGTGCCGCGCCGGCTGTCCTCTCCAGTTCCAGCGCGCCCCGTCCGCTGCAGCCCGTCAGCTACCGCGTGCACGTGGTGCTGCGGGTGAAGCTGTACCGCGGCACGGCACTGCTGACGCAAACCGACGTGGCCGGGGACGAGGATTACCTGCAGGGACAGCGCCCGGACATCCTCACCGTGGAGGCCAACCGGGTGGCGGCGCTGAAGCGCCTCGCCGCCGCCCTGGCCCAGGACGCCTACGTGCGGCTGGCGGCCGGCTGAGCCTTGAGGGCGCGCGCCAGTCGGGAAATGCGCCGCGCGGCGTTGCGCTTGTGAAGGACGCCCTTGCTGGCGGCGGTACTCAACGTCTTCATCGCATCGCGCAGGGCCTGCTGCGACGCGGCAACGTCCTTGGTGGCGAAGGCTTCGCGGGCTTGCTTCACCGCGGACTTCACCTGGGTCCGCACCGACTGGTTCCGTGCGCGCCGCACGCCGTTCTGTCGGGCACGCTTCTCGGCTGACTTCGTGTTGGCCACGTCCGCTCCAGCAGCTGCGAAAAAGGTGGGAAAGGGGGCCCTCAGTACCGGACCCAAGGGGGGGCGTCAAGCGGGTCCGTCCCCAGCGCGCCCCACTCCGCGGTGGCGGTGCTGCCTGTGGAGAAAACTGGGCCCCTGCGCGCTAACCCTCGGGCAGCAAAGGGCGAGTGCACGTGCTGCAGGAAGCGGCACGGCCGCTCGCCGCCCGAGCCGTCGCCTCACCGCTGTCACCTCCCACAAGCTTGCCCCCAGGTTTCAGACAGGTCCTGTGGGAAGCGCAGCCTGCTCGACCGCAGAGGTACGACACCTCACCACCACTGAATGGCCCGGGTCAGAGAAGACGCAGGCCCCTTCAGCGACGTCGTCCACCGTCCCGCCCGCTGCGCGCACCGCTTGCAAAAGGCGCGGGACGTCCACCAGAAGGCGAGCTTCGAGCTCGGCCGGGTGGCCACCTGGCCGGACGACGAAGGACAGTGCGACGCGGCCCGTCTCGCAGCGCACGGCCCTCTCCTCCACCGTGACGGCCCAGCCCAAAAGCGGCCCCACCGTCTGCCAGAAGTCGGGACTGTGGGTGGCCACCGGCAGCCGGACCGCCACCACCTCGGCCTGCGGCCGGTACAACGGGCGGGGCAGCGCCGTCTCCTCGGCCTTCGCTTGCACCCACAGGGCCTCCATCTGCGCCAGGGTGGCGGTGCCGAAGGGGACGCCCTCGGCCAAAAGGCCGCGCTCCACCACGTGGAAGCGTTCTGTGAAGCGGCGGTTGGCCGCCCGCAGCGCGTCCTCAGCCGGCGTGGCCAGAAAGCGGGCCAGGTTGGCCAGGCTGAAGAGGACATCCCCCAATTCATGTTCGACCGCCGCCGGGCGCCCGGAGGTGATGGCCCCGTCGAGTTCCCGCAGCTCCTCCTCCAGCTTGCGCCGCACCTGCGCCACGTCCGGCCAGTCGAAGCCGATGCGCGAGGCCTTCTCGCCCAGGCGCTCGGCGCGCAGCAGCGCCGGCGCCGCCGACGGCACGCCGTCCAGCACCGAGCCCACCTGGCCCGTTTTTTCCAGCCGCTCCTCGGCCTTCAGCCGGGCCCAATTGGCCAGCACCTGCTCCGCCCCGGCCACGCGCAGCGCGCCGAAGACGTGCGGGTGGCGGCGAGTGATTTTTTCCGAGATGGCATCGGCCACGTCGGCCAGCTGAAATTCCCCAATCTCGCTCGCCAGCTGCGTGTGAAAGACAATCTGGAAGAGGAGGTCCCCGAGCTCCTCGCAGAGGGCGCGCCACGCGCCACCCTCCGAGACGCGGTCCATCTCGTCCAGCACTTCATAGGCTTCCTCCACCAGGTAGGGCCGCAGGCTCCGCAAGTCCTGCGCCCGGTCCCAGGGACAGCCGCCCTCGGCGCGCAAGCGCGCCATGATGGCCTGAAGTTTTTCCACTGCCTCGCCCGTGCGTGCCATGCGCCCTGGAAGGGCTAGCACGCCGGAGCGACGGTTTGGCGGCTGTCGAGCAGCTGCAGGGTCTCGGCCACTGTCAGCCGCGCGGCCGCGTCCACCAACAGCGAGGCGAGGCCCTGCCGCACCAGGTCCGCGCGCGCCCGGTGGTGCACGTCGGCCAGCCAGAGCTCGAGTCCGCGGCCGCGCAGCTCCGAGTGGAGGCGCCGCATCATGTCACCGGCAGAGACGTCCAGGTCCGTGGTGAAGCTCATGTCCAGAAGGAGGCGCCAGAGGCCGGGCGGGGCGGCGGCCGCGGCGGCAAGAATGCGCGCCTCCACCGACTCGGTGTTGAAGTAGAGGAGGGGCCCGTCGACGCGCAGCACCAGCGTCCCCGGCGGGCGCCGGGCCTCCGGGTGCCGGGCCCGGTCGGCGTACTGCAACGCCCCCTCCAACGCGCCGAGCTCCGACACGCCCAAGGAGGCCTCGGCCCGGAGAATGAGGGCCAAGGACAGCAGTGCCGCCACCAGCACGCCCTGGAGGATGCCGAGGTACACCACCCCGACGCCGCTCACCGCTGCCACCGCCAGCGCGCTGGGACTCACCCGGGCCAGGCGCACCAATTCCGTCACGTCCAGCAGCCGGGTGACGGAGGCCACCACCAGCGCAGCCAACGTGGCCCGCGGCAGCCAGGAAAAGGCGCCCACCAGGAAGAGGAGGAGGAGCGCCAGCCAGCCGGACGTCACCACCAGCGACAGCGGCGTCCGCGCGCCGGCCCGGGAATTCACCGCGGTTTGAGAGAAGCCCCCGCCGGCCGGGTAGCCCTGGGTGAAGGCCAGCACCGCGTTGGACGCGCCCAGCGCCAGCAGTTCCTGGTTGGCGTCCACCTTTTCCTCCGTGCTGGAAGCGAAGGCCCGCGTACTCGCCATGCCCTCGAGGTAGGCCAGAAGGAAGCAGGCCAGGGCCAGCGGGAACAGCTGTCGCACTTCCTGCACGTCCACCGCCGGCAGGACGAGGTGAGGAAGGCCCCGGGGCACCGGCCCCACCAGCGGCACGCCCCGGGCCTGTAGCCCCCACAGCAGGGCAGCCCCGGTGGCGGCCAGGACCACCAGAAGCCCTGCCGGCAGCCGCGGCCACTGCCGCTGTCCCACTTCCAGAAGCACAAAGCAGCCGACGCCGACCGCCAGCACCCACGGCTGGGCCTGCCGCGCGTGCTGCAGCAAGTGCCAGGCCCGCGACAGCGTGTCATGCCCGCCCGGCGGGACACCCAACAGGGCGGGCAGCTGCGTGACGGTGATGACCAGGGCGGCGCCAAACTTGTACCCGGTGAGGACGGGCTGGCTAAGGAAGTGGGCGATGCCGCCCCAGCGCAGGGCCCCGGCCGCCAGCGCCAAGGCGCCGACGAGGAGCGCGGCTGTCCCGGCCAGCGCCGCGTAGCGGTGGGCGTCGCCGCCGGCCAGCGGCGCCACGCTGGTGGCCACCACCAGCGAGATGGCCGACGTCGGCCCCAGGGACAACCGCCGCGACGTCCCCAGGGCGGCGTACACCAGTCCACCGAAGAGGTAGCCCGACAGGCCGGCCACCGGTGGCAGGCCGGCCAGCAGCGCATAGGCCACCGCGTTGGGGACGGCGTAGGCGGCCAGCGTCGTCCCGGCCAGCACGTCCGGCAACAGCCACGCCCGCTGGTAGCCGGGGAGCCAGCGAAACACGGGAAGCGCAGCGGCGAGGCGTCGCATGGGTGGCCGAGACGAGGAGGCCGTCGGCACAAGCATAGCCAGGCTGACTGCCTCGCTCCCCCGCGGGGCGGCCCCCCGGCGCCGCGGGAGTGGCCGAGGCTACTGGAAGAGTTCGCCTACCGGGACAACGCGTACATCGTCCTCTCCGCGCGCACCGAACGGCAGGGTGGCGATGACGGTATCCTCCGCCGTCACCGCCGCGGGAGGCAGCTGGGCTTTGCCCTGCGCGTCCTTGGGCAGGCTGCGCGGCGAGGGGGCGTTGGCCAGAATGGCCTGCTTCAGGGCTGCCGCGTCGGGGGTGACGATGACGATTTGCACGTCCTCCGGGCGCACCCAGCGGCGCCAGGCGTCATTCACCTGGGCCGTTGTCACCCCGGGCAGCGCCGCGCGCCAGTCCTTCAGAAAGTCCTTCACGTCGAGAAACTGGTCATCCAGCGCGTAGCCCAGCTTGCGGGCGTCCGTCTGGGCGAAGAGCAGCACGTAGCCGTCGAGGAAGCTCCGCGTTCGCGCGACTTCTTCCTCGGAGAAGGGCTCTGGCCCGACCGAGCGCTGTAACTCATAGAGCGCCGCGCGCACGGCAAAAAGGGCGTTGTCGTGCTGCACCGGGCGAAGCCAGATGCTGAAGGCCTGTTGCCGGCGGGCGCGACCGGTCTGTGCGGTGGCCGCTTCGCCGCCCTCCTGGGCGAAGTACTCCAGGTAGGCGTAGTCGCCGTAGTTGAGGCCACGCTTCTCCCGCAGCCGCTGCATCAGCCGCCCGTTGAATTGCCGGTGCTCGCCGAAGGCGCTCCGCGCCACCGACATGGCCGCCCAGTCTGGGCTGCCTCGACCGAGGGCCCACGGGAAACCGAGGGAGATGGCCGTGGAGTCCGTCGTCTTCTGCACCAAGAGGAACCTCGGCCGCTGGGGCCGGGCGGCGGTCAGCCCGGGCGCCGGGGCCCCGGTGGCGGGGAGCGCCTTCAGCGCGTCGGTGAGGCGCGCCTGCAGGCCCGGTGGGTAGCCCCCGGCGATGCCGATGGAGAGGCGGTCCAGGGTGAAGACGCGTGCGGCATGCGCGCGCACCATGTCCAGCGTCAGCCGGCGGAGGTCACCCACGTGCCCCTGGGTGAGCCACCCGTAGCGGTGGCCAGCGAAGAGGAACTCGCCGAGCGCCTCCTTGCCCAGGTTCTCGTCGTCGCCTTGGCGAAGGCGCTTGTCGATGTCATTCACCACCGCATCACGCAGCCGGTTGAATTCCCGGCCATCCCAGCGCGGCCGCACCACCGCGTCCACCAGCAGCCCGGCCACCGTCTCCAGCCCGTCGCGGTGCACGCGGATGGAGAACGTCGTCTGCTCCTTGTCCACGCGCGCCGACCAGGCGGGGGCGTAGGGGAACAGGGCCTCCAGCAGCTGCTGCGAGGTGAGGGCCTGCGTGCCGCCCTCGAACATGACGCGGGCGGCGAGCGCGGTGATGCCCTTCTGGCCCTCCGGGTCATCGACGCTTCCGGTGCGGAAGCGCAACTCCACCGCCACCAGCGCCTGGGTGGAGGGTGGCAGCACCACTGGCCCCACCGGACCCGGGCTGGCCAACGGGGTGGCCTGCGCCGGCGCGGCTGGGACGGTGGCCGCGGGCGGCGAGCGCGTCGACGGGGTCGCCGGCGTCGGTGTCGGGGAGGCACAGCCGGTAGCGAGAATGCAAAGGACGGCGGCGCGTGCAAGAGAACGCATCAGCGGCTACCTCCCGAGGTGGCCGCCGAAGCGGTTTGCAGCGTCACCGTCGTCGAGTTGGACGGGACCAGGTAGAGGCGCGCGAACTCCGACAGCTCTTCGGGCGTCACCGTCGAGAGGGTGGCGAGCAGCTTCTCCTGGTAGCGGACGTCCCCGGTGAGGGCGGTCATCCGCGCCTCCTCCACCGCCACCCGGTTGGCCCGGTCCTGGGACATCAACCTTCGGTACTTCACGTTCGACCGCACGGCGGCCACCCGCGCGGCGTCGACATCGCGCTTGGCCAGGCGGGCGATTTCCTGCAGCACCGCCTGCTCGCCCAAGGGGAGGTCCTGGTCCGCCTTCATCCGCAGCAGGACGCCGAAGAGCGAGGGGTCCCGCTGGCGGGCCGTAGGTGGCCTGCACCGCGTCGGCCAGCTGGCGGGTGCGGACGAGGTCCTGGACCAAGGGACTCGTTTCCCCGAAGAGGTATTCGTTGAGGACCAGCTGCACGGCGGTGGCGCGCAGGTTCGCCGCCGAGGGAGTGTGCCAGTTCATCCACACCCGGGGCAGCGTCGGGGTGCCCCAGGGGACGGCTGCGCGGCGAGCGGCATGCTGCGGGAGTTCGGCGTGGATGGGTGCCGGGTGGGCCTTCCCCGTCCAGGGCCCATAGGCCTGGGTGAGGTGCGCCAGCGTCTCGGTGCGGTCGAAGTCCCCGACGACGAAGACGGTGGCGTTGTCCGGGGTGTAGTAGCGGCGAAAAAATTCCCGCGAGTAGTCGAAGCCCGAGGGCATCGCCTTCACGTCCGCCAGGTAGCCGATGACGGTGTGGCGGTAGGTGTGGTCGGTGTACGCCGTCTCGAGGACCTTCTCCTCCATCATCTGCACCGGGTTGGACGCGCCCTTGGCGTACTCGCCGAGGATGGCGCCCGCCTCCGTCTTGAACTGGCCCTCGCTGTAGGCAAGGTGCTGAAAGCGGTCCGCCTCCAGGTCGATGATGGTGGGCAGCGCCTTGGATGGACCGAAGAGGTAATAGACCGTCATGTCCTCGGTGGTGAAGGCGTTGGTGTCGAGCCCCAGCTCCGCCACGGTGGCGCCGTACTTGTCGCCCGGGTTGGTGGGTGTGCCGCGGAACATCATGTGCTCGAAGAAGTGGGCATAGCCCGAGCGGCCCGGTTCGGGCTCGTTCCGGCTGCCGACGCGCATCAGCGTGTAGTAGGCCACCAGCCCCGGTGAGTCGAAGGGGATGAGGACGACCCGCACCCCATTGGGGAGTTGGTGCACCTCGGGCGGTGGCCCCTTTGGGGCGGCGCGCGCCGGCGCGGCGGCGAGGACCGCAGATGCGAGCAGGGCATGCAACACGGGGAGGTCAACCTCCTTCGACCGCGGGGAGCGCGGGGCCGCTCGGGACTAGCGCGACCGGCCCCGTAGCAACAAGGCCGGTGTCAGCCGACACCGGGGCCCGGGTGGTCGGTCGCCAGGGGTCCAAAGGCATTCCTGTGGTGCGAAGCATTGCGGTGCGCCATTGCTCGCGTAGGATGATGGCCTAAGCATGCGTCTCTCTGGCCCCCGCGGCACGTGCGCGCTTGCCGCATTGCTGGCGCTGCTTCTGGCGCGACCGGCGCTGGCTCAGGTGGAGCCGTCGCGCCCGGTGGAGGAACTCGAGCAGGAGCCTCCCCGCCGGCCGCCGCCGCGAAAGCCCGTGCCACCGCCCCAGGAGGCGCCCGTCGTCCCGCGGGCGGGCGCGCCACGCGCCGCGGAGACGGTGGCACCCAAGTCCGCCGAGCCGCCGGCGGCCGCCCCAGCTGCGGCGCGGCCCCTGCCCCTTCCCATTCCCCCCACGGCTGGCGACTCGGAGCTGCTCGCCACGTTCCGCCGCTGGCAACAGGCCGAGCGCGACGGGGCCAGCCGCGTGGCGGAGGGGGCACGCAGTGAACTGCTCGGCCTGCGCGAGGAGCTGGGCGTCTCGGACCTGGAACCGATGAGTGTGGCCATGCTGCGCGCCGCGGCCGAACGCAGAAAGCGCGAGGACAACCGGGGCAGCGTGGAACTGGCCACCACCGCGGCGGCCCTCTCCCCCAACGTCCCGTACGTCTACCTCGGGCTGGCCCGCGCGCAGCTGGCGGAAGAGCCGCTTGCCTGGGGCCGGCTGTGGACGTCCCTCAAGACGGCCGCCCGGGCCTTCTGGGAGGACCCGCGCTACGCACGCGCTGGCCTGGGCGACCTGGGCACCGCCTTGCTGTTCGCTTGGGTGGCGACGGCGGTGGCAGCCATGGCGGTGCTGTTTCTCCGGCACGCGCCGCTGCTGTTTCACGACGTGCACCACCTCTTCCCCCGGGCCGTGGCGCGCTGGCAGACGGCCGCGCTGGTGCTGCTGCTCTTGCTGCTGCCGTTGGTGTTTCACCTTGGCCTGGCGGTGGAACTCCTCGTGGTGCTGGCCGCCCTCACCCTTTACCTGTCTCCCACCGAGCGCGTCGTGGCCCTCGTCCTGGTGGCCGGCCTGGGCGTCGTTCCGCTGGCGGCCGGGCGGCTCGCCTCGGCCACCGCCTTCGCGGGGACGCCGGCCGAGGACGTCTACCTTCTGGAACGCGGCGGGCTGGAAGCGGCCGCCGCCGCGGCGCAGGTCCGCTCCCGGGGCAATTCCACCTTTCAGGAGCTCTACGCGGTTGGCCGGTATGAAGCTCGCCGGGGCCACCTGGCCGAGGCCGAGGTGGCCTTCAACGCGGCCGCCGCCCAGCGCCCAGCCGACGCGCGCCTCCTCACTCAAGAGGGCAACCTCGCCTTCGTGCAGGGAAAGCTGGACGCCGCCGCCCAGCTGTACGGCCGGGCCAACGAGGCCAACCCCACGCTGGTCGAGGCGTACTGGAATGCGGCCAAGCTGCACCGGCGCCGCGCCCGCACCATGAAGGACGACACGGTGGGGGCGGAGCTCGACCGCGCCCAGACGGCGATGGCCTCCGCCCTGCGCCTGGATGAACGCCTCGCCCTGCGCCAGGACCCGCCGGACGACAAGCCCCTCATGAATCGCCTCCTGCTCAGCCCGGCCCTGTCTCCGGTCGACCTCTCTGCACTGGCGGACGTGCAGGGGCGGGCGGCGCGGGTCCGGGCGCAGGCCTCGGCCACCCTGCTCGGCGGACTCGATGCGTCGACTGGGGCCCTGGTGCCGCTGTTGGCGGGGGCCCTGTTGGTGGCCTTCGGCCTGTGGCGCGCCGGGCGCGGGGTGAGCCACGCCTGCGACAAGTGCGGCCGGCCGGTGTGCCGTCGTTGTGACCCGCAGCTGAGCGTGGGCAGCCCGTTCTGCGCCCAGTGCGTTAACGTCTTTGCCCGGCGCGGCGTCGTCCCGCCCCTTCTCAAGGTCAACAAGGAGATGGAGGTGCGCCGCCACCGCGCCCGCTCCAGCCGCATCGCCTACGGCTTGGGCCTGGTGTGCGGCGGGCTGGGCCACGTCTTCAGCGGCGCGGCCCTGCGTGGCACCGGGTACGCCTTCCTCTTCCTGTTTGCCGCCGCCTGCGTCGTCACCCGCGAGGGGGTGCTGCGCGCCCCGTACGGTCCGGCTCCGGAGTTGCTCCGGCTGGTGCCGCTCGCCCTGCTGGCGGCGGCGGTGGCCTTCTTCTCCCTGCGCGGGCTCTCCCGGAAGGCCTAGAGGACGCGCCATGGCACTCAACGGAACGCTGCGGGACTTCGGCATCGCGGACATCCTGCAGCTCATCGCCCAGCAGCAGAAGACGGGCACGTTGCACCTCGAGTCCAAGGACCAGGAGGTGCACATCGGCTTTCAGGACGGCGTCATCGTCCAGGCCGAGAGCGCCACGCGGCGCAAGAAGGACCTGTTCGGGACCATGCTGGTGCGCGCGGAGATTATTACCGAGCAGCAGCTGGAGGAGGCGCTCGAGACGCAGAAGCGCACGCTGCAGCGCCTCGGTGACGTGCTGGTGAGCACCGGCGTCATCACCAAGGAGCGGTACCGGCAGATGGCGCAGCTGCAGTTCAATGAAACCCTGTACCGCCTCTTCTCCTGGAAGAGCGGCACGTACGCCTTCGAGCAGGAAGCCGTCCACTATGACCCGGCTGACGTCACTCCGGTGCGCGCCGAGTCGGTGCTCATGGAGGGCTTCCGGATGGTCGACGAGTGGCCCGTCATCCGAAAGCGCATCCCCCGCTACGACATGGTCTTCGAGAAGGCCAAGGAGCTGCCGGCGGCGCGGGGCGAGCTAAACGAGGGCGGCGAGGAGCGGCGCGGCCGGGGCGACTTCGCCTCCTTTGGCGAGGCCGAGCGGCGCATCTACGCGCTGGTGACGCCGGTGCGCGACGTGCGCAAACTCATCGACCTGTCCTGCCTGGGCGAGTTCGAAACCTGCAAGGCGCTCTGCAACCTCGTCAACCTCGAGTACCTGAAAGCCCTGCCGGCCCTGGGAGACCCGGACCCGCTGCAGGACGAGGTCAGCGTGCTGGACCGCGTGCGCGGTACGCTGGGGCGCATCGCCGTCAGCACCGTCGTCCTGGCCGGCCTGGTGCTGGTGGCCGTCAGCAGCAACCTCAACCCGTGGAGCCTTTCGGGCTCGGCGCGGACGGGCTTCGAGGAGTCGGCCGTCCAGCAGGCGGTGGCCCGGGCCCAGGTGAGCCGCCTCGAAGCGGCGCTGGACGTCTACCGGCTAGAAAAAGGCGAGTACCCACCCTCGCTGCAGTCCCTGGTGGATACTTCCCTGGTCAGCCCGAGCGACCTGCGCTACCCCTGGCGCGACCCCTACTACTACCGGCGGGTGGCGCCCCAGCAGTTCATCCTGCTGCCTCCCCTCAGGTAGACTGCCTGTCCCCCCCCTTGGGGACCCCCGAAAGAAAGCGCCCGTTTGGCTTCCCACCGTCCTGCCCAGGCTCGCGTTCCCACGGCCAAGCTGGAGCTGCGGGACAGCGACGTCGCGCTGGCCCTGGGCGGCCACCAGGGGGAAAACCTCAAGGTGCTGGAGCGGCGCCTCGGCGTGCGCGTCGGCCAGCGCGGCACCGAACTGCACCTGTCGGGCCCGGCCGAGGCGGTGGGCTTCGCCACCAGGCTTCTGGAACAGCTGGAGCGCGCGGTGCTGGCCGGCCGACCGGTGTACCGCGAGGACGTTGAGCAGGCCATCAAGGTGCTGGGACGCGATGGAGACGTCGAGGACCTGGCGGACCTCTACTCCGGCGTCGTCCTCGGCCGGTCCGGACGCCAGGTGGTCGCCGAAGAGTCTGACGCAGAAGCGCTACGTCGAGGCCATCCGCGCCCACGACATCGTCTTCGGCATCGGCCCGGCCGGCACGGGCAAGACCTACCTGGCGATGGCGATGGCGGTGGCCGCGCTGCAGGAGCGCAAGGTGAAGCGCATCGTCCTGGCCCGGCCGGCGGTCGAGGCGGGCGAGAAGCTGGGCTTCCTCCCGGGAGACCTGGCCGAGAAGGTGAACCCCTACCTGCGCCCGCTCTACGACGCGCTGCACGACATGATGGACGTCGAGCGCGGGCCGTCCAGCTGGTGGAGCAGGGCACGATCGAGGTGGCGCCGCTGGCCTTCATGCGCGGGCGCACGCTCAACGACGCCTTCGTCATCCTCGACGAGGCGCAGAACACCACCGTCGAGCAGATGAAGATGTTCCTCACCCGCCTCGGCTTCGACTGCAAGGCCGTCATCACCGGCGACGTGACGCAGGTGGACCTCCCCACGGGTCGTCGCCTCCGGCCTCTCCCACGCCCACACGCTGCTCGGCGGACGTCCCGGGCATCGCCTTCACCCATTTCACCGAGGTGGACGTGGTGCGCCACCCGCTGGTGCAAGCCGTCATCCGTGCCTACGCCCGCGACGAGGCCGAGGCCCAGGCGCGCCGGGCCGAGGAGGCGCAGCCGCTGGCGGAGGTCCCCAAGGCCGAGGGCGAGACGCCCGCAAGTCCTGGCCCCGGCAGTGTGCCTTCTTGAGACGCGTCCCCCTCCCGTCTTAGCGTCCGGGGGCAGCGCTGGCCCCCCCCACCGTCGCTCGCCTTCCCCGCTTGCCGCAGGGCCCCATGCCACCTCCCTCCCCTGAAAGCGCCTCTCCGGAAGTTCCTCCCCGGGCGGCGCCCCCCGGTGGTGAGCGCACCACGCCGGGATTCGCCCTGGTGCTGCTGGTGCTGGTGGCCGCGGCGGCGTCCCTGGCGCTCACCCGCGGGCTGACGGCCCAGGCCGTTCCGGAACTCGGGGCGGCCGACGTGGGCAAGCCCTTCCAGAGCAACAGCCCGGCCGGGTTGAAGGCGGCGCGGGATTACGACGTCGTGGACCGAGGGCGCACTGAGGTGCGGCGGCTGGAGGCGCGGTCCAGCGTCCTCAGCGTCTACGACTACAACCCCGGGGTGTTGGTGGAGGCGCGGGCGGCGCTCCACGAGGCCTTCTCGGAGCTGCGCGCCAACCTGGCGCGCCTGGAACCCGAGACACGCACCGGGACACGCGCCCGCCGCGCGGGGCCAGCGGAATCCTCCCCGGGCCTTCGGGCCGCCGGCGAGGCCTTCGAAAAGCGCCTCTTCCCGCTCGAGGACGAGGACTTCCAGGCCCTGGTCCAGGCGCACGCGTCGCGCGAGAGCGAGGAGGCGGTGGAGGCGCTGCTGCAGCACGCCTACCTCTCGCCGGTGGTGGCCTCGCGCGAGGAACTCGGCAGTGCGAGCGCCCTGGCCGTGCGGCAGCTCGGCGAGGGGGTGGAACGCATCACGTCGCCATCGACGCCGTCCGTCCTCGATGTGCGCGAGGCGCGCGCCGAGGTCGAGCGCTTCGCCTCGCTTCCGGGAAACCTGCTGCCCGACGCGCCGGCGGCGCTCCGCCGCGGGGTGCTGCGGCTCGCCAAACGGCTGGTGCGTCCGGACCTGACCGTCAACACCGCGGAAACCGAGGCCCGCCGGACGGCGGCCGCGGCGGCGGTGAAGGACGCCATCATCCAGGTCAAGCGCGGACAGAAAGTCATCGGCGACGGGGACCTGGTGACCGAGGACCACTTGCGACTCCTCGAGGCCATGCGCGCCCAGAGCGACCAGCTTGACCGCGTGCAGGTCCAGCTCGGGGCGATGGGGGTGGTGGCGCTCCTCCTCTGGGCAGCCTGGAGTTTCCAGCGCCGGGCCTTCAGCCAGCGCCGGCGCCCCTCGCGCCGGGACGCCCTGCTGCTCAGCGTCGTGCTGGTGGGCGTGCTGGCCGGCTGCCGGCTGTGGATGCTGCTGGCGGAGGCGCTGCACGACCGGTCTGGCCGCATCCCGCTGGAGGCCCTCTATGCCGTCATGCCGGTGGCGGCCGGGGCCATGCTGGTGCGCTTCGTGCTGGATGCCCGGGCGGCGCTCTTCTTCTCGGTGGTGGCGTCCTGCCTGTTGGGAGTCATGCTGGGCAACTCCGTCCCTTGGGCCACCTTCGCGCTGGTGGGCTCACTGGTAGCGGCGGACCACATTGGCCGGGCCAAGGACCGGGCCGGCATCTTCCGGGCGGGCGTCGCGGTGGGGCTGGCCTCGGCGGCGGTGCTGGTCGCCTTCGCGCTGGCCGACGGGAAGGGGACGCTGCAGGACACGGTCGTGACGGCGGGCTTCGCGCTGGTGGGGACGGCCATCAGCGTCCCGATGGCCGTCCTCGCCCTAACGCCGCTGGTGGAAGTCGTCTTCGGGTATGCCAGCGACTTGCGACTGCTGGAGCTTGCCAACCTCAATCACCCGGCGCTGAAGGAACTGATTGTCCGCAGCCCGGGCACCTACCACCACAGCATCCTCGTCGGCAGCCTGGTGGAGTCGGCGGCGGAGGAGATTGGCTGCTAACCCGCTGCTGGCCCGGACGTGCGCCTACTACCACGACATCGGCAAGGGGAAGAATCCGCTGTACTTCGGGGAAAACCAGAAGGGGGAAAACCCCCACGACTGCCTGGCGCCGGCGATGAGTGCCGTCATCATCAAGCGCCACGTCACCGACGGGCTGGAGCTCGCCCGGCAGTACCGGCTGCCCCGGGCCGTCGTCGACGTCATCGCCCAGCACCACGGAAGCCGTCTGGTGGGCTACTTCCACCACAAGGCGCTCCGCGAGTTGGAGCAGCGCGAGGGCACCGCGGCCCCGGACGAGGCCATCTACCGCTACCCCGGCCCCAAGCCGCAATTCCGGGAGGCGGCGCTGGTGATGATTGCCGATGCCGTCGAGGCGGCCAGCCGCTCCATGCCCGAGCCCACCCGGGAGGAATTGCAGGCCCTCGTCGGGCGCATCATCAACGTCGTCTTCAGCGAGGGGCAGCTGGACGAGTGCGACCTGACGCTGCGGGACCTCAACGTGCTGGCCCGTTCCTTCCTGCACACCCTGGAAGGCATCTACCACTCCCGGCCGGAGTACCCGGCGGGGGCGGTGGGCGGCCGTCCGCAACAACTGGGTCTCGCCTCGGTGGTGGCCGAGTCGCGCCGCGCTGGCGGGACGCCGCCCGCGCGCCGCTAGCCGACGGCTTCGCGGGCCCCGCCTTCGGGCGGCCCGACGCGGCGCTGGAAGGCCAACCGCTGCCCCCGGGGTGGGGGCGCCCTTGGACGGGGCCATTCACACGGAGACGTCCTTTGGGCGACGAGAACTTCGCCTCCGTGACGCCCAGGCCAGGGGCCCCCCCTTGGGGACAGCCGGGTTCGACGGAGGACTTCGCTCACCGGGGCGCCCCGGGGGAACCGCGACCCTGATGCACGTCAATACGGGAAATATAACACACGGTACATAAGTCGTATGTGTCCGAGCAGGCGTCAAGTGCCCTAGGCTCCTCGCCGAAAAGCCGTGGCCCCCAAGAGCGACAGCGCCCTGCCTCCCTGGACGTTCCTCACCAACCACGCGCACGTGCTGCTGTGCGCCTGGGAGGACGCCGACGCTCGGGTGCGCGACATCGCCCCCAAGGTGGGCATCACCGAGCGCGCCGTGCAGCGCATCCTCCGCGAGCTGGAGGGCGAAGGGTACCTGGAGCGCCAGCGGGTGGGCCGTCGCAACCGCTACAGCGTGCGGGCCGAGATGCCGTTCCGCCATCCGCTCGAGCGGCACGAACGGATTGCCGTCCTCCTCACGCTGGTGGCCGCCCGGCGCCGGACCCCGGGGCGCCCGGGGGCCGCGCGCCGCCCGACTCGCACCGAGCGGGCCTGAGGGTCGCCCCGTCCCTGCGCACGGTCGCTTTTCTCGGCCGGTCCAGGCTTTACTTCCTCCGCAAGAGGTAACGGGGGCAGGGGAGGGGCTGGCGGCCTCGCCCCACGGGTGGCGAAGCGGCCCTCCAGACTGTCCGCCCTTGCAGCGGAGGTGGCCGGTGCTCAAGGCAGAAATGTGGGTGCACGGCACGGCGTTCCAGCCGGAGGAGCCGGTGGGGTTCTCAGCGCGTCGGGGCTGGGGAGGCTTCTTCCGCGGCAACCCGTCCGTCTACGACAAGCTGTCGCACCAGTGGGCCGGGCCGCTCAGTGTCACCCACTGGTTTCATGTCGCGGTGCCCACGCCGGTCATCCTCGACGGCGTGCGGCCGCGCTTCACGCGGCTCTTTCTTCTGTACCACGCAGACCAGGCGTGGCTGCGGCAGGTGCACCTGTGGGACGGGCCGCGCCGGGTGCACGGCTTCGACCTCTCGGGCGTCAACGCCACCGGCACACACCAGCACGAGTTGGACGACTTGAATACCTTTCGCCTGGACGAGAGCCGCACCATCCGCTTCGCCCTGGGCATCTCGGTGCAGGTGGAGTTCCAGCGCGGACAGCTCTCCAACCTGCACCTGGGGGGAGGGGAGATTCTCTTCAGCGCCGCCGGCGCAGACTTCGAGGTCTAGTTTGGGCGCCGCCCGTAACCAGATTGACGTCTTCGTGGAACACCCCTCGGCCGGTCGCTGGGGCGAGCACCTCGAGGAGAAGGCCAAGCGGCTGGCGCGCAAGCTGGATTTGCGCAGCGTGGCGCTGGCGGTGACACTCACCACCGACACGCACATCCGCACGCTCAACCGACGCTGGCGGCTGAAGAACCACGCCACCGACGTCCTCAGCTTCCCCGGCGGACCACCGCCGCCGGGCTGGCCTGGGCCGCTGGTGCTGGGCGACGTCGTCATCTCCCTGGACACGGCGCGGCGGGCGGCGAAGCACGAGGGACGGCGTCTGGCCGACGAGCTCGACCGCTACCTGGCCCACGGGCTGCTCCACCTTCTGGGGCATGACCACCACCGGCCCCCGGCTGCCCGCCGGATGGCCACTCTCGAGGACCGCCTGCTGGGAGGCCCGGGCATGGTGCGGGCTGTCGTCCCGCCCCCGCGCCGCCAGCGCTGAAGGGGCCCCCCTGGGCGTCCCTGGCCCCCGGGCGTCGCGCAGGCCGGGCCGTCGTGAGGGGCGTCGCATTGCCCCTGGGGCACTTTCTGCTAGAGGGGGCAGCCGCCCCCCGCGCATGGCCACAGCCCTCCCCCCTTCTTCCACACCGGCCGCCGTCGCCGCCGCGGACGTGGGCCCACGGCCCCAGCGCCTCCTCACGCTGCGACGTCTCGGACTGCTTTTGCTGTCGGGCCTTCTGGGCGCTGCGGCCTTCCCGCTCGCCTTCCCGGTCGGGCCCCGGCGCGAACTGTTCGCCAGCGGCGTCCTGGAACCGCTGGCCTTTGTGTGCCTCGTCCCCCTGCTGTGGGCCCTGCGGGGGCTCTCCACCCGCAAGGCCTTCGCCGCCGGGCTGCTGGCGGGCGTCGCCTTCTTCAACGGCACCTTCTGGTGGGTCAACGTGGCGATGACTGCCTTTGGCGGCATGCCCAACTACCTCAGCATCCCGGCGCTCGAGCTCCTCATCCTCTACTGCGCCGTCCACTGGGCGCTCGGCGCCTGGGCCATCCGCACCATGGACTTGCACCTGGGCTGGCCGGCCGGCTGGACGGTGGGCCCGGTGTGGATGGCCATCGAGTTGCTCCGCAATTACTCCCTCTCCGGCTACCCGTGGACCAACCTCGGCTACTCCCAGGCGCGCAACCTTTACTTCAGCCAGATTGCCTCCCTGGCCGGTGTCTACGGCATTGTCCTCGCCCTGGGGCTGGTGAATGGCGCCCTGTACGAATTGCTTCGCTGGCGCCTCCTTCGGGAGCGGCCGGTGCCCCGCGCGCTCCTTTCGACCGCCGGCGGGGTGCTGGTGCTGGGGCACCTGTATGGGGCCTGGCGCGTGCACAAGTGGGACGCCCTCATCGCCGCCGCCCCCACGGTGCGCGTGGCGGTGGTGCAGGGCAACATCGACCAGAAGCTGAAAATGGTGCAGGGCAGCCGGGCGGGCCTCATCCTCGGCCGGTATGTGCCGGCCACCGCGGCGGCGGACGCCGCCGGGGCGGAGCTGGTGGTGTGGCCCGAGGCGTCCTACCCCCTGGCCTTCCCTACCGGGGTGACGTCCGTCGAGGGCGCCGGCCTCGACGGCGTCCTCAGCAAGTCACGGCTCCTCATCGGCGTGGACGTCTATGACCCGCGCGATTTGCGCCGGGGCAATGAGAATGCCGCCTTCCTGGTGGGCCCGGGGCTGGTGATTGAGCACCATTACGTGAAGCACCACCTGGTGCCCTTCGGCGAGTACATGCCGCTCCACATGGACGAGTGGCTTCCCATCCAGAACCTGGTGCCGGGCACCTTCGCACCGGGGGCGGACCTCAGTCCGGCGCTGCTGCGGCGACAGCAGGGACCGCCGGTAAAATTGGGCATCGAGATTTGCTACGACGCCATCTTCCCGGAAATCTCGCGGGAGCTGGTCCAGCGCGGCGCCGACGTTCTGGTCAACATGACCAACGACGCCTGGTACGGCTTCTCCTCGGCCAACTTCCAGTTCCTCCGCAAGGTGGCCATGCGTAGCGTCGAGACCGGCCGGCCCTTCGCCCGGGCGGCCAACACCGGGGTGAGTGCCTTCATCGACCCGCTGGGGCGGGTGAGCCAGGCCACCCCCATCGGGCTGACTGACAGCGACCGGCCCCGGGTGACGGCGGCGGAACTGGTGGGCCCGGAGTGGCGGATGGCCGACCTGCCGCTGCTGAAAGAAACCACGGTCTACGTTGCCCTCGGCGACATTCCCGCCTACCTTGCGTCGCTCTTTTCGGTGGGCGGCACCCTGCTGGCGCTCGTCCGCGCCCGTCGGAAGCGCCGACCGGCCGAGGCCACCTGAGGAACCCGCATGCCAGTGGACGTGAATGAACAACTGAAGGCACTCGAGGCGCGACTGCAGGCGCTCCGGGGGACTCTTTGACGTCGACCGCAAGCGGTCGCGCATCGCGCAAATCGAGCGCGATGCCTCCCACCCGGACTTCTGGAACGACAACGCCAAGGCGCAGGGCGTCCTGAAGGAAAAGGCCCAGCTGGAAGCCACGGTGGCCTCGGTGGAGCGCATTCACTCCGGGCTCCAGGACGTCCAGGCCCTCTTCGAGCTGGCCGCCGAGGCGGAGGACGCAGCCACCCACGCCGAGGCCGAGGGGCAGCTTTCGGCCCTCACCGCCGAGTTCGAGAAGCTCGAGCTGCGGCGGATGCTCTCCGGCGAGAACGACGCCGCCAACTGCTACATGGACATCAACGCCGGCGCCGGGGGCACCGAGTCCATGGACTGGGCGGCGATGCTGCTCCGCATGTACACCCGCTTCGCCGAGACGCAAGGGCTGGAGCGTGGAAATCAACGACTTCGTCGCCGGCGAGGAAGCCGGGGTGAAGAACGTCTCGGTCCGAATTGTCGGCGAGAATGCCTACGGCTACCTGAAGGCGGAGAACGGGGTGCACCGGCTGGTGCGCATCAGCCCCTTCGACGCCAACGCCCGGCGTCAGACGTCTTTCGCCTCGGTGTCCGTTTACCCAGAGTTGGACGACGACATCGTCATCGACATTCCGGAGAAAGACGTCCGGGTGGACGTCTACCGGGCGAGCGGCGCCGGCGGCCAGAAGGTGAACAAGACGTCCTCCGCGGTGCGCCTCACCCACCTCCCCTCCGGCATTACCGTGGCCATGCAGAACGAGCGAAGTCAGCACGCCAACCGCGACATGGCGTGGAAGATCCTCCGGTCCCGCCTTTTCGACCTGGAGATGAAGAAGCGGGACAAGGCCCGCGAGGAGGTCGAGTCGCAGAAGAAGGACATCGCCTTCGGGTCGCAAATCCGCTCCTACGTGCTGGCCCCCTACCGGCTGGTGAAGGACTTGCGCACCGGCGTGGAGACGGGAAACGTCGACGCCGTTCTCGACGGGGACCTGGACGACTTCATTACCGCTCAGCTGCTGGGGGTGAAGAACCCGGCCCGGGCGCTGCCGGAATAGCGAGGTTGCCCCCACCATGGCCGACGAGACGACAGACAAGGAGCAGCAGCTCATCACCGCTCGGCTGGAGAAGGCCCAGGGGTGGCGGGCGCTCGGGCTCGACCCGTACGGCAACGGCTTTCGTCCCGAGCACCTGGCTGCCGACCTCCTCCGCATCCACGGCGGGCAGAGTGCCGAGGAACTGGAGGCCGCCCCCCACCGCTACACCGTCGCCGGCCGTGTCGTCGCCATCCGCTCCTTCGGCAAGGCAGCCTTTCTCAAGCTGCGCGACCGCTCGGGGGAAATCCAGGTGCACGTCAAGCAGGACGCCTTGGGCGAGGCCTATGAGAGGTTCCGCCTCACCGACGTGGGGGACTTCGTCGGCGTCACCGGCAACCTGTTTCGCAGCAAGACGGGCGAGCTCACCCTGGCCTGCACCGCCTACCTGCCGCTCACCAAGGCGGTGCGGCCGCTGCCGGAGAAGTGGCACGGCCTGCAGGACCAGGAGATGCGCTACCGCCAGCGCTACCTGGACCTGGTGGCCAACCCGGAGGTGAAGCGAGATGCTTCCTGCGGCGGACGGAGCTGGTGCGCTTTCTCCGGGCGTTCCTCGACGAGCGAGGCTTCGTCGAGGTGGAGACGCCGATGATGCACAGCCTCGTCTCGGGCGCCGCCGCGCGGCCCTTCGTCACCCACCACAACGCGCTCGACGTGGACCTCTTCCTGCGCATCGCGCCCGAGCTCTACCTGAAGCGGCTGGTGGTGGGCGGCTTCGAGCGGGTCTACGAAATCAACCGCAACTTCCGCAACGAGGGGCTGTCGCACCCGCCACAACCCCGAGTTCACCATGCTGGAGTTCTACCAGGCCTACGCCACCTACGCAGGACCTGATGACGCTGACCGAGGAGATGGTGGGCGGGGCGGCGGTGCGGGTGACCGGCTCCACCGACGTCACCTACCAGGGCACGCCACTGTCCTTCGCCAAGGGCTGGCGTCGCCTCCCGATGGCCGAGGCGGTGCGCGAGGCGGCCCCGGCCCTGCAGGACAAGGACACCCGCGATGCCGGGGCGCTGCTGCATGAGCTGCGCCACCACGTCTCGATGGCCGAGGCCGAGGCGGCGGAGAAGCGCAATGCCGGCGAGCTGCTGGGGCAGCTGTTCGGGCTCCTGGTCGAGCCCACCCTGGTCCAGCCCACCTTTGTGACGCATTTCCCCACCGCCATCAGCCCGCTGTCGCGGCGCAGTGACGCCGACCCGGAAATTGCCGACCGCTTTGAATTGTTCGTCGCGGGGAGGGAAATCGCCAACGGCTTCTCCGAGTTGAACGACCCGGCGGACCAGCGGCAGCGCTTCCTCGAGCAGGTGGCAGCCAAGGAGCGGGGGCAGGCGGAAACCATGGACTACGACGAGGACTACGTCCGGGCCCTGGAGCATGGCCTGCCGCCCACCGCCGGCGAGGGCATTGGCATTGACCGGCTGGTGATGCTGCTGACGGACGCGCCTTCCATCCGCGACGTCATCCTCTTCCCGCTGCTTCGCCCGCAGGGCCGATGAATTCCGCCGCCGCCACGCTGGCGCTGTCGGAGTTGGAGCGGCCCCGCTGGGCGCTGCGCACGGCCGCCGTGCTGCTGCTGTCGGTTGGCGCCGGGCTGCTGCTGTTGGCGGTGCGTCAGGCCGGCGCGGGCGATGGCCTGGTCTCCGCGCTGGCCCTGCTGGCCCCGGGCTGGGGCGGCCTGGTGCAGGCGGGCCTGGGCCTTCTGCGCGCCGCCCACCGGGCGCCGCCGGTGGCGCTGGCGCTGCCCTGGCGGTGGATGTTGGCCGGGGCGGTGGGCTGGTGTCTGGGCTGGGCGCTTCTGGCCCTCAGCGTCCCCAAGGCGCAGGCCAAGGACGAGGCGCCCAGCGCCGCGGCCGACTCGCCCTTGTACCCGCCCCTGGCCGCCTGGCGGGACTTCTCGCCCGCCACCTTCGCCGCCTACGCCGTCGCCATCCTCGGCGGCGAGGTGGTGCTGGTGCTGCTGCAGACGTTTCTGGCCAGCGGCGCCCGCGGACTGGGCATGGCCGCCCCCAGTGCCTTCGTCCTTTCGCTGCTGGCGGCGGTGCTGGTGGCCTTCGCCGCCGGTGCCTTCGGTGCCGCCCGGGCCCGGCGGCTGGCCGCCCCCGAGGCCACCATTGCCGTCCTCTACCTCGGGACTCCCCTGCCGGTGCTGCTCACCGTGCTGCCCAACTTCCCGCGGGCGGCGCTCTGGGTGGGCTACCGCTTCCGGGAAATCACCTACGTGGCCGAACTGATTGGACGGCCGGAAATTGCTTACTGGCTGACCTTCACCCTCCTCGTCGTGGCGCTGGCGCTCGGCATCCTCTCCGGCTTCGTCGCCGGGGGCAGCGGGACGCTGGACTTAAGCACCGGCTTCGAATTGTTCGTCGCGGCGCGCCACGTCCAGGTGTTCCGGCCCCGGCTGCTATTCGGCGGGCTGTTGGTGCTGCTGCTCGGCGTCGTCCCGCCGCTGCTGGTGCTGGCCGTGCTGCGCGCTGCCGACGCAGCGGTGGAGCGCACCCGCATCCGGGCCTTGGGCCTGAAGGACCCGATGCTGGCGGCGGCCGCGCAGCGGGCCTGGGCGGAGAAGGCGCAGACGGCCACCGCAATGATGACGGCGCTCAGCGTGGGGGGCGTCGGGGTCGGCGTGATGGCCCTCATCATCGTGCTGTCCGTGATGAGCGGCTTCGAGGCGGACTTACAAACCAAAATCCTCGGCACCAACGCCCACGTGGTGGTCCTCAAGTACACCGACAACGGCGCCATGCCGGAGTATGCCGAGGTGGTGAAGAAGGTGGAGGGGCTGCGCGGCGTCATCGGCGTGACCCCCTTCATCTTCGGGCAGGTGATGATTGCCTCCGAGGGGAACGTCGACGGGACGATTATCAAAGGCATCGACCCGGCCAGCGTGGGCAGCGTCACCGACCTGCCGAAGAACGTGCTTCCCGGCGGCAACATGGACTGGCTGACGCAGCCCAATTCCATCCCCGTGCATCGCCCGGCGCGGCCGCGCGCATCGACGGACGGCGATGACGAGGTGGTGCACCACACGCCCGGCGGCACCGAACAAGTGCTTCCCGGCATCCTTCTGGGGCGGGAGCTGGCCGCGTCCTTGCGGGTGCTGGTGGGCGACCGGGTGACGGCGGTCTCGCCGCTGGGCGGGGGGATGGGGCCGACCGGCCCGATGCCCCGCAGTCGCGCCTTCCGGGTGGCCGGCATCTTCTACACCGGCATGTATGAATACGACTCGAAGTTCGCCTACATCTCCCTTGGGGAGGCGCAGAGCTTCCTCGACGTGAAGGGCGCGACCGGCGTCGAGCTGAAGGTCGCCGACGTCGACGACGCCCGACGCATTGCCGGTCGCCGCGCTCCAGGCCCTGGACGGCTACCCCTACCGCACCAAGGACTGGGGCGAGATGAACCGCAACCTCTTCTCCGCGCTGCGGCTGGAGAAGCTGGTGATGGGAATCATTCTGACCATCATCGTGATCGTCGCCGCCGGGCTGATTGTGGCGACGGTGATCATGCTGGTGCTCGAGAAGCGCAAGGAAATCTCCGTCCTCAAGGCGCTGGGCGTCCCGGACGGCGGGATCGTGAAGATCTTCCTCGCCGAGGGACTGCAGATTGGCGTGGCCGGTGGGCTGCTGGGCCTTTTGTCGGGCCTCGCCTGGTGCCTCTTCATCGAGAAGGTGGGGCTCAAGCTGGACCCGCAGGTCTATTACATCCCCTCGCTGCCGGTGAAAATCGAGCCGTTGCAGACGGCGCTCGCCGTGGTCATCGCCATCCTGGTGACCTACCTGGCCTCGATCTACCCCGCGCTCAAGGCCTCGCAGGTGGAGCCGGTCGAAGGGCTGAAGGCGGAATAGCCATGGCTCTCCTCGAAGTTCGGGGCGTCTTCAAGAGCTACTTCCTGCACGGCAAGCGCATCGACGTGCTGCGCGGCGTCTCGCTCGACATCGAACGGGGCGAGCTGGTCTCGCTGGTGGGCGCCTCCGGGCGCGGGGAAGAGCACCTTCCTGCACGTCGCTGGGCACGCTCGACGCCCCGGCGGCGGGTTAGCTGCACTTCGACGGGCATGAGCGTCTTCGAGCTGAACGACGCGAGGTCTGGCGCGCTTCCGAAACCGCACCATCGGCTTCGTCTTCCAGAGCCACTACCTGCTGCCGGAGTTCACCGCGCTGGAGAACGTCGCCATGCCGGCGCTGATCCAGCGGGTCGACCGCGCGGCGGCGCTGGCGCAGGCGCGTGACCTGCTGGAACGCGTGGGCCTCGGCGCGCGCCTGGACCATCGCCCCGGCGAGCTGTCCGGCGGCGAGGCCCAGCGCGTAGCGCTCGCCCGGGCGCTCGTCCTCGCAGCCGGCGCTGCTGCTGGCGGATGAGCCGACCGGCAACCTCGACCCAGCGACCGGGGAGGGCATCCACCAGCTGCTGCGCGAGGTGAACCGCGACCTGGGCATCACCATGGTGGTGGTCACGCACAATGAAGTCCTGGCGCGCTCCATGCCGCGCCGGCTGCGTCTTCAGGCGGGCAAGGTGCTGAGGGCGTGAGGGGCGCAGCGCTGGTTTTCCCATTGTCGGGCGCGTCGTGCGTCCCCTACAGTGCGCGCCCCTTCCTGGACGCCCGCGCACCGAGGTTCACCGTTTCCGCCCGCACGACGACGACCGCCGCCCTGTGCCTGGCCGCCGCCTTGTTGGCTGCCCCCTCGTCGGCCCGCGCCCAGACGGCGACGGCCGATACGCCGTCCGCCGCCGGCTCGGACACCATCACCGAAATCCGCGTCGAGGGAAACCAGCGGGTCGAGCCGGCAGCCGTCGCCCGCGCCCTCAAAAACCGGGTCGGCAGCCGCTATGACCCGGGCCTCACCGGGGCGGACCTCCAGGGCCTGTGGGCCCTCGGCTACTTCGCCGACATCCAGCTGTTGACCCAGGTGCTGCCCCAGGGAGGGCTGGCCTACATCGTCCGCGTCGTCGAGCGGCCCTCGGTGCGCGAGGTGAAGCTGGAGGGCAACGAGGAACTCAACAAGGACGACTTCAAGGACGACATCGACATCAAGAGGTACTCCATCCTCGACATGGACGCGGTCCGTCGCAATGCGAAGAAGGTCCAGGCCAAGTACCTGGAGAAGGGCTACTTCCTCGCCGAGGTGACCTTCCGGGTGGATCCGGTGCTGCCCACCGACGCCCAGGCGGCCAAGGAGGTGAAGCAGTCCAGGGCGAGCGCCAACCTCGCCCCCATCACGGCGTCCGCCGAGCAGGTGGATGTCGTCATCGTCATCAACGAGCACGCCAAGGTGCAGGTGAAGTCCATCAGCCTCATCGGCGCCATCCGGGTCTCGCCCGAGGAGCTCAAGGCGCAGATGGCCACCCGTGAGGGCGGCTATCTGTCCTTCATCACCCAGGAAGGCACCTACCGCGAGGAACTGTTCCAGCGCGACCTGGCCGTCATCGAGGCGGCCTACTACGACCGCGGCTACCTCCAGGTGAAGGTGGAGAAGCCCTCCGTCTCATTGTCCCCGGACAAGAAGCTCATCTTCATCGACATCCGCATCGAGGAAGGCGACCCATACCGGATTTCGAAAATCGACTTCGCCGGAGACCTCCTCTTCCCCAAGGAGGAATTGCGCCTGCAAATCGTCAGCCGGGAGGGCGAGTACTTCAGCCGCCAAGCCATCCTCCACGATGACCAGGCCCTGTCGGAGCTGTACCAGGACCGCGGCTACGCCTACGCCAACTGGGCCCCGGAGACGGTGGTCGACCCGGTGGCCAAGACGGTGGCCCTCACCTTCACCGTCCAGAAGGGCAAGCCGCAGACCATCGAGACCATCAGCATCGTCGGCAACACCAAGACGCGGGACCGCGTCATCCGGCGCGAGCTGCGCGTTTACGAGGGCGAGCTGTTCCGCGGGACAGGCATGCGCGTCAGCAAGGAGCGCATCACCGCGCTGGGCTTCTTCGAGACGGTGGAAATCAACTTCAAGCCGGGGCGCGACGACAGCCACATCGCGATGACGGTGGAGGTGAAAGAGAAGGCCACCGGCACCTTCCAGGTGGGCGCCGGCTTCTCCTCGGTGGAGAGCTTCATCTTCACGGCCCAGGTCAGTCAGAGCAACTTCCTCGGCTGGGGCAACACCGCCTCGCTCTCGGCGCAGGTGTCCGGGCTGCGGCAGCTCTTCACCGCGTCCTTCTTCGAGCCCTACTTCCTCGACAGCGACTTCATCTTCACGCTCGACCTGTTCCGCACGCAGATTGACTCCTATGACTTCACGCGCCAGTCGGTGGGCGGCGCCATCGGCTGGGGCTACCACGTCCTCGACGACTTGACGGCCGCCCTCACCTACACGCTGGAGGGCGTCTCGGCCATCCCGGGCGGCTCGGGCGTCAACGGCGGAAACATCCCCACCTCCGGTGCCATCCCCTCGCCGGCCAACCGCTTTCGGTCCGGGCTGACGAGTTCACTGCGCCTCAGCCTCACCTACGACCGGCGTGACAACCGGCTCTACCCGACCAAGGGCATGCTCTTGTTCGGCTCGGCGGAGGTGGCGCCGAGCTGGCTCGGGGGAAACTTCAACTTCGCCCGCTTCCAGGCCTACACCCGCTTCTACGTTCCGCTGCCGCTGGGGCTCATCTTCAAGACGCAGTTCACCATCGGCTACATCGCCGAGCTCAACTCGGCCAACCCACTGCCCATCTCCGAGCAGTACCTCCTCGGTGGCATCAACAGCCTGCGGGGCTACACCCTCAACAGCATCTCGCCCACGTTGCTGGTCGGCACGCTGGCCCGGGCGACTTCGTCGCCAGCCGGTTCACGGTCGGGGGAAACAAGGAATTCATCGCCAACTTCGAGCTGGAAATCCCCATCATCCCCAAGGCTGGCGTGCGCGGCGTGGTCTTCTTCGACGCGGGCAACGTCTTCGCCGTGGACGCCAACTTCTTCCAGGACCGGCAGTACAAGCTGCCGCTGGGGCTGTTTCTGGCCACCGGCTTCGGCGTCCGCTGGTTTTCGCCGGTGGGGCCGCTCCGCTTCGAGTGGGGCATCCCGCTCACCCCTCGCCCCCAGGACCAGGGTGTCCTCTTCGAATTCACCATCGGCAACTCCTTTTAGGCGCCACGCCCCCCACCGCAGGCGGCCCCCCCCGTGGCACCCCAAGGTGGTGCTTGGCCCGTCGCGGAGCCCATGGAAGCGACTTGTCTCCTTGACGTCGCTGGGTGGCCGCCTCTAGTGTGCGCGCACTTTTTTGGAGGCCGTCCGCCGGGACCCTCCGTTGGCCGTCGAGTCCCCGAAAGAAGGGGGCCCTGGGCGGCAAGCCTTTCCGGCTTTCCTCACATTGGAGCGCACATCCCCATGCCGTCCCGTCAAATGCTCGTGGCCCTGCTCGCCGGCCTCTCCCTTCTGGCCCCTCGCATCGCTCACGCAGCGGAACTGAAAATCGCCTACGTCGACCTGCAGCGCGCCTTCGCCGAGGTGGACGAAGGCAAGGCGGCCAAGGCCAAGCTGGAGCAGATGCGCGACGCCAAGCAGAAGGAGCTCGACAAGGAGCAGGAGGCCCTCAAGAAGGAGAAGGACACCTTCGAGAAGCAGATGGCCACCATGACCGACAGTGCCCGCCAGCAGCAGGGCACCGAGCTGCAGAAGAAGCTGTATGACTTGCAGCAGCGCTTCGAGAAGGGGCGCGCGGAGCTGGCGCAGACCGAACGCGAGACCCTCAGCGGCATCCTCGGCAAGATGCAGCCCATCATCCAGACCATCGCCCAGCGCGACGGCTTCACCATGGTGTTCGAGAAGACCGACTCCGGCCTGCTCTACGCGCCGGCCAGCCTGGACATCACCAATGAATTGATTCGGCTCTTCAACGAAAAGTACAAGGCGACCGGCGGCACCTCCAGCTCCACGAAGAAGTCGAGCGCGACGCCCACCGCGCCTGCGACGCCCAAGTAAGCCAGGCCAAGGACTCTCCCATGGCCGGACGGCCACTGGCCGAGCTCGTCGCGCACGTCGGTGGACGGCTTCGGGGCGATGGCTCGCTCCTCATCCACGGCGTCGAAGGGCTGGCCGAGGCCGGCCCTTCGGACCTGTCCTTCTACGCCAGTCACCGCTACCGGGAGGCCCTCGCCGCGACGCGTGCCGCCGCGGTGCTGGTACCTTTGGGTGAGGAGGACCTCCGTCCGGACCTCAGCCTGGTCGCGGTGCCCAGCCCGCACCTGGCCTACGCCCGCATCTCGGCGCTGTTTCACCCGGTGGAGCGACCGCCGCCGGGGGTCAATCCCAAGGCCAACGTCCACCCGACGGCCCGCATTCACCCCGGGGCCTGCGTCCTGGCCTTCGCCACGGTGGAGGCCGAGGCCGAGGTGGCCGAAGGCGCCGTCCTCCACCCCGGCGTCTACGTCGGGGCCGGGGCGCGCATCGGCCGGGACTGCACCCTGCACCCCCAAGTCACGGTGGCCGAGCGCTGCGTGCTGGGGGAGCGCGTCGTCTTGCACCCGTCGGCCGTGGTGGGGGCGGATGGCTTCGGCTTCGCCTTCGACGCCGAGGCCCGGGCCCACATCAAGGTGCCCCAGGCCGGCATTGTCCGCATCGAGGACGACGTGGAGGTGGGGGCCTGCAGCTGCATCGACCGGGCCACCACCGGGGAAACCGTCATCGGCCGGGGCACGAAAATCGACAACCTGGTGCAAGTCGCGCACAACGTCCGGGTGGGTCCGCTCTCCATCCTCTGCGCCCAAGTGGGCATCTCCGGCTCCTCCGAGCTCGGCACTGGCGTGGTGCTGGCGGGGCAGGTGGGCGTGTCCGGCCACCTCAGCGTTGGCGACGGGGCGCGCGTGCAAGCGCAGAGCGGACTGGCTCAGGACGTGGCCCCGGGCGCCACCGTGGCCGGCTCGCCGGCGGTCGACCACTGGACGTGGCTCCGCCTGTCGGTGGCGCTGCCCCGGCTGATGGAGCTGATGCGGGAGGTGCGCGGGTTGCGCTCTCGCCTTGAGGCGCTGGAGAAGGAGACAAAGCCGTGATGGACGTCCTGGAAATCCAACGCCTGTTGCCGCACCGGTTTCCCTTCCTCCTCGTCGACCGTGTGGTGGAACTCCGGCCCGGTGAGCGCCTGGTGGCCTACAAGAATGTCAGCGCCGAACGAGCCTTTCTTCCAGGGCCACTTCCCCGGCCACCCCGTCATGCCCGGCGTGCTGGTGCTGGAGGCGCTGGCGCAGGCCAGCGCCATCCTCTGCTACAGCAGCACCGGCTTCGACCCGGAGAAGAAGGTGACCTACCTCATGGCCATCGACGGGGCACGCTTCCGCCGCCCGGTGGTGCCCGGCGACCGGCTGCAGCTGGAGGTGACGGTGCTGCGCCTCAAGTCGGCGGTGGTGAAGAGCCGGGGGGTGGCCTCGGTGGACGGCCAGGTGGTGGCCGAGGGCGAATTCCTGGCCACCGTGGTGGACAAGGACGCCGGCGGGAAATGAGCAGCCCCGGACCGGCCCTCCACCCCACCGCCATCATCGCTCCGGGGGCCGAGCTGCACCCCTCGGTCGCAGGTCGGGCCCTTCGCCGTCATTGGCCCCCAGGTGCGCATCGGCGCGGGCTCCTCCGTCGGCCCGCACGCCGTGGTCGAGGGGCGCACCACGCTCGGGGAGAAGAACCGCGTCTTTCAGTTCGCCTCGGTGGGGGCCGTCCCCCAGGACCTCAAGTACGCCGGTGAGGCCACCGCCCTCGTCATCGGCGACGGCAACCAAATCCGCGAATTCACCACCCTACACATCGGCACCGCCGGCGGCGGGCGGCGTCACCCGGATTGGGAACAACAACCTCTTCATGGCCTACAGCCACGTTGCCCACGACTGCCAGGTGGGCAACCGCTGCGTCTTCGCCAACGGCGCGACGCTGGCCGGGCACGTGGAGGTGGGCGACTTCGTCACCCTGGGCGGGCTGTCCGCCGTGCACCAGTTCACCCGCATCGGTGCGCACGCCTTCATTGCCGGTGGGGCAATGGTGGTGATGGACATTCCCCCCTACTGCATTGCCCAGGGCGACCGGGCCGAGCTGGTCGGCCTCAACGTCGTCGGCCTGCAACGCCACGGCTTCACCGAGGACCAGCTGGCCCGCGTCAAGGACGCCTACCGCGTCCTCTTCCGTTCCAAGCTGCCGCTCGAGGAGGCCGTCGCCCGGCTGCGCGTCGACTTCGGCGGCCAGCCCGAGGTCGACCGGCCTGCTCGACTTCGTCACCACCACCAAGCGCGGGCTCACGCGCTAGGGGCGCCCCTTCCCGTGGCAGTCATTGGCCTCATCGCCGGAAACGGGATGCTTCCCCGGCTGTTCGCCCGGGCGGCCCGGGCCCGGGGTCTGTCGGTGGTGCGTGGCCGCCCACCGCGGCGAGACGGACCCTGCATTGGCCGGGGAGGTGGACGCTCTCGCCTGGGTGCGGGTCGGGCAGCTGGCCCGCATCCAGGGCATTCTCCGGCGGGCCGGCGTCGAGGAAGCGGTGCTGGCCGGCGGCTTCCGGAGAATGCGCGCAGTCGGCCGAGCTGCGCCCGGACTTCGGCCTGGTCCGCGTCCTGGCCCGGCTGCGCAGCATCCGCGACGACGCCTTCCTGCGCGCGGTGGCCGAGGATTTCGAGGCGCACGGCATCCGGATCGTCTCCCCGGCCAGCTACCTTTCGGAGTTGCTGGCGCCCGCCGGGCGACTGGCCGGGCCCGGAACTAGACGCCGGGCTGCGCCGGGACGTGGAGTTGGGCAGCGAGGTGGCAGCCGCCCTCGGCCGGGCCGACGTCGGCCAGACGGTGGTGGTGAAGGACGGGCACGTGCTGGCGCTGGAGGCGGTGGAGGGCACCGACGCCTGCATCCGCCGGGGGGCTTCCTTGGGCGGCCGGGGCGTGGTGGTGGTGAAGCGCTTCAAGCCCGGCCAGGACGAGCGCTTCGACTTGCCGGCGGTGGGCCCCGGGACGGTGGACGTCATGGCCGAGGTGGGCGCGCGCGTCCTCGCCGTGGAAGCGGGCAAAACCCTCCTCCTCGAAGCGGACCGCCTGCTGGCGACGGCCGAGCGCGCCCGCATCACTGTGCTGGCCCTGGAGTCTGGCACTCCCGCCCCTCCCTAGCGCCCCGTCGGCCAGGCCGAGTTTTGCGTTTGCGCGGCCCTTCCGCTGTCGGGTACTTGACGCTCCGGCCTACGGACCGCGCGTGCGCATGCCGGCCGCCACCTCGCCTTGCCCTGGGCCCACGGTGCTGACTAGGTGTTGGCCGAGGTGAGTGGCCAGTCGCGTTCCAGAGGGGAGCCCTTCATGCACCGCGCATCGCGCGCTGTCCTGTCGCCCGGTGGCCCCGTCCAGCCTACACACTGGACACGCCGCCCCTTGGCCGGCGGCAGGAGGCCGCGCGCCGCGATGGCGGTGCTGGCCGGAGCGCTTGCCCTCGCGTTGGGGGCCCGGCCCGGTGGGCCCACCGTCGCCAGCGCGCAAACAGCGGGCAAGGAGGAGCGGGCCATGACAGCAGGCGAAGGCATCATCAGCAGGGCGAGCACGCGGCCGGTGCCAGTGACGCTCGACCGACTGGAGGGCGTCCTTCGTAGCAAGGGCATCACCATCTTCGCCCGCGTGGACCACTCGGGCGAGGCGGCCAAGGTGGGCCTCACCCTGCCGCCCACCCAGCTGTTGATTTTCGGAAGCCCCAAGGCCGGCACGCCCGTGATGCTGGCCGCGCCCACCGCTGCCATTGACCTGCCGCTGAAGGCCCTCGCGTGGCAGGACGAGAAGGGGCGCGTCTGGCTCAGCTACAACGACCCGGCCTTCCTGGCGCGCCGCTTTGGATTGTCGGAGGCGCAAGTCGCACCCCTTGCCGGAGTCGGTGCTCTCATCGAGTTGGCCTTGAGGTGACGTCGGCCCTCGGGGCAAGAGCGGCCCCCCTGGGGGGGGCTGGACAAACCCGCACCGCCTTCGAAAGACTTCCAAGCCCATGGAATACGTCGCCCGCCTCTCTTGGAAGCGCACCACCGCGGACTTCGCGTACGACAGCTACAGCCGCAGCCACCTCGTCACCACGGGCGGCGGCCAGGCGCTCCCCATGTCGGCCGCCGCGGAATTCAAGGGGGACGCGGCCCGCGCCAACCCGGAGGAGCTGCTGGTGGCTGCGCTGAGCAGCTGCCACATGCTCAGCTTCCTCGCCATTGCTGCCCGCAAGCGCCTCGTCGTCGACGCCTACGAGGACCACGCCGTCGGCGTCATGGCGAAAAATGCCGACGGGAGACTGTCCGTGACCGCCGTGACGCTGCGGCCACGGGTGTCCTTCGCGCAGCCGCTGCCGGGCGACGTCCTGCTGCAGCTGCACCACCAGGCGCACGCCGAGTGCTTCATCGCCAACTCGGTCCGGACCCGGGTGACGGTGGAGGGATGAAGGACCTCGAGATTCACCTGCCCGACGTCGCCGGAGCGCTGGCGGCGATGGGCGAGGCGCTGGGACGCGCCGCCGTCAGCGTGGAGGGAGGCGGTGCCTGGGTGGTGGACGGGACCGGCGTGGCGCACTTCCTCTTCCAGGACGGGGCGGCTGCCGAAGCGGCGCTGCTCGCGGCGGGGATGACCGTGGTGGCGCAGCGTGACGTGGTGCTGCTGCGGCTGCAGCAGGATGAGCCCGGGCAACTGGGGAAACTCACCCGGATGATGGCCCAGGCTGGCGTCAACATCAGCGTCCTCTACAGCGACCACGCGCACCAGCTGGTCCTAGTGGTGGATGACCTGGAAGGCGCCCGGCGGGTCAGCCAGGCCTGGAGCCGGGGCGAACGGCCCCCGGCGCCCGGCTAGAGGTTGAAAAGCTGGTGCACGCCGTCGGCCATGAACTGCACGGCGATGGCGGCCAGGATGAGTCCCATCACCCGCTGAAGAATGGCCACCCCGGACTGGCCCAGCACCCGAAGCACCAAGGATGCGGCCCGGAGGATGAAGTAGCTGGCCAGGCAGGTCAGCGTCACCGCCACCAACACCGGCACGGCGGCGAGCAGGCCCTGCCCCTGGGACATCAGCACCATCACGGTGGCGATGGCCCCCGGCCCGGCCAAGAGCGGGACCGCGAGCGGGACGATGGCGACGTCCTCCTTCTTGCTCGCCTCGGCCTCCTCCTCAGGACTGGTGCGCGTCTCGGACTGGCGTGCGCGCAGCATGTCCAGCCCGGTGACGAGGAGAAGGATGCCCCCAGCGACACGAAAGGCGCCGAGGGAGATGCCAATCACCTTGAAGATGAGCGTCCCGAAGAGGGCGAAGAAGACCAGCAATCCGAAGGCGGTGAGCGAGGCGCGTGCCGCCGTTCGGTCCATCTTCTCCGGGGAGTCCCCGGCGGTGACGGCGAGGAAGATGGGCACCACGCCGAAGGGGTCGACCACGAAGAAGACGGCCGACAGCGCCACCAGGCTGAAGCTGAACAGGCTACTCATGGCGCCCGTGCACGGTGAAGCGCAGCTTCCACACCATGCTCAGGGCCTCGACGACAATCCGCCGCGACATCTTCGACTGCCCCACCCGGCGGTCCTCGAAGACGATGGGCATCTCCTCCACGCGAAAGCCATTCTTGAAGGCCCGGTAGGTGAGCTCAATCTGAAAGGCATAGCCGGTGCTGTGCACGGCGGCGAAGTCCATGGACTCTAGGACCCGCCGGCGGAAGCACTTGAAGCCCCCGGTGAGGTCCCGCACCGGAAGCCCCAGCACGGTGCGGGCGTACAGCGAGCCGCCGCGGCTGATGAGACGGCGCGCCAGCCCCCAGTTGACGGTGCCGCCCCCGGCCACGTAGCGCGAGCCGAGCACGAGGTCGGCCCCCGCCTCGGCCGTGTCCAACAGGCCCGGCAGGTAACGCGGGGGGTGGCTCCAATCCGCGTCCATCTCCAGAATGTATTGGTAGGGACGCGCGAGCGCCCAGCTGAAGGCGGCCAGGTAGGCCCGTCCCAGGCCCTCCTTGCGGTGCCGGTGCAGCACGTGCACCCGGCTGTCCCGCACCGCCAGCGCGTCGGCCAGGTCCCCGGTGCCGTCGGGGCTGTTGTCGTCCACCACCAGCACCTCGACGCGGGCGTCGGCGGCGAGGACAGCCCCGACAATCCCTTCCAGGTTGTCGCGCTCGTTGTAGGTGGGGATGCAGACCAGGGCGGACGTCATTGCGAGGGTGCGCCTCTTACCACGCGGGCCACCCCGGGCAACGCGCCGTGCGCCTGCAGCACGTCGAGGACCTCGTCCGCCGCCCGCTCGCTGGCCTGGCCGCTGCCCAGAAGCGCACGCACCTCGCGCAGCCCCTCCACCATGGCCGTCCGCTCCGGGCCCTCGTCCCACACCCGACGCACCTCGGCCACCACGTTGGCCGGCGTCAACGCCCCCTGAAGCAACTCCGGGATGAGGCGGCGGCCGGCTAGCAGGTTAACGAGGCTGACGTAGGCCACCCGCACCAGAAGGCGCGCCAGCAGCGCGCTCAGTGCCGACACCCGGTACACCACGACCAGGGGCCGCAGCATGAGACCCGCCTCCAGGGCTGCTGTGCCGGACGTCACCAGGGCCACGTTGGAGGCTCCGGCCACCTCCGCCGCGCGTCCCTCCACCAGCACCGGGGTCAGACCGTGGGCCCGGAAGCCGGCCGCGACCGCGGCCCCGTTCACGCCGGGGGCCAGGGGGACCACAATCTGAAGGCCGGGATGCTCCTTGGCCAGCAGCGCGGCACTCTCCACCAGCGGCGGCAGGCACCGGCGCAGTTCTCCGGCACGGCTGCCCGGAAGCACGGCCAGCGTTGGGCGAAGGGCATCCAGGCCGAGGGCGCGTCGGAAGACGGATGCCTCAGCCGGCGCCGGTAGGCGCCCCGCCACCGGGCTTCCCACGTAGACCGCCCGCACGCCAGAGGCGCGGTAGAAGGCCTCCTCGAAGGGGAGAATGCACAGCATGCGCTCGACGTCGCGGGCAATCTGCCTCACCCGGCCGCGCCGCCAGGCCCAGACGGTGGGGCTGACGTAGAAGACGACAGGGATGCCCAAGCGGCGCAGCCGCCGCGCCAGCCGCAGGTTGAAGTCCGGCACGTCCACCAGCACCGCCACCGCCGGGCGCCGGGCGGCGGCCGCCTTCAGGAGGGCCCGGAAGACGCGCCAGATGCGGGGCAAGCGGGGCAGCACCTCGGTGAAGCCCATCACGGAAATCTCCGAGGCGTCGAAGAGCGTCTCCAGGCCCGCCTGCCGAAGGCGCGGCCCCCCCATCCCGAAGGCGCGCAGCTCGGGGCGGCGCGCGCGCAGCGCCGCCAGCAGCTCGCCGGCGAGCACGTCGCCCGAGGCTTCGCCGGCCACCACCAGGAGGTCCACGGACGCCATGCAGTCCAGGATGGTACACACCGTCGGCGGTGAGCGGTGACGACAAACCCGTGCGGGCCCCTGCGCCCCGGCCACCCTCCTGGCGCGCGCTGGTGCGCCTCGGCGGCTTTGCGCGCGGCCAGACGTCGCGGCTTGGCTTGGCCTTCCTGGCCATGGCCGTCCTCGGGCTGGCCACCGGCGGCTACGCCTGGCTGGTGGGCCCCGCCCTGCGCTTTCTCCTCACCGGTGGGGCGCAGGGGGTGGCCTCCGTCCCCGGCCTGGCCCGGGTGGACAGGACGGCGGCGCTGCTCGTCCTCCCCGGCCTCCTCGTCCTTTTGGCGCTGGTGAAAGGCGCTAGCTACCTGGCTCAGTTCTACTGGATGGGGCAGTTCGGCCAACGCACCACCGCCGTGCTGCGCCAGCGCCTCTTCGAGGCGCTGCTGGCCCAGTCCCCGGTGCAACTGGGCAACCGGCTGCGCGGAGACCTCCTGTCCCGCTTCTCCTCGGACGTGCGGGCCGTGGAGACGGCGGCCATCTACACCGTGGGCAGCTACGTCCGCGACGGCATTCAGGTGCTGGTGCTGGTGGGCGTGGCCCTGGCGGCGGACAGAAGGCTGGCGCTGGCAGCGCTGGCCTGCGTCCCCCTGGCCGTCCTGCCAGTCTCCGCGCTGACGCGGGCCGTGCTGCGGCGCACCCGGGAGGGCCAGACGCGCCTCGGGACGCTGGCCGGACAGGCCCAGGAGCTGCTGTCCGGCATCCGCACCGTCCAGGCCTACGGGGCCGAGGAGGCCGAGGTCCGCCACTTCTCGCAGCGCGGGGCGCTGTTGGCCCGGGCCCTGACGCGCGCCGCCTGGGCCCGCAGTGCGGTGCCCGCCCTCACTGAGGTGCTGGCCGCGGCCGCGGTGGCAGGGGCGCTGGTGTGGGCGGGAACCGCGACGGGGGTGGCCCCGGAGCGCCTCGTCTCCCTCCTCGCTGCGCTCCTGCTTCTCTACCAGCCGGCGAAAGACTTGGGCCGCACCACCCAGTTTGCCACGCAGGCGGCCGCCGCCAGCGAGCGCCTCTTCGAGGTGCTGGACACTGTGCACCCGGTGGCAGATGCGCCCGGGGCCCGCCCTGCGCCGCCGCTGTCGCGAGGCATTGTGCTGCAGGGCGTGGACGTCTTTTACGGCGAGCGTCCGGCGCTCTCGGGACTCGACCTCACCTTGCCGGTGGGCAAGGTGACCGCCCTGGTCGGCCCGAGTGGAGGCGGGAAAAGCACGGTGGTGGCGCTCCTGCTGCGCTTCGTCCGTCCCAGCCGCGGCCGGCTGCTCTGGGACGCGGAGGATGCGGACGCCTACACCGGGGCCAGCTTGCGGGGGCAGACGGCGCTCGTCACCCAGGAGCCGCTCCTCTTCTCCGGCTCCATCCGCGACAACCTCCTGCTGGCCCGTCCCGAAGCCTCGGATGCCGACGTCCAGAGCGCCCTGGCGCTGGCGCACGCCGAGGCCTTCGTCGCGAGCCTGCCCGAAGGACGGGACACCCCCTTGGGGGAGCAGGGGACGGGGCTGAGCGGCGGGCAGCGGCAGCGGCTGGCGCTGGCGCGGGCGCTGCTGCGCGACGCCGCCCTCCTCGTCCTGGACGAGGCGACGAGTAGCCTCGACCCGGAGAGCGACCGGGAGGTGCAGCTCGCCTTGCGCGAGGTGCTGCCCGGACGCACCGCCCTGGTGGTGGCCCACCGGCTGGAGACGGTGGTGGATGCGCACTGCATTCACGTCGTCGACGGCGGGCAAGTGGTGGAGCGCGGCACCCACGCGGAGCTGCTGGCCAAGGGGGGCCTTTACGCGCGGCTCTGGGCGCTGCAGCACCAGTCACAGGACGGCACCGGACGGCGGAGCCTCGGGTGAGACTCCTCTACGTGGTGCTGAGTTGGGTGGCTTTCCTGCTGCTTTCCCCCGTGTTGCTGCTGCACCGGAAGACGCGGGCTGGGGCGCTCGAGCGCTTCGGTTTTTACCGTCCGGGGTCCATTCCCGAGGGCGGCTGGCCGCGCATCTGGCTCCACGGGGCGAGTGCCGGGGACCTCCAGGCCCTGGCGCCGATGATGAGGCGTTTCCGGGAACGCTACCCGCAGTGCCGGATTCTGGTGTCCACCATCACCAACACCGGATTCCTCATGGCCCGCGAGCGGTTGCGCGCGGACCTGGACGCGGTGCTGTACGCGCCCTGGGACTTGTGGGGCGCCACCCGGCGCGCGGTGCGCGCGCTACATCCCGACCTGCTGGTCCTCGAATATACGGAGCTCTGGCCCAACCTCATCCACGCCGCCCACGCGGCCGGCGCGCGGGTGGTCCTCACCAACGGGCGTTTCGCGCCGGAGCGCCTCGGCGCCTACCGCGTGCTGCTGGCGCTGGCCGGCAACCCGCTGCGCGAGTTGGACTTGCTGCTGATGCGTGAGGACGAGGAGGCCGAGCGTGCCCTGTCGCTGGGGGCACCCCTGGAGCGGGTGTGGGTGACGGGCAACACCAAATTCGACGGCCTCCGCGTCGCCCCCACCAGCGTCGGGGAGGACGGGTTACGGCAGGGGCTAGGGCTCCTGCCCGGCACGCGCGTCCTCATCGCCGGCAGCACCCACGAGGGCGAAGAGGAGTTGCTGCTGTCCGTCTACCGCCGCCTCCTCGCGGCCCACCCCGAGCTGAAGCTTTTGCTGGCGCCGCGCTACATCGACCGCTCCGGCCGGGTGGTGGCCTTGGCCGAAGCGGCCGGCTTCCGGGTGGCGCGCCGCAGTGTCGGGGCAGACGGCGCGGCCCAGGTGCTGGTGCTGGACACCATCGGCGAGCTGGCCCAGGCCTACCGTCTGGCGACACTGGTCTTCGTCGGCGGCAGCTTCACCAGCCGCGGCGGACAAAACATTCTGGAGCCGGCGGCGCAGGGCAAGCCGGTACTGTTCGGCCCCAACATGGGCAATTTCAGCGACAGCGTGCAGGTGCTGCTCGGCCGCGGCGGCATCCAGGTGGCGGATGCCGAGCACCTGGAGGCGCTGGTGGCGGACCTGCTAGCCCGCCCCGAGACCTGCGCCCAGCTGGGGGAATTGGCGGCGCAGGCGGTGCGCCAAGTCTCCGGGGCAAGTCAGCGCAACGTGGACTTGGTGGCGAGGATGCTGGGGCAGCCGCCGCGCCGACTGCCCGGCAGGCCCGCGCCTTGACGCTGGTGCACCTGCACCTGCACCGGCGGCGCACGGGCGTCACCCGTCACCTGGAGGACGTGGTGCGCGCCCTGGCCCCGGGTGGGGGCCGTGCCTTGGGATGGGCTCTCGCCCCGACCGTGCCCCGGGCCCGCCTGGTCGCGCTATGGCGCGCCGCGCGCCAGGGTGGCCTCGTGCTGCACGCGCACCGAAACCTGGAATTGCTTTTCGCACTTGTCGTCCGGCGTCTCGGCCGGGGCGTTCGCGTCGTCTGGACGCGGCACGGCACAGGCGCGCCCAGCCGCTGGACACTGGCTCTGGCCCGCCGCGCCGACGTGCGTGTCACCCTCACCGAGGAGGGGAAGCGGACGCTGGGCCTTCTGTCCACCGTCGTGCCCCACGGCGTGGACGTGGGCCACTTCCGGCCGCCAGAAGACCGGGCTGCGGCCTGGGCGTCCCTCGGGCTGGGTGGGGCCCACGGCGTGGCAGTGGTGGGCCGCATCCGCCCGGCGAAGGGCCAGGGGGACGCGGTGGCCGCCTTGGCGCGGACGCTGCCCGGGGCCCCGGCCTGGCGCGGCATCCTGGTGGGCGAGGCACGCGGCCGGGACGCAGGCTGGCTGGCCTCGCTGCTGGAAGCCGGCGGCGGCCGGGTGCGCGCGGTGGGCGAACAACAGGACGTCCGCCGCTTCTACCAGGGCGCCACGCTTCTGCTTCAGCCCTCGCATGCTGCGAGTCCTTCTCCCTGGTGCTGGCCGAGGCCATGGCCTCTGGCTGCTGCGTGGTGGCCGCCCGTCTTCCGCACTACGGCACGCTGCTTGAGGAGGGGAAGACGGGCTTCACCTACCCGGTGGGGGACGTGGCCGCGCTGGTGGACGTGCTTCAGCCGTTGCTGCGCGAGCCGGAACGAGCGGCCGCCGTCGGCCGGGCAGCGGCAGAGGCCGCGGCGCTCCGCTTTCCGCTTCAGGGCGAAGTGGCAGCGCTCGAGCGGCTGTACCGTGGAGGGCTGGCGTAGTGCGCGGTCCTCCATTTGCTCAGTAGCCCCGTCTTCAGCGGACCGGCCGATGCGGTGGCGCTGCTGGCCTTGGCCCAACGGCGTGCCGGGGCCACCGTCAGCGTGGCGGTGGATACCACACGCGAGGGCACCGGGACGGAGGAACCCGCTGTGCCACGCTTCGAGGCCCTGGGCCTGCTCGACGCCCGCGGGCTTGCCCTCTGCACCAAGCGGGGGCCGGCCCAGCTGCTGGCCGACGCCTTCCGGCTGCGCCGCACCGGCCCGGAGGTCCTCCACTGCCATCTCACCCACGACCACTGGGTAGCATGGCTGGGACGGCCGGCCGGGGCGTGTCTCGTCCGCTCGCTGCACGCCCCGCGCTCCATCCGCTGGAGTCTGCCGCCGGCCGACGCCTTCACCGTGCCGGAGGCGGACCTTCTCGGCCGGCTGCCGCCCGGGCCAGCCCTGGTACTTCCCGCCCTCGTCGACGCGCAGCACTTCCATCCAAGCCCGGACCGGCCCGCGCTGCGCCGCGCCCTCGGCCTGCCGGCGGGGCCGGCGGTGGGCATGGCCTCCACTTTCCAGCCATCCCGGGGCCACGCCGTGGCCCTGGCCGCCTTCGGGGAGGTCCGCCGCCGCGTCCGGGACGCGACGCTGGTGCTGCTCGGAGATGGCATCCTCGAGCCCGAGCTGCGTCGGGCCATCCACCAGGCGGGCCTGGCCGACGCCGTGCGCCTGCCGGGCTACCAGCGTGGGTTGGAATTCATCCGCTGGCTGCAGGCCATGGACGAGGTGTGGGTACTGGGGCTGGGCAACGACTGGGCCGGTCGGACGGCACTGCAGGGGCGCGCCTGCGGCGCGCGGGTGGTGGTCGCGGCCCTGGGCGCGCTGCCCACCTGGGCAGACGCCGTGCTGGAGGAGGTGACGCCGGCCGCGCTGTCGGCGGTGGCGCTTCAGCCGGGACGACGCGACGTCCCCCTGCCGGACGTGGACGCTGTGGCCCGAGACCTCCTCGCCCTCTACGCTCGTGCCGGAGGGACAGCGTGAGCTGGCTCGAGTCCCTGTGGTACCCGCCCGGTCCACCGTCGCTCCCGGCGCGGCTGCTGCGCACGCCCCTGGCACCGGCGGCGGGCTGCTTTCGGGCTGGCGTCGGGCTGCGCAACCTCCTCTTCGACGCGGGCCTCCGGCGCGCCCAGGCGGTCCCGGGGCTGCGCGTCCTCTCCGTGGGAAACCTGACGGCGGGCGGTGCCGGGAAGACGCCGGTGGTGGCCTTTCTGGCCGAGCGTCTCCAGCGCATGGGGACCCAGGTGGCCGTTCTCAGCCGCGGCTATGGCCGACGCGCCGGGGGGCTTCGGCGCGTGTCCGGGCCGCCCTGGCCATCGGTGGAGGAGGTGGGGGACGAGCCGCTGCTTCTTTCGCGGAGGCTTCCCGCCGTCTCGGTGTGGGTGGGCGCTGACAGAGTTGCGCTGGCCCGGGCCGCCCAAGCGGCCGGAGCCAGCGTGGCCCTGTTGGACGATGGCTTCCAGCACCGGAGGCTGGCGCGAGAGGCGGACGTGGTGGTGCTGGACGAGGCCGTCGGGCTTGGCTCGGGGCACCTGCTGCCCTGGGGCCCCCTGCGCGAGCCGCCCTCGGCCCTGCGGCGCGCTTCCCTGCTATGGCTACGGGTGGCGGTCCCCGCGGCGCCGCTGCCGTCGCTTCCACCCCACCTGCCGCAGGTGCGCGCCCGCCATGCGGCGGTGGATGTCCTCGGCCCCGGGGGCCAGGTGCTGCCGCTGTCGCAGTTGGCCCACGCGCGCCTCCTCGCCTTTTGCGGCATTGCCCGCCCGTCCTCCTTCACAACGACGCTGCGGGAGCTCGGCGCCGACGTGGCGGGCGTGCGCAGCTTTGCCGACCACCACCGCTTTACCGAAGCGGAGCTGGGGGCGCTGCGGGCGGCCGCGCACGCGGCCGGGGCTCAGCTGGTGACGACGGAGAAGGACGCCATACGCCTGCCGGCGGACTTTCCCGCCTGCGTGGTGCGGCTGGGGGTGTCTCTCCTCGAGGGTGAGGACGTCCTCGTGAAGCTGCTGCAGTCGCTGAACTCCGCCGAGGGGGGGGGCGCCCCGGGCGGGAGCTGAAGGCGATGGCCCTGGCCAGCAAGGGCGCTGGCCCTCGTGGCCAAGCCTCGCTACAACCAACCCTTCCGCTTGTCCCCTCTGCTCCCGCCCCTGGCTTCGCTCGCTGAGCTCCTCGACGCCTTTGCGGGACGCCACGTCCTGGTGGTGGGCGACATGGTGGCCGACGAGTACGTTTACGGGCAGACGGACAGAGTCAGCCGGGAAGCGCCGGTGCTGGTGGTGCGGCATGAGTCCAGCGAGGTGAAGCTGGGCGGGGCGGCCAACGCGGCGGCCAACGTCCGCGCCCTGGGGGCCAGCGTCACCGTGGTGGGTGCCTTGGGCGAGGACGCCATGGGGGAGGCGGTGCGCCAGTTGCTGCACGGCGCCGGCATCGGCCTGGCGGAAGCGCGGGTGCCCCACACCGAGACGAAGACGCGCATCCTCGCCGGCGGCATCAACACCACCCGGCAGCAGATGCTGCGCGTCGACCGGGGCAATGCGCCGCCGCTTCCAATGCCGGCGGTGCAGCAGCTGGTGGCCCAGCTGTCCGCCGCGGCCGCAGCGGCGGACATCATCCTGGTCAGTGACTACGGGGCCGGCGTGGTGGGCGAGGCGGTGCGGGCCGAGCTGCACCGGCTGGCCGGGCACACCCGCGTGTGCGTCGACTCGCGCTTCGGGCTCCAGCAGCTGGCTGGTTTCCACGCCGCCAAGCCCAATGAACCGGAGCTTCAGACGCTGACCGGCCTTCCGGTGGAGGGTGACGAGGAATTGCTTCGGGCGGGAGCAGCGGCCCGGGAAATGCTCGGCTGCGCCGCCCTCCTCCTCACCCGTGGTCGCCAGGGCATGGTGCTGTTCGAGAAGGCCCGGCAGACCGCCATTTCTGTGCACGGCGCCCATGACGCCGTCGACGTCACCGGCGCCGGGGACACCGTCATGGCCACCTTCACCCTCGCCCTCGCCGCCGGGGCGCAGCCGCTGGAAGCGGCGCGACTGGCCAACGTGGCCGGAGCTCTGGTGGTGCAGAAGCAGGGGACGGCCACCGTCAGCTTGGGCGAGCTGCAGGCCGAGTTGGAGAGGGCCTGAAGATGGCCGGGACGCTGCAGAAGGTGCAGCCGCTGGAGGCCGTCGCGGGCCGGGTGGAGGAGGCGCGCCGGGCGGGAAAGACGGTGGCGCTGGCCAACGGCGCCTTCGACCTGCTGCACGTCGGCCACGTCCGTTACCTGGAAGGGGCCAAGGCCCTGGCGGATGTCCTTGTCGTCGCCGTCAACACGGACCGCTCCGTCCGCCTAGCCAAGGGCGCCGCCCGCCCGCTGGTGCCCGAGACGGAACGGGCCGAACTGGTGGCTGGCCTGGCCTGCACGGACTTCGTCCTCCTCTTCGACGAGGCGGACGTACGGACCGTGCTGCGGCGGCTTCGTCCGGAGGTGCACGTCAAGGGCACCGACTACACCCCGGAGACGGTGCCGGAGCGCGAGGAAGTGGCGGCCTGGGGCGGGCGGGTGGCGATTGCCGGGGACGCCAAGCAGCACAGCACCACCGAAGTGGCCGCGGCCGTGCTGGCCGAGCGCGAGGGGCGTCTGCATGCGCTTCTGGTGTGTCCGCGCTGCCGCGGTCCGCTCGCTTGGGAGCCCGGGCAGGCGCGCTGCCACAGCTGTCGCCGGCGCTACCCCGTCAACGACGGGATTCCGGAGATGGACCCGGGCGAGCCCGACTAGCGTTCGGCCGCACGCCCTGAAGCCAGCGTCCGGGCGAAGGCGGCGCTGGCCTCGGCCACCAGCGGCTCGAGTGCCTCGCCCCGTTCAGCAGCCACGGTGAGGTCCACCATCCGGTGTGGTGCGGTGGGGTAGCCCCAGCGCGCCGGGTCCATCTTCAGAAAAAGGCCCAGCGTCGGCGCTCCCACCGCCACCGAAAGGTGAAGCGGCCCGCTGTTGTTGCACACCGTGCAGCCGGCGGCGGCCAGCAACGCTGCGAGCGCATCCAGGTCGGTGGCCGGCGCCAGCAGGGCGCCCGGCGCTGCGTCCACCACCGCCCGGGCCAGCGTCTCCTCCCCGGGGCCCCAGGCCACCAGGGGACGACGGCCGGACGCGCTGAGGGCCCGGGCCGCCGCGGCGAACACCTCCGGTGGAATACGGCGCCAGCCCAGACGGCCGCCCGGGAGGAGGACGGCGTGCGGGCGCGCCGCCACCTCGGCCAGCAGGGGCCGCAGTGCCTCCGGTGGCCGCGGGGCACGGAAGGACGGGAGGCCCGTCGGCAAGGCCCCGACAAGGGGCGACAGGAGGTTAAGCCGCTGCGCCACCTCGGACGGGGTGTCCGGCCGCTGGGGGACGGCAATGTCGTGCAGAAGGCGGGTGGGCCAGACGCCCGGCCCCACCAGGACGGCGCGGGCTGCCACCAGGCGCGACACCAGGGCCGAGGTGACGGACGGCACCTGCCAGTTGCCACAGTCCACCACCACGTCCCAGCGCCCGCTGCGGCGCAGCGCCCGGATGCCGGGACACAGCGGGCCGAGGAAGAGGGCGCGCCGGTCCAGCGTCCAAAGTCCGTCCAGGGCCGGGTGTCCCTCCAGCACCCGGGTGCAGCGGGCGTGGACAAGGGCCTCCACCCGCAGCGGGGAAAGGCCGGCCTTCAGGGCGGACAATAGGGGGGTAAGGAGCAACGCCTCGCCCACCCTGTCGTCCACCCGAACGAGGAGGACGCGGCTGGCGGCGGCCAGCCGGGCCGGCGCCTGGCGGCGTCGCGTGGGGCGGAAGAAGAGGACTGCGGCCAGCAGCGCCAGCGCGCGCTTGGCCCAGCCCTCGAGGCGCTTGAGCGGCGACATGGCAGGCCCTGGCACACTACTACTTGACGGCCGGGGGCCGGGGGCCGCTACAACGCCTGCTGAGGAGGGGGACCCTGCGCAGCATGACCGGCTTCGGCGTCGGGCGCGGTCGCGCCGGCGGCGAGGAGTTCACGGCCGAGCTGAAGGCCGTCAACCACAAGTACGTGGAGGTGAAGGTGCGCCTGCCCAGGGAATTGCAGGCGCTCGAGCCGGAGCTGCAGCGACAGGTGAAGGCGGCCTGCACGCGCGGCGCCGTGGAACTCACCCTGCGCCGGGCTGTCGTCACTGCCACCGGCAACGTCCCCAGCGTCGACGCAGCCATGGCCCGGGCCTGGCGCGCCGCGCTGGCCGAGGTGGCCCGTGTCACCGGGCTGGAGGACGGGACGACGGCGGCGGACGTGGCCGGCCAGTCGGGCGTTGTGCGCATGGAGGAACCCACGGTGGACGTGCTCTCGGCCACGCGGGCGGCGGAGGCGGCTGTTACCGAGGCCCTGTTGGGGCTCTTGGCCATGCGCGAACGGGAGGGCCTGGCCCTCGCGGAAGACCTCCAAGGACGGCTGGAGCGCGTGGCCCAGCTGGTGCAGCAGCTGCAGCGCCTGGCGCCGCGCGCGGTCGCGGAGTACCGGGACCGCCTGGCCGCGCGGCTGGCCGAGCTCACCGCCGGGTCCGGCGTGGACCCCAGCCGGCTGGCCCAGGAGCTGGCGCTGTTTGCCGAGCGCACCGACGTCGCCGAGGAGCTGACGCGACTGGACTCACACTTGGGCCAATTCCGCAGCCTGCTCGGGGCGGATGAACCGTCCGGGCGGAAGCTGGACTTCCTGCTGCAGGAGATGAACCGCGAGGTGAACACGGCTGGTAGCAAGATTCAGATCGCCGAGGCCTCAACCTTTGTGGTCGAGCTGAAGGCCGAGCTGGAGCGCATCCGGGAGCAGGTGCAGAACATCGAGTAGGGGGCCCGGTTGTGCCTCTGGCAGCGTCTTCCAGAGCTGTCTCTGGTTCACGCCGAATTTAGCAAGAAAAGACTATGTCCATGGCTCCATGAGGGGGAACGTCTTCCAGGAAGCCGCCCTGGCGGACCTGCTGATTGGACGGTGTCCCCATTTCAAAATCTCAAGTCGCGGGAGGACCCGGAAGAGAATCTCCTCGTCACCCTGAAGGAATTAAACGCTTTTCAAAAACCGCCTCCGATGACCGCCCCGGGCGGGGTCCCATCCAGGGTGTGTGTGATGGCAGCCGACCGTGGGTGAGGCTTTGCTGGCTCGCGTTCCTTGGGATAGGAAGCCGGTTTCCCGTGTCAGGCCCGCCGACTGAAACCAGACTCCCTTTCCGGCCGGACAGTCCCGGGCCGGGGCAGGGCGCCCGGTAATGGCGTCCGAGTTTCAGCCGGGACTGCTGCTCGCCCTCTCCGCGCCGTCCGGCACGGGGAAGACGACGCTTGCCAGACGGCTGGTGAGCGAGGTGGAGGGGGGCGAGTTCTCGGTCAGCATCACCACCCGCGAGCGCCGCGGCGCCGAGCGGGACGGGGTGGACTACCACTTCGTCGATGAGCGGACGTTCCTGAAGAAAATCGAGCGGGGAGACCTCCTCGAGTGGGCGGAGGTGCACGGGCACTTCTACGGCACGCCCCGGGGCCCGGCCGAGCGCGCTCTCGCCTCGGGGGGCGTCATCGTCTTCGACATCGACGTGCAGGGCGGCCGGAGCATCCAGCGGCTGTACCCGGAAGCGGTCCTGGTCTTCGTCTTGCCGCCGTCGCTGCGGGAGCTGGAGCGGCGGCTGCGTAGCCGGGGGACGGACGGGTCGGACACCATCCGCCGCCGGATGCTGACGGCGCGGGCGGAGATTGAGCAGGGGCTGGCCGCCTACGACTACGTGGTGGTGAATGATGAGGTGGA
>CAVXCY010000012.1:0-45000 GCA_963760425.1 uncultured delta proteobacterium | reverse complement strand
TTCCGCACTGTCTCGGAGAGGGACTCAGCGAAATTGAAATAGCTGTGCCGATGCAGTTTACCCGCAGCAAGACGGAAAGACCCCGTGAACCTTTACTACAACTTGACAGTGACACTAGGGATTGACTGTGTAGAATAGGTGGGAGCCTTTGAAGCCGGGGCGCTAGGTTCGGTGGAGGCAACGGTGAAATACCACCCTGTTGATTTCTGGTGTCTAACCGTGTCCCCTCACCGGGGATCGGGACACTGTCTGGTGGGTAGTTTGACTGGGGCGGTCGCCTCCCAAAGTGTAACGGAGGCGCGCGATGGTTCCCTCAGCCTGATTGGAAACCAGGCGGCGAGTGCAATGGCATAAGGGAGCTTGACTGCGAGACCGACGGGTCGAGCAGGTGCGAAAGCAGGTCATAGTGATCCGGTGGTTCTGTATGGAAGGGCCATCGCTCAACGGATAAAAGGTACTCCGGGGATAACAGGCTTATCTCCCCCAAGAGTTCACATCGACGGGGAGGTTTGGCACCTCGATGTCGGCTCATCGCATCCTGGGGCTGGAGCAGGTCCCAAGGGTTTGGCTGTTCGCCAATTAAAGCGGTACGCGAGCTGGGTTCAAAACGTCGTGAGACAGTTTGGTCCCTATCTGCTGTGGGCGTAGGATACTTGAGAGGATCTGTCCTTAGTACGAGAGGACCGGGATGGACGTACCTCTGGTGTACCAGTTGTCACGCCAGTGGCATCGCTGGGTAGCCATGTGCGGATTGGATAACCGCTGAAAGCATCTAAGCGGGAAACCGACCTCAAGAACAGGTATCCCCGGCGCAAGCCGCTAAAGACCCGTTGAAGACCACGACGTTGATAGGCCAGGTGTGTAAGCGCGGCAACGCGTTGAGCTGACCGGTACTAATTGGTCGTGAGGCTTACTTTACCTCTGTTTCTTGCATGCTCCCCCACGGGGAGTACGGGACTCGAGGTCAAGGTCGAGGCTCCACTTGGACATAGTTGGTCCGAGCGAGACGCCGAATCGAGCACTTCTTGGCAAGAATTGAAATTCTCTACCCTTCGTATGCAGTAAAGCTTTTCCGGTGGCTACATCGGAGGGGTCCCACCCGTTCCCATCCCGAACACGGAAGTTAAGCCCTCCAGAGCCGATGGTACTCCGCGGGAAACCGCGCGGGAGAGTAGGTCGCTGCCGGATTTTTTTTTGACGTCTCGACGGCCGGTGTCCCTGTACAGGGACACCGGCCGTCTTTTATTTGGGAGCCTCTCTTTGCTTGCGTGCCCAGGAAGGGTCACGGAAGCTTTCCTCCGCCGTCAGTTTTCACCCCGGGGAACGCCCATGGTCCGACTGACCGTCGTCGTCGCACTCCTCCTGGGGCTTGCCGGGTGCACCAACAAAATCCTCAGCGCCTTCGAAACCAACGTCGAGGGCACCTGGGAAGGCACCACCTCCACCACCACCCAGAATGGACAGACCACCTCCGGGCCCGGGCGCTACGTCATCCTGCCCAGCAGCTCCACCACGGTGCTGGTGACCAACTTTTGCAAGGACGGAACCGGGCCGGTGGGGACGGGCGCCAGCACCACCGCCACCACCTTCACGCTTGGCAAGGTCCTCTGCCCGGCGGAGGCCCAAGGGGGCTGTGCCTCGGTGGTGACCGCCCTCAGCGGTGGGACGGGGGCCGTCGACGGCGGGACGCTCATCATGACCTTCGAAGGGACGGCGGCGGGCTGCAGCCAGACCAGCGCCTTCACCGGAGACTTCACTGGCGCAAGACAGCAATAAGATCTCCGGCCTGCCTTCGGCGGCCACGCCCCGACGTCCACGCTGGCCCCTGTGGGCAATGCTTGGCGCCCTGCTGCTGGCCGCGGCAGCCGGCTCCTTTGCCCGCTGGCCGCTGGCGTGCCTGACGGCGGCCACCCGGGCGCAGCTCGCCCTGGCGGGCATCCACGGCCGGTTGCGGCTTCTGGACGGGGTGCAGACGCACTACCTCGAGGGGGGCACGGGCCCGCCCGTCGTCCTCATCCACGGGCTCGGCGGGCAGTCCCTGGACTGGACAGCCCTGCTTCAGGACCTGGTGCGCGCGGGCTACCACGTCTATGCCCCCGACCTGCCCGGGTTTGGCAGAAGCAGCCGACCTCCAGACCGCACCTACTCCGTGCGCGAGCAGGCGACCTTCGTCGAGTCCTTCCTCCGCGCGCTGGGCCTGCAGCGCGTGGCGCTGGTGGGCATCTCCATGGGCGGGTGGATTTCGGCCACCGTGGCGCTCGAGGAACCTGTCGTGGTGGAGCGGCTCGTCCTTCTGGACAGTGCTGGGTTTCCCTTCCGGCTTTCCTTCGACCCGGGCCTGTTTGCCCCCCGGACACCGTCGCAGGTGGATGCGCTGCTGGCTCTGCTCATGCCCCGGCCAGAACCCATTCCCGCCTTCCTGAAGGAAGACGTCGTGCGGCACATGAGCGACCGCCGTTGGGTGGTTGAGCGGGCCCTGGTGTCCATGCGGGACGGAGGCGACCTGCTCGACCAGCGGCTGTCCTCGCTGAAACAGCCCCTACTGCTCATCTGGGGCAAGCAGGATGCGGTGACGCCGCTCGCGCTGGGGGAAGCGATGCACCGCGCCGTGCCGGGGTCGGTGCTGGAGGTGTTCGACGGGTGCGGGCACCTGGCGGCGATGACGTGTGTGGAACGGATTCGGCCGAGGTTGATGGACTTCCTGGCAGGGAAGGGGCCCGAAGCGGGCGCCACCGTCGAGGTGCCAGAGAGGTGACCTCCAGCCGACGCGCAGCCCTGCGGTGGCCGCCAGCGCGGCGCTTCGTCGCGGCGGGACTTCTGCTGCTGGCCCCGGCGGGCCTTGCCCACGCCCAGTCGCAGAGCCAGGAACTGGATGAGCTCAAGGCGAAGGTCGAACAGATGCAGAAGGTGCTGGCCGAGCAGGCCAAGCAAATCCAGGCGCTGCAGGCGCAGCGCCCGGCCGAAAGTCCGCACGGAGGTGGTGGTCGTTCCTGGCCCGGTCGTCGTTGAGGAGGAACGGCCCGAGACCTTCATCGTCGACAAGCAGGCACCGATCTCCGAAGCAGAAGCTGGCGCCCAGGCCGGACAACGCTTCGCTGACCCCGGCGCTGCCTGGCTTCTGGACCATTCCCGGCACCAGCATGCTGCTGCGTTTTGGCGGCGACGCCGTCGGAGTCTTCCTGGTGACGTCCAAGTTGATGGGAGCCACGACGTGGTTCGTCACCTCCTCCATTCCGGTGAGTGGGCAGCCCTTCTTCGACAGTCCGTTTCAGTTCTCCGGCACGGCGAACCAGTCGGACCTCAACTTCGAGTTCCGCATGCCGACGCCCGCCGGGATTCTGCGCGTGGTTTACCGAAACGACTTTGCGCAGCCTGACTCGCCGCAGTTCACCTATGACCTCAAGGACTTCTACGTCCAGGCAGCGAACTTCCTCGTCGGTGTGACCGAGAGCGTCTTCGCGGACATCGACGCCCAGCCTTCGACGCTGGACTACGAGGGACCCAACGCGGAGATTTGTTATCGCCACTTCCAAGTGCGCTACGTCGTGAAGCTCGCGCGCTCGGCGCCAGGCCGACCTGCTACTGAACCTCGCGCTCGAGAATCCCCAATCGCAGATTCCAGCCAGCGCCGGGACGCCTCGCAGCGTCGCGCCGGACGGGACAGCCTCACTGCGCCTCGAAGGACGACTCGGCCACATCCAACTGGCGACCCTGCTCAGGGGCATCGGGAGCCAAACGTCGAGTGGTCAGAGCCAGACGGTGTTTGGCTGGGGCCTGAGCCTGAGCAGCAACCTCAACCTCTGGGCTGGCGACTTCCTCTCCCTCCAGGTTGCGGGGGGGCAGGGGGCCGCGGCCTACTTCAACGACACGAGCGGGCTCGGCCTGGACGCGGCGCAAAACGCAGCGGGGCAACTCACCGCGCTACCCATCCTCGGGGCCTTCCTGGGCATCACTCACAACTGGGCGGCACAGTGGAACTCGACCGCGAGCTACGGGTACCTGGTCATGGACAGTGCGCCCTACGGTGCCTCGGTGGGCAGCACGGGCTTCCACAGGTCGCAGTACGCATCCCTCAATCTCGTTTTCAGGCCGTCGAAGCGCTTCCTCCTGGGAATCGAGGGGCTCTGGGGCTACCACCAGGCGGTGAGTGGCGCCTCTGGGCAGGCCTGGCGGGGACAGACCAACTTTCAATTCACCTTCTAGTGGCCCGGGGAAGCCGTTCGTCCCGGCCCAGCGGCGATTGCCCCGACCGGGGGCCGTGGGGCCGGCGTGACAGCGCGAGCGGAGACAAGAGGCTTCATGCACCAAGTGGGCAGGGTGGTAGCCTGATAGGTGGGAATGGGACCAGAGAGGACCTCGCTCTGCGCGGAGCCCCGGGCATTCCCTGGTGGGCGCCGCTGGTGGGGCTACTTCCGGTCCCAGCTCCGTCTGGCCTCCCTGGCGACCTTCCTCGGCGGCTTTCTCGCGGCGGGCGCCGCACACGCCGAGAAGACGGATGTTGTCGTGCTTGGCAACGGTGACCACTTCACCGGCGAAATCAAGGGGATGAGCCGCGGCAAGCTCGACTTCAAGACGGACGATGTCGGCCGGATTTCCATCGAGTGGATTAAGATTGCGACCATCACCAGCATCCACTCCTTCGAGGTCGAGCTGGCGTCGGGGAAGAAATACTACGGCCCGCTGAGTTCGCCGCAGGAATACGACCTCCAGGTCGGTCCAGAGAAGACGGATGTCGTCCCAATGGTCGAGGTCATCACGCTCACGCCCATGGACGAATTCTTCTGGTCCAAGGTGAAGGCCTCCCTCGACCTGGGCCTCACGCTGGCCAAGTCGAACAGTTCGATGACGCTGTCGGGCGACGGTTCGATTGCCTACCGCGGACAGCACTTCGGTGGCGGCTTTGACTTCAACACCTACTGGCAACGGGACAAGAACTCGACCACGGTGGGTCAGCTCTCAATGAATCTGACCGGCACCTACTACTTCTCGAAGCTCCGAGTGCAGCTCCAGCTCGGGTACGACCACAACGACGAGCTGGACCTGACCTACCGAGTCGACCTCGGTGCAGGCGTTGCCTATCCCGTCGTCCGTGACAAGTGGAATGAGCTCTGGCTCTCGACAGGACTCGTCGCCGCCCAGGAGCAATACAGCACCGGAGAGCCGAGCGTGAACCTCGCCGCGTACGTTGGTGAGGACTGGGAGGCCTTCATCTACGACAGCCCCAAGCTCTCCGCGGGCATCTCGTCGCAAATCATTCCCGTCCTCAGCGAGTTGTGGAGGACGCGCGGCAATGTCACTGCCAAGGTCAAGTACGAGGTCTTCTATAATTTCTTTGTCGGTTGCAACTTCTCGTTCACCTTTGACACCAAGCCACCGGACCCAGCAGCCGCCAAGACCGACTACTTGCTCTCCATCACCGTCGGCTGGTCCTACCGCCAGTGACCGAGCGACGGACCAGGGCGGGCTCGCCACGCCCTCTGCGTCCGTTCACCGCGTCCTTGATGAACACCAGCACCTCCGGTCCCCAGACCGCGATGTCGTCGGGTTTGGTGGCGAAGTGCCGTAGTGTCCATCCTCCGGGCAGCTGCCAAAAGCGGCGAACACGCGTGCCCCGTTCGGTGCGCTAGCGCCTCACAGAGCTCGCGGCTGGGGGCCAGGTCGTAATCATTCGCTGCCTACACAACCAACACTGGGCCCCTTGCATGGAGCGCCGCAGGCGCTCGCCGAGCGCAGGCACCTGTTTCCAGCCCGTCGCTCCCGTCTGCGGGACGCCTCAACGCATTTGCCTACCGGGCTGCGACCCCCGCGCGCGCCGGCCGTAGGCATCTCCGCGGTGAAAGGGGCGTGGGGCAGCCGTGTCTTCGTCAGGGGCGTCCGCGCACGACGGCGCGGCGGTGGTGGCCGCCTGGAGGCGGATGTAACGGTGGAACACGTCCGCGAATTACTGGGGTATGACGTCTTCTGCGTTCCGGCAGGCCAGTGCCGCCCCTGCCGAGCGCGCATGCGAGGGGACACCATGAAGGCGACGAAGAAGCTTCACGAGCTGGGTCAGAGCATCTGGCTCGACAACATCACCCGGAGCCTCCTCGCCTCGGGCACCCTTCGACGCTACATCGAGGAGCTATCCGTCACCGGACCGACCTCCAACCCAACCATCTTCGACCACGCCATCAGCAAGAGCGCGGACTACGACACCGCCATCCAGACGAAAGTCAGCGAGGGCAAGTCGGGCGAAGGGCTCTTCTTCGAACTCGCCATCGAGGACCTCCGACAGGCCGCTGACCTCTTCCGCGGCGTTCACGAGCGGACAGACGGCGTCGACGGCTGGGTGTCGCTCGAGGTGTCGCCCAGGCTGGCCTACGACACGGCCAGCACGCTGGCCGCCGCCAAGGAGCTGCACGCCCGGGCCGCCCGGAAGAATCTCCTCATCAAAATTCCGGGAACGCCCCAGGGGCTCCCCGCCATCGAGGAGGCGATTCTTGCCGGCATCCCGGTCAACGTGACGCTCCTCTTCTCCCGCGAGCACTACGTGGCGGCGGCGGACGCCTACATGCGGGGCATCGAGCGGCGCATTGCCGCGGGGCTTTCGGCCAACGTGGCCTCGGTGGCCTCGGTCTTCATCAGCCGGTGGGACGCGGCGGTGGCCGGCAAGGTACCGGAGCCGCTGAAGAATCAACTCGGCCTCGCCATCGCCCTGCGAACGTACGTGGCGTACCGCCAGGTGCTGGACAGCCCGCGATGGCAACGGGCGTACAACGCCGGAGCCCGACCGCAGCGGCTCCTGTGGGCGAGCACCGGGACGAAGGACCCCAAGGCCTCCGACATCCTCTACGTCAAGGGGCTGGCGGCGCCCTTCACCGTCAACACCATGCCGGAGGGTACCCTGAAGGCGTTCGCCGACCACGGGGAACTCGGGGCCGCAGTGCCAGCCGATGGCGGCGACTGCGAGGCCCTCTTGGGCCGGTTCGCTCAGGCGGGTGTAGAGGTGCAGAAGCTGGCCGCGACACTGCAGGACGAAGGGGCCAACGCCTTCGTCGCCTCCTGGACCGAGCTGATGGCCGTCATCGAATCCAAGAGCGCCAGCATGGAGAAGAAGGCAAGCTAGGCCCAGGAGCCCTAGAGCTCCGGAGCGAGGGGAAGGACAGACCATGGCTGGCGAGCAGACGATGAAGCGGCTCCCTCCACTGCGGCAGCGCCCGGCCTGGGCTGCCTTGGAAGCTCACCACCGGAAGGTTTCGGGCCTGCACCTGCGGGACCTCTTCGCGGCGGACCCGGCGCGGGGCGAGCGTCTGGCCGTCGAAGCAGCCGGCATCTACCTCGACTACTCGAAGAACCGAATCACCGAGGAGACCCTCAAGCTGCTGGTGCAGCTGGCAGAGCAGTCGGACTTGCGCGGGCGCATCGACGCGATGTTTCGCGGCGACAAAATCAACGTCACCGAGAAGCGGGCCGTGCTGCACGTCGCCCTGCGGGCGCCGCGAAGCGCATCCATCCGGCTGGACGGCGAGGACGTGGTGCCCGCGGTGCACCAGGTCCTCGACCGGATGTCGGCCTTCGCCGAGCGCGTCCGCGGCGGCGCCTGGAGGGGCTACACCGGCAAGCAAATCCGCAACATCGTCAACATTGGCATCGGAGGGTCCGACCTGGGGCCGGTGATGGCCTACGAGGCGCTCAAGCACTGCAGCGAGCGCACGATGACGTTCCGCTTCGTCTCCAACGTGGACGGAACGGACTTCGTCGAGGCGACGCGGGACCTGGAGCCGGCCCACACGCTGTTCATCATCTCGTCGAAGACGTTCACCACTCTGGAGACGATGACCAACGCGCACGATGCCCGGAATTGGCTGCTGACCGGTCTCGGCGGAGACCGGAAGGCGGTCGCCAAGCACTTCGTCGCCGTCTCCACCAATGCCGACAAGGTGAAGGAGTTCGGCATCGACCTGGCGAACATGTTTGGCTTCTGGGACTGGGTAGGGGGGCGCTACTCGATGGATTCGGCCATCGGGCTGTCCACCATGCTGGCCATCGGCCCGGATGGATTCCAGGCCTTGCTCGACGGGTTCCGCCAGGTGGACGAGCATTTCCGCACCGCCCCCTTCGAGCGAAACCTCCCGGTCCTGATGGGCCTGCTGTCGGTCTGGTACACGGACTTCTTCGGCGCGCAGACGGTGGCCGTGCTGCCGTATGAGCAGTACCTCAAGCGCTTCCCGGCCTACCTCCAGCAACTGACGATGGAGAGCAACGGCAAGCACGTCACCCTGGAGGGCGAGCGCGTCGACGTGGACACCGGGCCCGATCTACTGGGGCGAGCCGGGAACCAATGGCCAGCATTCCTTCTACCAGCTGATTCACCAGGGCACCCGTCTCATCCCCGCGGACTTCATCGCCTTCGTCCACACCCTCAACCCGCTGGGCCGTCACCACGACATGCTCCTCGCCAACGTGCTGGCTCAGACGGAGGCGCTGGCCTTCGGCAAGACGGCCGAGGAGGTGAAGGCCGAGGGCACCCCGGACTGGTTGGTTCCTCACCGCGTCTTCGAGGGGAACCGCCCGTCCAACACGCTGCTCCTCGACAGCCTCACTCCCAATGCCCTCGGCAAGCTGGTCGCGCTGTACGAGCACAACGTCTTCACCCAAGGCGTCATCTGGAACATCGACTCGTTCGACCAGTGGGGCGTGGAGCTCGGCAAGGTTCTCGCCCAGCGCATCATCCCGGAGCTGGAGAGCAAGGAGGAGCCGAAGCTCGGGCATGACAGCTCGACCAACACGCTCATTCGGCGCTACCGGAAGCTCAAGGGCGCGGCTTCATGATTCGCGGTTACGAGCAGCCCCGCTACGTCCTTCCGTTCGACCGCCGGAAGACCTTCGAGACGAAGAAGTTCGGCTGGAACGAGGCGGGCCGGTGAGGGCCCGCAGCCGTCGCGGACCTTTGCGTTGTCACTAGAGGAAACACGTCATGCAAATTGGGATGATTGGACTTGGTCGGATGGGCGCCAACATGGTGCGGCGCCTCCTCAAGGCGGGCCATGAGTGCGTCGTCTTCGACATGTCGCCGAAGACCGTCGAGGACCTGGCCAAGGAAAAGGCCACCGGGGCCTCCTCGCTGCAGGACCTGGCGAGGAAGCTCGAAGAAGCCGCGCGCGGTGTGGATGATGGTGCCGGCCGGGGTGGTGGACAAGACCATCTCGGACTTGCGCTTCCGTTTCTCGAGAAGGACGACATCCTCATCGACGGCGGCAACTCCTACTACGTCGACGACATCCGCCGGGCGAAGCAGCTGTCGGCCGAAGGGCCTCCACTACGTCGACGTGGGCACGAGTGGCGGCGTGTGGGGCCTCGAACGTGGCTATTGCCAGATGATCGGCGGCGAGGACGCCGTGGTCGAAGCACCTCGACCCGATCTTCGCCGACCCTGGCGCCCGGAGATGGCCTCAGCGCCTCGTACTCCGGGACGCGACAAAGTCCAGCGCGGCACCGCCGAGCATGGCTATCTGCACTGCGGACCGAGCGGTGCCGGGCATTTCGTGAAGATGGTCCACAACGGCATCGAGTACGGCATGATGGCTGCTTACGCCGAGGGCTTGAACATCCTCCGCGAGGCGAACGTCGGGAAACGGCAGGCACGCCGTCGATGCCGAGACCACGCCGCTGCGCGACCCGGAGCACTACCAGTACGACCTCAACCTCGCCGACATCGACCGAGGTTGGCGTCGCGGCAGCGTCATCGCATCCTGGCTGCTGGACCTGACCGCCGCAGCGTCTTCCGAAAGGACCCCGAGCTCACGGACTTCGCGGGCCGGGTGTCGGACTCCGGCGAAGGCCGCTGGACGATCAAGGCCGCCATCGACGAGGGCGTGCCCACGCCGGTCCTCACCTCGGCGCTCTACGAGAGGTTCTCCTCGCGCGGCGAAGGGGACTTCGCGAACAAGATTCTGCTCCGCCCAGCGCTGGGCCTTCGGCGGCCATGAGGAGAAGAAACCATGAGTGCCGCCTCCGTCCGACGCGCTGGTCGTCTTCGGCGCGACGGGGGACCTCGCCTACAAGCAGATCTTTCCCGCCCTGCAGAGCATGGTGCGACGGGGCGTGCTCGAGGTGCCGGTCATCGGGGTCGCCAAGAGCGGCTGGAGGCTCGAGCGACTTTCAGGCGCGGGCGCGCGACAGCGTGGAGAAGCACGCGCGGCCTCGACCAGGCCGCCTTCGCCAAGCTGATCACCCTGCTCAAGTACGTCGACGGTGACTACGCCGACCCGGCCGTCTTCGACACCCTTCGCAAGGAATTGGGCAGCGCTCAGCGGCCCCTTCACTACCTGGCCATTCCGCCCAGGGGCTGTTCCCTCTGGTGGCCAAGCAGCTCGCCCGCTCCGGCTGCGCCAAGGGCGCCCGGCTGGTGGTGGAGAAGCCCTTCGGGCGCGACGGCGCGTCGGCGCGGCAGCTCAACACGACGCTCCATGACATTCTTCGCCGGAGAAGGACATCTTCCGCATCGACCACTACCTCGGGAAAGGAACGGTGCAGAACCTCGTCTATCTTCCGGTTCGCCAACAGCTTTCTCGAGCCCATCTGGAACCGCAACTACGTCGAGAGCGTGCAGATTACGATGGCCGAGAGTTTCGGCGTCCAGGGCCGGGGCAGCTTCTACGACAAGGCCGGCGCCATCCGCGACGTGGTGCAAAACCATCTGCTGCAGGTGGTCTCCAATGTAGCCATGGAGCCACCGCCGCAGACGAAGACTTCGAGACGTTCCGCACCGAGAAGGTCAAGGTGCTCAAGGGCATCCCTGGCATTGCCGCGACAGAGATGGTCCGCGGGCAGTTCCGTGGCTACCGGAAGGAGCCCGGCGTGGCGCCCGACTCGACGGTGGAAACCTTCGTCGCCCTACGCCTCCACCTCAACTCGTGGCGCTGGCAGGAAGTGCCCTTCTATATCCGCACCGGTAAGTGTCTGCCGGTCACACGCACCGAAGTGGTGGCCCGGCTGCGCGCCCCCCCGTCGCTGGTGGAGGGGATTGCCGTCCCGCCCAACCACCTGCGCTTCCGGCTGAGCCCCGACTTCGTCATCGCCCTGGGGGCGCTCATCAAAGCGCCCGGCGAGAAGCTGGAGGGCGAGGAGGTGGAGCTCGAGCTGGCACACACCCGGGCGGGCGACCTCGCCCCGTACGAGGAGCTGCTCGGCGACGCGATGGAAGGTGAAGCGACTCGCTTCGCCCGTGAGGACTACGTCGAAGAGGCCTGGCGGATTGTGGACCCGGCCATCCAGGCGCGCACGCCCATCTTCGAGTACGAGCCCGGGACGTGGGGCCCGAAAGAGGCTGAGGCGATGGTGCCCGGTGGCTGGTTCGTCGCGGAGAGCTAGGAGGATAGGCCATGCAGCAGCTGTGGCTCGTCCGGCACGGAGAGACGGCGTGGAGTCTGAGCGGCCAGCACACGGGCCGCACCGACATCCCGCTCACGCCCCGGGGGGAACAGCAGGCGGAGCTGCTCGGGCGCCGGCTGATGAAGAAGCGCTTCGTCCTGGTCCTCACCAGCCCACTGCGCCGGGCCCGGCAGACGTGCCGCCTGTCGGGCCACGGGGCGGAGGCCGTCCCGGACGACGACCTCATGGAATGGGACTATGGCGCCTACGAAGGGCGGACGAGCGCCGACATCCGCAAGGAGGTGCCGGACTGGTCCATCTGGAGTGCCGGTCCGCGGGATGGCGAGACGGCGGACGAGGTGGGGGTCCGGGCCGACCGCGTCATTGCTCGGGCGTCTGCCGCCGCGGGCGACGTCGCGCTTTATGGGCACGGGCACATCCTGCGCATCCTAGCGGCGCGCTGGCTCGGGCTGGCCGCCACTGGCGGCCGGTACCTCGGCCTGGACACCGCCTGCCTGTGCAAGCTCGGCTATGAGCGGGAAACGCGTGTCATCCGGGCGTGGAACGAGAGCTACGACCTGTTGGAGGTGCCATGAAGGTGGAGGTCTTCCCGGACGCCGACGCCGTCGCTCGCGCTGCGGCTGGCCTCATCGCCGCCGACGCCCGGGCGGCGGTGGCCGCCCGGGGCCGCTTCACGCTTGCCGTGAGTGGGGGCCACACGCCCTGGAAGATGCTCCGCCTGCTCGCCGGAGAGGACGTCCCCTGGAGTGGCCTGCACCTCTTCCAGGTGGACGAGCGGGTCGCGCCCCTGGCGATCCGGACCGAAACCTCACCCACCTCCAGCAAAGCCTCCTCGGCACGGTGCCTCTCCCCGCGGCGCAGCTGCATGCCATGCCAGTGGAAGCCCAGGACTTGACGGCGGCTGCGGCGCATTACGCCAGCAGCCTCGCCGCGCTCGCCGGCTCGCCGCCGGTGCTCGACCTGGTGCACCTCGGGCTTGGCCCGGACGGGCACACCGCCTCGCTGGTCCCGGGAGACAAGTCGCTCGAGGCGACGGCGACGGACGTCACCCTGGCCGGGCCCTACCGGGGCCGGCTGCGGATGACGCTCACCTTCCCGGTGCTCGACCGGGCGCGGAAGCTGCTCTGGCTGGTGACGGGGGCGGACAAGGTGGAGATGCTTCGCCGACTCAAGGCGGGGACCGCACCATCCCCGCAGGCCGCGTGCGCAGCGAGCGGGCGGTGCTGCTGGCCGACGCGGCGGCAGCAGGGACAGCGGCACCGTGACGCCCGGCCGGGGCGGGCAGCAGCCGGCCCACACACTGGTCGCTGGCGAGCTCGAGGCCGTCTTCCTCCCGGGCCAAGGCATGCTGGGTGCCTCCCTGACGCTCGCCGGGGAGGAGCTGCTAGGCCGCGTCGACAACCTGGAGTCCTCTGCCGCCAAGGGGAGCACCGCGGGCCTTCCGGTTTTGTACCCCTGGGCCAACCGGCTGGCCGCGCCGGGGTACCGGGTGGCTGGCCGCGAGGTGACGCTCGACCTGCGCTCGGCGCTGCTGCACGTGGATGAGCACGGCTTGCCCATCCACGGCGTGCCCTGGGCGCGACTGCCCTGGCAGGTGACGGCGGCGACGGGGGGGACGCTTCAGGCCTGGCTCGACTGGACCGAGGCAGCGTGGCTGGCGGTCTTCCCTTTTCGTCACCGCGTGGAGCTCTCAGTGGACCTGCGTCCGGACGGACTGCTGGTGGAGACGACGGTGCGGGCGAACGCCGGGGACGCGGTGCCTGTCAGCTTCGGCTTCCACCCGTACTTCTCGCTGGCCGGGCATGCCCGCGGCCGCTGGCGACTGCAGCTTCCGCCCATGCGCCGCCTGGCACTGGATGCGCAAGGCATCCCGACGGGCGTGGAGACGCCCTTCGCCGGCTGGGATGCGGCCCTCTCTGAGGCCTCCTTCGACGACGGCTTCGTGCTGGGTCGACCGACGGCAGCCTTCTGCTTGTCGGCGCCGGACCGGCGCCTCACGGTGGAGCTCCTCTCCGGCTACCCCTGTGCGCAGGTGTTCACGCCCCCGGACAAGCCCTACGTGGCGCTCGAGCCGATGACGGCCCCAACGAATGCCCTCAGCCGGGGGGAGGGGCTGCGCCTGGTGCAGCCGGGCGGGACCTTCCAGGCATCCTTTCGAATTCACGTCGAGCGGCTGCACTGACGGCCCGTACGTGCGCGCGGCCGTCCGCCGGGCACACTTGCGGAACGCACGGGCGCCCCGGCGCGCCTGGGCGCTCGCTCGCGCACGTTTATGGTCGTCGCCCGTTTGTTGGGCTCCTTCGCGCCGTGACCGTGCCGCCGGAAGCCGCAGAGTAGGGACGGGCCTTCCCTCCCCCAAACAGCCCCCTTGGGTTGGGCGGCTGGGGAAAGCTCGGACCCGGCCGGGGCCGGCGGGCCGTGCCCAGACTGGCCCCGAGGGGAAGGCCCGCAGATGGGCGATCGCAAAGCCAGCCCCGTCCAACGCCGCGGCGACGTCTGTTCTTCGCGCCCCGGGAGCACGGCGCCTACGCGCAGCCGGGGGGGCGCTCGGGCTGTCGGCGCTGGTGTTCCCCGCGCGGGCCACTGGCGCGCGCGACGGCCTGCGGTGAGCAGCCCTCCTCTTGCTTGAGGCCCGAGCAGGGCTGTCGAGAGGACGGGGAGAACAGGAGCGGCCTGTTTAATAGGGGGGGCGCCCCGTCGCGTGAGGCGAGGGGCGTCGGGTGGCCCTTGCCCGGCCGCAGTGCGTCGTTGGGGCCTAATTCGGGAAGGCACGTGTCCACGGCGGTTGGCGCCTGAGGTGTGACGCGGAAAGCCGGGTAGGATAGAAGGCGCGGCCCCCTGGGGCTTCACGTCTTCCCAAGGAGACTCTCAGCGTATGAACCCGAAGCCTGCCCTGAAGCCGAGCGTCCCCCCCAGGGCACCGGTGCCGGTGCCGCAGGCCGCAGCCACGCCGGCGGAGGCGACCTCGGGCGCAGTGCAGCCGTTCCGGTATCCACTGGAGCGCCCCTTCGAGGAGCCGGACTGGAAGCGCATTGCCGGCTTCAAGAACGCCACCCGCAGCGATTGGGAGAGCGCGCTCTGGCAACGCAAGCACACGCTGAAGAACCTGCGCGAGCTGAAGGCCGCGCTGGGGACGTTGCTCCCCGACGACTTGGCGGACAGCATCGACCGTGACCAGCGCGAGCGCGCCACCATGTCCATCCTGGTGACGCCGCAGATGGTGAACACCATGGACCTGGATGACCTCTGGTCCGACCCGGTGCGCCGCTACATGCTGCCGGCCCTGGCCGACCGGCGCACGGACTGGCCCAACCACCCACGGGCCAGCCGCGACAGCCTCCACGAGGCGGAGATGTGGGTGGTGGAAGGCCTCACCCATCGCTACCCCACCAAGGTGCTGGCCGAGGTGCTGTCCACCTGCCCGCAGTACTGCGGCCACTGTACGCGCATGGACCTGGTCGGCAACGACGTGCCCCAGGTGGACAAGAAGCGCTTCGTGGTGCCGCAGCAAACCCGGTACGAGCAGATTCTGGAGTACTTGCGGCGCACGCCCGGCGTCCGGGACGTGGTGGTGTCGGGCGGCGACGTGGCCAACCTGCCCATCGGCACGCTGGAGGCCTTCGTCTCCGCCCTCCTGGACATCCCCAACATCCGCGACGTCCGGTTGGCCACCAAGGGCTTCATGGCCATCCCGCCAGCATTTCCTGCAGGACTCGGTGCTGGCCGGGCTGGACCGGCTCGCCAAGAAGGCGCGCGCCCAGGGCGTTCAGCTCGCGCTGCACACTCATGTCAACAGCGCCCGTCAACTGACCCCGCTGGTGACGCGGGCCGCCGACGCGCTGCTGGCCATGGGCTTCCGCGACATCCGCAACCAAGGGGTGCTGCTGCGCGGGGTGAATGCGACAGCGAAGGACCTGCTCGAGCTGTGCTTCACGCTGCAGGACCGCGCGCACATCCTCCCGTACTATTTCTACATGTGCGACATGATTCCGAACTCCGAGCACTGGCGCGTCTCGGTGGCGGAGGCGCAAAAGCTCCAGCACGACATCATGGGCTATCTGCCGGGCTTCGCCACGCCGCGGATTGTGTGTGACGTGCCCTTCGTCGGCAAGCGCTGGGTCCACCAGGTGGCCGAGTACGAACGCGAGCGTGGCATCAGCTACTGGACGAAGAATTACCGGACCGGCATCGAGTTGGAGGACCCGGCGGCGCTGACCCGCCGGTATGAGTATTACGACCCCATCTACGCGCTCCCGGAAGCCGGGCAGACGTGGTGGCGAGAGCAGGTGGCCAGCTCCTGAGCCAGTCGATGCCTTCTGCCGCTGCGGGCGAGTCGTGGCGCGCCCTTTACCCCGACGTGGCCGCCGACCAGTGGAACGACTGGCGCTGGCAGATGCGCCACGCCGTGCGCAGCCTGGCGGAGCTGGAACGCTACGTGCCGCTGACCGAGGCCGAGCGGCTGGGGTGCCGCGACACCGCCGCCCGCTTCCGGTTGGGCATCTCACCCTATTACCTGTCGCTCATGGACCGGCAGCACCCCTTCTGTCCGGTCCGAATGCAGGCCATCCCGGTGCACGCCGAGGCGCGCGTCCGGCCGGGGGAGCTGGAGGACCCGCTTGGCGAGGACAAGACGCGCCCCGTGTCGGCCATTGTCCACCGCTACCCGGACCGGGTGCTGCTGCTCGCCCTGGACAGCTGCTCCACCTACTGCCGGCACTGCACGCGGCGCCGCATCACGAAGGGGGGAGAGGCCGAGCTGAGCCGGGCGGAGCTGGAGAAGGGCATCGGCTACATCCGTGCCCACCCCGAAGTCCGCGACGTCCTCATCTCCGGCGGGGACCCCTTCCTCTTGACGGAGGCACGGCTGCAGGAGCTGCTCCAGCCGCTGCGAGCCATCCCCCACGTGGAGATGGTGCGCATCGGCACGCCGGGTGCCGGTGTGTCTGCCGATGCGCGTCACCGAGGCGCTGGCGTGCCTGCTGCGAAAGTACGCCCCCCTCTTCGTCGTCACGCACTTCAACCACCCGAAGGAGTTGACGGCCGAGGCGCGCAGCGCCTGTGAATTGCTAGTGGACCACGGCGTGCCGGTGGAGAAACCAGGCGGTGCTGCTGCGTCGGGTCAACTCCGAGGCTCGCATCATCAAGGAGTTGAGCCACGCGCTGCTGCGGGCGCGGGTGCGGCCCTATTACTTGCACCAGATGGACGTCGCCGAGGGGTGCGAGCACCTCCGCACCCCGCTGGCGACGGGGGTCCAGATTCTCGAGGCCCTGCGGGGCCACACCTCCGGTCTTGCCGTGCCGCACCTGGCGGTGGACCTGCCCGGGGGCGGAGGCAAGGTGACGCTTCAGCCGGAATACGTCGTCGAGCGCGGCGGACAGGAAACCGTCTTCCGGAATTTTCGCGGCGAGACGTTCCGCTACCCGGAGCCCGAGGAGACGGACACCAGCTGCCCGTATGATGAGGTGTGGCGACGGAGGAATGCATGAGTGGCGCCTTCCAGACGCAGCTTCTCGCCGGAAAGCACGCCTTCGTCACGGGGGGGACGAGTGGCATCAACCTGGGCATTGCCCGCCGGTTGGCCCAGGCCGGGGCGCGCCTGTCCGTCCTTGGCCGAAACGCCGAGCGTGGGCAGCAGGCCGTGCACCTCTTGCAGAAGGCGGGCACTGAGGCGGCCTTTCACCAGGCGGACGTGCGCGAGTACGCGGCGATGGAGCGGGCGCTGGCCGAGGCGGTGGGGCGCTGGGGACGGCTGGACATTCTGGTGAATGGCGCGGCCGGCAACTTCCCGGCGCCGGCGCTGGGCATGTCCTCCAACGGCTTCCGGGCGGTGGTGGACATCGACCTGGTGGGCACCTTCAACAGCTGCCGCGCGGGCTTTCAGCACCTGCAGCAGCCGGGCGCTGTGGTGGTGAATGTCTCGGCGCCGCAGGCCTATGCCCCGGCGCCCTTTCAGGCGCACGTTTGCGCGGCCAAGGCGGGCGTGGACATGCTGACCAGGGTGCTGGCCATGGAGTGGGGCGGGTCCGGGGTGCGGGTGGTGGCCATTACCCCGGGCCCCATCGCCGGCACCGAGGGGATGCAGCGGCTGGCGGGAAGCCCGGAGGACGCCGCCCGCCTTGTCCGGACGGTGCCGCTGGGGCGGCTGGGGACGGTGGAGGACGTGGCGGAGGCCGTCCTCTTCCTGGTGTCTCCGGCCGCGTCCTTCATCACCGGCGCCGCGCTGGTGTGTGACGGCGGCTGGTCCTTGGGTGGCCTGGGCCACTTGGTCCCGGGCGGCTGAGGAGCAGGCGACTGGGCATGCGCGGGCTGGAGGTTTCCTCGCCGTGCGCCGGCCGCCGGGGCAGAGTCAGCCCCTTGCGCGCTCCCGTCCTGCTGCTACTGCTTCCGGCGCTGGCGCAGGGCGCCGAGACGGTACGCATTGCCATGGGCGAGCGCGCTGGCCCGGTGACGCTGAAGGGCCGGAACCTCGCCGCTGGCCCGGACACCGAGGATGGGCCCTTCACCCCCCTGGGGGCGGGGGAGGCCCGCATTCGCCTCCTCAAGGGGCGCCTGGAGGTGAATGGCATTCTGGCGGAGCCGCTGGCGGTGCGCTTTCGAGCGGGCGAGACGGACCGCGGCACCGGGGATGAACCCATCCACGCCGGTGCCACCGGCGTCCGCGGGGACGTGGTGGCGCTGGTGCACCGGGGGCGGCTGCTCTTGGTGAATGTCCTTCCCCTGGAGGACTACGTGGCGGCGGTGCTGGGCGGGGAGATGCCGCCCAGCTTCCCGCTGGAGGCCCTGCGCGCCCAGGCGGTGGCGGCGCGCACCTACGCCCTCAACAAGAAGCTGGAGGCCCTGGACGAGCCCTTTCACCTGGGCAGCAGCGTGCTGGCCCAGGTGTACGGGGGCCTGGAGCGGGAAAACTCCAAGACGCGCGAGGCGACGGCCAGCACCCGCGGGCAGGTGCTGACCTTTGAACTGGAGCCCATCGAGGCCTATTTCCACTCCTCCTGCGGGGGCCGGACGGAGACGGGGCTGGAGGCCCTCCAGCGCGACTTGCCGTACCTGCAGGCGGTGACGTGCCCCTGCGGCAAGCAGCCGGCCACGCAGTGGTCGACCAGCCTGAGCGCAAAGGAGTTGGAGGAGGTGCTGGGCCGGGAGGCGCGCGGCGACGTGCGGGTGCTGGCGCGGACGTCCACCGGCCGTGTCCGCAGGCTGTCGGTGGGAAGCCGCACCCTGGAGGGCGTCGAGTTCCGGCAGCGCTTTGGGTACGAGCGCGTGCGCTCCCTTCTCTTCGAGGTGACGGGGGACGGCAAGGGTGGGGTGCGCCTGGTGGGCCGGGGCTTCGGCCATGGCGCGGGCCTTTGCCAGTGGGGGGCCAAGCTGATGGCCGACGCGGGGAAGCGTTACCAGGAAATTCTGCTGCACTACTACCCGGGCACCGAGCTGCAGACGCTGTACTGAAAACCAAGGCCGCCACCAGCGACGGCCGCCCCCGTTGCCTTGCCTTTGTGGGCCGAAAGGCCCCTCAATTCCTGCCGGGGGCAAGACATGGGTCTGTCGCTGAAAGCGGTGGGACCACCCTCGAGCGCCAGCATGGGCGTCCCCCGCCTCCGCCGACGCGTTTGAGCTGGTCCTCTGGGAAAACGCGGCGTACCTGGTGGACGACGCGCGTCGACGACTGACGTTCGAGCGACTGAAGTCACGCGTCGGCCTGCGGCCGCGGCAGCTGCTGGCCGCCCCGCGCCGCGAGCTCCGCGAGGCCATTCTTCCCGGGGGGGATGTTGCCGGAAGGGAGGGTGGAGAAGCTGCTTCGTGCGGCGACGCTGGCGGTCGGGCTGGAGGCGCCCCTGTCCAAGGTGGTGACGCTCCCGCTCCTCGACGCCCGCCGCATCCTGCGGCGCTTTCCTGGGGTGGGCGAGCCAGGGGCGGACCGGCTCCTCCTGTTCTCCAGAGCCCGTCCGCTGCTGGGCCTGGAGTCGAACGGCCTTCGGGTGCTGGTCCGCCTGGGCTTCGGCCAGGACCACCGGCAGTACACGCGCACCTGGAGGGAAGTCACCGCGCGCGTGTCCCCGGAAGCCGGCGACTCGGTTCCCTTTGCCGTGCGCGCCCACCTGGTGCTGCGCCAACACGGCCAGAGGCTGTGCACGCTGTAGCCAGCCGCGCTGTGACGCCTGCCCGTTGTCCGCAGACTGTCCCTCGGCGGCGCCGGGCGCAGGCCCCTACGGCCATCGCGCGGGCAGGAAACCTGTGTCCTCGTCCAGGTGAGGCCTCCCCTTGGGAGTGGGTGGGGTAAAAGCAGCGGTCTGCCGTGGCGCTCGCCGACTACGACTTCTGGCTTCCGCCCGAGGCCATTGCCCAGGAGCCCCTCGCCGAGCGCGATGCCTCCCGGCTTCTCGTCCTGGACCGGCAGACGGGTGCGCTGTCTCACCACCGCTTCAGCGAGTTGCCACATCTGCTGCGCCCGGGGGACCTGTTGGTGCTGAACGACACCCGCGTGGTGCAGGCACGGTTGCTTGGCCACAAGCGCCTGACGGGTGGGCGCGCCGAGTTGCTGCTGGTGCACCCGGCGGGCGCCAGCCCGATGGAGCAGGCGCTGGGTCAGCCTGCCGCTGGCCAGGGGTGGGTGTGCCTCGGCCAGTCCAGCAAGGGACTCAAGCCCGGAAACTGGCTGGACTTTGAAGGCGGGCTTTCGGCGCGGGTGGAGGCGGCGCTGGGCGAGGGCCAATGGCGCGTCGTCTTCCTGGGGGAGGGCAGCCTGGGCGAACGGCTGGCCAGCGCGGGCCGGCTGCCGTTGCCGCCGTACATTGCCCGGGCGCCCACGGTGGAGGACGAGGCGCGCTACCAGACGGTGTACGCGCGTGCGCCGGGAAGCATCGCCGCGCCCACGGCCGGGCTTCACCTCACCCCGCATCTCCTCGAACGGCTGGCCGGGCGGGGCATCTCCGCTACCGCGGTAACGCTGGACATCGGCCCGGGCACGTTTCTCCCCGTGCGCACGCTGGACGAGTCGCAGCACCGGATGCACCCGGAGCGCTTTCATCTCTCGGCGGAGGCGGCGGCGCAGATTGAGGTGGCGCGCGCGCAGGGGAGGCGGGTGGTGGCGGTGGGGACGACGGTGGTACGTACGCTGGAGTCGGCCGTGGAGGAGACGGGTCGACTGCGGGCCGGCCGCGGGCAGACCGACTTGTTCCTCCGGCCGGGGGCCCGCTTCCGTGTGGTGGACGCGCTGCTCACCAACTTTCACCTGCCACGCTCGACGCTGCTGATGCTGGTGTGCGCCTTCGCCGGTCGGGAGAAGGTGCTCTCTGCCTACCGCGTCGCGGTGGAGTCCGGCTACCGCTTCTTCTCCTACGGTGACGCAATGCTGGTAGAGGACGGCGCCAGGTGAGCGCATCCTTCCGCTTCGAGGTGCTGCAGAAGGACACTGGCACTGGGGCGCGCTGCGGCCGGCTGCACACCCCCCACGGCACGGTGGAGACGCCCGTCTTCATGCCAGTGGGGACGCTCGCCACGGTGAAGGCCGTCGGGCAGGACGACCTGCAGGCACTGGGCGCCGAGGTGCTGCTCGGCAACACCTACCACCTGATGCTGCGGCCCGGGGAGGACGTCGTCCTCTCCTTAGGTGGCCTGCACCGCTTCATGGCCTGGCCGCGCGCGCTGCTGACCGACAGCGGCGGCTTCCAGGTCTTCAGCCTGGCGAAGGCCCGGAAAGTCTCGGACCAGGGCGTCCTCTTCCAGTCCCACCTGGATGGCAGCCCCCAGCTGCTGACGCCAGAGCGCTCCATCGCCATCCAGGAGGCGCTGGGGGCGGACATCATCATGGCCTTCGATGAGTGTCCGCCCTCCACCGCGGACCGCGCGGTGGTGGAGCAGGCACTCGTCCGGACGACGGCTTGGCTGCACCGGTGTGCCGCGGCGTGGAGCCGAGGGCCGCATGCCCTCTTCGGCATTGTCCAGGGAGGCCTGGACGTGGGGCTGCGGCGGCGGCACGTGGAGGAGGTGTGCGCGGTGGAGCTGCCCGGCTACGCCCTGGGTGGCTACTCGGTGGGCGAGGCGCCCGAGCGCATGCACGCCTCGGTGGCGCAGGTGGCCCCGCTGTTGCCGGCGGACCGTCCGCGCTACCTGATGGGGGTGGGGACGCCGGTGGACCTGGTGCAGGCCATGGCGGCCGGGGTGGACATGTTCGACTGCGTGCTGCCCACCCGCTGCGCGCGCAACGGCCTCCTCTTCACCTCCAGCGGGCGCCTCGTCATCCGCAACGCCGCCTACGCCCGGGACGACGGGCCGGTGGACGTGCTGTGCAGCTGCTACGTGTGCCGGACGTACTCCCGCGCCTACCTGCGCCATTTGTTTTCCACCCGGGAGGTGCTGGCGCTGCGGCTGAACACCCTGCACAACCTGCACCACTACCTGGAGCTGATGCGTTCTGCGCGCGCCGCCATTGCCGCGCAGCGCTTTGCTGCCTTTGCATCCGACGTGGTGGCGCGCGAGGGCCCGGCCGGACCGGAGACGGACGAAGGGCTGGCCGAGGACTGAACAGGCCGGGGGGGAGAAACCCGGGGGGACGGGGTGCGTCAGTGGGTTGGCCCGGGGGCGGGCGCGTCCAGCACGCGGAGGGCGACGGCCGCCGCCTCGCGCAGCTGGGCCGGTTTGACGCCGGCCCGGGCCAGCACGGCCAGGCCGTGGCTTTCGGCGGCGAAGAAGCGGGCCAGGGCGCGCACGTCCTCGCGCCCGGACAGCTGCGGGTCCCGCCGGAGGGCCGCTAGCAGGGCGCCCTCGCTTCCCCGGACGGCGGCCGAGGCCCGCTCGAGCAGCTCCGGCGGGGCGGTGGTGCAGGTGAGGGCCGTATTCAACAGCAGGCAGCCGCGCGGGCTGCTGGGCCGGCTGCCCACCTGGATGACGGCCTCCAGGTAACGGGCCACCGCCTCCCGCCCGGCGTGCGGGGGGGCGAGTTCCCCAGCCACGAGGGCCCGCACCTGGTGGGCGTAGCGTTCGATGGCGGCCGCGAAGAGGTGGGCCTTGTCGCCGAAGGTGCCGTAGAGGCTGGCCCGGTTGACGCCCAGGGTGTCCACCAGGTCCTGGACGCTGGTGGCCTCGTAGCCGCGCTCCCAGAAGAGGCGCACCGCCGCGTCCAGGGCCTGCTCGATGTCGAAGGCTTTCGGTCTCGCCATGGCGCAGCCGTCCCCCAAGGGATTGCCCCCCCAGTCTAACGCCCTGGAAACACGGGCGTCAGGACTGTCACGTCGATTGAATGGAACGAACGTTCCATAACTCTTACAAGCCGTGCGCCTTCCGGGGACCCGGAAGGCATCGTCCCTCTTGGCAAGGAGCAGGCACATGAAGCGTTTCGACGGGAAAGTGGTGCTGGTGACGGGTGGAAACAGCGGCATCGGGCAGGCGACGGCGGCGGCTTTCGCCCGCGAGGGGGCGAAAGTTGTCATCGCTGCTCGGCGGGAAGAGGAGGGAGTACGGACGGTGAAAGCCATCCAGTCGGCCGGAGGCACCGCCAGCTTCATCCGGACCGACGTCTCCCTGGAGGTAGACGTCGCCGCGGCGGTGGCACACGCGGTGAAGACCTACGGGCAGCTCGACGTCCTCTTCAACAACGCCGGCGTGGGTGGGAAGTGGGGCCCCATTTCCGAGCTCCAAGGGAGCGACTTCGACACCGTCTTCCTGACCAACGTGAAGGGGGTGTGGCTCGCGATGAAGCATGCGCTGCCGCACCTCGCCAAGACCAAGGGCGCCATCGTGAACAACGGCTCGGTGGTGGCCGACATCGGCATGGCCGACGTGACGGTGTACTCGGCCAGCAAAGGCGCAGTGCACACCCTCACCCGCACCGCGGCCATCGAGTTCATCAAGTCCGGAGTGCGTGTCAACGCCGTCGCCCCAGGCCCGACCCTCACTGAGATGACGGGGAAGATGTTCGGCTCGCAGGAGAGCTTCATTGCCTTCGCCAAGTCGGCGGTGCCGGTCGGCGCCCCGGGCCGGGTGGAGGACATCGCCGACGCGGTGCTGTACCTCGCCTCCGCCCCCTTCGTCGTCGGCCAAGTGCTGACGGTGGACGGCGGCCTCACCGCGCAGTGACGTTCGGGCCAAGGGAAGCTGATCCGCCCGGGCGTCCGTGTGGCCCGGGCGGCCCCGGTGCGCCCCCGGGCGCGGGTCCCTTCCCTCGGGCCAGACGGCCGGGGCTGAACGGCCGTTCGGGGGCGGGTTGCTGATCCACCGCTGATCCACTGCAAGGCCCGCGCCGGAAACACCGCTGCGTGTCTTGTGCTGGGCAGCCACCTCCGGTAAACGCTGCCCCCGCCATTTTTCCCCCGGGGGGCAGCCCCTTGGGAGGAGACACCCACCGTGCACCACGACTTCGTGCTGCTCGCCCAGACGGGCGGAGCGCAGGGCTACATGACCTTCGTCTTCTTCGGAGGAATGATTGCCATCATGTACTTCCTGATGATTCGGCCGCAGCAGAAGCAGCTCAAGGAGCACCGAGCGCTGCTGGCCGGACTCAAGAAGGGCGATGGCGTGGAGACCTCCGGGGGCCTGATTGGAAAAATCGCTGAAATCTCTGACCGGGAGTTGAAGCTGGAGGTGGCGCAGGGAGTGAAAGTCCGCGTCCTGAAGTCCAGCGTGCAGCGGGTGACGTCCAATGTCGAGGCGCCCAAGGCCGAGGACAAGAAAGAGGAGAAGTGATGGACCGCAGCTGGTGGCGGAACTTCCTCATCATCCTTCTGGTGACGGCCGGTTCGGTCTGGTACCTGGTGCCCAGCTACTACTCCTTCTTCGTCCTGCCCCGAGCGCAGCGCAATGACCTCAAGCTGCTCGCCGAGAAGCTGCCGGCCTGGGCCCGCTTCCCCAACCACCGGCTGAACCTCGGGCTCGACCTGCAGGGCGGCATCCACATGGTGCTGCAGGTGGACACCAAGACCGCGCTGCAGAAGCGGGTGGAACGGCGCGGGGTGCAAATCACCAACTACCTGCGGGACAAGGGCCTGGCCCCGGTCAGCATCGACGCCAACCGCGAGCGGCTGCAGCTGACGATTGTGGCGAAGGACGCCGCCGACATGGACGGCATGGAGAAGGAACTCAAAGGCTTCGAGGACTTCAGCGTCGTCTCCCGCGAGGGTTCGAAGCTGGTCCTGGGGCTGAAGGACGCCCAGGTGGCGCGCTTCAAGGAGGAGTCGGTCGACCAGGCGATGCTCGTCATCCGCCGGCGCATCGACAAGTGGGGCGTGGCCGAGGTGGACGTGCGCAAGCTGGGCACGGACTCCATCCAGATTTCGCTTCCCGGACGCCAAGACCCGGAGCAGGCCAAGGAACTGATTGGCACCACCGCCCAACTGGAGTTTCGGATGGTGGACGACGCCAGCCCCTACTTCAAGCAGCTGTACGCCCAGACGCCGCCGCCGGCCGACTCGGGAATCACCCTCACCCAAGCGGAGGGGTTTGAGCAGCTGCAGGGCCCGGAGCGAGAGCCGCTGCTCGCCTACGCGCGGCCGAAGACGCCCGCCGGCCGCGAGGTGCTGCTGGAATGCGTGGCCTCCCGGACCAAGAAGGGGGCCTGCGAGGCCTACCGCACCTACCTGGTGGACAAGACGGTGCCGCTGACTGGCGAGAGCCTGGCGGGGGCCGACGCGTCGGTGGGACAGCTGGGGGAATTCGAAGTCAACCTCTCCTTCGACACCCAAGGTGGCCTGGAGTTCGGCCGCCTCACCGAGGCCAACGTCGGCAAGCGCATGGCGATTGTCCTGGACGAGAACGTCAACTCCGCGCCGCGCATCAACGAGAAGATTCCCAACGGCCGGGCGCGGATTACGCTGGGCCGCGGCACGAACAAGTCCTACAACGAGCAGCGCCAGGAGGCCGACAACCTGGCCCTGGTCCTCAAGGCGGGCGCGCTTCCGGCGCCGGTGACGGTGGGCGAAATCCGCCAAGTGGGGGCGAGCCTGGGGGATGAGCTCATCCGCAAAGGGAGCCTGGCGGCGGTGGTGGGCCTGGCCCTGGTGGTGGTGTTCATGGCCGTCTACTACCGCGGCGCAGGCCTCATCGCCGATGCAGCGCTGCTCCTCAACGGCCTGCTCATTCTGGCCGGGCTGGCGCTCTTCAACGCCACCCTCACCCTTCCGGGCATCGCCGGCTTCGTGCTGACGCTGGGGATTGCGGTCGACGCCAACGTCCTCATCAATGAACGTATCCGCGAGGAACTGGACCACCACCGCAGCCCGCGGGCGGCGGTGGACCAGGGGTATGACCGGGCTTTCTGGACCATCTTCGACGCGCACGTGACCACCCTCATCGCCGGGGTCATCCTGCTGCTCACCGGGACGGGGCCGGTGCGTGGTTTCGCCACCTCCCTCATCATCGGCATCCTGGCCTCGCTCTTTACCTCCATCGTGGTGACCCGCACCATCACCACCTACCTGGTGCACGGGCGGAACGCCCAGACGGTCTCGGTCTAGCCCGCATGCGGATTCTCAAGAAAACCCCCAACATCGACTTCATCGGCAAGCGCCGGCCGGCGGTCTTCATCTCCACCGTTCTCAACCTGGCCATCCTGGTGGGCCTCTTGACGGTGGGGTTCAACTTCGGCGTCGACTTCGCTGGCGGCACGGTGGTGGAGCTGAAGTTCAACCACCCGGTGCGGGCCGACGAGGTGCGCGCCCGGGCGGAGGCGGCGGGCCTGAAGGACGTCAGCGTGCAAGGGATTGGCGCGGCGAGCGAGAACAGCTTCCTTTTGCGGCTGGGGGGGACCACCCAGCTGACGGCGGAGAATGCGCAGGCGGTGCTGAAGGCCCTGCAGGGGATGGGGGAGACCAGCAACTTCTTCACCGACGTCGAGAACGGCCTCATCAACTTCCGCAGCACGAGCAAGCTGCAGCCGGAGACGGTGCGCGCCGCCGTCGCCGCGGCCGGCCTGGGCGTCAAGGAAGTGCGGGACCTCGGCCCGGCGCAGGGCGGCGGGCAGGACTACCAAATTGTGGCCTCGGGCATGGCGGACCGGATTACCCAGGGACTGAGCAAGGGCCTTCCCGCGCCGGACTTCTCCACCCAGCGCATCGACTACGTCGGACCGCAGGTGGGCAAGGAGTTGCGGAACAAGGGCCTGGCTGCCCTCGTCTACTCGATGGTGGCCATTCTTCTGTACGTGGCCTTCCGCTTCGACCTCAAGTTCGCGCCGGGCGCGGTGCTGGCCATGGTGCACGACGTCATCATGGTTGCCGGCTACTACCTGGTGACGCGCCGGGAGTTCAACCTCACCTCCATCGCCGCGCTCCTCACCGTCACTGGCTACTCCATCAACGACACCATTGTCATTTACGACCGCATCCGCGAGGAGATGGCGAAGTACCGCGGCAAGCCGCTGCCGGACATCATCAACATTGCCGTCAATGAGACTCTGTCCCGCACCATCCTCACCTCGGGCGTCACCGCGTTGAGTTTGGTGGGACTCTTGATTTTTGGGGTGGGCGAAATCTGGGACTTCGCCATGGCCATGCTGGTGGGTATCATCGTCGGCACCTACTCCTCGGTGTACATCGCGAGCCCCCTCACCATCTGGATTGACCAGCGCGCCGCGGCCCGGGCGCGCGCGGCGAAGGCGAGCGGCGTCCTGCACGTCTGACCGCCCTCCGTGGGGCTGGCTGTCAGACCCTTTGGCTAACTCTCCTGGGCGTAGAAGGAGAGGACGCCCCCCGCCTGCGCTGGATTCTGCCGAGTCTCGACATTGCTCAGGCGGACCGGCTCGCCACGGCGCTCAGCGTCGACCGCCTGGCGGCCCGGGTGCTGGTGGCGCGCGGCCTCGGGGAACCGGAGGCGGCGGCGCAATTCCTCGCCCACACGCTTGCCGACTTGCCGGACCCGTTCCTCATGCGCGGCATGCGCCCGGCGGTGGACCGCCTGGTGCGTGCGGTGCAGGCCAGAGAGCTGGTGACGCTGTACGGGGACTACGACGTCGACGGGGTGTGCTCGACCGCCCTCACCTCCCTCTTCTTGGAGGAGTGCGGGGCACGGGTGGCCACCTGCATTCCCCACCGCATCCGCGACGGCTACGGCCTGAACCGGACGGCGGTCGAACGGATTGCCCAGGACGGAACGGCAGTCCTGGTGACGTTGGACTGTGGAATTACTGCCGCCGCCGAGGTGGGCCGGGCCAAGGACTTGGGGCTGGAGGTGGTGGTGGTGGACCACCACACCGTGCCGGCACGGCTGCCGCCGGCGCTGGCGGTCCTCAATCCCCACCAGGAAGGCTGCGGCTACCCCACCCGCCACCTGTGTGCGGCCGGGGTGGCCTTCACCCTGTGCATGGCCCTGCGCAAGGCGCTGCGGGAGGCGGGCCACTTCCAGAGACGGCCGGAGCCCAACCTGAAGGCGCTGCTCGACCTGGTGGCGCTGGCCACGGTGGCCGACGTGGTGCCCCTCACCGGCGTCAACCGGGTGCTGGTGAAGCATGGCCTGGTGGCCCTCTCGCGTGCCGGGCGCCCCGGCATCCGTGCCCTGAAGGAAGCGGCGGGGCTTCTTGCCGACCAGCCGGTGACCAGTGGCCTGGTCGGCTTCCGTCTGGGCCCCCGAATTAACGCCGCCGGACGCCTGGACGACGCGGCGTTGGGCCTGCGGCTTTTGCGCGCCACCAGTCTGGAGGAGGCACGGCCCTTGGCGCACGCCCTGGACGTGGCCAACCAGGAGCGGCAACTGATTGAGCAGCGCATTCTCACCTCGGCCCTGTCGCAGGCGGAGGCGCAAGGGGCGGCGCGCGGCCTGGTCCTGTGGGGCGAGGACTGGCACCCAGGCGTGGTGGGAATTGTCGCCGCCCGGGTGGTGGAACGGCTGCACCGGCCGACGGTGGTGGTGGCGTTGGACGCCGGGCAGGGGAAGGGCAGTGCGCGCAGCATTGAGAAGTTCCACCTGGTGGAGGCGCTGGACAGCTGCGCCGAGCACCTGCTGCGGTACGGGGGGCACCGCGCCGCGGCCGGGGTGACGGTGGAGGGCCTGCGCCTTCCCGCCTTCCGGGAGGCGTTTGGCCGCGTGGCGGCGCAACGACTGACTGCGGAGGACCTCGAGCCGCGCTGCCGGGTGGACGCGCTGGTGGAGCCTTCTGAGCTGACGGAACGGGCGGTGGAGGGCCTGGCCGTGCTGGGGCCCTTCGGGCAAGGCAACCCGGAGCCGGTGCTGGCGGCGCGGGGCCTGCGGGCGCGCTCCCGGGTGCTGCAGAGCAAGCGTGGGGGGGCCGGGCACCTGAAGCTGTCGCTTCCCGAGGCCCCCCGGCTGGACGCCATCGGCTTTGGCATGGCGGAGCGCGCCGGCGAGACGGACGGCCGGGTGGACCTGGCCTTCCAGGCGACGGTGGACGAGTACCGCGGCCAGCGGCGCGTCGCCCTGAAGCTGAAGGACTTGCGAGTGGCTTCCTAGGGCGCTTCAAGCTCGTCTAAGGTGCGCCGCCCAATGTCCGTCCCGTTCATCAGCCAGGTGAAGCGCACCCACAACTGCGGGCAACTCACCGCGGCCAACGTGGGTCAGCAAGTCGTCCTGTTCGGCTGGGTACAGAACCGTCGCGACCACGGTGGCGCCGTCTTCATCGACTTGCGCGACCGCGAGGGACTGACGCAGGTGGTGTTCGAGCCGGAGATTGACGCCGAGGCCCATGGCCAGGCCGGCGCGCTGCGGCTGGAGTTCTGCATCGGCATCCAGGGCACGGTGGCCTCGCGCGGCGCCAACATCAACCCGAAGATGAAGACGGGGGAGATTGAGGTGCGCGCCACGGCCCTCACCATCTTCAACCGCAGCGAGCCGGTGCCGTTTCCCATCGAGGACAGCGTGGACACCACCGAGGAGAAGCGGCTGGCCTTCCGCTACCTCGACCTGCGCCGCCGGCCCCTGCAGGCCGCCTTGATGCAGCGCAGCCGCATCAACAGTCTCACCCGGCAGTACCTGGTGGCCAGCGGGTTCCTGGAGTTGGAAACGCCCTTCCTCGGCCGGTACACGCCGGGTGGGGCGCGCAACTTCCTCGTCCCGAGTCGCACCAACCCCGGGAAATTCTACGCGCTGGCGGAGAGCCCGCAGCTGTACAAGCAGCTCTTCATGGTGGGCGGCTTCGACCGCTACTTCCAGATCGTGAAGTGCTTCCGCGACGAGGGCGTGCGGGTGGACCGCCAGCCGGAATTCACCCAAATCGACTTGGAGATGAGCTTCGTCGCCCAGGAGGACGTCTTCGGCGTCATCGAGGGGCTTGCTGCAGAAGCTGTGGAAGGAGGTGCTGGGGGTGGAGGTCAAGACGCCCTTTCGCCGCCTGCCCTTTGACGAGTCGATGCGCCGCTTCGGCAACGACAAGCCGGACCTGCGCTTCGCTCTGGAGCACGTGGAGTTGACGCAGCTGGTGAAGGCCCGGGGACCGGACGGCGGCGTGCCCATGCTGTGGGAGGCGGTGGAGCAGGGCGGCATGGTGAAGGCGATGGTCGCTCCCGGCCGCTCAGGCCCTGTCCCGCGCCGAGTCGGACAAGCTGGAGGAGTTCGCCAAGGGGAGCGGGGCCCGGGGCCTGGCCCGCGCCAAGGTGGGGGAGTCGGGCGAGTGGACACAGTCGCCCTTGTCGAAAACCATCTCCCCCGAGTTGCGGCTGGCCATCAACCAGGCCTGCGGCGCCAAGCCGGGCGACCTCCTCCTCTTCCAGTTCGGGCGTGAGGCGCTGGTGCAAACCGTCATGGCCAACCTCCGGGTGCACCTCGCGAAGAAACTGGGCCTCATCCCGGAGGTGGGCAGCGGCGGGCGCTGGGAATTCCTCTGGGTGGTGGACCCGCCCCTCTTCGAGTACGACGAGGAGTCGCGGCGCTGGGTGGCCGCGCACCACGCGTTCACCCGTCCGCATGACGAGGACCTGCCCTTCTTGAAGACCGAGCCGGGCCGGGTGAAGTGCCACCGCTACGACGTCGTTCTCAACGGCTTCGAGCTTGGCGGCGGCAGCATTCGGCTGCACGACCCGAAGGTGCAGTCCGAAGTCTTCTCCGCCCTCGGCATCCCCGAGGCCGAAGCTCGCGAGAAGTTCGGCTTCCTGCTCGGACGCCCTCAAGTTCGGCGCCCCGCCGCACGGTGGAATCGCCCTCGGGATGGACCGCCTGGTGATGCTGGCCAGCGGGGCCGACTCGCTCCGCGACGTCATCCCCTTCCCCAAGACGAAGACGGGGGCGGACCTCATGACGGGCGCGCCGGGGGACGTGGACCCGGGTCAGCTGGAAGAGTTGCACGTGCGCATCGTGCACCCGCCGAAGGCCTGAAGCCCCCACCCCAAAGGGGGGCTAAAGGCGGGCGAAGACGGTGCTGGCACTGGCCGAGGAATCTTCCAGAAGGCCGCGCACCAGCGCGCGCAGCCGGGACAGTTCAAAGGGCTTCACCAGCATGGCCGCGCACAGCGCGCGGGCGCGCTCCTCGTCGTCCACCTCGCTGAACGCCCCCATCAGCACCACCGCCGCCCCGGCCTCCTGGGCGCGAATCTCCTCGCACGCCTCGAGGCCCCCCCGGTTGGGCATGGCCAAGTCGCTCACTACCACGGTGCGACCCTGGCGGTCGTTGGGGAGGCTGGCATGGGCGAGGACCAGTTCATCCCCGTCTCGGGCGACGATGACGTGGTGCCCGTCCTTTTCCAGGAGCGAGGAGAGGAGCGTGCGGAGGGCCTGGTCGTCCTCGGCCAGCAGCACCCAGCCGGTATTGGTTGCGGGGCCCATGGGCAGTCGCCCCCAAGCCTACCCTCGGTCGTCACGACGCGCTGTTTCACGCATTCTGTGGTGACCTTTTCAACCCGCCTGGAGGAGACTGTCGGGCAGACACGCATGCGCACTTTTCTGGTGGTGAATCCCCGGAGTGGCAACGGAGACACCGGACGACGCTGGCCGGACATCCTCTCGACGGCGTGCTCCACCATGGGAGACGTCGCCTCGGCCTTCACCGAGTCGCCGCTGCATGCCGCCCAGCTCACTGCCCAAGCGCTGGCCGACGGCTACCAGTGCATCGTCGCAGTGGGCGGCGACGGCACCCTCAATGAAGTGGTGAATGGCTTCTTCCAGGTGCCCGGAGGGCCGCCGTCCGGCGCGACGCTGGCCATCATCCCCCGCGGGACGGGCGGGGACTTCCGCCGCACCTTCGGCTGGTCCACCAGCCTGCGCAGCGCGTGCGCGCGTATCCGCGCCGCGCAGACGCGGCCTCTGGACGTCGGCCGCGTCTCGTTCCTGGACGCAGAAGGGAAGGCCCAGCATCGCTATTTCGTCAACGTCGTCTCCTTCGGCGTCAGCGGCCAGGTGGACCGGGAGGTCAACCGCGCCAGCAAGGGCCTGGGCGGCAAGGCCACCTTCTTCCTCGCCTCCGTCAAGGCCATGTGGCGCTTCCGCGACCAGCGCGTCCGGCTGCGCGCGGATGGGGGGAAGTGGGAGGAGCTCTCCATCACCACCGTGGCGGTGGCCAACTGCCAGTACTTCGGCGGCGGCATGCGGGTGGCGCCCACCGCGGACCCCAGCGACGGCCAATTCGACGTCACCGTGTGGAGCGGCTACACGCTGAAGGACTTCGCGCTGCAGTCGCGCCACATCTACGACGGCACCCACGTGGCGTTGGCGGGGACACGGACGTTTCGCGCCCGCACCCTGGAGGCCGAAAGCGATGAGGAAGTCCTGCTGGACGTGGACGGCGAGCAGCCCGGCCGCCTCCCGGTGAAGGTGGAACTCCTCCCTTCGGCCCTGCGCCTTCAGGGCTAGCCCCAGCGGCCTGGTTTCAGGCACTTGGGCTGACGCGCGGCGTCACCTGGACGTCACAAAAGCTAAGAATTTCAATTATTTGCCGTCGAACTGTGCTGGCCGTGCTTCCGTCTCGGCTGTACAGAAGGGGCACCACCGCGAAGGAGAGCCGGGCGCCGATGGAAAGCGGCTGCTGGCCTTGCAGGACTGCCCCCACCCACGGGGGTGGCGCTCCTTCGGCGGATGGCCAACGCCATGCAGAGCATCCTCGACGAGACGCAAGACATAGAACTGCTGCTGGCGACGGCATTCACCGCCGCCGGCTACCTCATCGGTGCCGTCGTCTTCCTGACGGCCCTGCTGTAACCCTCGTGTCCGCCCCAAAGGCGCGGGGAGCCCCGGCAGACGTGGTGGCTGCCTGAAGCCCGAGGCAGCTGCCCGGGGGCCCCCTGGGGGTGGTGCATTCGCCTTCACACCACCCAGAAGTACGCCGTGCCGAGGACCGTCCGACTGTCCTGGACGCGCGCCGAGGCGGCCAGCGCGTGCAACTCCTTGTCCTTGGCCGCGTAGCGGCTCTCCTCCTCCTTGTGCAGGGCGGCCAGCGCACGCCGGTAGGCGCGCTCGGCTCGCTCAGCGTCGCTGCGTGCCCGGGCGCGCTCGGTCGGCTCATCCACCGGGCCGAGGCGCGCGCGTGCCTCGGCCCAGCCCTGGCGGGCCTTCTCCACGGCCTCCCGCGCCTCCAGCAGGCAGTCCTCGGCGTAGCGGTCGGCCCGTTCTCGGGCCGCGTCCAGGGCCCGCGCGCTGCGGCGCTCGGCCTCTCGGACCAGTTCCGCCCGGGCGGCGTCCAGGGCGTGCTCCTGCGCCTGTGTCACCGAGACGGCCGGCGGGGCGCCGCGCTGGCCTTCGGTGCCGGGAAGCCGGGCCAGGGTGTCGGCGTCCTGCAGCGGCAGCGTCAGGAAGCCCTCGCCCTGCCGCACCAGCACCAGGTGCAGAAGCCGCTCCTCCGGGGCGAGGCCAGCGGTGGAGAAGCGGTACGCAAACCACCAGCCTTCCGCGCCGGCCAGGCGGGACAGCCGCGGCGGCAGCGCGGCGGCGTCCAGCAGCAGGTAGTTGATGGCGTCCAGCGGCCGGGTGCGCGCCAGCGCCACCGCCTCGGCCACCGCAGTGTGCCGGGAGGCCTCGGTGCCCAGCACCACCCCCGTCAGTTGCCGCGCCGTCCCCCGCCTGCGCTGCAAGGCCCTCGTCACTTCCTCCCCGGACAGCTTCAGCCGCTTGCGCACGTCCGCGTCGAAGTGCTCCAGCAGGAGCGAGCGGGCCTCCGTCATGCGCTGGTTGATGCGCGTTTCCAGGTCCGAGCGCAGCGTGTCGAAGGCGGCGGTAATCTCCTCCGTGGTGCGGCAGCCCTGGTAGATGTCGAGCACGCGCCGTTCGAAGTCGAGGCCGCTCTCGAGCGCGCCGAGAATCTCATCCGAGGCGCCGAAGACGCCGTCGAAGAGGTTCAGCTTCGCCTCCAGCAATTCATACAGGCGGGCGTCGGCGGCGTTACGCCGGTTGAGGAAGTTGAGCACCAGCACGTCGCGCTGCTGCCCGTAGCGATGGCAGCGGCCGATGCGCTGCTCGATGCGCTGGGGGTTCCACGGCAAGTCGTAATTCACCACCAGATTGCAGAACTGCAGGTTCAGGCCCTCCGCCCCGGCCTCGGTGGAGAGGAGGACCTGCGTCCTCGTCCGGAACTCCTCCACCAGCGCCGCGCGCTGCTCGGGCGTCCCGGCGTCGCCGGACAGGAGCGACAGCTTGCCTTTGAAGCCATGGGCCGACAGCAGCTCGGCTAGGTAGGCCTGCGTCCTTCTCGACTCGGTGAAGACGACGGCCTTCTCCGGCCACTGGTGGGCCCGGGCCACGGTGAAAAGGCGCTCCAGGGCCCGTTTCAGGGCCTCGCCCTTGGCGTTGACGGAAATTTGTCTCCGCCGCCGCCGCGTAGCCCTCCAACTCAAACGCCTCCGCCTCCAGCGCCTTGAGCGACACCGGCCGCCCGGGCCCGTCCTCCCAGGCCTCCGCCTCCTCCTGGAAGGCCCGCAGGTCGTCCGCTTCCAGGATGGCCTCGGCGTGCGCCTGCTGCCGGCGGCGCAGCGTCTCGGCCAGCTTGCGCAAGGTGGGGGCGATGGCGAAGGTGGAGCTGGCCAACAGCTTCCGGTACACCAGTGTCAAGAGCGTGCGCTGGCCCGCGTCAATGGCGACCGCGTCGGTGCGGCGCAGGTACTCGCTTACCTTCTGGTACAGCGCCTCCTCGGCCTCGCGTCGGGGCGAAGTCCTCCACCACGCTGTGGCGGTTGGTGAAGCGGACGTACTCGCGCACCTGCCGCCGAAGCGTCCGGTGGACGGCCGGGGCCGAGGCGTTCCTTCAGCTCCGCCGAGGCGGCACCCTGCAGCGTGCCGTCCTCGGCCGGCGCGTAACGGCTGCGGAAGGCATGTTCTGGGCCGAGCAATTCCTCGTCCAAAAGGCTGAGCAGCCCGAACAGTTCCAGAAGCGTGTTTTGCAGCGGGGTGGCGGTGAGGAGCAGCTTCGGCCGGCGGGCCAGCGCCGTCCGCAGCGCCCGGCCCGTCTTGTGCCCGGGGCGGTGGGCGTTGCGCAGCCGGTGCGCCTCGTCGATGACGACGACGTCCCAGGGCAGGGCAGCCAGCGCCTCCGGGCGCGCCGCGGCGAAGGGCAGGCTGGCGATGACGGGGTAGGGCCGGTCGAAGGCGTTGCCCGCCCCCTTGTCGGCGCGGCCGTCCACCACCACCGCGTCCACGTCGAACTTCTCCCGCAGCTCCGCCTGCCACTGGGCGCGCAGCGTGGCCGGGGTGAGGATGAGGATGCGTTCCTTTCCTTCCGCCAACAGCTGCGCGAGGACGATTCCAGCCTCGATGGTTTTGCCGAGGCCCACCTCGTCCGCCAAAAGGCACCCGCCGCGCGCCAGGCTGTCCAGGGCGAAGGCGGCGGCCTCCACCTGGTGGGGATGCAAGTCCACCCGGGCCTCGGACAGGGTGGGGACGACGCGGTCCGCCCCCCGGCCGGTGCGCAGCGTGAGTTCCTCGGCCAACAGCCGGGTGTGAAAGCGCGTCAGGGAGGCCAAGCGTCGGGCAGTCTACACGCCGGGGCCCAGCGCATCCTGGGGAGACGGGGGGCATGGCGGGCTGGCGTTGGCGGCCCGGCGTCGGCGAAGCTGCCGCCCAAGCCCGTGCGTCCCGCTCTCTCCGTCGCACTCATCGTCGCCGCTGGCGGCTGCGGCGGGGCCCGCTGCGGCCAGCCCGACGGCCACGCGGTGGCACGCATTGCGGCCTGGGAACAGCACCGAAGCCTGGGCGCCGGGACGCTGCCCGCCTGGGCCACCGACGCCATGAAGCCGCCCGCGGTGCGCGCCCGGGCGCTGTTGGCCCTGGCCCGGCTGCAGGACGCGGACACCGCCCCGACGGTGGTGGCGGCCTGCGCGGACCCGGACGCCGAGGCGCGGGCCATGGCGGCCTTCGCCGCCGGAGAGATTGGCCTGGCCTGGGACGGCATTCCGGACGCGGTGCGCGCGCAGCTGGCGGAGGCGGTGCTGGCGGCGGAGGCCCATGAATTGGACGAGAAGGCGCGCACCCAGCAGCTGACGGCGCTGGGACGGTTGCGCACGCCGGCCGCCCTGGACCGGCTGGTGCAGCGCCTGGCCGCGGCGCCGGACATCGCCGAGCCGGCCGCCCTGGCCCTGGGCGTCGCGGTGCGGGGCAAGGCCCCCTGGCCCGACGCGGCCACGCCCCTGTTGGCCAGTCGCCTGGCGCCCGGCGAACCGCAGTCGCTGCGCTGGGCGGCGGCCTATGCCCTCGGCTTCGCCACCGCCAGCGAGGCGCGGACGGCCCTGTTGAAGGCGCTGCGGGACGACGCCGAGGAGGTCCGGGCCGTCGCCGCCAAGGGGCTGGCCGAGCGCGGGACGCCCAAGGACGCGCAGGCCCTGCGCCCGCTGTTGGCCGATGCCTCCCCGGGCGTGGAGGCCGAGGCGGCGCGCACGCTGGCCAAGCTGGCCGCAGCGCTGTGCCAGCTCCGGGGCGTGCCCGCCGCTGGACGTCCTGTCCGCCCTGACGGCATCGGTGGACCGCGTCTCGCACGGCGAGGTGCGCCTGGGCGCCCCGCCGCTGGTGGCGCTGGCCCAGGCGGGGCTGCCCCCGTCGGGCCAGCCCCTCCTCGTCTCGCTGCGCGCCCGGCTGCGCGAGGACTTCCAAGGGGCTTCCGCGGCTGCCCGGGTGGACCTCGCCTGGCTGGACTGCCGGCTGGCCGCGGCGGAGGACAGAAGCAGCGGGTGGCTGGAGGAGACGCTGTCCTGTGGGGCGGGCCTGGTGCCGGAGGTGCGCCGGCTGCGACTCGGGCCTGCAGGAAGTGGCGCAGGCGCCCGCGCTGCAGAGCGGCTTCGACCGGACGGCCGTGCAGCGCTACCTGCATTCCGACGACGTCACCGTGCAGCTGGCGGCTGTCAACCTGGTGGCCGCCAGCCACCACCCCGAAGCGGCCGAGGACGTGCGGGGCTACGTCAGCAGCAAGGACGCCGTGCTGTCGGCCGCGACGGCCGCGGCCCTGGCGCGAATTGAAGGACGTCGCCTCGGGCGAGGCGGTGCTGCGCAGGGCCGAGGCGGCCAGTGCAGAACCCGAGCAGGCCGACGACTGGGCCGAAGCCCTGGTCGCCCTCCAGCCCGACGGCGCACAGGCCCTGCTGCACCGCTGGCTGTCGCGGCGCACCCGCATGTGCGCCATGCCGCCGAAAAGGCCCTCACCGCCCTGGGAGGGCAAGCCGTGTGGGGGCCGGGCACCGGGCCGGAGGCGCCCGCTGGGCTTCCCGCACGCGCCGGACGTCTCCGCGGACGTGGCCTGGCGCCTTCCCACCGCCCGCGGCGTCGTCGTCATCAGCCGGCCGTGGAGGCTGCCCCGGAGACGGTGGCGCAACTCACCCGGCTGGCCCGCGCCGGCTACTTCCAGGGCCTCACCTTCCACCGGGTGGTGCCGGACTTCGTCGTGCAGGGGGGAGACCCGCGCGGCGACGGGGAAGGGGGCCCGGGCTTCACCCTGCCGTGCGAGGTCAGCCCGCTGCGCTACCGCCGGGGCACGGTGGGCATGGCGCTGTCCGGCAAGGACACCGGCGGCAGCCAGCTCTTCATCGCCTTGAGTCCGCAGCCCCACCTGGAGGGGCGCTACACCATCATTGGCGAGGTGGTGTCGGGCATGGAGGCCCTGGATGCCGTGCTGGAGGGGGACAGCCTGGGCACCCTCGACGCGGTGCAGGGTGGCACAGGCCTGTCGCACCGTTGAGGCCAAACCCCCACCGAGGAGGCCTTTCTCCTTGCCGGTGAACAAGACGCTGTCTTAGGTTTGCATCGGCATTCTGCGGCCCCGGGGACAAAGGCAACCCCCCCTGAAAACAGGAGATTCCTCGCGATGGGCAGAGTCCCCTCCGGGCGGGTGCCTGTGGTGGTGATGGGACTGGGCGAGATGGGACAGGGCATCGCCCGGGCGGCGCTTGCCTCCGAGGAAGTGGAATTGGTGGGGGCGGTGGACCGGGGCCTGGCGGGGACGTCGCTGGAGGAGGGCGTGGGCCTTTTGTCCAGCCTGCGCGTGGCCGACACCCTGCAGGGGGCCAAGTGCCCGGGTGCGGTGGTGCTGCACAGCGGGGCTTCGCGGCTGGAGGCGGTGCTGGAGGACATTTTGGAGGCCCTGCGCCAGGGCCACCCGGTGGTGTCCACTTGTGAGGAGTTGAGTTTTCCCTTCCTCCGCCACCCGGAGGCGGCCCAGCGCCTGGAGCGCGCGGCGGTGCGCGCCGGCGTCTCGGTGGTGGGCACCGGCGTCAACCCGGGCTTCGTCCTGGACCGGCTGGTGGCCCTTCTGGGGCAGACGGTGGGGGCGGTGCGGCACGTGCACGCCAGCCGCAGCGTGGACGCCGGGGCGCGCCCGCGGGCCTTCCAGCGCCAGCTGGGCGCGGGCCTCACCGAGGCGGCCTTCGCCGACCTGGCGGAGAAGGACAGCGTGGGACACGTTGGGCTGGTCGAGTCCGCGGCGCTGTGCGCCGTGGGCCTGGGCATGGACTGTGACGACTTCGAGGAGGAGCTGTTTCCGCTGCTGGCCGAGGAGGACTACCCGGGCGTGGCCCGGGGCCAGGTGGCCGGGGTGCACCAGACGGCGGTGGGCCTGCAGGACGGGCAGGAGCGCGTGCGTCTGGAACTGACGCTGGCGCTGGGCGCCAGCGGGCTGGACCGGCTGGTGCTGGAGGCGGAGGGCCGCCTCACCGTCGAGGTGCCGGGGGGGATTCCCGGGGACTCGGCCACCGCCCACCTGGTGGTGCACGCCGCCCCACGCCTCACCTCCGCCAGTCCGGGGCTTCTCACAGTGCTGGACTTGCCGGCGGGGCGGTAGCCCCGTTCAGGGGACAGAAAGGAAACGGAGGAAAGCCGCCATCGCCATGCTCGACAAGAATGCGGTGGGACGCACCTCGCCGCCCACCCTCAATGAGGTGGAGAAGGGTGCCATCCGGCGCTTTGCCGAGGCCCTCGGCGACTTCAACCCCGTCTACTACGACGAGGAGTACGCCCGCGCCGCCGGCTTCCCCACGGTGGTGGCGCCGCCCACCTTCCCGGCCTGCTTCCACTCCTCGGCGGACTTGCGAGAACTGCTGGGTGTGACGGTGAAGAGTCTTCTGCACACCGAGCAGAGCTTCGAGTACGAGAGGCCCATCCTCGCCGGGGACAGAATCTTTGTCGCCACCCGCGTCGCCGACGTCCAGGTGCGCACCGGCCCAGCGGGCCGGATGGACGTGGCCGTCCTGGAGGACGAGGGGCGGGACGAGGAGGGAGCCCTCGTCTTCCGCGCGCGCCGCACCCTGGTGGTGCGCTCATCCCGGGAGCCGTGAGAGGTCACGCACTGCCCATGGCCACGCGAAAGCTTTACTTCGAAGCGGTGCACCTCGGCGATGAGGTGCCGCCCCTCAGCAAGGGGCCGGTGGACCGTGTGCAGCTGGTCCGCTACGCCGGCGCCTCGGGAGACTTCAACCCGGTGCACGTGGACGAGGTGTACGCCCGCTCCTTGGGCATGCCGTCCGTGTACGCGCCGGGCATGCTGGTGATGGGCATGCTGGGGCAGCTTTTGTCCGACTGGGCCCGCGGCGCGCAGCTGCGCCGCTACAGCGTGCGCTTCTCGAAAACCGTCTGGCCCGGCGACGCGCTGACGGCCCGGGGCCGGGTGATGGAGCGCTGGGGCGAGGCGGGCAAGTACTTTGTCGAGACGGACCTCTGGGTGGAGAACCAGAAGGGGGAACTGGTGCTGCGCGGCTCGGCGCTGGTGCAGCTTTTCTACTCGGCGGATGACGAGAACCGCCAGCGCGCGGGCCAGCCGCCCCTGTTGGTGCCGGCGCCGAAGGAAAGCCTGCACCAGCCGCCGCCCAAGCCGCCCGAAGTCCGCCCGCCCCCGGCTGCCCGCCGCGGCCCCCGCCAAGAAGGCCGCGCCGGCGGCGCGCAAGCCCCCGCCCAAGAAGTCCGCCCGCAAGTAGCCGCCGCGCCTGGGCGGCCCCGTCCCCCCCCAGGGCGCGCTTCCGCGCCCACCCGGAAGGCCAGGGCCCGGGGGGGCGTGAGGAGGCCTTGTGGGGTGAAAGAAACCCTCTAACGCGAGGCGTTATTCTCGATTGACTCTCGAGTCAACAGCCGACAGACTTCCCAAGAAAGTAGCGGAAGGTTCGCCGAGGAGGCTCACCCCGTGGCTGCTGCGCTGAATTGGTACCGGAACGACTTGCGGGAGCTGTCCTTTCTGCTCCTCGAGCAGTTCAAGCTGGCGGAACTGACCGGCCAGCCGCCCTACCAGGCGTGGGGGCCGGAGGAGGCGAAGAGCATCCTCCAGGAGACGTACCGCTTCTGCCGCGAGGTGCTGGGCCCCCTGAATGCCAGCGCGGACCGCACTGGCTGCCGGCTGGAGAAGGGCCAGGTGCGCACGCCGGCAGGCTTCCCGGACGCCTGGAAGCAGCTGTACGAAAATGGCTTCAAGTCCCTGGGCGTCTCGCCGGAGCACGGCGGGCAAGGTGCCCCGGTGATGCTGACTGTCCTCGTCGAGGAGATGCTGAGCGGCGCCAACCCGGCCTTCGCCATGTACCCGGGGCTGGCCTTCGGCGCCGCCGAGCTCATCCGCGAGTGCGCCACGGCCGAGCAGGTGAAGCGCTACGTGGAGCGCATGTTCAACGGCACCTGGGGCGGCACCATGTGCCTGACCGAGCCGCAGGCCGGCACCGACGTCGGGGCGGCCACCAGCACCGCCACGCGCCAGCCGGACGGCAGCTACAAGCTGAAGGGCACCAAAATCTACATCTCCGGCGGGGACCACGACCTGGCGGAGAACATCATCCACCTAGTGCTGGCACGCGTGGAGGGCGCCCCGCCTGGCACCAAGGGGCTGTCCCTCTTCATCGTCCCGCGCAACCTGGTGCTGGCCGACGGGACGCTGGGGGAAAACAACGACGTCCAGGTGGCCTCCATCGAACACAAGATGGGGATTAACGGCTCGGCCACCTGCGTCCTCAACTTCGGCGAGGCGGACCGCTGCGTGGGGGAACTGGTGGGCGGCGCGGAGAACGCCGGCATGGCGCAGATGTTCAAGATGATGAACGGCGCCCGGATTGCGGTCGGCATCCAGGGCCTGGCCGCCGCCTCCAGCGCCTACCTCAACGCGCTGGACTACGCCAAGGACCGCAAGCAGGGCCCGCACTACAGCAAGTGGAAGGACCCCACCGTGCCGCGGGTGAGCATTCTCGAACATCCGGACGTGCGGCGCATGCTGCTGGACATGAAGGCGCACGTGGAAGGCACCCGGGCGCTGGTGATGAAGCTGGCCCACCACGTGGACTTCTCCCGGGCGCTAACGGGGCAAGGACGACGCGCAGGCCAGCTACCACCATGGCCAGGTGGAGCTTCTCACGCCCGCTGGTGAAGGCCTTCGCCTCCGATGAGGGCTTCCGGGTGTGCGCCACGGCGCTGCAAGTCTACGGCGGCGCTGGCTACCTGAAGGACCACCCGGTGGAGCAGTCGGTTCGCGACGTCGAAGATTACCAGCGTCTACGAGGGCACCAACCACGTGCAGGCGATGGACCTGGTGGGCCGGAAGCTGGGCCAGGCCGGGGGCCAGTACTTCCAGGCTTTCCTGGCCGACGTCGGCGCCTTCGTCGAGAGGCACCGCAGCCACCCGGTGGTGGGCAAGGCGGTGGCCACGCTGGCGGCGGGGCAGGAAAATCTCATGTCCGCCGCCATGGGACTGTTCGGCTGGAGCCAGTCGGGCCAGCTGGGCCTCATCGGCCTGAATGCCAACCGTTTCCTCGAGATGATGGCGCGCCTGGCCGTCGGCTGGCTGCTCTTGGACGGGGCGGTCCTGGCCGACGCGGCCCAGGGCAAGCTGGGCGAGGGCGACGCGGACCGCGCCTTCTACGAAGGCAAGAAGCAGGCGGCGCTGTGGTTTGCCCGCAACGAATTGCCCAAGGTGGAGGCCGAGGCGAAGCTCTTGCTTGAGCAGGACGCCTCGGCGCTGGACATTCCGGACGCCGGCTTCGGCGGCGGCTGAGACGCCCAGCACGGGGCCGGCCCTACTTCGTCGGGGCCTCGCGCACGCCGATGGCCAGCTGGGCCAGGCCTGCGCCCTTGGCCATCTCCATGACTTCCACCACCTTGCCGTGGGGGACGCCCTCGTCGGCCTGGATGACGACGAGGGTGGAGGGATTCTTCGCCTGGGCCTCCACCAGGGCCCTCTTCAACTCCTCGGGCGGCACCACGGTGCCGGCCAGCACCAGCCGGCCGTCGGACAGCACCGCCACCGACAGGTCGGTCGTCGCCGGCGTCACGTCCGAGGCGCTGCCCTTGGGCAAATTCACCTTCAACCCGGCCTTGGCCGCGCCCTGGCCCTGGTTGACGATGACCGAGCTGGTCACCATGAAGATGATGAGGAGCACCAGGAAGATGTCGGTGAGCGGGGTGATGTTGATGTCCGAGAAGACGCTGTCCGCCTCGTCCCCGTCGCTGCCCGGAATTTTGCCCATCGCCATGGCGTCAGTTCGCCTCCGCCGTGGCGCCCTGCGCCGACTGCTCCACCTGCAGCGCCAGCGGCGTCGTCGGCCGCTCGCGCAGCGTCTCGACGAATTCCTCGGCCAGCAGGCGAATCTCGATGCTGATGCGTCCGATGCGCGACTGGAAGTAGTTGTAGAGCACCACCGCCAGCACGGCCACCAGGATGCCGGCGGCGGTGGAGACGAGTGCCTCGCTGATGCCGGTCATGACCGCCGCGCTGCCGCCGCTGCCGCCGGCGGAGACGTCCAGGCCGAGGTCGCGGAAGCTGCGCATGATGCCGGCCACCGTGCCGAAGAGGCCGACGAAGGGCGTCGTCGCGCCGACGGTGCCCAGAATCCACAGGTTCTTCTTCAGCCGCAGGCCGAGCTGCGCGCGCTCACGCTCCACCGCCGCCTCCAGGGCCGGCGTCACCACCCGCGTGTGTTCCAGCCTCTCGAAGGCCACCCGGAAGAGGTCGGCGATGAGGGCCGGCGAGCGCTCGGCGGCACCCCGGGCCGAGGCCAGGTCCCCCCGCAGCAGGTGCCGGCCGATGATGTCGCTCAGCGCGCGGCTTTCCGCGCTGACGTTCCACAGCGCCATCCAGCGCTCCACGGCCACGCCCAGGCTCAGCACCGAGGCGAACAGGATGAGGATGAGGGTGAGGCCGCCTAGGCGGAGGTAGTGGAGCAGCTCGCTCGGACTCATGAATTCATCTCTAACCCTTGTGGAGGCCACACAGTACGTGCTTTTTGCATGGCCATGAACAGCCCGGCCCGGCCGTTGTTCCTCGGCTTAACCCTGGTTGCGCTGGGGTGTGCGCACGTCGACCTGAAGCAGCTTCCCACCCCGGACGCAACGGCCCTGCTGAGGGAAGTCGATGAATTGGCGGCCGACATCACGCAGGTGAAAGGTTCTGCCCGCGTCCAGGCCCAGTCCAAGCAGGGCAATGGCGAGGTGGGGGCCTTCATCGCCGCCCGCGCCCCGGCCGAGGTGCACCTGGAGTTCCTCAACTTCTTCGGCGCCCCGATGCAAGTCCTGGTCTGTGACGGGCACACCTTCGGCCTGTACCAGAGCGACAAGGCCACCTACCTGACCGGCCCGGCCACCGCGGCCGCCATCGCCCGCGTTCTGCCGGTGGACCTCTCGGCCGAGGACTTGGTGGCCATTCTGCTGGGCCGCACGCCCCGGCTGCCCGGGCCGCCCGTCTCCCTTGAACCGGACCCGGCCTTCGACGCGTACCGGGTGACGCTGGTGCAGGGGGAGCGCCGACAGACGCTGTGGGTGCACGCCGTCAGCAGGCGCGTCCTGAAGAGTGTCCTCGAGGGCCCGGGCGGCTACAGCCTCCTCTTCGAAAGCCCCTACACCGCCGGGGGCATCCCCTTCGCTCGGAAGGTGACCTTCCAGGACGCGAATGCGACGGTGGTGCTGCGCTGGAACACCCGAGGACGTCGACGTGGACACTCCCCCCGACGCCGCCCTTTTCAGCGTCCATGCCCCGCCGGGCGTCCGCACGGTGGAGGTGCCGGGCGCGGTCCCCGGCGCGGGCTGACGCGTCCTGCCTCCGCCTCCCCCCCGCGTGGCAGGCCGCCTGGCGGCCTGCCATGCTTCATCCGTCGCCTTGGGGGAGTGAAGGTTTAAAACTTCCCAGCCTCCCGGTGCGTTTAGTCCCATGGAGCCCTCGGACGAAGAGTTGATGAGGCGTTACCGGAGAGGGGACGGCGGAGCCTTCGCCGTGCTGGTGCAGCGTCACCGGGCCCGCGTTTTCGCCTTCGTCCTTCGGCTGACGCAGGACAGCGCCCGAGCGGAGGACGTGTTGCAGGAAACCTGGCTACGGGTGGTGCGCGGCGCGGCGGGCTACACGCCCACGGCGCGATTCACCACCTGGGTGTACACCATCGCCCGCAACGTGTGTGTGGACGGGGTACGGCGCGAGCAGCACCGCACTGCGGAGCCGCTGGAGGAGGACCCGCCCGACGCCGGCACGCCGTGGAATAGCCCCGAGCGCGGCGCGGGCTCAGCGGAGTTGCGCCGCCTGCTGGAGGCGGCCGTCGCCGCGCTGCCGCCAGAACAGCGCGAGGTGTTTCTGCTTCGCGAGGTAGCGGGCGTCCCCTTCGCGGAGATTGCCGCCGTCACCGGCGCGCCGGAGCCGACCGTCAAAAGTCGCATGCGCTACGCGCTGGAGGCACTGCGCAAGCACCTGGGCCGGGCCGGCGTCGAGGCGGGCACGGGCCGGAGGACTGTCTCGTGAATGTCCCGGCGTCGCACCCCGCCGAAGCGCTGCTCTCCCTCGTCTACGGGGAACTCCCCGCGGAGGAGGCGCGCCGCGTCCAGGCCCACCTGGAGGGCTGCGCGGAGTGCGCCGCCACCCTGGCGGGCTACCGCGCCGTGCGGGAGGCGGCCCGGGCGCTGCCCCGGGAGCTCCCGCCGCCGCCCGGGTGGAACCCCTGCTGCAGGCCGCCCAGGCTGCCGCCGCCGGGGCCCGGCGCCGCCGCCGCGCCGTGTGGACGGGTTACATCGCCGCCGGGGCGGCGGCGGCAGCGCTGGCCCTGTTCGTCCTGCGCCCTGCGCCGGCCCCGGAAAGCCCGGCGGCCCTGGCCAGCGCCCCGGCCGCCGCTCCCATGCCCCCGGGCGCGCTTGCCCTCAACACCGCCCCCCGCGCCGAGGACAGGGCGGCCGTCCGGGAAGCGGAGGGCGTCACGCGCCCGGCCGGCGTCGCCGGCCAAAACCACCCGGGCCAAGGCGGCGCCGGCCCAACCCGAGGCGCTGGCCCGGCGCGACGTCGCCGCCGCCCCTGCCCAGGCGCTGGAGGCGAAGAAGGCCGAGTCGCCGCTTGCGCAGCAAGCCGCGCCGGCGGCACA
>CAVXCY010000011.1:0-266840 GCA_963760425.1 uncultured delta proteobacterium | reverse complement strand
CGAAGGTGCAAGCCGCACGTCTTCCAGGCCGGGCGTGCTTACGCCAGCACGCGCAGGACATAAAACTTCAGGTAGCGCGTCTCGCGCAAGTGGACCAGCACCGGGTGGTCTCGGGGCGCTCCCCGCCGCTCGACAATCTGCACCCGCCGCTTGGCGTCGGCGGAGGCCGAGGCCAGCATGGCTTCAAAGCGCTCCTCATCGACGTGGTAGGTGCAACTGCCCGTCAGGAGCACTCCGCCCGGGGCGAGCAGCTGCAGGGCGCGCAGATTAATCTCCTTGTAGCCGCGCAGCGCCGCGTCCAGGGCGTCCTTGTTCTTCGCGAAGGAGGGCGGGTCCAGGACGATGGTGTCGAAGCGGCGGCCCTCGTCCACGGCGTCCCGCAGGAAGTCGAAGGCGTTGGCCTCCACCGCCTCCACGTTGGTGAGGCCGTTGTTGCGCGCATTCTCCCGCAGCGTCTCGCAGGCCGGGCCGGAAATCTCCACCGCGGTGACGTGGGCTGCCCCGCGCGCCAGCTGTAGGGCGAAGCCTCCGTGGTAGGCGAAGCAGTCGAGTGCCTGGCCGGTGGCGTAGGTGGCCGCCAGGAGGTGGTTTTCGCGCTGGTCGAGGAAGGCGCCCGTCTTCTGCCCAGACCGGACGTCGGCGAGCAGCGTCACCGTGCCCTCGGCGTAGGGCACCGTCTGCGGCACTTCGCCGCGGAGCACCTCCCGCCGCGGCTCCAGCCCCTCGAGCGCCCGCACCCCCACGTCGCTCCGGTCCATTAGCCCCCGCGCGCCGAAGTGCTCCATGAGGAGGTCGGCGAAAAGCTCGCGGCGGTCGTCGGTGGCCTTCACCAGAAACTGGGCGGACAGCACATCTCCGAAGCGGTCCACCACCAGCCCGGGCAACAGGTCCGCGTCGGCGTGGACCGCGCGGTAGGTGGTCTGGCTCCCGTCGATGCGGCGCCGGAGGGCATCCGCCTGGGCGATGCGCCGGGCGAAAAAGGCGCGGTCCACCGGCTCGTCCTCGAGCGTCAGGCAGCGCAAGGCAATTTTCGACGCCTTCGAATAGAAGGCCTTGCCCAGAAACCAGCCGCGGGCGTCGAGCACGCGGACCACCTCGCCGCCCGGTAGGGCAGGCTCGGCCGCCAGGTCCCCCCGGTAAATCCACGGGTGCCCGGCTTGCCACCGCTCGGTGCCGCGGCGGTTGATGACGACATTGGGGAGCCCGTCCGCGCCGGTCGAGGGAAGTGCCCGGTGGGACTCCCGGGCGGCAGGGCTGCGTCGGTCCGCCGGCCGCGGCGTCCTCTGACCACGGTCCTGAAGGCCAGGTGGACCCCGGCCCGGCGGGGCGGACGCCTGGCGCTGGGCCGCGAAGCGCGAGTCCCTCGGGTCCATACTCCGCCGCGCGCCGGGCCCGGGGCCGCGGGGGCTACCCGGGGGGACGCCGCGTCGGCCGCCGGCGGGCGGGGGAGGGTTTCGTGAAGCCATCCCTCTCCCTTACACCAGTCGGGCCGGGCCGCACTTCCCAGCACCGCAGCACGTCCTTGCGCTGGACGTCCGGGGGGAGGATTCCCGGCGTCAATTCCTCGAAAGTCCCCAGCGACGCGGCGCGCTCATCCAGCGCGAAGCGCCGGTAGTTGGTGGAGAAGTACAGCTTTCCGGAGGGCACCAGAAGGGCCAGGGCATGCCGCAGCATCCTGAGGTGGTCGCGCTGGACGTCGAAGGTGCCGCGCATGGCGTTGCTGGTGGAGAAGGGCGGCGGGTCGAGCACCACCACGTCCCAGCGGGCCGGCTGGGTGACGGCATCCGCCAGCCAGTGCAGGACATCGGCGCGGACCCTGGAGTGCCGGCGTCCCTCGAGTGAATTCAACGCCAGGTTGCGCGCCATCCACTCGAGGTAGGTATTGGAGAGGTCGACGCTGGTGGTGTTCTCGGCGCCCCCGGCGGCGGCGTACACCGTGAAGGCCCCGGTGTACGAAAAGAGGTTGAGGACACGCTTGCCTCGTGCCTCCCCGCGCACCCGGGCGCGGGTCAGCCGGTGGTCGAGAAAGAGGCCGGTGTCCAGCCGGTCGGCGAGATTCACCCAGAAGCGGAGGCCCTGCTCCTCGACCACGAAGTCCTCGCCGGCGGTGGCGAGCCGTCCGTACTGGGCGCGTCCCCACGGTTGGGGCAGGTGTGTCTTGGTGAAGACGTCCTCCGGTGGCACCTCCAGCACCTCCACCACGTCCTGGAGGACGGCCTCGCGCTCGCTTTCACCGCCCTGGCGTCGCTCCGCCCGGCGGGGGTACTCCACCAGGTGGACGCGGCTTCCGTAGCGTTCGACGACGTAGGGGAAGTCCGGGACGTCGCGGTCGTACACCCGGTATGCGCTGAGGTGCTGGTGCTCCGCCCACCGGCGAAAGTGCCGGGCATTCTTCGAGAGCCGGTTCCGGAACGCGGTGGGCAACAGGGAAGCTCCTCGCACGGACGGGGCTGTCTGCGCCAGGGGCTGCTGGGTCCCGTCCGCCCCCGGGGAAAAAGGAAAGCGCCGGGGCCGCATGCATCCGTCGTTGACACTCCTAGCGCCTTCCTTGAGCCTGGGGGGCACATGGACAACCGGGAAGCCGCAGCGGCCGTCGTGCACCGTCCGTACGTCCCCGCCGAGAAGCAGATGACCGAGCTCACCGTGCGGGGCCTGATTGTCGGCTCGCTGCTCGGCATCGTCTTCGCAGCTTCGAGCGTCTACCTCGGCCTCAAGGTGGGGCTCACTGTGTCGGCGAGCATCCCCATCGCGGTGCTCTCCATCACCATCTTCCGCGCCTTCGGCAAGGCCACCATCCTCGAGAACAACATCGTCCAGACCACCGGCTCGGCCGGCGAGTCGCTGGCGGCCGGCGTGGCCTTCACGCTGCCGTCGTTGCTCCTGATGGGCTTCGAGATGAATGCGCTTCGGGCGACGCTGGTGGCGCTGCTCGGCGGCGCGCTGGGCGTGCTGATGATGATTCCGTTGCGCCACGGGCTCATCGTCAAGGAGCACGGCAAGCTCACCTACCCCGAGGGGACTGCCTGCGCCGAGGTGCTGATTGTCGGCGAAAAGGGTGGAATGAGCGCCCGGACGGTCTTCGGCGGCCTCGGCGCCGGCGCGCTCTTCTACACCCTGGGCAAGGTGTTCAAGTTCTGGGGCGAGTACCCCACCTGGAGCTTCAACCGGTGGTTCAAGGGTGGCTCGCTGTCCTTCGAGTCCAACCCGGCGCTGGTGGGGGTGGGCTACATCATCGGCACCCGCACCTCCAACATCATGATGGCCGGAGGCGTGCTGTCGTTTCTCGTCCTCATCCCGCTGATTACGCTGTTCGGCCCGGGCGTGACGTCGGCGCTCTACGGGTCTGGAACGCCAGTCAGCGCGATGAGCACCGGGCAAATCCGCAATGCCTTCGTCCTCTACATCGGCGCCGGAGCGGTCGCGACCGGCGGCGTACTCACCCTCATCCGCTCGCTCCCCACCATCATCTCCGCCTTCAAGCGCGGGCTCGGCAACGTCAGCTTCGGTGGGGAGAAGGCCGCCGCCGTCCCCCGCACAGAGCAGGACCTGTCGATGCGGGTGGTGCTGGGAGGCACGCTGGCACTGGTGGTCGCCATCGCCATCGCTCCCTCGCTGGGCATCAACGCCTTCTCCGCGGTCCTCATCATCTTCTTCGGCTTCTTCTTCGTCACTGTGTCCAGCCGGATTACCGGCGAAATCGGCAGCTCCAGTAACCCCATCTCGGGGATGACGGTGGCCACGCTCCTCATCACCTGTCTCCTCTTCCTGGCCGTGGGCTGGACAGGCGTCCCCTACAAGGAGATGGCCCTCTGCACCGCAGCACTGGTGTGCGTCGCGGCCAGCAACGGCGGCACGACGTCCCAGGACCTCAAGACCGGCTTTCTGGTGGGCGCCACCCCGCGCAACCAGCAAATCGCCATCATGGTGGGCGTCCTCACCAGCGCGCTCGTCATCGGCTTCACGCTGGTGGCGCTCAACCGGGCCGCCACCACCTACGTGCCAAAGAATTACCCCGGCTTCGTCGCCACCGAGGCGACGGCCACCGGGGCGGGCGGGGACTTGCTCGCCTTCGCCCCACAGCCCTTCACTTTCCGGGGGACGGATTACCGGGTGCTGTACGTCCGCAACGAGGTGGGGGGCGTGCCGCGCGGCAAGTACCTGGTGGGTCGCGACAACCACATTGCCTTCCTCGCCGACCCGGGCGTCTCTGGGGTGGAGCCAGTGCAGCGCCGGGAGGACGGCTCGGTGGAAAAGGTGGTGTCGAAGTTCGACGCTCCCAAGGCCCGCCTCTTCCAGCTGATTATTGATGGGGTGCTGGAGCGGAACTTGCCGTGGAGTCTCGTCCTCATCGGTGTCTTCCTCGCGCTGCTGCTGGACCTGTGCGGTGTCTCGGTGCTGCCCTTCGCGGTGGGCGCGTACTTGCCCCTGTCCACTTCCTCCACCATCTGGCTCGGCGGCATTGCCCGCTGGCTCGCCGACAAGCGCTCCCGGGTCTCGGTTGAGGAGTCCGAGTCCTCCCCGGGCGTCCTCTTCGCCTCGGGCCTCATCGCGGGGGGCGCCCTCATTGGCCTCCTCTCCGCCGCGCTGGAAGGCGTCGAGACGACGGTGCCTGGACCGGACGGCCTGCCGCGACAGGTGACGCTGCTTAAACACTGGGGCCTCGAGCTCTCCTACAAGCTGTTTGGGGAAGTCCGTGGGGAGGCCATCGAGGCGTCCGCCACGTGGTCCATCCTGCCGCTGGTGGCGTTGGCGGGGCTGCTGTACTGGGTGGCGTCGCGCCCGCCGAAGACGGCGTAGTGCAGTGCGGAAAAGCGGCCCACTCGGCTGAAATCGCGGCGGGCTCCCCCAGGGGGGTAGCCATCGCGCCCCGTCGGCGAGGCGGCTGACTCCGTCCGTCAGCGCATGCGCCGGTGGATGCGCACCGGGCTCGAGCCGAGTAGCACTTGCGCCCGGAGCGCGCTCGCCTCTTCCTCCCAGTGGATGAGGACGGCGACGAGGTCCGCCCCCAGTCGCTCGCGCTCGGCGCGCAGCCGGCGCAGCAAGTCCGCAGCCGCGGGGAGGGACTCCGGGGAAGCGTGCTGGTCGACGAGGGCGAGTTGGACGTCCAAGTCGTGCAATTCCCCGAGGGCCGTCTGCAGAGGGACCATTTCGCTCCGAATCTCCGCCGTCTCGGCCGGCATGGCCGGCTCGAGAAACTCGAGCGCGTAGCGAAAGCGCTTCACGGAAATTCGCAGCTGGTGCATGGGCACTGGCCCCGGGTCCGCCAGGGCCGCCTGGGCGTGCTCCTCCAAGTCCTCCAACTGGCGCACCAACCGCTTCCGCAGGCGGTGTCCCCCAAGCCTTCCCTTGGGCCGAAGGCCCTCCAGCTGGGCGAGGGTCCGGGGGCCGCGCTTTGCCCACCGGTTGAGGGCAGCGCGCGCGGAATCCAGGCTCAGGGCCCGCGTCTTGTTGAGGGTGTCCCGCACGTGCTGGACGACGGCCGCCTCCTCCGCCGGCAAGTTCCGGCCCAGCCTGGAGAGGCGGGCCAGCTGCACCTGCAAGTCGCGCAGGGTGCCCAGGGCCGCCTGGAATCCCTTCAACTCCTCATCGGCCCGGCGCACGGGCCGGCCCTTTCCAAACAGGCGCACCGCCCCCCGAAGCCGGCGGATGGCGACGCGCAAGTCGTGCACCCGCTCGGGCGTCATCCGCTGCGTCACCGCCGCGCAGTGGCGTGCGACGTCCGACTGGCGCGCGGACAGGAAGACGGGCGCCGCATCGAGAAGACGGGTGGAGGCCCGAAGGCCTCGCACGGGACGGGGAGCGGCCATGCCTGCGTCGCAGCGTTGCCGGGACCAGGCCTGTGTCGCAAGTTTACGTCCGGTGACGAACCGGTGACGGCCGCTCCCTGGGGTGGCGACGTCAGAGGCGCGCCAGCGTTTGGAATTCCTCCTCACTCAACGTGAGGGCGGCGGCGGCGACATTCTCCTCGAGGTGCGCGAGGGAGGACGTCCCTGGAATGGGCAGCATGACGGGGGAGCGGCGCAGCAACCAGGCGAGCGCCGTCTGCCCGGGGGTGGCGTGGTGGCGCCGGGCGATGCTGTCCAAGGAGCCGCCCGGTTGGCTGAGCGCGCCGGCGGCCAGCGGGTACCAGGGCAAGAAGCCGATGCCGGCGCGCGCACAGGCGTCCAGCACCCCCTCCGCACTTCGGTCGCTCAGGCTGTAGCGGTTTTGCACCGAGACTATCGCCACCACTTTGCGCGCCTGGTCGAGCTGCTCGACGCTGACGTTGGAGAGTCCGATGTGGCGCACCTTGCCCTGCTCCTGCAGGCGCACGAGCGCCCCCAGCGAGTCGAGGAAGGGGACGGCCGGGTCCACCGCGTGCAGCTGGTAGACGTCAATGTGCGGCACCCGCAGCCGCTTCAGACTTCCCTCACAGGCGGCGACGAGGTGGGCTGGCTTGCCGTTGCGCTCCCAGCTGCCTGGCCCCGAGCGCGTCAGCCCGCCCTTGGTGGCGATGACGAGTCCAGGGGGGTAGGGGAAGAGCGCCTCGGCGATGAGGCGCTCGCTTACGTCCGGGCCGTAGGCGTCCGCCGTGTCGATGAGGTTGATGCCGAGCTCCACCGCCCGACGAAGCACACTTTTGGCCTTCTCACGGTCCGGCGGCTCGCCCCAGATGCCCTGTCCGGTGATGCGCATCGCACCAAATCCCATTCGGGCGACTGGGAGAGTCTCTCCGAGGAGAAATGTTCCACTGGCGGCGGCGGGCAAAGAGGACATGGGGCGAGCTCCGAAAGGAAGGAAACGGTCGGCACTTTGTAGCGGGTCCTCGGCCGCGCCGCATGGGCCGCGCCGGGTAGTGCCTCTGCTAGCCGGTCCAGGGGGGAAGCTGACAGGGAGGGGCCTTTCTGGTGTGTTGGCGCCCGCCATGCGCTTCGACACCCTCGCCATCCACGCCGGCCAGCAGCCGGACCCCACCACCGGCGCCATCATGACGCCCGTCTTCCTCTCCTCCACCTACGTCCAGGCCGGACCGGGGGAGCACAAGGGCTACGAGTACAGCCGCACCCGGAACCCCACCCGCACCGCGCTGGAGGCGTGCCTCGCCGCGCTCGAGGGGGCCAAGCACGGCTTCGCCTTCGCCTCCGGGTGTGCCGCGACGGACTGTCTGATGCACCTGCTCGACAGTGGCGACCACGTCGTCTGCAGCGACGACGTCTACGGGGGCACCTTCCGCCTCTTCGACAAGGTCTTCAAACGACTCGGTCTGACCTTCAGCTTCGTGGACCTCTCCCGCCCCGGGACGCTGGAGGCCGCGCTCACCCCCAGGACGAAACTGGTCTGGGTGGAGACGCCCACCAACCCGATGCTCAAGCTGGTGGACCTCGCCCGGGTGGCGGAGGTGTCGCGCAAACACGGGCTGACCAGCGTCTGCGACAACACCTTCATGTCGCCGTACTTCCAGCGGCCGCTCGAGCAGGGCATCGACGTCGTCCTGCACTCCACCACCAAATACCTCAACGGGCACAGCGATGTGGTGGGTGGCTTCGTCGGGACGAGCAACCCCGAGCTCGCGCAGCGCATCGGCTTTCTGCAGAACGCAGTGGGCGGCGTTCCCTCGCCGATGGACAGCTTCCTCGTGCTGCGCGGGGTGAAGACGCTGGGCGTCCGCATGTCCCGCCACCAGGAGAATGCCTTCCAGGTGGCTGAATTCCTGTCCGCCCACCCCAAGGCCCGCAACGTCGTCTACCCCGGGCTCCCCAACCATCCCCACCACGCTCTGGCCAAGCGGCAGATGAAAGGCTTCGGGGGAATGCTCACCTTCGAGATTCAGGGCGGCCTGAGCGCCGCGCGGGCCTTCCTCGGCGCCTGCAAGGTGTTCTCCTGTGCCGAGTCGCTGGGCGGCGTGGAGAGCCTCATCGAGCACCCGGCCATCATGACGCACGCCTCGGTGCCGCCGGAGAACCGCGCCAAGCTGGGCATCACCGACGGCTTCATCCGCCTGTCGGTGGGGATCGAGGACGCGGCGGACCTGATGGACGACTTGAAAGCGGCTCTCGCACAGGCGTGAGCCCGGGGGCCGCGCCAGCCCTTCTCCGCGCGATGGGCAGGACCACCTGTCGCGAGGAAGACGAGGAGCGATGAGCGAGCAGTCCGAGTGGATGCAGGCAGCGGAGGCAGCGGCCCGGGTGGCCGGCGCGGTGGCGCTGGCGCACTACCGGCAGGGCGTGGTGGTGGAGACGAAGGGCGACGGGACGCCGGTCTCGGTCGCGGACCGCCAGGCCGAGGCAGCCGTCCGGAGCTGGCTCGAAGCGCGGTTTCCGAGGGACGGCATTGTCGGCGAGGAACTCGGCGTGGCGCGCCCCGAGGCACGACGGCGGTGGCTGGTGGACCCCATCGACGGAACGAAGACATTCGTCCGCCGCGTGCCGCTGTGGGGCACGCTGGTGGCGCTGGTGGAGGGGGATGAGGTGCTGGCCGGCGCGGCCTTCTTTCCGGCCGTCGACGAGTTGGTGGTGGCTGCGCGCGGGGCGGGCTGCTTGTGGAATGGCGCACCAGCCCGCGTCTCCCAGGTGGCGCGTCTGTCCGAGGCCACCGTCCTGGCGACGGATGAGCGCTTCGGGGGAAACTTGCACCAGCGGACGCGCTGGGTCCGGCTGGTGGATGGGGCCGCGCAGTCGCGTAGCTGGGGGGACTGCTACGGCTACCTGCTGGTGGCCACCGGCCGCGCCGAAGCGATGGTGGACGGTGTCATGGCGCCCTGGGACGCGGCGGCGCTCAAGCCCATTGTCGAAGAGGCGGGCGGTGTCTTCACCGACTGGAGGGGCCGCCCCACCGCCTTCGGGGGAGACACCATCGCCACCAACCGCGCGTTGGCGGGAGCTGTCCGGGCCTTCCTGGTCGAGGACCGCGCGGGCGATGCGGGGTAGCTAGGCACGGCCCATCTGGGTAGTCCCAGGGCCTTGGCTACATCCGTGCCGCGAGGAATTCGATGAGGTCGATTTTGGTGATGATGGCCACCACCTGCTCGCGCTCCTTCACCACCGCCACGTTGTCCTGGGCGAAGACGTCGCGCAGCGCCGAGAGGCTGGCCTCCGGGCTCACCACCCCCTGCAGCGGCGCCACCAGCGGGTCGATGGCGTCCGAGAAGCGCTGCGTCTTGGCCACCAACGCGTTGAGCAAGTCGTACTCGTGAATCATGCCCACCGCGCGGCCGGCGGCGTCCTTCACCGGCATCTGGCTGATGCCATGTCGTCGCATGGCATCCACCACCTCATCGACGTGCTGCCCGGTGCGGGCGAAATGTACGGTGATGGGCCGGTCGCGCAGGATGTCTCCCACCCGGCCCGTCCCCTTGTCGTCGACGACGAAGCCGTTGTCGCGCATCCACTCGTCTGAATAGAACTTGCTGATGTAGCTGTTGCCGGTGTCGGTGAGCACCACGACGATGTTTTTCCCGCGGCCGAGTTCCTTGGCCAGCTCCACCGCGACGTGGACGGCGCCGCCCGAGCTCCCGCCGGCGAAGATGCCCTCGTCGCGTGCCAGGCGCCGGGCCGCGCTGAAGCACTGCTGGTCATCCACCTGGCGGACCTCATCGAGGACGGAGAAGTCGAGGGCCTTGCACAGCATGTCCTCGCCGATGCCTTCCACCTTGTAGACGTGCGGCTCCGGCAGCTTTCCGGTCTGGAAGTAGCCCTGGTACACGCTGCCCACGGGGTCGACGCCCACGTTGCGGACGCCGGGCTTCTTCTCCTTGAGGAACTTCCCGGCGCCACTCATCGTGCCACCGGTGCCGAGCCCGGCGACGAAGACGTCGATGGCGCCGTCCATCTGCTCCCAGATTTCGGGGCCGGTGGTGACGTAGTGGGCCTCGATGTTGTCCGGGCTGTGGTACTGGTTGAGGTAGAAGCTGCCCGGCGTCTCGCGGGCGATGCGCTTGGCCGTCTCGTAGTAACTCTGGGGACTGTCGGCAGGGACGTTGGTGGGGGTGACCACCACCTGGGCCCCGAGGGCCTTCAGCCGGTTGATTTTCTCCATCGACATCTTGTCCGGCATGGTGAAGACGCAGCGGTAGCCCTTCACGGCTGCGGCGATGGCGATGCCCATCCCGGTGTTGCCCGAGGTGTTCTCGACGATGGTGCCCCCGGGCTTGAGCTTTCCCTCGCGCTCGGCCTTCTCGAGGATGTGCAGCGCCATCCTGTCCTTGATGGAGCCGCCGGGATTCATGAACTCGCACTTCAGGTAGACGGCAGCATCCTCCGGACCGACGGCCTTGTTCAGGCGGACCAGGGGAGTTCGGCCAATGGCGGCGAGGATGTTGGGCAGGACGTTCATGGCTGCCTGAAAGCTAGCACCCCGCCCCCCCAGGGTTCGCGAGGGGCACCGGTTGTCACCCTTTGCCGCCCTCCCCGGTGTGCTGGCAGGGGCACCCCGCCGGGCGTCACTGGGCCCTGGCCTTTGGTGTGCCCTGCTTCCAGCCGCCCTGCTACTGCCGTTCCTACGGCCGCCTTGGGGGTAGTCCGTCCAAAGGTGGCCGCGGCGCCGGCAGGCCGTGTAGCGTCCATGGGCAGGATGACTCTCGAGGCCGCCTTGCGCGACCAGGTTGCCCAGGCCACCGGCCGGCCGCAAAACGGCGCGCCGGTGCAGCAGCTGAAAGGCGACGCCAGCAACCGTAGCTACCTCCGGGTTGGCACCTGGCCGAACAGCCTGGTGGTGATGGTGATGCCACCGCAGGCGCGCGCCAGCGAGGAAGCCTCCTCGAGCGCAGTGCCGGAGGAGCTACCCTTCGTCGACGTGCAGCGCTACCTGGCGCGCCTTGGCGTCCGCGTGCCGTCCATCCTTCGCTATGACGAGGCGGCGGGGATGATGGTGCTGGAGGACCTCGGCGACGTGACAGTGGAGAAAGCACTGGCCGGGACGGCGGCCGAGACGCTGTACAGCAGGGCGGTGGACCTGCTCGCGGGCCTGCGCCTCGCCGCCGAGGCGAGGCCCGAGCCCCGCAGCATCGCCTTCCGGCGCGCCTTTGACGAGGAGCTGTACCTGTGGGAGCTCCACCATTTCCGGGAGTGGGGGCTGGAGGCCTGGAGCGGCCGGGTGCCCACACCTGCCGAGCGCGCGGTCCTGGAGACGTCCTTCCACGACATCGCCCGGCGCCTCGCCGCCGCGCCGCGTGGCTTCACCCACCGCGACTACCAGAGCCGCAACCTCATGGTGAAGGATGGCGAGGTGGTGGTGATTGATTTTCAGGACGCGCTGCAGGGCCCCCGGGCCTATGACTTGGTGGCTCTCCTGCGCGACAGCTACGTGGCACTCGACGAGGAGCTGGTGGACGCGATGCTGCGCCGCTACCAGGAGCGGCTCGCCCAAGCCACCGGCGAGCGTGTCGAGCCCGAGGCGTTCCGTCGCTTCTTCGACCTGCTCACCGTGCAGCGCAAGCTGAAGGACGCCGCCCGCTTCGAGTACATCCACCGCGTGAAGCACAACCCCGGCTTTCTGCCCCACATCCCCCAGTCGCTGGCTTACGTGCGAAGGGCCTTCGAGCGACTCTCTGCCGACGAGGCAGTCCAGGCGCTGCGCCGGGTGGCGTCCGGCTACATCCCCGAGCTCCGGTGAAGGCCCTGGTGCTTGCCGCGGGGCTGGGGACGCGGCTCCGACCGCTGACCGACACCTGGCCCAAGCCGGCAGTCCCGTTGCTCGGTCAGCCGCTGCTTCGCTACACGCTGGCCGTGCTGAGGCGGGCCGGCGTCACGCAGGTGGGCCTGAACACGCACCATCTGGCCGACGTCATGGCCGAGGTGGCGCAGGCCGAGGCGGCCAGCGCTGGCCTCGGGCTCACCCTGTCGCACGAAGGCGTCATCCAAGGCACCGCGGGCGGCATCCGCGGGCTTCGCGGGGTGGTGGAGGACACCGACACCTTCGTCGTGTGGAATGGCGATGCGCTCTTCACGCCGGAATTGGGGCCACTTGTGGCGGAACACCGCGCCCAGCGCGCCACCGCCACCTTGGTGCTGCTGCCGATGCCCGAGGGCGCGCGCTACGCCTCGGTGGAGACGGACGCCGGTGGCCGGGTGCGCCGGATTGCGGGGCGGGGCCCGGGCGGGGCCGCGCTTCGCCCCTGGCACTTCACTGGGGTGCACCTGTTGTCCCCTCGTATTTTCTTGACCATGTCCGCGGCCGGCCCGGAGGACATCAACCGGGATGTCTACCCGCGGCTATCTGGCGCAAGGGGCGTTGGTGCGCGGGGCGGTGGTGCAAGCCGCGTGGCAGGACATTGGGACGGCCGAGGGCTACCTGCAGGCCCAAGCGGCGCTTCTGTCTGGGGAGGTCCCGGACGTCTTCGGCGACGCCTCACCCTTCGTCCGTGCGGAGAGCGGGCCCCCGGTGTGCAAGGTACCGGGAGCGAGGGCCTTTGGGACGCTGCATCCGCCGGTGTACTTGGACCGGGGGGCGGTGGTGGAGAGGGGCGCCGAGGTGGGCCCCAACGTCTACCTCGGCCCGGGTGTTCACGTGCCGGCCGGAAGCCGCCTCGCGCACGCCGCACTGCTCGAGGGCAGCGCCCCCGCCGGGACGCTGCAGCATGTGCTTGTCTGGCCGGGCGGCCGCCTGCCAGGGCACGGGCCGTGAAGCGGAGGAAGTCCTTCGAGGCGATGTCACGTCTTTCTTTTTGACGCAGGGCCGCTCCGTCGCGAAAAGCGAGAGTGACACGCCATCGCCCGTCGGCCTGGTCCAGGCGCAGCCCAATCTCGGACAGGCCGACCCGCCGCCGGCACGGGGCGGACCCGGTGCGGTCAGCGCCCTCAGTTTGCGCTGTAGCGCAAGAGGATGCAGGTGATGTTGTCGTTGCCGCCGGCCTCGTTGGCCAGGTCAATCAGCTTCTCGCAGGTGGCCTCGAGGTCGCTCGACGCCTTGACGGCCTCCCCCAGCGCCTCGTCATGCACCATGCCGGACAGACCGTCTGAACACAGAAGGAAGAGGTCACCGTCGGTGACGTCGAAGCGTTCGACGTCCACCTGCACCGTGTCCTTCATGCCGAGCGCCCGGACGATGACGTTCTTGTGGGGGAAGGCGTCAATCTCCTCGGCCGTCAGCTTCTTCGCCTTGAGGTAGTCGTTGAGGAGGGAGTGGTCCTCGGTCATCTGCCGCAGCTGCCCGTCGCGCAGACAGTAGGCCCGGCTGTCACCGACGTGGCCGACGTACACCCCGTCATCGGCAAAGTGCAGCGAGACAATGGTGGTGCCCATGCCCCGGTAGCTGAGGTCGGTGCCGGCGGCCTCGAAGATGCGGGCGTTCGCCAGCTTGATGCCGGTGGCCAGCCGGTTCTCCTCGTAGTTGAGGGCGCGGTCCATCTTGAAGGGCCAGGTGAGGTCTACATCCTTGGAGGTGCGCCGGTAGAAATCCTCCAGCTCCTCGATGGCGATGCGCGAGGCGATTTCACCCGAGGCGTGCCCACCCATCCCGTCGGCGACGCAGTACAGCTGCTCGTCCGCCAAGACGAGGAAGGCATCCTCGTTGTGGTTTCGCTTCATCCCAACGTGACTGCGGCCGGCGACCTCAATCCGCATGAGCGTCAAGCCACGCTACCAAGCAAGCGTGGGAGGGCAAAGCGCCGGCGTGAGGGAACGTTGCCTGGCCAGAAACTGGCGCCCGGCTCAAGAGTCGGGCTTGCTTCACAGGACAGGACCATGCTCCGCCCCGTCGAGCCACCACTGCACCTGGTGTTGGTGGCCCCGCAGATTCCGCCCAACACCGGCAATATCGCCCGGCTGTGCGCGGTGACGGGCTGCCGTCTGGTGCTGGTGGAGCCGCTGGGGTTTTCCATTGCCGACCGGGAGTTGAAGCGTGCCGGGCTAGACTACTGGGAGCACGTCTTCCTGGCGCTCTACCCCAGCTGGGACACCTACGTCGCCTCACACCCCGGGGCACGTCGTTTCCTCTTCAGCGGTCGCGCCCCGACGTCCCTGTGGGACGTGGGCTTCCAGCCAGGCGACCACCTCGTCTTCGGTTCCGAGACGGACGGGCTGCCGCAGGCGGTGCTACAGGGTGGACCGGGGGTCCCGGTGTGCATTCCGATGCTTTCCGGGCGGCGCAGCCTCAACCTCTCCACCGCCGCCGGTGTGGGCACTTACGAGGCGCTGCGCCAGCTTGGGCTAGACTAGGGAGCCAGGAAAACCCATCCATGGAGTCTCGGACCTCCCTCCCTCCCCCGGCCGCGGATGCGCTCTTCCGCGCGGCACGGGAGCACGCCACCGGCTGGCTGACCTTCAGCTCGCAGGGGGCAGAAGCCCGGCTGTACTTGCAAGGCGGCGACGTTGTCGGCACCCGACTGGGCTTCGGCTACCAGACGCTGGCCCAGGCCCTGCTCAGCAGCGGAGCTTTGGACCTGCCGACGCTGGATGCCCTTTGGGCGGAGGGCGCTGCGGGACCCGGCTCGCCCGCGCTGCTGTCGGCCTGCGGCGGGGACGCCGCGGTTGCCGAGGAAGTCCAGACGCTGGCCTCGGTGCGCCGACTGGTGGGCTTTGGTGGCGAGGCCACCTTCATGCCCGCCCTGGTGGACGCCCAGTCGATGCGGGTGGCCGGGGCGCGGGCCGTCCGGGTGGCCTTCGAGGCACTGGGGCCGCTTCCGGCCGACGCCCTGGTGTTCTGCCGCGACGTGGAGGAGTGCACCGGGTGGCTGCTGGCCGAGGAGGAGCGGGCCTTCCTCGCCCGCTTTGCCACCTTCCGCCCGGCGGGACAGTTGCAACCAGGCGAGGCAGCGCTGCTTCGGCTTCTGTTGCACGACGGGCGGGTGGAAATCCTCGACGCCGCCGGCTGGGAAGCGCGCGTGGCCATGGAGAAGGAGGCCGAGGCGCGCCGCGCGGAGGAGGAGGCACGGCGCAACGTGGCCCGAGCCGCCATCGAGTCGGCGCGCAATGCCGAGCAATTGCGCCGCGCCGAGCAACGGCAACGCGCCGAGCAGGCGCGCCGTGCGCTGGAGGCGGCACGGGCCGCGGAGGCGGCCTGGCGCGAGGCCCAGGCCAGCGTGCCGCGCCACAACACCCCCGTCGAGGAGGCCCTGGCCGACACACTGGTCCGCGGAAGTCCGGCCCGCGTCACCGAGAGCGGCATTCCGGCGCTCGAATCCACCGACCCGGCGTTCCCCCAGCCAGCCGTGGAGGAGGTGCCGCGCCTCACCGCCGCGGAGGCCATCTCGGTCGGCCCCGTGGCCGAGGCGGACTCGCTGCGTCCGGTGGTGGTGCGCACCAGCACCCAGAAAACCTTCCCGGGCGTCGCCGACGAGCCAACGCTGCCCTCCCGCACCAAGACGGAGGAGCCCGAGATTGTCCCCGCCCGGGCCGACGGGGCCCCGAAGAAGCCGCGCGATACGCTCAAGCCCTTTCCCGCCCCACCGGTGCTGTCCGAGGCGCCGCTCCAGCCCGAGACCGGCACCCGGCCCCAAGGGTCCACGCCCGTCTGGGGGTCCGAGGGGGATGACCGCGCGGCGTCCGAGACGCTGCTGCACACCGCCGAGTCGGTGGAAGTCGTCCCGATGCCCGGGCGGACGGAAGAGAGCGCGCCGGGCGAGCCCATCCTCCTCTTCGCCGACGCAGAGGTCCCCCCGGCCCCGCGCAGCCCGGCTGAGCTGGTGGAGGAGATGACGGAGGCGCTGCGCCGCGCCGGAGCGGCGGGGCCGGCGGAGACATGGCTCCAGGCCACCGAGGGGGTCGTCTCCTCGGTGACGCCGACCGAGGTGCGCGCCCGCGAGGCGTCCCGACCGCCGCTGCACCTCGGGCCGGACGCGAGCAAGTCCGAGCAGGACTTGTGGCGCCTCGTCCAGGAGCCCAGCGCGACCCCCATCCCGGCGGCCGCCTCCTTCGAGGAGGCGCTGGCCAACGTCGATGCGCACCTGTCCTCGCTGGTGGGGCTTCCGGAGGAAGCCGTCACCCACACCGACTTGCCAGTCGACGCCATTCTTCAGGCCTCGGCGGACGCCGGGGCCTGGCAAATGGAGACGCTGCCACCGGTACAGGAGTCGCCCCAGCCCGCCCCACCTCCCTTCGAGACCACCCCGGCCCTCACGCCCTCCGGCGGCGTCCCCGGGGAGGCGGCGCGGGAGCGTCGCCAGCGGCTGCTCCGACGCGCCATTCAAAACCTTGGGTCGCTCGTCTCGCGTGCCCCGCGCACCATGGGGACGGCCACCCCGCTGGAACCGACGCCGGCGCCGGTACCGGTCGCCCCGGGGCCGAGGACGCCTGCCGAGCAGGGCCTGGCGCGGCAGATTGAGGAGCGCTTCGCCGGCCTGTCCGGGGAGCGCAACCGCTTCGACGTCCTCGGGCTGCACCTCGAGGCGACCCGCGAGCAGGTGAAGGTGGCCTTCCTGGACTTGGTGAAGGTGTTTCACCCGGACCGGCTGCCGCCCAACCTGGCGGACCTGCTGCCGCAAGCCACCACCATCTTCGACTCGCTGCGCGAGGCACAGGAGTACCTCCTGGATGACGAGCGCCGCGCGGCGCACGCCCGGGAGATGGCGGCGGCGGCCAACGGGCCGCCGGTGCGCGATCAGGCCGAGGCCGCCGAGGCCTACCGGGCCGGCGAGGCCGCGCTGCGGCGCCGGGACCACGCCGCGGCTGAGGCCGCCTTTGCCGAGTCCTACCGGCTGTACCCGCGCGCCAGCGTGCTGGCGGCACGCGCCTGGGCCATCTACATGGACCCGAACCGCAAGGTGGACGCAGCGACGGCGCGGGCGATGATGGTGGACGCCCTCAAAGAGGACCCGGCGTGCGACCGGGCCCACTACCAGCTGGGCGTCATCGCCCGGGTGGAAGGCGACGTGGAGCGGGCGGAGCGCCATTTCCGCGAGGCGCTCCGGTCCAACCCGCGCCACCTGGAGGCGAGCCAGGAGCTGCGGCTGATTGAGATGAGAAAGCGCGGCGGGCCCGCTCGCAAGCCCCGCTAGGGCCGACGGAGGCAGCCCCGGGGCGCGGGCGTCAGTCTGCCCCGAGCGCGAGGTCCAGCAGGCGCCGGTGCGCCTCCGGCATGGCCAGAAATTCAATCCCCATGCCCGCCGGGGCCCCCGCGTCGGGGAAGCGCCGGACCCAGGCCACCCGCGCCTGCGCCGAGAGCGGGCCGGTGGCACCGGGCGGATGAAATTCCAGGGCCAGCGTCTCGCCCGGCTCGAGCAGCACGTCGGAGCGCAGGAAAGTGCCGCCGGCCGAGAGGTCCGCCCCGACGAGGGTGAGTTCGCCCTCGCCGCCGGCGTCCTTGCCTCGAAAGTCCACGCTCACGGCGCGGCGGACGTGCCGGCGCTGCTCCGCTCCACTCACAGCTTCCCCTCAACCAGCCGGCAGGCAAGGTGTCAAGGTGCTCCTGCGCCAGGCCCGGGCGGCGGGTCCCTGGGCACTCCCGCCAGGGCCGCAGCGTTGACGCGCGGTGCGCGCGCCCACAATCATCGCACTGACCGCCCCCCCGGGGACGTCTTCGCCGTGGGTTTCGTGTGAAGATTGGGTGCACGCGTGGCCAAGCAGCACCTTCTCCTCGTCGACGGGGACGCAAAGAACTTGCGGGTGATGGAGGTCAGCCTGAAGAAGGCCGGCTTCCAGGTCACCACGGCCGTCAACGGCCGGGACGCCTTGGAGAAGGTGCAAATCAGCTCGCCCGACCTGGTGCTTTCCGACACCCGGCTGAGCGAACTCGACGGCTTCGAGCTGTGCCGGCGGATGAAGGCCGACCCCCGCTTCGAGAAAATCCCCTTCGTCTTCCTGACCAGCCAGAAGGCCCTGGAGGACAAGGTACGCGGGCTCGAGCTGGGGGGCGAGGACTACCTCACCAAGCCCATCTACATCCGAGAGATTGTGATGCGGATGAAGATGATTCTGCAGAAGGCCGACGAGCGCTTCGAGCGGCGCGAGTCGAAGGGGGGCTTCGCCGGCGACCTCTCGGACATGGGCGTGGTGGACCTGGTGCAAACCTTCGAGGTTGGCCGCAAGACGGGCCAGGTGAACATCGAAGGCGAACACAGCGGTGCCATCTATTTCCGCGACGGGCGGGTGGTGGATGCCGAGCTGGGCAAGCTGGTCGGCGAGAATGCCTTCTACCGGATTCTCAACACCTTCGAGGGGAAGTTCGACGTCCACTTCGAGGCCGTGGAGCGGGCCGACCGCATTGAAGTCTCCACCCAGGGGCTGCTGCTCGAGGGCATGCGGCGGCTGGACGAGTGGGGCCGGATGATGGAGCAGCTGCCGGCCTTGGAAACCGTCTTCGAGATTGACTACCGCCAGCTCGCCGAACGGTTGAGTGAAATCCCGGACGAGGTGAACGCGCTCTTGCGTCTCTTTGACGGACGCCGCTCGCTCACCCGCGTGGTGGAGGACTCCAACTTCGAGGACCTGGCGGCGCTCGGCATCATCAGCAAGCTGTACTTCGAGGGACTCATTCGCGAGCTGGGCAGCACGCCCCCGCCCGGCGAACGGGATGCCCGGCGCCCGGCCTTCGAGGAGTGGCTGGCGAGGCCGGCCTCCGCGCCCGCGCCGCTGCCGGTGGGCCTGGCCCGGGCGGAGCTGGAGGCCGTGGCGGCCGAATTGGCCCACGCCGAGCCGGAACTCCCGATGTTGCCCCGGCCGCCAGCCGGTGCAGCCCCGGCCGGTCCCCCGCCAGGCGCGGGCGAGTCCGGCGCCCGGGTGTTGCGCTTCGCCGGGCGGGAGCCGCCGGCCCCGCCGCCGCCGCCACCGGGGCCCAGCGCCCTGGACCAGGCGAAGCAGAAGCTTCTGGACACAGCACCGGGTGACGTCGGGGTGGGAGAACCCCCGGCCAGCTGGGGGCCGGTGGCGCGGGCGCCCAAGCCCGTCGCCCCCCCCAACCTGTTGCCGGCGCAGCCCCGGCCGGCCCCTTCGGCGGGGACTGCCCCTGCCCCCAGCGGAGCGCGCTTTGGCGGGGCCGCCGCTCCTCCTCCGGGCCCGCCGCCACCCGCCGCCCCTGGACGCCGGGGAAACCGGGGGCGAGGCGCCGGTGCCGTCCGCGGCGGGCGTCGCCGCCGCTGTCCCTTCGCCCGGACCGCCCGTCCTGCGGCCGACGACGGCAGCGCGCCTCCAGCGGCCCCAGGCCGGGCCTTGGGCGTCGTCGCCGACGGACGAGGTGATGGCGGCGGCCGGGCTGTCGGCGAGGCCTGGGCGGCGCCTCGGGGCAGTGCTGCTGGCCCTGGTGGTGCTGGGCCTGGCCGCCCTCGGCTTTGGCCTATGGCGTCTGCGTCCGTCCGCCTTGCCGCGGCCCGCTGCCCCGCGGACGCCCCTGTGCCCGAGGCGGCCGCCGCCACCAGCGCACTGGCCTCCGCGCTGGCCGGGGCTTCCCCGACGCAGACGGGCCCGCCGCAGGACAGCACTGCGCCAGCGGACTCTCCGGAGGCCGTCTTCCGCCACTGCCTGGACGAGGGGGCGCGCGCGACGGAACACGGGGACTTCGTCGGAGCGGCGGTGCAGTACCGGCGAGCGCTTGCCATGAGGCCATCCTCCCTGGAGGCCAAGGAGGGGCTGGGGGGGGCCCTCGTCAACTCCAGCGGGACGGCGGGCAGCTACAGCGAGGCGACGACGCTTCTCTCGGAAGTGGTGCGGGCAGACGCCAAGCGACCCCGGGCGTGGCTTTTCCTCGGGGCAGCACAGCAATTCAGCGGCCAGTACGCCCCGGCCCTGGAGTCCTACCGTACCTACCTGGAACTTGCCCCCAATGACCGCTGGGCCCGCGAAGTCCGGGACGTGGTGCGGGTGCTGGGCCCGGAGGTAGCGCGCCGCGCCCACGCACGCTAAACGCCTGCAGCGTGAAGGTGCTGGGCCTGGAGACGTCGTGTGATGAGACCGCCGCCGCGGTGGTGGAGGACGGCCGACGCGCGCTCTCGGACGTCGTCTCCACCCAGGTGGACATCCACCGGCGATGGGGCGGCGTGGTGCCGGAGCTGGCTAGCCGCAACCACGTGGTGCAGGTGCTGCCGGTGGTGGACGCGGCCCTACAGCAAGCTGGCGTGGGCCTTTCCCAGCTGGACCTCATCGCCGTCACCGCCGGCCCGGGGCTGCTGGGGGCGCTTTTGGTGGGGCTGCAGACGGCCCGGGCGCTGGGCGCTGCCACCGGGGTGCCGGTGGTGGGCGTCAACCACCTGGAAGGCCACTTGCTCGCCATCCGCCTCGTCGAGGAAGCACCGGAGCCGCCCTTCCTCGGCCTGGTGGTGTCCGGCGGCCACACCAGCCTGTACCTGGTGGAGGACTTCGGACGCTACCGGCGTCTGGGCAGCACGCGCGATGACGCGGCCGGGGAGGCCTACGACAAGGTGGGGCGACTGCTGGGCCTTCCGTACCCGGCCGGTGCGCCCATCGACGCCCTGGCGCAAGGGGGAAACCCGCGCGCCATCCGCTTCCCACGCGCCATGAATGCGCCCGACGTGGTGGACTGGAGCTTCAGCGGGCTGAAGACGGCCGTGCGCTCGCACCTGCAGCGGCACGGCGTCCCCCAAGGACAGGCGCTGGCGGACCTCTGCGCCTCCTTCCAGGAAGCGGTGGCCGACAGCCTCTCGCAGAAGGCGGTGGCCGCGGCCCGGCGGCTGGGCGTGCCCCAGCTGGTGCTGTGCGGCGGGGTGGCGGCCAATAGCCGCCTTCGCTCGCTCACCGTGGAACGCGCCCAGGAACGCGACATCCGCGTGTTTCTGCCTCCCCCGCGGCTGTGCACGGACAACGGGGCCATGGTGGCGGTGGCCGGCTACCAGGCGTACCGGCGTGGCGTGCAGCCGGGGGCGGACCTCGCCGTCGACGCGGCTTGGAGGCCCTAAGGTGGAGTCCCCGCGCTCCATTCTCAGCCGCCGGGGCCTCCGCCCCAAGTACAGCTGGGGCCAGAACTTCCTCGGGGACGCAGACGCGCTGGAACGCATTGCGGCCGCGCTTCAGCTGCAGCCCGGCGAGCCGGTGGTGGAACTGGGCCCCGGCCTGGGCCACCTGACGCGCTTCCTGTTGGAGACGGGCGCCCGGGTGACGGCGGTGGAACGCGACCGGGACATGGTGGAGGCGCTGGGCGAACTCAAGAATGAAAGGCTGACGGTGGTGGCGGCCAATGCCGCGCAGGTGGACTTCGCCCGGCTGGCCGGCGCGGACAAGGTGGCCGTGGTGGGAAATCTCCCCTACCACCTTACCAGCCCGATTCTGTTTAGCCTTTTGGAACAGCACGCCCGCATCAGCCGCGCCGTCTTCACCGTGCAGAAGGAGGTGGCCGAGCGGCTGTGTGCAGAAGCCGGCAGCCGCACCTACGGGCTGCTCAGCGTCTTGCTTGGCCTGTACTTCCGGCCGCACCTGCTTTTCACGCTTCCGGCCACGCTGTTTCACCCGCCCCCCCAGGTGGACTCGGCGGTGCTGCGGCTGACGGCACTTCTGGTGCCCCGTGCGGAAGTCACGGACGAGGCGCACTTTCGCCGGGTGGTGAAGGCGGCCTTCGCCCAAAGGCGGAAGACGCTGCTCAACTCGCTGCAGTCGGATGCGGCGCTGGGGACGGCTGCCGAAGTTCGGGCGGCCCTGGAGGCGGCGGCCGTCGAGCCCAGTCGCCGGGCCGAGACACTCAGCGTGGAGGAATTTGCTGCGGTGGAGCGTGCCCTGGCCGGGCGACGCTAGGGGGCTTGCGCAAAGTGTGCGGCTGCGGTGCAAGGCGGTGTCCTGGGGCACTCGGCTTGCGTTAGGGTGCGGCAAGCCGAAGGCAAGGAGGAGGGAAGTGACTTTGCTTCAGACACAGGAAGCTTCTCAGAAGAGATTGCCCGGTCGGACGCGGGCACTCCTGGTTTTGCTGGCGTGTCTCTTGCCGGTGGCAGCGCGGGCCGAGGTCGACGCCGATGCGGACGCCGCGGCCCCGGCAGACCCCACAGCCCCTTCCGAACTCCGGCGCGAGCTCGCCGGGCACAACTTCATCCCCTCACGCTACAGCCTGGACCCCTTCGTCTCGACGTATGTCTCCTCCGAGACGGGCTTCGGCTACGGGACGGCCCATGGGCACAACTTCGACATTCACGGGAACCCCATCTCGGTCGACGACTACCAGGTAGGGGCCTACGGCCAGTTCCTCGACTTCCAGTACGGGTTTCTCGACTGGTGGTCGGTGAGGGCAAGCGTCGAACTCATCGTGTTCAGCGGCATCAACACCCCTGGCGTGGTGGCGGTGGGCACCAACGCCTTTGGTCGCGGCGGCTTCGGCACCACGATGAGCTGGAAAGTGGGGGACAACCTGCGACTGGGTGGGTCCTTCGACGTCGGCATCGGGCCGTCCATCTTTTTCAACATCCTGAATGCGGTGCAGGACAGCATCAACAGCGGGAACATCGTGGCACCCGTCACGAATACCGGCTCCTACTCGCTCGAGCCGGCCTTCGTCGGTGCCTGGGCGATTCAGAAATGGGTCGGGTTCACCTTCTCGGCCGCCTACCTCTACAGCAACGCCACCAGTACGAACAGCGTCACCGGCGTGACCAACTCCGCGAGCCTGCTGGCCCTGAACGGCCTGTTCGATTTCGACCTCAAGCCGGCGTGCGACGTACCGCTGGGCTTCCTTGCCGGATTTGAAACCCAGTTCAGCGTCAACGCGACGGCATTTCGCCAGTACCGGTGGCAATTCGGGATTTTCTACACCGGCGTCAAAGCGCTCAACACGGGTGTGGAAATCGTCTACCAGCGGGCTCCCGTCGTCGGCGCGACGGAGATTTTCCTTTCCTCGCTGCAGGTGTTCCTGCTCCTTCAGTACAACTTCAACTAGCGGTTTAGGCCCAAGGGGTAGGCGCGATGGCGGTCCGGCAGCCCCGCAGGAAGCTAGTCCAGCTTCTGGCCCTGGTCCTCGCGCTTGAACTTGTCCCCGGTCGTGCCGGTGCGTGGATTTACCCCGAGCACCGCGACATTATGGCCGAGGCCCTCAAGGGCCTGCCCCCGGAGCAGCAGCAATTCTTTGCGACGCTGTGGACGGATGCCCGGTCGGGCCACGAGAGCAGGTACTGCCAGGAGATGGTGAGCGGAGATGGACGCACCGCGCCCGTCTGCCTCGACCTGGCCGCCTGGCCGGCCATCGCCGGCGACCACTCCTGCTCCCCGGACAAGCTGATTGCCGAGACGCTTCCCAGTAACTGGATTCTGAACGTGGGGGGCGTGGCTGCCAAGACGAAGGTGGGGCTGGAGCAAGCGAAGACGCGCGACGCCACCCTCAACATGTGGGCCTACTCCAATCTCGCCCTGCAGTACGCCGACTCGGAATACCTCACCCGCGCCTCGGCCAACTACGGCCACTTCCTGCTCCCCCGCACCACCAATCAGTTCGACGAGTACGTGGCCGCTGCCCTCGCCGACGGCGTCGAGCCCAACGCCCTCGGGCTGTACCTCTACTACCACCTCGGCGCGGTCGGACTGGCCCGGCAATGGGCTGCGGCCACCGAAGCCTCGACCCGCGCCTCGCTCGCGCGTCAGGTGCTGGCCACCGAAGCCTTCGCCATCCATTTCCTGGAGGACACCTTCTCGGCAGGCCACGTGGCTGGAAGCTGGGGAAGCACCGCAGAGCGGAAGGGAACGCACGACTACTACTGCGAGTTTGGTCTGGACGGTATGTCCTGGTCCGGCGCGCCGATGGTGATGCTGGGCGATGCCCACATGCGGCCGCAGGACTTGAAGCGTACCGCCGCCGTCGTCGCTGCCAGCCTCGGCCAGCTCTTCGAGGCGGCGCGCGATGGCTCGCCGACCGCGCAGGCGGCGAGCACCCTGCCGCCGGAGGCCCTCAAGGGGGCGGCAGCCTACGACTCGTGCACCGCGACGCGGCAGGCGTCGGCGACGGTTAACGACAAGACGCTCGCTGTGGCGCAGCCGGTGGCGCAGAAGACGCCCGTTCCCACCCGCGGCCCAAACGAAGTGCACGTCCCGCACTTCCGTCAGGAGATTGGGCCCTTCGTCGGCTTCTCCGGCGACCTGACCGGGGGCCTGGCCTTCGGCGGATACCAGTCCGGCAATGCAGACGCGCGGTTGTACGGTGGCGCGGAGATTGAGTTCCGCTTCGGTGTGGGCCTGGAGGCGCTGACCGGTTCCACCGGCGCGGGCCAGGCCTTCCTCGGCGTCGGCTATTCCTATGACACGGCGCAGAGCGGGCCCTCCGGCTCGGCTTTCGCCGCAGCTGGCGTCCCCCTCGTCCCAGCCCGTCAGGGCTTCACCGTTCGACTACGGGTGCCGTTCTACATCATCCCCTTCGACCTACTCATCGTCGCGCCGGTTCTCGCCTGGGCATCGCCCAGTACGCTGACGGACATGGGCATCTGGGCGGCCAGTGGTGGCCTTCTCCGGTACGAGCGCGCCTTCAACACCCCCATCGGTGCCTTCCAGCTGCTCATCGGCCGCGAGATAGCGGCGACCTTCTACGGCTACACCGACCGCGTGCAGAACATCGGCGTGGCGGCACCGGGCGCCACCGTGCCCTACAACAGCGACCTGGTTTTCCTCTCGTACCGCGTTCTGACGCTGGACTTCCCGACGTTCGAGTACCGGCCGCTCCGGGAATATTCCACCAACCAGGCGCTCACCTTCGCCATCCAGTTCGGGTGGGGGGTCGAGTTCCCGAACCAAGTCCAGTACGTCTCCAAGCTCACCCTGCCGCCGGCGACCGGGCCGACACCGGAATTGGCGACGTCGTGGATGATTTACATGCGCATCCATTTCGACGCGCGGTACTACTTCTAAGTCCGGAAGAGCTACTCCCGGTAGCGCGCCCCGGGCCGCTCCAGCGGGGCTCGGCCCCCCTTTAACCCCGGTCGGTGGCGAGCGCGGTGAAGAGCTCGCCCTGCTGGGCGAGAAAGCGGCGAAACGACGCTTCGTTCAACCGCATGCGATGGGCCAGCTGGGAGACCAGTACGTCCAGCGGCGGGCTTCCAGGCTTCTTTAGCTCAAGCGCCAGCCGCAGCATGGCAGCGCCGTGGAGGGCGTCGTCGGACGCACCCGTGCGCCGAGGGCTGTCAGCGTCACGCGGGCGGGCTTTCGCTCTCCGGGTCTCCATTGCGGGCCCGGGGAGATGTGCCCCCGGAGAGGCAATGCTAGGGAGGGCGACCGCGGCGTTGTCAACGCTTAGCAAGAGCGCCCACCCGGGACTGCAGCCAGCGTTGAAGCGCATGACTGCGCATGCTTGACTTCCTCCGCCCCGGTCACGGACACCCCAGCCCGCCAAATTCAAGAAGGCGCCCATGGAGCATCGCTACATCGCCGTCGAGGGGCCCATCGGGGTGGGCAAGACGAGTCTCGCCAAGCTGCTCGCCGAGCGCCTTGCGGGCCGGCCGGTGCTGGAGAGCGTGGAGGAAAACCCGTTCCTGCCGGCCTTCTACAAGGAGCCGGCGGCCAATGCGCTGAAGACGCAGCTCTTCTTCTTGCTCAGCCGCTACCAGCAGCAGCAGGCCTTAAGCCAGGCGGACCTCTTCGCGCAGGTGACGGTCAGCGACTACGTCTTCGCCAAGGACCGCATTTTCGCGACCCTCACCCTCAGCCCGGATGAGCTGGGCCTCTATGAGAGGGTGTACGCCGCGCTGGGCCCCAGGGTGGTGCAGCCCGACCTCGTCATCTATCTGCAGGCGCGCCAGGACGTCCTGCTCCAGCGCATCAAGCGGCGCGCCCGGGATTACGAGAGGCACTTCGACGCCGACTACCTGGCCAAGCTGGCCCGCGCCTACAACGACTTCTTCTTCCACTACGGCGACACGCCCTTGCTGGTCATCAACACCAGCGACATCGACTTCGTCCACAACGAGGCCGACCTGGACAACCTGGTCGGCGTCATCCGGAAGATGCGCAAGGGGGTCCATCATTACCTGCCCCTGTCCGACACCCGCGCGCGCTGAAGGCAGCCTGGGGGGTGTTCACCCAGGGCGGAAAGGCGCTCCCCCCGCCTCCCTTTCGGTGGCGGACGCCCCGCCCGGGCGCGTTAGAGTGGCCACTGGCCAACGGCGAGCCCCCGAAGCGTTGGGGGACGGTGAACGGCCAGTCGTGGCTGCACCCAAAACCCCGAAGTCCCCCAACGGAGGTGAACCGTGGACAAGGTCACCATCCATACGCTGAAGCGCCAGAAGCAGGCCGGCCAACGCATCTGCATGGTCACGGCCTACGACGCCACCTTCGCCCGCATCCTCGACGACGCCGGCGCCGACATCCTCCTCGTCGGCGACAGCTTGGGCATGGTGGTGCAGGGCAATGACTCCACCTTGCCCGTCACCATGGACCAGATGGTCTACCACTGCCGGGCCGTCACCAGGGGGGCGCGCCGCGCGCACGTGGTGGGCGACATGCCCTTCCTCAGCTACCAGACGACGGCGGTGGACGCGGTGAAGAATGCCGGGCGGCTGGTGGCCGAGGGCGGCGTGGGCAGCGTGAAGCTGGAGGGTGGGGCGGAGTTCTCGGACACCATCGCCCATCTGGTTCGGGCCAGCATCCCCGTCATGGGCCACATCGGCCTCACCCCGCAGTCGGTGCACAAGATGGGGGGCTACGTCGTCCAGGGCCGAGATGAGGAATCGGCCCGGCGGCTGTACCGCGACGCCCTCGCGCTGCAGGAGGCGGGCTGCTACGCCCTCGTCCTGGAGGCGGTGCCGATGGAGCTGGCCCAGGAGATTACGGCGGCCCTCACCATTCCCACCATCGGGATTGGCGCGGGTGTGCACTGCGACGGCCAGGTCCTCGTCTGCTACGACCTGCTCGGGCTGAATCCCGACTTCAAGCCCAAGTTCGTCAAGCGCTACGCGGACCTGTACGGCACCACCCGCGCCGCGGCGGAGACCTTCTTCGCCGAGGTGCGCGGCGACGCCTTCCCGGACGAGGCCCACTCCTTCAAGTCGAAGACCATCCGCTTGGTGGCGAGCAACCCCGGGGCGCCCGCGGCCCCCGCCAGTCAGGCGCCGGGCGAGGAACGCCTCGGCGCGGTGTACGGGGTGCCGGTCTGACGTGGCTGCCCCGGCTGTCCTCACCACCGCAGCGCAGGCGGCGGACGTCGCCGAGGACACCCGCCGTGCCGGGCGCCGCCTGTCGCTGGTGCCCACCATGGGCTACCTGCACGCCGGGCACGTGAGTCTCATCACCGAGGCGCGCGCCCGGGCGGACGTGGTGGCGGTCAGCATTTTCGTCAACCCCACCCAGTTCGGCCCGGCCGAGGACCTCTCCCGCTACCCGCGCGACTTCGCCGGGGACCTTCAGCGCTGTGCGCAGGCCGGGGTGGACGTCGTCTTCCACCCCGACGTCCAGGAGATGTACCCGGCCGGTCACCAGACCTTCGTCGAGGTGGCGGAGCTCTCGCGCGGCTTATGCGGGGAGCGCCGGCCGGGACACTTCCGGGGCGTGGCCACGGTGGTGGCGCAGCTGTTTGCCCTGTTTCGCCCGCACACGGCCATCTTCGGCGAGAAGGACTACCAGCAGCTGCAGGTGGTGCGACGGCTGTCGGCGGACCTGCACCTGGGCGTGGAGGTGGTGGGCATGCCCATCCTCCGCGAGGCGGACGGGCTGGCGATGAGCTCGCGCAACGCTTACCTGAAGGGGACGGAACGGCAGCGGGCCCGGGCCCTTTTCCAGGGGCTGCAGGCCGCGCGGGCGCGCTTCGCAGAAGGCACCGTCGACCCCGCGCCGCTCCTCGGCGCCGTGCGCGCTTCCCTGCAGGCGGCCGACGTCCGGGAGGAGTACGTGGCGCTGGTGGATGCGAGCACGCTTCAGCCCCTGGCCCGGGCGGTCCCCAAGGCGCGCCTGTTGGTGGCCGGCTTCGTGGGCGCCACCCGGCTCATCGACAACGTCGAGCTCGGCTAGTCGCATGGCGTCGCACACCGCCAAGGCCGCCGGTAGCGGCGAGAAGGTCATCGCCACCAACCGCAAGGCCCGTGCGGACTACTCGGTGGAGGAGACCCTGGAGGCCGGGCTGGCGCTGGTGGGCAGCGAAGTGAAGAGTTTGCGCGCCGGCTCGGTGCAGATGTCGGATGGGTACGCTCTTCCGAACAAGGGGGGGGAACTGTTCCTGCACAACCTGCGCATTGCCCCCTATGGGGCGGCCAACCTCTTCCCCCATGAGCCCACCCGCGCCCGCAAGCTGCTGCTGCACCGCGCCGAGCTGGACCGCTGGGGGGCCAAGGTGCGGGAGCGGGGCTACTCCATCGTTCCGCTGGTGCTTTACTTCAAGGGCGGACGGGCCAAGGTGCAGTTGGGGCTGGTGAAGGGAAAGACGCACGAGGACCGCCGCGAGGACATCAAGCAGCGGGAGACGAAGCGAGAGATGGATCGCGTGCTTCGGAGGCGTTAGCCTTTTTGGAAGCCGGGGGGCCCCCCCAAAGGCCATGGACGACCGCACGCCGGAAAAGAAACAGCACCTGCTGACGGCACTGGACCGGGGCATGGTGATGGTGCACCTGGATGCGCGTCGTGCCGGCGTGGTGGTGCCCCCGGAGTTCCGCACCGAGTCCCACCTGCGCCTCAACCTCAGCTACCGCTTCGAGCCCTCCGACCTGTCGGTGGGGGAGTGGGGGCTGCGCAGCACGTTGAGTTTCTCCGGCAGCCGCTTCACCGTGGCCATTCCCTGGAGCGCGGTGTTCGCCATCACCAGTCACGCCAGCCATGAATTCTGGATGTTCCCCGAGGACATGCCGCCGGAGCTCACCCGCGGCTCGGGTGTGGGCCGAACCACACGCGGGCCGCTCGAGCCGCGCCACCCCACCTTGCGCCCGGTCGGCATCGAGGCCACCGGGGCCGAGGACGCCACGGCCGAGCAAGCGCAGCCGCGCGGCCGGGGCCACCTCCGGGTGGTGAAGTAGCGCAGAGTCAGCGTCGCTGAAGCCGGGCTTCCAGCCGCGCCGGGCGACCGCCGGGGAAACTGCCGCTCCAGGGGCGGTAGCCCGGGTGGGTAATGGTGACGTTCACCGGACCCGGTCCCCAGGTGTTGTCCGCGGCCCACGGGGTGACGCCCACCGGCGTGCCCTCCACGCTGACGGCTGCCCCGGACGGCTCGCTGGAAATGAGGACCACCACGGCGATGGAGGCGTGGGCCGGAGCGGGCCTCTCCCGGAGAAAGAAGTACCAGCCGCCTGCGCCGAGTCCGGCGAGGACAAGGAGCGCCAGGAAGAGGCCGCCCGCCCCGCCTGCCCCGCCGGTGGGAGGGCGTGCCTTCGGCGGAGGCGGAGGCGGGACGAAGTCCGTCTGCGCCCGTGGTGGCCGCTCCTCCAACTCCAGAGCCGCGGCCCGAGGCCGCGGCGCCCGAGGTGGCGCCGGACCGAGCGGGGTCAGGCGGCTGCGGCCCTCGAGAGTTCCGGACGGGTCCAGGGCCGGGCCGGTGACGTCGAAGCCCTCGTCTTCATCATCCTTCTTGGGAGGCTCCACGGGCGCGGTGTCCCTCTCGTCAGGCCTGGTGCGGGAAGCGCTCGGAGAGTTCGCGGAGCGTCTTCCAGTTGAAGATGCCGGTGGTGTGCCCGTCACTGAAGTGGATGTGCAGCGCGTAGTTACCCGCTGGCTGGACCTCGGCCAGTGTCACCTGGGCACTCACTTTGGCCGGGTCCAGGGTGCGCTGGTGCGTCCACTCGTCCACGCACGCTGCGCAGGGACACTGCAGGCGAAGGGTGCGGGCCGACACCGTGCTGCGGACGCCGTCGTCCCAGGTGAGGCGCAGCAGGCTGCCGTCCGGCGTCACCTCCAGGTGGGCGGCTGCCGGGGGAAGCGTGCTCGGCTTCAGATGGTCCCAGAAACTCAAGGCGCAGGACTCCCGGCGGCGGGGGGGGCGACCCGGAGGGTCACCGCGTGCCCGGCAGGGCGTGCCGGCAGGAGCTCTTGGTACGCCAAAAGGACTGGGGCGCGGGCGGCTTCCATCACGAGGCGAGTTGGACGGGTGGGGCGGCGGGTTCAGCCCCGGCGGCGCGCCGGCCCAGCACGCGTCGCAGGGCATCTACCACGCCCGGGTCCAGGGCCACCCCGCGCAGCCGCTCCATGATGTCCAGCGCGGCCGGGGTGGACATGGCCCGCTGGTAGGGGCGGGTGGTGGTGCAGGCATCCCAGGTGTCGGCGCAGCCGACAATGCGCGCCACCAGCGGGATGGCCTCCCCGGCCAGGCCCTCCGGGTAGCCGGCCCCGTTCCACTTCTCGTGGTGACTCTTCACCGCCGCCCGGGCGGCGCCGAGGAAGGTGACCGGCTCGACAATGGAGGCGCCGATGACGGGATGTTCGCGCATGACGGTCATCTCCTCGTTGGTGAGCTGCTCCTGCTTGCCGAGGATGGTGTCCACAATTCCAATCTTCCCAATGTCGTGGAGGATGCCGGCGTAGCGCAGAAGCTTCACTTCCGGCTCGGGGAGGCCCAGTTCCCGGCCGATGGCGGCCGAGAGGTCCCCCACCCGCTGGCTGTGGCCGCGCGTGTAGGGGTCCTTGCTGTCGATGCTGTTGGCCAGCGCCAGGATGGTCTCCAAGTAGCCCTGTTCGAGGCTCTGGTAGAGGCCCTTGTTCTCCTTGTCGTAGCGCAAAAGCTGCTGACTCATGTGGTTGAAGGTCCGGGCCAGCTCGCCCAACTCATTGTTGCTTCGCAGTTCCACCTGGCTACCGAAGCGGCCCCGGGCGATGTCCAGGGCGGAGGCGACGAAGCGCTTGAGGGGGCGGGTCAGACCGCGCGAGAACAGCAGCGCCAGCACCAGCGCCACCGCCAGCGCGGCCAAGAAGCCCACCAGGATGCGGTGCTGCATGGAACGCACCTGGGTGTAGGCCGCATCCAGCGGCTGCTCGCTCACCACCGCCCAGCCGGGGCCCGCCACCACCGCGTAAGCGCCCACCACCCGCTCGTCCCCGCTGCCGAAGTTGCCCACGCGGAAGAGTTCTGGCTCTGGCGTGCGGGCCAGCGTGGCGAGCAGGCTGGCCACCGCCGGCCGGGTGGAGAGGTCCGCGCCCGGAGGAAAGCGCCCCCGGGGGCCGGCCACCAGCTTCCCCTGGCCGTCGACGACGTAGGCATAGCCGCTCGAGCCTACCCGCTGGTCCTCGACGGTCTCGGCCAGCCCGGCCAACGACAGCTCGGCGGCGAGGTAGCCCCGCGGCGGGTCGCCGACAGGGAAGGCCACCGTCACCGTGGGCGGCCGTCCGGGGCGCGCCACCGGCGCGGCGTAGCGCAGCCCGCTCAGGCCGTCCAATAGAGCGCGCGCCCGCGCCTCGTGTTCGGCCACCTCCGTGGGCGGGACGTCGTTGAAGGCGAAGGCCTGCAGCCCGGCCACCCGGGCCTTCTGGGCGTCGAAGGCGGTGATGGCGGTGACGTCCCGACGCTGGGTGAGGACCGACGTCACCGCCGAGCGCTGCTCGGCCAGGGGCAAGGAGAAGAACCCCGGCGCGCGGGAGAGCGCCAGCACCGCACGCACCGGTTCCTCCAGGGCACGCTCCGTCTTCAACCGCAGCTGCTTCACCCGCTCGCCCGATAGCTCCTGCGCATCCCGGGTCAGTAGCTCCCGGGTGTCGGACAGGACGAGGAGGCCGACGGTGGCGGTGGACACCACGCCCACCACCAGCATCAGCAAGAAGATGGCCTTGAAGAGCTTCACTTCCAGTCCGGAGGTTGCACTTCGAGCTTGATGTTGCTGTTGGTCAACTCGAGCGGGCGCTCTGCGGCGGGCCCGAGCTCGCCCTCGACGCCCAGGGCCCGCACGCTCCACCGGTAGCCGCCGGTGAGGACGCTCGGGAAGTTGGCCTCGGCGCGGGTGGTGCGTAGCGTCTGGGCGCTGGGCCCCCGCAGCTCCACCAGGTAGCCGCGGGCCCCGGCCACCGCCCGCCAGCTGAGGCGCAGCGGGCCGACGCCCTTGCCCTTGGGGTCGAGCGCGAGGCGCTGGCCCGCCGCCGGGGCCAGAAGGAGGGGCGCCTCCAGGCCGCCCGCGGTGGGCGTGGCCAGCTGCCCGGTGGGGATGCCGGGCGCCTCGCCCTTGTGCACCAGTACGGTTTCCCCGGGACTGACGGCGCGCGTCCGGCCCTCCGCCTCGACGCGCACCGGGATGCCGGAGTCGACGTGCACCCGCGTCGTGCCGTCCGGGGCCACCTGGATGGCGAAGCGCGAGGGGTCCTCCACCCGCTGGGACAAGAGCTTCCAGGCGCTGTCGGCCTGCGCGGCGGCCTCCGCGTACTTGCCGGAGGAGAGCTGCCGCTCGGCCTCCGCGGTCCTCTCCAAGGCCTCGGTACGCGCGGCGCCCGGCTTGGCCTGCTGGACGGCACTCTTCGCCGAGGCGATGGCGGAAAGCGCCAGTTCGCGCTCGGGCCCGGGTAGCAAAAGCTGCGTGCCGGGGGCGACGGCGTCCGAGTCCAGGTGGTTGATGGCCCGCAGCTCGCTCGCCGCCCCGGTGTTTCCCAGCGTGCGCAGGGCGACGTCGGCCAGCGTCTCCTTCGGCTGCACCACCGTCTCCCGGGGCGCCGGAGCCGCCAGTAGCCAGAGGGCGAGGAGGGCCGACCTCACTGGAAGACAATCTCCCGTCCGCCGCGCACCGTCGCCGCGGGCGTCCCGACGCTCAAGTCCTGGGTGGCCGGCGTCTGCAACGTGGCGTCCACGGTACCGCGCTTGACGGTGAGGTCGGTCCGGTCGCGTCCGGGCGCCCCTCCCGTCTCGGCGATGCCGATGAGGGCCTCCTCTCCCACCAGCACCGAGGAGCCGTTGGGAAAGCGCACCAGGGCCGAGGCGCGGGCGCCCGTCTGCACAGTGTCGTTCTCTAGCAGCGCCATGCCCTCGCTGGCCCGGGCCCAGTCATCCGCCGCGGCGCGCTTCACGGACACCGTCCCCTTCAGCTGCAACAGCGTGGCGCGGGCAGCCGGCGTCCCGGCGGCGTCGAGTGCGCCGCTAGGCGGGGACTTGCGACAGGCGTCGCCCGCCGCGAGCAGCGTGAGGCACAGTGCCATGTGTCGTCCCGACGGGTGCAGGGGCCGGCTGTCCGGTAAAGCTGCGCAGCACACCACTCTAGCAGCAGCCGGCGCGCGCCAAGGGCGCCCCCCCGCGGGCAGGGGTATGCCACCTTGGGCTACAGCCGCCGGTGCTGAAGCGCCGGCAGCCGCTGCCGGATGCGCTCGAGCAGTGCCATGTCCATCTCGGCCATGGCCAGCCCTTCGCCCTCCGAGGCGCACGCCACCACCGTTCCCCACGGGTCCACCACCAGCGCATGCCCGTACGTCAGCCGGTCGCCCGGGTGACGGCCGCCCTGGGCCGGGGCGAGGACGTAGGCCTGGTTCTCCACCGCCCGCGCCCGCAGCAGCACTTCCCAGTGGTCCTTGCCCGTCATCAGGGTAAAGGCCGAGGGCACCGTCAAGAGCACAGCGCCCTGCGCGGACAGCGCGCGGTACAGTTCCGGGAAGCGCAAGTCGTAGCAGACGGACAGGCCGAGGCGGCCGAGCGGCGTCTGCACCGAGACGACGTCCGGGCCCGGGGCCACAGCGGCGGACTCACGGTACGTCTGCCCGTCCCCCACCTCGACGTCGAAGAGGTGCATTTTCCGGTAGACGGCGAGGCGCTGGCCCTCCGGGCCGAAGAGGACACTGGTGTTGTACAGCCGCCCTCCGGGCGCACCCGCCTCCAGCACGCTGCCGGCCAGTAAGTGCACCGCGCAGCTGCGCGAAAGCGCGGAGAAGCGCTGAAGGGTGGGCCCTTCCAGCGACTCGGCCGCCGGGGCGCGCTCCGGCTCCGGCCCCATCCAGGCCACATTCTCCGGCAGGCCCACCAGGGCCGCGCCACGTCGGGCCGCCTCGCGGACGAGGCGTTCCGCCGTGGCCAGGTTGTGGGCCTTGTCGGCCCCGGACGCCATCTGCACGGCAGCGAGGAGGGGCATGAGATTTCGCCGCACCATGCCACGGGCCACCCCCCTTGCGCCCAGCGGCCCCAACGACGCATAACGCAGAGCGTCAGTGCCGCTGGAAGGGCCCCTGGCGACGGCAGGTGACGCCTCGGGCGGCGCCTTTACACCCTCGGGAGGCCTGTGGTACCGAGGGCGTCCACATTTTTCGATTTACCCTCGAAAAGTGGGCCTTCGTGCCCGCTTTTTTCGTTTCTGGACCCCTCCTGCCATGGCCGAGGTACTTCACAAGGCATCGGTGGCCGAGCGCGCGGCGCGCGTGGCGGAGCCTTTGGTGCAGGCCGAGGGCTTCGAACTGGTGGACGTCGAATGGTTGAGGGAGCCGGGGGGGTGGATTCTCCGGCTGTACATCGACCGTCCGGGCCGTGACCCCCTCGCCAAGGAGGGTGGGATTGGCCTGGAGGAGTGTGCCCGGGTCTCCCACGCGGTGGACACGGCGCTCGACGTGGAGGACGTCGTCGAGCAGGCCTACAGCCTCGAGGTCAGCAGCCCCGGCATCAACCGGCCGCTGCGGAAGCCGGACCACTTCCGGCGCGTCGTCGGCAAGCGCATCAAGGTGAAGACGTTTGGCCCGCTGGGAACGCCGGGGCGCAAGAGCTTCACCGGGACACTGGAGGACGTGGCCGACGAGGGAGTGACCGTCCACGTCGAAGGTGGACCCGCCTTCCGCATCCCGTTCCGGGACATCGCGAAGGCGAATCTGGAGTTCGATTTCTAGGGACGAACGAGCCATGGCAACGACAGCGGCAGTCACCCCCGTGGTGAACCTCAACCTCATCCTGGAGCAGGTGGCCAAGGACAAGGGCATCGAGAAGAGCGTGCTGGTGGCGACGCTCGAGGATGCCATGCAGACGGCGGCCAAGAAGCACTTCGGACAAGACCGGAACCTGGAGGCCAAGTACGACACCGACAAGGGCGTGGTGGAGCTCTTCCAGGCGGTGACGGTGGTGGAGGAAATTACCGACCCGGCCCAGGGCGTCAACCAGCTGAGCATGGAAGAGGCCCGCAAGAAGGGCATGGAAGTCGAGCCCGGGGACGAGTTGGTCTTCCAGATTTTCTACCGCGACGAAGACGCCGCCGAGGCCAAGGCCCAGGACGACCAGTACGGCGACATCCTCCGGCTGAAGACGTTCCGGAGGGGCTTCGGCCGCATCGCCGCCCAGACGGCGAAGCAGGTCATCCTGCAGCGCACGCGCGATGCGGAGCGGGAGAACGTCTACAACGAGTACAAGGACCGCAAGAACGAAATTGTCACTGGCATCGCCCGGCGCTTCGAGCGGGGAAACATTATTGTGGATTTGGGGCGTGCCGAGGCGGTGCTGCCGGTGCGCGAGCAGGTGCCCCGCGAGACGTACCGCGCCGGGGACCGGGTGCAGGCCTTCGTCCTGGACGTGCTGCGCGAGTCGAAGGGCCCGCAGATTATTTTGAGCCGCGCCTCGGTCAACCTCCTCACCAAGCTGTTCGAGATGGAAGTCCCGGAGATTGCCGAAGGGATTGTGGTCATCGAGGCCGCCGCGCGCGAGCCGGGCGGGCGAGCGAAGATTGCCGTCAGTAGCCGCGACGCCGACGTGGACCCGGTGGGCGCCTGCGTGGGGATGAAGGGCAGCCGCGTGCAGGCCGTGGTGCAGGAGCTGCGCGGGGAGAAAATCGACATCGTCCCCTGGGACGAGGACCCGGCGCGCTTCGTCTGCTCGGCCCTGGCCCCGGCCGAGGTGTCCCGCGTGATCATCGACGAGGCCAACCACGCCATGGAGCTGATCGTCCCCGACGACCAGCTGTCGCTGGCCATCGGCCGGCGCGGGCAAAACGTGCGCTTGGCCGCCCAGTTGACGGGCTGGAAGCTGGACATCAACAGCGAGAGCCGCGTCCGGGAAATGCGCGAGTTCGCCAACCGCTCCCTGGGCGTTCTGCCCGGCGTGAACGAAATGCTGATCGAGACCCTCTACGCCCACGGCTTCCGCCAGGCCAAGGACGTGGCCGAGGCGAGCCCCGAGGTGCTGGCGCAGATTCCTGGGGTGGACCCGGCCAGAATTCCGGCCATGCAGGAACAGGCGAGCAAGCAGATGGTGGACGACGCGGCGGAGCTCTCGCGCATGGAGTACGAGCGCGAACAGCAACGCCTCTTCGAGGCCCGCCGTCACCCGGACGAATTGACGCAGGCCGAACGGCTGGCTCGGGTGCCGGGGATGAGCGAGAAGACCATCGAGGCGCTGGTGCTGAGCGGCTACAAGACGGTGGAGGACGTGGCCAACGAGAAGGACCTCGCCAAGCTGGGGGACGTGCCGGCGGTGGGCATCAAGAAGGCGCGCCAGCTGAAGAGCGCCGCCGAGTCCTACCTGCTGGAGGAGGCACGGCTTCGGACCGAGCTCGACGCCGAACGTGCTGGCATGGCCAGCCTGGCCCCGGCCCCCGCCGGAGAGGAGGGGAAGGCGCCCTAGAAGGCAGGGGGACGAAAAGGCGCCCTTCCCTGACGGTGTGTCAGGCGCTAGGGGGGCTGTCCCACGCTTCCTTTTCCGGGCAAGAGGCCAGGGTGACTCCAGGGCAGCAGCATCCGGAGCGCACCTGCATTGGATGCGGGGCCAAGCGCCCCCAGCAGCAACTCCAGCGACTGTGCCTGTCGAGCGAGGGCGCCTGTGGCTGGGACAAGACGAGGACCGGGACCGGTCGCGGCGCCTACCTGTGCGGGGCGGGCTGCTTGCGAGCCGCGGTGCAGCGAAAAGCGCTTGGGCGGGCGTTTCGCGGCCGGATGCGCGCCATCGACGTCTCCGCGCTGGAGGCGGAGTTGGCAGCAGCCGTCCTGAAGGTCTGGGCCGAGGAGTGACGAGTGCGTTAGAAGAGCAGCAGCAAGGGGCCTATGTCGAAGAAGCGCGTTCACGAAATCGCCAGGGAGCTCAAGTCCTTCGGCATCGAGCTGGACAACCGTGAGGTCGTCACCGAGCTGACGTCGCTCGGCTACGACGTCAAGAGTCACTCCAGCTCGCTCGAGGACGACCAGGCCACCGCGGCGGTGCAGCGCATTGTCGAAAAGCGCCGCCCGCGCGCCACGCCCGCGCCGGTCGCCGCCAAGGGCTTCGTCGTCCGCCGCCGGGGCCCGGGCACTGACGTCCACCCCGGCCCCAACGGCACAGCTGCACCCGCCGAGGCCCCGGAGACGCCTGCCGCCGCCCCCGAGGCGGTGCAGCCGCCCATGTCGGTGGCCGCCGCCGAGGTGGAACCGGACGTGGTGGCCGAAGCACCGCCCGCGGCGGCCGAGGCCGCGCCCGCGGCCCTGCCCGTTGCCCCCCCGCCGCCCGCGCACCGCGAGGCCGCGGCGCCCGCGACGGCGGTCGTGCCGCCCCCGGCCGCCGCCCCAGCCGCGGCAGCACCCGCCCAGCGACCCGCGGCCGGAAGCTTCCGGCAGGCACAGATTATTTCTCGCCCCCCAGCGCAGGGCACCCGCTCCGGCCCGGTGTCTCCGCCCGTCCGGACCGGCGGGCCGACCAGCGCGGCCCAGCCGCGGGCCGGCACGGCGCCGCAGGCCCGTGCCGGAAACCCGGGCCAAACCGTCACCCACCGCCCCGGCGTGGGCGGCCCCCGCGCCGGTGCTGCCCCCGGGGCCAGCGCCGCGCCCACCGGCGCGCCCAGCGAGGGCCGGCGGCCGACCGCCACCCAGGCCGTCGTCATCAGCCGGCCCCTCATTGCCGTGCGCCGGGTGACGCCCTCGTCCACCGCGCACAAGAACATCCCGATGGCCCCCGGAAAGAAAGCCATCGGGGAGGTGCGCGAATTCAAGGTGGTGCCCGACGGGCTCGGCCGTGGCCGCGAACTCATCGACATCACCAAGAAGAAGGAGCAGGACCGCGGCAAAAAGCGCACCACCGAGAAGGAAGGTGGCATCACCAAACAGGAGATGGACAACCTGATTTGGGGGCGCGTCACCATCCCGGTGCGCGGCAAGAAGCGCAAGCCCACCAAGAAGGGGCAGAAGACGCAAATCACAGAGATGGCTGGGGACAAGAAGGTCATCCGCATCCAAGAGGCCATCAGCGTCTCGGACCTGTCGCAGACGATGGGCGTGAAGACGGCGGAAATCATCAAGAAGCTGATGGCCGGCGGCACCATGGTCACCGCCAACCAGATGGTGGACATGGAGACCGCCGCCATCATCGCCACCGACTACGGCTGGAAGGTCGAGAAGGTGGGCTTCGAGGTGGAGGACTACCTGCCCGAGGTCGGCGAGCGTCCCGAGGACGAGCGCCCGCGCCCGCCGGTGGTCACCGTCATGGGCCACGTCGACCACGGCAAGACGTCGCTGCTCGACGCCATTCGCTCGGCCCACGTGGCCGAGGGCGAGGCGGGAGGAATCACCCAGCACATCGGCGCCTACACCGTCACCCTGCCCAAGGGGGACATCACCTTCCTGGACACCCCGGGCCACGAGGCCTTCACCTCCATGCGGGCCCGGGGCGCCAACGTCACGGACCTGGTGGTGCTGGTGGTGGCCGCCGACGACGGCGTCATGCCCCAGACGCAGGAGGCCGTCAGTCACGCCAAGGCGGCCAAGGTGCCGCTGGTGGTGGCCATCAACAAGATGGACTTGCCGGGCGCCAACCCGGAGCGCGTGAAGAAGGACCTGGCGGCCCTGGAACTGGTGGCCGAGGAGTGGGGCGGCGACACCATCATGGTGCCCGTCAGCGCGCGGACCAAGGCGGGCGTGGACCTGCTTCTGGAGAACATCCTTCTGCAGGCCGAGGTGCTGGAACTGACGGCCAACCCCAACCGGCCGGCGCTCGGTACCGTCATCGAGGCCAAGCTGGAGAAGGGGCGGGGCCCGGTGGCCACCGTGCTGGTGCAGGAGGGGACGCTGCGCACCGGGGACGCCGTCGTCACCGGCACCCACTACGGACGGGTGCGGGCGCTGCTCGACGGACGGGGCAAGCCGGTGAAGGAAGTCCTCCCCGGCTACTCGGCCGAGGTGGTGGGACTGTCTGGCGTGCCCACCGCCGGCGACACCATCAACGGCGTCGAGGACGAGAAGGCGGCCAAGGAGATTGCCGACCACCGCATCACCAAGGAACGGCAGGCGGACCTCGGCAAGACGTCCAAGGACTCGCTCGAGTCGCTGCTGCAGCGGACGAAGGAAGGCGAGGCCAAGGAATTGCGCGTCGTCATCAAGGGCGACGTGCAGGGGTCCGTGGAGGCAGTGGCCCAGGCCCTCACCAAGTTGGCCACGGCCAAGGTGAAGGTGGAGATAATCCACAAGGGCGTCGGGGCGATGACCGAGTCGGACGTCATGCTGGCCGCGGCCAGCAAGGGGACGGTGCTGGGCTTCAACGTGAAGCCCGAATCCGGCTCCGAGGCGGCGGCCAAGGCCCAGGGTGTCGCCATCTTCACCTACTCCATCATCTATGAATTGATTGACGGGGTCCGCAACGCGATGGAGGGGCTGCTCGAGCCCATCCGCACCGAGAAGAAACTCGGCCGGGCCGAAGTGCGCAACCTCTTCAACGTCCCGAAACTCGGCACCATCGCCGGCTGCTCGGTGGTGGAAGGCGTCATCCGACGGACCAGCCAGGTGCGCATCTTCCGCGAGGGGAAGGCCATCGGCACCGGGAAGGTGGCCAGCCTCAAGCGCTTCAAGGACGATGTGCGCGAGGTGGCGCAGGGCTTCGAGTGTGGCATCGGCGTCGAGGGCTGGCAGGATTTCAAGGCGGGCGACATCATCGAGGCGTTCGAGGTCGAGGAGACGCGGCCCAGCCTGGAGTAGGTTTCCTCCCCAGGCTCACCAGGGTGGTGGCTCTTCGAAGGAGCAGCAGTCCAGATGTTCGTCGGCGTCGCTCGCTGTGCGTTGCAGATTGCGGATTCCGGGTCGCTCAAGTCGAAGCGCCAGGTGCTCCGCCGCATCACCGACCGCGTGAAGGCGCGCTTCAACGCCTCGGTGGCCGAGGTGGAGGACCAGGACCTCTGGCAGCGGGCCACCATCGCCTTCGCGGTGGTGGGCAATGACAAGCGCCACGTGGACGAGCAACTGGAGAAGCTGCTGCACTTCGTGGAGGAGATGTACCTGGCGCCGCTGCTGACCCGGGAACGGGAGATTCTGACTTTCGGCGAGCAACTGTTTGCCGCCCCGGCCCCGGGCACCGACCCGGGCACGCTGGAGCTGCCGTTTGCGCGCGAGGACAGAAGCCTGGCCGAGGCCGAGGGGATGGCCGCCTGGGAGCGACGGCCGGCCGAACCGCTGGTGCGGCGCGCTGGCCAGCGCACCAGCGGAGACCTCTCGGTGGCCGAGGCCCGCGACCGGGCCCGGGCGCTGCGCAACCGCCGGGACTGGGAGAAGCCCTGAGCACGCCTGCGCGGCCGGAACGGGTGGGAGCGGAGATTCAGGCCGCGGTGGCGGACCTGCTCGGCCGGGGCGCCCTGCGCGACCCCCGCATCGGCTTCATCACCGTCACCGGCGTGAAGGTGTCCCCGGACTTACGCGTGGCACGCGTGTACTGGTCGTCCCTCGGCGATGACGCCGCCCGGCGCGAGACCCAGGCTGGACTGGACGCGGCCAAGGGCTTCGTCCGCCGGGAGGTGACGTCGCGGGTGAAGCTGCGCGTCTCACCCGAAGTCTTCTTCGTCTTCGACGAATCCGTGCAGGAGGGCGACAAGATTGACCGCCTGCTGCGCGAGGTGAAGGCGAAGGAGGGCTGGTGAGCGTCGGCCGGGGCGTTAAGCTTCGCTGACGCGGCCATGGACGGGCTCCTCCTCCTCGACAAGCACTCCGGCCCCACCTCCTTCGAGGTGGTGCGCCAGGTCCGCCTCCTCACCGGCGTGAAAAAGGCCGGGCACACCGGGACGCTGGACCCCCTGGCCACCGGCGTGCTGCCGGTGGCCCTCGGCGAGGCCACCAAACTGGCCGGCCTTCTGACGGAAGGGGACAAGGCGTACGACGCCGTGGTGCGGCTCGGCCTGGAGACGGACACCCTGGACGTCACGGGCACCGTGCGGCGGACGGCCGAGGTGCCCCCCCTGTCCGAGGCCCGGCTGGAGCAGGTGCTGGCGGCGTTCCGCGGCAGCTTTCTGCAGACGCCCCCCATGGTGTCCGCGGTGAAGGTGCGCGGGCGCCGGCTGTATGAGTTGGCCCGGGCCGGGCAGCAGGTGGAGCGCACCGCCCGCCCGGTCACCGTCCACGCCCTCGTCCTGCGGGACTTCTCCGCCACCGACGTCACCCTCTCCGTGCGCTGCAGCAAGGGCTTCTTCGTCCGGGTGCTGGCCGAGGAACTCGGCCGGGCGCTTGGCTGCGGCGGGTGCCTGAAGGCCCTCCGCCGCACGGCCAGTGGCCCCTTCACCCTGGAAGGGGCCCTCACCTTGGAGCGCCTGGAGGTGCTTGCCCAGGGTCCGGAGGGCCATGCCGCGGTCCGCGCGCGCCTGCTGTCCCCTGCCGACATGCTGCCCGAGCTGCCGGCGCTGCGGGTGAGCGCCGCTGACGTGGTCAAGGTGGGCCACGGCCTGCCGCTGCCCGTCCACGTCGAGAGCCGGGGCCGGGTCCGGGTGCTGGGGCCCTCCGGGGCGCTGCTCGCGGTGGCGGACGTCCGCGAGGGCCGTCTGGCCTACGTCCGCGTCCTGGCCCAGCCGACGTGAACGTCACCGTCCTCGTCCCCAGCAGTCTAAGAAGCGCCCTGGACGGCAAGCGGCGGGTGGAACTGGGCGTCCCGGCAGGCTCCGGGGTGGGGGAAGTCCTGCAGACGCTGCTCACCCTCTACCCGAAGCTGGCGCGCGTGCTGGCCACCGAGCGTCAGCACGGCCGGCAGGGCCTAACCCTCTTCTACGAAGAGGCGGGCCTGCGTCGGGGCCGGCGCGAGCACGCCCGGGTGTGGCTGTTTGCCCCTCCGGCCGAGTCGGCCGGCTAACCGCTAGTCCCCAGGGGGCCTTGCCCCCCGCCCCCACCCCCCCGGGGCAGATTGCATTCCCGGGGGTGGCGCGCCTATAAGCCCGTCGCCCAGTCCCCGGGACAGTCCCCGGGGCCCCGGGCATGCCCGGCGTCTGCACCCCTCCGCGGACGTCTTCAGCGCCCCCACGTCCCAAGCCCCCGCTGTTGGGGAAGGGGCCGCCGGGGGGCCTGGAAAGTCGGGCCGGGGACGTCCCCCACCGTCGGTACCCCATGGGAGCGGGATGGAGTTGCACCTTGACTGTCGAAATTGAGCGGAAGGCCGAGCTGGTTGCCCAGTACCGGACGCATGAGACGGACACCGGGAGCCCCGAAGTCCAGGTGGCCCTCATTTCCGAGCGCATCAACCAGCTGACGGACCACTTCAAGACGCACAAGAAGGACCACCACAGCCGCCGCGGGCTTCTGAAATTGGTGGGCCAGCGCCGGCGGCTGCTGGACTATTTGAAGAAGAAGGACACCACGCGTTACAAGAAGCTGATTGACGGGCTCGGCATCCGCAAGTAGCCCGGGAACTACAGCAGCAAGCCTCCTTGGGGGGTGGGCCCCGCGCAGCCGGGAACCCCCGACGCCCCAAGGAGGGAACAGAAGAGAAGGCGAGAGGTCGGGAGAGACGGAAGGAGTTTTGGCCTCCGTACGGAGGCGCCGAGGCAACCCAGGGTTCGGCGCCTGCGCTCAGAGACTGAAAGTTCCTTTCGTTGGCAGCGCTCTCCCGGTCCCCTCCAGGGCAGTTTGGGACATTCACGAGAGACCACAGGCCGGGGAGCTCGCCTTGCTGGAGGATGCTGCGTTCCTCTGAGCAAGGCCCAGGCGACCCCGGCCAGAGCCAGAAGGAACGCATGTACCTCAAGAAGGAAGTGAAGTTCGGCGAGAACACCCTCAGCCTCGAGACCGGGAAGATGGCCAAACAGGCCGACGGCTCGGTGGTGCTTCGCTACGGCGACACCATCATCCTGGTCACCGCGGTGTCGGCGAAGGAGAAGAAGGACGTCGACTTCCTGCCGCTGACGGTGGAGTACCAGGAGCGGTTGTACGCGGCCGGGCGCATCCCGGGCAGCTTCTTTCGGCGTGAGGGCCGCCTCACCGAGAAAGAGACGCTGAGCTCGCGCCAGGTGGACCGAAGCTGCCGTCCGCTCTTCCCCGAGGGCTATGCCTACGAGACGCAAGTCATCGCCTCCGTCATCTCCTCGGACCCCGAAAACGAAGGCGACATCCACGGCATCACCGGCGCCTCGGCCTCCCTCATGCTCTCCAACATCCCCTTCGACGGTCCCATCGCCGGAGTCCGCGTGGGCCGGGTGGAGGGCAAGCTGGTGGCCAACCCCACCGCCGCCCAGCGGGCGGTCTCGGACCTGGACATCATCATCGCCGCCAGCAAGGAAGCCATCGTCATGGTGGAGGGCGGCGCCGAGCAGGTGTCCGAGGCGGACATGGTGGCGGCGCTCGAGTTCGGCCACCGCGCGGTGCAGCCCGTCCTGCAGATGCAGGAGGAGATGCGCCGGGAGCTGGGAGTCACGGTGCGCGCCTACGACAAGGCGCCAGCCGCCGACGAGTCCCTCAAGGCGGCCGTCCGCGAATTGGCCATGGACGGCATCCGCGCCGGCTATGCCATCTCCGAGAAGCACGCGCGTTATGACGCCCTCAGCGCGGTGAAGAAGCAGACCGTCGCCAAGCTGAAGGAGAAGATGGGCGAGGCCTTCACCCCCACCACCGAAAAGCTGGCCAAGGCGGTGGTGGAGGACCTCAAGTACGAACACATGCGGGCGCTCACGGTGGGCGGCGGTCGCGTCGGCGGGCGGGGCCACGACCAGGTCCGCACCATCACCAGCGAGGTGGGCCTGCTGCCACGCGTCCACGGCAGCGCGCTCTTCACGCGCGGCGAAACGCAGGCGCTGGTGGCCACCACGCTCGGCACGAGCGAGGACGAGCAGCGGGTGGAACTGCTGTCCGGACAGACGTTCCGGAAGTTCATGCTCCACTACAACTTCCCGCCCTTCAGCGTCGGCGAGACCAAGCCCCTGCGCGGCCCGGGCCGGCGGGAAATTGGACACGGCGCGCTCGCTGAGCGGGCGCTCCGCAACATGCTCCCCAAGAGCGAGGCCTTCCCCTACACCATTCGCGTGGTGTCGGACATCCTCGAGTCCAACGGGTCCAGTTCCATGGCCTCCGTCTGCGGCGGCACGCTGGCGCTGATGGATGCCGGTGTCCCCATCAGTTCGCCGGTGGCGGGCATCGCCATGGGCCTGGTGAAGGAAGGGGACAAGGTGGCCATCCTGTCGGACATCCTCGGCGACGAGGACCACCTGGGCGACATGGACTTCAAGGTGTGCGGCACCGACAAGGGCATCACCAGCATCCAGATGGACATCAAGATTACCGGGCTGACCACCGCCATCATGAGCCAGGCGCTGGAGCAGGCACGCCGGGGCCGGCTGCACATCCTCGGCGAGATGCTGAAGGCGATTGACAAGCCGCGGCCGGAAATCAACCGCTACGCGCCGCGGATTACCACCCTGATGATTCGGCCGGAGTTCATCAAGAACGTCATCGGGCCGGGGGGCAAAGTCATCAAGGACATCATCGCCCGCACCGGCTGCTCCATCAACATCGAGGACAGCGGCCGGGTGGACATCGCCAGCAACAACGCCGAGGCGGTCCAGCAGGCCATCGCCATGGTGCAGGCGCTCACGCGTGAGGCCGAGGTCGGCAAGGTGTACCTGGGAACGGTGCGGAAGATTGCCGAGTTCGGCGCCTTCGTGGAGCTCTTCCCCGGCACCGACGGTCTGGTCCACATCTCGGAGCTGTCGGACAAACGCGTGAAGAGCGTCTCGGATGTCCTCAAGGAAGGCGACGAGGTGATGGTGAAGGTCATCAGCATCGACCGCACCGGCAAAATCCGCCTCTCGCGCAAGGAGGCCATGGCCGAGCGCGCCGAGGGTGCACAGGCGCCGGCCGCGGCGGCCACGCCCGGGGAGCCACAGGCCAAGGCCTGATGGAGCCCGTTGCCGTCCAGGTGCAGCGGGTGCGCTCGCATGCCGAGCCGCTCCCGCTGCCGCGCTACCAGACGGACGGCGCTTCGGGCATGGACTTGCTGGCCGACATCGACGGCGAGTGGACGCTGCAGCCACTCGAGCGCCGAGCGGTACCCACCGGGCTGGCACTGGCCCTTCCGCCTGGATTCGAAGGGCAGGTGCGCCCGCGCTCCGGGCTCGCGCTGCGCCACGGCGTCACCTGCCTCAACTCGCCCGGCACCATCGACGCGGACTACCGGGGCGAGGTGCAAGTCATCCTCGCCAACCTGTCCGGGACGCCCTTCAGCCTGCGGCGCGGCGAGCGCATCGCCCAGCTCATCGTCGCGCCGGTAGTCCGCGCTGCGCTGGTGGAGGTGGAGGTACTCCCGGCGACCACGCGCGGCAGTGGGGGATTTGGTTCTACCGGGGTGTGACAGCCCGGGGCAGGAGTGGCGAGGTGGGGTGAGTCGAATAGACTCACGCCCGTGCTTTGCTACCGCTGCGGGAGCCATGTCCCGGACACGGCTGAACGTTGTGGCACCTGTGGCCAGCGTCAGGTGGGAACGGCGCGGATGCCCAGTGCCACTGGCCTCCGCAAGAAGCTGAACCCGGCGCTGCTGGCCGGGGCGCCCTACCGCGAGGGCGAGCTGATGGCCGACCGCTACCTGGTCAAGGATGCGGTGGGCGTCGGCCCCTTGGGCTTCGTGCTTCGCACCTCGGACCGCGAATTGGGCATCGACGTCTCGGTGAAGCTCATCCACCCGCGCTTCGTCCAGACCAACGAGGAGCGGGACGCCTTCCGCCAGGCACTCGAGCCGGCCCGCCGTTTCCTCCACCCCTCGCTCACCCGGCTGCACGACGTTGGCATCGACCAGGGCTGGCCCTACTTCACCTACACTTTCCTCGACGGGTTACCGCTCCGGCGCATCATCGACTTGCGGCTGGCCAAGGGGCAGACGTTCGCCCTCGATGAGGTTGAGCCCATCCTCGGCCAGTTGATGGCGGCCCTCGAAGCCGCGCACCCGGCTGGTGCCCATGGCGGCCTCAAGGCGGAAAACATCCTCGTGCTGCCGGACATGCTGAAGGTCACCGACTGGGGCGTCGCCGCCGGTATGCCCCGGCCGCCCTTCGTCCAGGCCGAGCGCCAGAAGGCGGCCCACCGCCACCTGGCCCCGGAGTACCTGGCCGGGCTGGCCCTGGAGCCGAGGGCCGACGTCTACGCCTTGGGCGTGCTGGTGGGGGAGATGCTGACCGGCCTCACCCCGGAGGACGAGATTCCGGAGCTGCGCCTGGTCAACCCGGCGCTCCCGGACGCCGTCGAGGGTTTCTACCGGCGGGCCCTGTCCGAGCGCCCAGAAAGCCGGTTCCGCAGCGTGCGGGAGATGTTCGAGGCCTTCCTGGCCGTGGCCGAGGGCAAGCCTCTGGGCGCCACGGCCGAGGCCGCCGCGCCGTCTGCCGACGCCGTGGCCGAGGACGGCTTCGAGGTGGACTTCGTCGAAGCACAGACGACAGTGGTGCAGCCCGAGCCCGTCGCCGACGTCCCGCGCGTCGAAACCGCGCCACCCGTCGCCGCGGCGGGTGCTGCCTCCGTCGACAGGCTGGCACCCCCGGTGCCCGCCGCGGTGGAACTGCCGGCCGAGCCCTCCGCGGCGACGTCCGTGGCTGCGCCCGAACTCGTCCCCCCCTCCACGGCGGCGGAGCCCGTCACCGCCGCCCCGCCGCCCGACGCTCCGGTCCCCTCGGCCGAGGTGCCTTTCTGGTCCGAGGCCGACCCCGTCGCATCTCCGCCCGTCGCGGAGACGCTGTGGAGTGACGAGGAGGAGGAAGTCGAGGCGGGCGAAGCGGCGGCCAGTCCGGACCAGGCCGTCGCCCCGGTGTTGTCCCTCGCCCAGCCCGCGGAGGACGTGGCCCCGGCCATCCCGCCGGCGCCCAGCCTGGCCGAGGAGCCGCCTGAGGTCGAGCCGCCTCCCGCCCGGCCTCTGCCCGTCGTCCCGCGCATCGGTGTTCCGGCACTGACCGTCACCCCGGCTGGCCGTCCCAGCGTGCCGGCCGTCGGGCTGTGGGGCCCAGGCGCACGACGCACTGGCGCGCACGCCGCCGTTGCCGTGGCCCTCCCCGAATCCCCCTCCAACGTCGCGCCGCTGGCGCCGCCGCCGGTTGCACCGCCCGAGCCGCGCGCGGCAGTGCCACCCCCTCCCGCCGTGCGGCCCCTGCCCACGCCGGCGCCGCTGCGGCCCGTGGAAGCGCCGCCACCGGCCCCCGCGGCCGCCGCGCCCCCGGTCGAACGGGGGCACCAGGGCGGCGTCTGGAGCCCGGGCGCCGCCCTGGCTGAGCTGGTGTCGGAGTTACGGGCGGAGGACGCCCACAGCCTGGCGACTGCCGAGGCCGACGCGGCTCCGGCCGCCAAGGCCGCCCAGGCCGTCACCGAGCAGCGCGCCTCGCGCGAGCGGCTGGCCCTCATGTCCGCCTCCGACGAGCCGACCCTTCAGATGCCAGCCGTTTCCGGTCGGCCGCGCAAGGTACCGCTGGCGCAAGCGCCGGCCGGCCCGGCGCCGCAGGGACTTAAATTCTGGCAGCGGACGCTGGTGCAGTACGCCGGCGCCGCCGTCGTCGTCTTCCTCGTCGGCGTGCTGGCTGCCGTCTTGCTGCTCAAAGTCCACTGAAGGCGCTGGTCGGCCGGGCGTCTCTCGGGCTAGGAGAGACTGAGCATGCTGGCACGCTACAGCCGCCCGGAGATGGTATCCCTGTGGACTCCCCAGGCCCGCTTGCGCCGCTGGCGCGACGTGGAGCTGGCCGCCCTGGAGGGCATGGTGCGCGCGGGCATTGCCCCGGCCGAGGCACTGGCCGAGTGCCGGGCGCGAGCGGGTGACTTCGACGACGCCGACGTGCGCCGCATCGACGAGATTGAGCGCGTCACCCGGCATGACGTCATCGCCTTTCTCACCTTCCTGGAGGAGCGGATTGGGCCCTCCGCCCGCTGGCTGCACTTCGGGATGACGTCCTCGGACGTCCTGGACACCGCGCTCGGGATGGTGCTGCGGGACGCGGCGGACCTGCTGCTGCAGGGCGTGGAGGGGGCCATGGCGGCGGTGGAGCGCCGGGCCTTCGAATTCAAGCGGACGCCGATGATGGGGCGCAGCCACGGCATCCACGCCGAGCCGATGTCCTTCGGCCACAAGCTGGCCCTCTGGTACGACGAACTCGGGCGTGGGCGGGAGCGGCTGCTCCACGCGCGGAAAACCATCGCGGTGGGAAAGGTGTCAGGCGCCGTGGGGACGTTTGCCCACCTGCCCCCGGCGGTAGAGGAACACGCCTGCCTGGTGCTCGGCCTCGAGCCGGCGCCGGCGTCCAGCCAAATTGTGCAGCGCGACCGCCACGCTGAGTACTTCCAGGTGCTGGCCCTTTTAGGAAGCTCGCTCGAGAAATTCGCCACGGAGATTCGCCACCTGCAGCGCACCGAAGTGCGCGAGGTGGAGGAGCCTTTCACCGCGGGGCAGAAGGGCAGCTCGGCCATGCCCCACAAGCGCAACCCCATCCTCTCGGAGAACCTGAGTGGCCTGGCCCGCATGCTGAGGGGCTACTCGCTGGCCGCCCTGGAAGACGTCCCGCTGTGGCACGAGCGCGACATCTCCCACTCCTCGGTGGAGCGGATGGTGGGTCCGGACGCCACCACCGTGCTGGACTTCATGCTGTACCGCTTCGCTGGCCTCATCGACGGCCTGCGCGTCTACCCCGAGCGCATGCGGGCCAACCTCGACTTGCTGGGAGGCGTGGTGAACAGCCAGCGTTTGCTACTTGAACTGGCACGCCGGGGCGTCGACCGACAGAAGGCCTACGTCCTCGTTCAGCGCAACGCGATGCGGACGTATGAGGAGGGCGTGGACTTTAAGACGGCCCTCCTCTCGGACCCCGAGCTGACCCGGGTGCTGTCCCACCAGGACGTCGAGGCCTGCTTCTCGCCGGATTACCACCTGCGGCACGTGGACGAGATATTCCAGCGCGTCTTCGGCCGCAGCAGCTGACGCCCCGGGTTCCGGCGCCCTCAGCGGTGGGGGAGGACCACCTCGAGGAAGGTGGTCGACTTTCGCGTCATGACGACCCACAAGCAGCGCGCCAGGCAGCCGACGCCAAACTCCCGGTAGATGAGTCCCAGGTTCTGTAGGACTTCTCGGTTGGTGATGACGCCGCGCACGTAGTCGCTACAGTGCATTGGGCGCGCCAACTCGCAAGTTTTTGGAATTGCTGGCAGCCACCTCGGATGGCCCTCGCAGGCCTCAGAGGAATGGCCTCAGCGCGGTGTCCGGCAGGACTCGGCCAGTTGGACTGACCCACCCACGGACCCTACAGGTACCCATGGGTGGTGAGATTCTTCCGGATGCGCTCGACGACGTCGCCCACCACCAGGGGAAGCGCCGTGCCCGTCAGCTGCTGGTAGGCGGAGAGGTAGGTTTCCGCCGTCCGCACCCGGATGTCCTCGGGAATGACGGGTAGGGGGCCATGTCCGGAGAAGCCCTTCTCGCGGATGAGCCACTGGCGCACCGTCTCCTTGTCCAGCATGGCCTGGTCCTGACCCGCCCGCAGCCGCGTCTCGTACTCCGCCGCCCGCCAGTACCGGGAACTGTCCGGGGTATGCATCTCGTCGATGACGTACAGGGTGGAACCCACCTTGCCGAATTCGTACTTGGTGTCGACGAGGAGCAGCCCACGGCTGCGCGCCCAGGCCTGCCCCTCCCGAAAGAGGGCGAGCGCCGCTTCGCGAATGGCGCCCCACTCCTTGGCGGTGGCGAGTCCCCGCGCGACGACGTCCGTCTCGCTGAGGGGCGCGTCATGCTCGCCCGGCGCAGCCTTGGTGGACGGGGTGAGCAGGGGTGCGGGGAAGGCCGCGTCCTTGCCCATGCCCTCAGGCAAGGGGACGCCATACGGCTTGCTCTCACCCTTCTCCACATCCCTCCATAGGCTTCCGGTCAGGTAACCGCGGACGACGACCTCGATGGGGAATGGCTGGGTGGCGCGGGCCACCGTGACGTTGGGGTCCGGGACGTCCAGGACGTGGTTTTTCGCCACGTGGGCCGTCTTCTCGAACCAGAACTGCGCCAGCCGGTTGAGGACTTCCCCCTTGAAGGGGATGGTGGTGAGCACTTTGTCGAAGGCCGACAGGCGGTCCGTGGCGATGAGGTAGAGCCGGTCATCCTTGCGGTAGACGTCGCGGACTTTTCCCCGGTAGCGCGCCCCCAGCGCGTCGAAGTGCGTGTCGGAGAGGGTGAAGCTGAGCTGGGCGCGCAGGGCCGGGTCGGACATGGAAAGGCCCTCCTAGCACGGCCCTTCGGCGCGCTGGAGTCCAGCCCGGAAGGTGGCGGGGCGCGCTGCTAGCGAACGTCGGAGGCGACCAGGTACAGCAGCACCGGGTTCACCCGCAGCACGCCGTCGGCGTAGGCGGCGGCATAGGGCACGCCGTCTGCCCGGTCGACGCGCAGGGCGCCGCGCGGATGGAGGTTCCAGCGGGCCGCCAGCGAGCGGGCCACCAGCTCGGCCGCCTCGCGCTCCGAGAGGCCTTGCAGGCTGTCCCGGCGCTCCTGGGACCACCGCTCGCCCTCGAAGACAAGGGCCGCCGGCTCTCCGGCGTCTGGCACCTCGAACAGGTCCCCGCGCCCTTCCAGGGCCGGGGCCGCCCGCAGCTCCCCATTCTGGACGAAGGGGAAGAGGGCCAGCGCGCCGCCGGCGGCGATGGCCTGCTCCTGGGCGCTGTCTCGCACCACCGCCCGGAACAGCTCCTGCCGCGCCGGAAGGGGCAATAGCTCGACCTGTTCCGGACTCTGCAGCAGCGCACTGCGTGCCGTCTGGCTGCGCATAGGCGAGGCGACGTCGCCACAGGCAGTGGCGAGAAGTCCAACGACGGCGAAGCTGAGGAGGCGGAGACGCATTTGCCCGGGAACGGAAGAATGTACCAACCCGCCCCAGCGGGGGGAAAGTAAAGTCTCCTTGCACAGGTTGCTCCCTGCTCGACACACCATGTCGCTCCGTACCGCACTCCGGGTCGTCCTCCACCAAGTCCAGTCCCCGGACAACCTCGGGGCGGTGGCACGGGCCATGGCCAACTTCGATGTCACCAGCCTGTGGCTCTCCGCGCCCGAGACGGAGGACCTCGCCCAGGCCGGCAAGCTGGGGGTGCGCGCGGGGCATGTCCTTTCTGCGGTGCAGGTCGTCCCGGACCTCCGCGACGCGGTGGCGCCGTGCGTCTACGTGCTGGGGACGTCCTCGCGCCGGGACTTGGAGCGGCGGACTGGTGTGGACCCCGAGACGGGTGTGGCCCGGATGCGCGAGGCGGCCGTGCGAGGCCCGGTGGCGCTGGTGCTGGGGGGCGAGCGCCGCGGCCTGTCCGACGCCGAGCTCGCCTTGTGCCAGGACGTGGCCGTCATCCCCACTGGCGACGTCCAGCCCTCGATGAATCTCGCTGCCAGCGCCGCGGTCCTGCTGTACCTGGTGGCGCGGGCGGACGGCGCCCGCCTCCCCCCGCCTGCGGCTGAGCCCGGTGCCTCCCGTGCCCTGCTGGAGGTGCTGCGCACGCGCCTGCGCCGCGCCCTGCTTGCGGCCGATGGCCTCAACGCCCAGAACCCGGACGCCGTCCTGCAGGAGTTATTGCGCACGCTCGAGCGCGGCAGCCTCACCCACCGCGAGGCCGAGTTGTGGGCGGCCGCCTTCAAGCAGCTCGCCCGCGCCGTCACCGGCGAGCCACAGACGTAAGACGGGAGGGCGGCCTCCCCCTCAGGCGGGAAGCCTCAGTTCAGGGCGCTGCCCGCTTGGCGATGAGCTTGTTGAGGGCCTCGCGGTCCTCGGGCGAGTGGTGTTCCACGGGCTTGGTGGCAAGCATCCCCCGGGCCCTCTCATAGGCCGTCTCGAGACCCGCCTTCACCCCGTTCCACACCGGCCCCGTCACCGCCGCGCCGAGGTGCCGCAGCGGGGTTTTCCCGCTCACCTCGACAGTGGCCAGCGCCGCTCCCAGCGCCACCAGCGCCACCGACCAGACCAGCCTTCGCAGGAGTCCCATCCGCCAAACCCTCCGACATGAACCTACACCAACTCCTAAAGCTTACACAAGTTTCCCCAAGGGGTTGCGAGATGACACGGCGAGCCCGGAGCCGCTATGGAAGGGCCGGTGCAACCCCAGGAGCTCTTCACCTCCGTGCTGGCCCGTTCCCGGGCGTTGGGCCCGCCACCCCCGGGGGACGCAGCCCTGGAGCGCTACCGGGCGGACTGCACCGAGTGGGTGGCGCGGGTGCCGGAGCCCCCCCTCTACCGGCGGGCGCAAGACCCGTCACGAGCTCGGGCTGCAGCGCTGCTGCCAGACGGGGAGGGTCTTCTGGCCCGGGGCTGGGCGCTGCTTCAGGCGGGCGTCGCCTCGGCCGCGGACACCACACTGACGCAGGCCCTGGAAGCCCACCTCGAGTCCCTCTGCCTCGTCACCGAGGGGCAGCTGGAGCGAGCCGAGGCCGCCTGGGCTCGCGCCTCGGCCCTCGAACGGAAGGCCCGCGCGGCCCGCCGCGCCTTCGTCCGCGAAGAGGAGGTCGACTTGCCGGTGTGGGACGCTAACTCAGGGGCCTCGCGCTTCGACCCTCGGCCCGCTCCCTCACTGCGCGTCCGACTGGCCTGCCCCCAGTGGGCCTGTCGCCGCCAGGAAGAAATCCAGCTGTCACCCACCTACGCCATCCACCGGCGGACGTGCCCACGCTGTGGACAGCCCTACGTCGCCTACCTCGCCGAGGCCCGCGAAATGACGGCCGAGCGCACGTCGGGAGGGCGCCGCTACGGCTTTCGCGTCGAGGCTCTTGGCGGTGGCCTGTCCCGGGTGGAGTTTGACGACGACGGGACGGACCATCTAGCGGTGGTACGGGGGGACCTGCTCGCCTTCCTCTACACGGCGGAGCGGGAACTGCGCGGCCTCACCAACCTCTCCACCGGGCGGACCTTGTGGGTGACGCGCAGCGGCCCCTGCTACCTGGCCACCCACGTGTACGGGCCAGGCGCGGCGGAGCTGTCGCGCTTTCGCGCCTTCCGGGACGACGTGCTGCTGCAGGTGCTTCCCGGCCGGTGGCTCGTCCATGGCTACTACCGGGCGGGGCCCGGGCTACTCGCCTGGCTTCCCCGGCACCCGCGCCTGGACGCGCTGCTGCGCTGGTGGGTGCACGCTGTGGGGCGCCGACTGAAAAGCATGGACGCCCGGGGGCGAGCCCGCTAGGTGAGCGCCCCCATGGAAGCGCCTCCCCCCGGACCGTCAGTACCGGCACCGGCCCGCTCGGCCCGGCTGGTCGTCACCCTCCTCATCGGCCTCGGCATCCTTGGAGCACTCATCGCCGGCATCGACGAGGCGCGGCGACTGCGCCCGCACCCGTCCGGACGGGACGCCCCGGCCGTCGGCTTCCAGCGCTTCGGCGGTGGCAGCGTCGCCCTCTCCTCCCTGCGCGGCAAGGTGGTGCTGCTGGACTTCTGGGGAACCTTCTGCGGGCCCTGCGTCGAGGAGATGCCGGTGCTGGTGAAGCTGGCCCAGGAGTACGAGTCCCGCGGCGTGGCCTTCGTCGCGCCCAGCCTGGATGACCCGGAGCGGGCGCTGGTGGAGGTGGGCGTCTTCATCGACCGGCAGGTGCCGGGCTTGGCTCCCTACGCCGCCTTCGGCAACGACGCCTCGGCCAACGCCTTCGGGGTCCGGGCCCTGCCCACCATGGTGGTCATCGACCGGAACGGGAAAGTCATCGCCACCTACATTGGCGCCGCCTCGGAGCGCCAGTGGCGCTCCCGCATCGAAACGGCATTGAGCGGCTCCTGACGCCTTCCCGGGCGCGGCATCAGGGCGTCTTGGCCGGACCGCCCGGGAAGGGCACGGGCTCCGGGGGCTTGGGCGGTGGCGGGCCCGGCGCCGGGCCGGCGGGCGGCACCGGCAGGTCCGTTTCTTCCTGTCCGTCCGGCCCGAGGAGGCGGAACTCGACGCGGCGATTCTTGGCGCGGCCGAGCGCCGTCTCATTGGTGGCCACCGGGTGGTCGAAGCCATAGCCGATGGTGCGCAGCCTGCTGCGCTTGATGCCGTGCTTCACCAGGTAGTCCTCGACGGCCTTGGCGCGTCTCTCCGAGAGGTCGAGGTTGTAGGCACGGCCCCCGCGGCTGTCGGTATTCCCCTCAATCCGCACCGGGCCGATGGTGGGGTTGTCCTTCAGGACCTGCACCACCTCATCAAGCAGCGGGTAGGACTGCGGGAGGATGGTGGCCATCCCGGTGTCGAAGAGGACGCTGCCGCGAATGCGGATGCGCTTGGTTTCCAGCTGCACCAGTGGCTCGCCCACCACCGGGCAGCCGTCATTCTCCGCTGGCCCCGGCTCATCCGGGCACTTGTCCTCCCGGTCTGGAATCTGGTCGCCGTCGCGGTCTGGACACCCGTCCATCTCCCGGGAGCCCGGCTCCCGGGGGCAGGCGTCCAGGCGGTCCGGGACGCCGTCGCCGTCGGTGTCCACGTCCGGGCAGCCGTCGTTCTCCTTCGGCCCTGGCTCATCCGGACACTTGTCGAGCTCGTCCGGTACCCCATCGTGGTCCCGGTCCGGCGGCGGGGGCGGGACGGCCTGCTCGGGCTGTGGCTCGACGTCTACGCGAAACGCGGCGATGAGACGGAACGCCTCGCGCCCGTACCCGGGGGTGCTGGTGATGCCGCGGCCGAGGTCCAGCTCCGCCCCGAAGATGCGCCCGATGCGAGTGCGGAAGCCCACCAGGACTTCCCAGGGCGTGGGAGTCGAGGTGTTGGAGGTGAAGGGCGTCTGCAGCGGCGTGTACGTCACCGTCTCTGCCATCGCCTGAATCTCATGAAACGCCCCGGCGTCGTTGAAGCGGACAATGACGCCGCCACCCAGCATCAGCTGGTCCTGGACGTAGAGATTGATGAATTGTCCGGCGCCCTGGAGCACCAGCCCCGCGTTGAGGAGAATTCGCACCGGGCCGAAGCCGCGCTCGAGCGCCAGGCGCGGCGCGAACACCACCGTGTTGGCCCCCATGAAGCTCTGCTCGTTTCCGGTGGGGAAGCGGGTCTCGAGCGAGAGTGCCGCCCCGAAGGGTGCCTTCTCGGGGTTGAGGAGAAAAATACGGGGAAGAATGCGCAGGTCATTGAGACCGGTGGTGTTGATGCCGGGCACGACGAGGCCCGTGGCGTCGAGCTCTGAGAAATTGCTGCCCTGGATGAGGGTGGCGGGTAGGTCCACCGCCACCTCCAGGAAGGCCAGCGGCGTCCAGGAGAACATCAGGTGCAAGTCAAAGCGGTAGGGGACGAGGTTCCCGAGTTTCTGGTTGCCGAGGCTGAGCGAGAGGATTTGCGAGTTCCAGTCGAGCAGCGCCTCGCCCCGAAGGGTGCCCACTGGGGCAGCCAGCGCGCCGTCCAGCGTGATGCCGCTCCGGGCGAAGGGGCTGGGCTGGTTCGGGACCAGCTCGATGCCGCGCGTGTCGAAGTTCGACTGCGCCCGGGCAGCCGTCGCAGTAAGCAGGCCGACGGCTGCGAGCGCGGCGGCTTTGCCGACGTGGGTCAAGCGTCCCCTTCCGTGAAGTCCCAAGGCTTACAGCGGAAGCGGCAAGGGCGCCAAGAATGCCCCTGTCCCTGGGTACTTATGGACGGTTGACCAGCGGGGGAAAGAGGTTAGGGTAAGGATTGTTGGACCGGGGGCGCCCTGGTTTCGACGGGGGCAATGACGCCCTCCGACGCGTGCCGAGTGGGCCTGTCACTCGTAAATCACCAGGGCAACAACACAAAAGCCAACGACAACGTTGAGCTCGCGCTGGCTGCTTAAACAGTCCTAGTGCGCGGTCCCCCCGGTCTCTGCCCGTGGGCCGGGGATGGGCCGTCAGAATGCGGGCTGGCTGAACCTCACTGCCTGGGGGAGGTTCGGCGAGACTTTCCGGGCTGGGACCGCGCGAGGTTGTCCGTGTTCGGACGCGGCCCGACGCTGACAACACGGACTACGCACGTAGGGTCGGTGGGTTGAAGGCTTCCGGACGCGGGTTCGATTCCCGCCGCCTCCATGGCTGTTTTGCGGGTGAAGCCCTCGAAACTCCTCGAGGTCGGTCACCTGCGCGGTCGACTGTAGTACGCGCTGTAGTAAGAGCTCGGCGTTCGCCTCGGGCGCGGTTGGGCTCGGCAGTCGTGCCAGCGGTGGTGTCGGGGCGTCCTCCAAGTCCAGGAGCAGGACAGTGCTGCAGAGCGATGGCCAGGTGGCGCTGAAGTAGCCCCCGCGCACGTCACTGTGTTCCGGCGGACCGTGCTCACGCCCTCATCTCATCGTTGTGAGGGCGTGAGCGGGAAACTTGGGGGTGCGCTCCGTGCTGCATGCGATACGGGGTGGGTGAGGGCGGAAGGGCCCGAAATGCCTGACGACGGCTGCTTGAATCCGCCCGGCATTTGGCCCGGGAAACGGCCCGACAATGCGCCCGATCCGGGAGCGTATTGTGGAGCGTCGATTCGGGCGGATTCGAGAGCCATTTCGAGCCCCAAAAGCACGATCCCGCAATCGATTGCGGGAGGCGGTTCTTCAGCCTTCCGGTGCCTAGAGCAGCGTCGGGAGCTTCCCGGCGAGTGAGCTGCGCTCATCTTCGAGCATGTGCTCCAGTCGAACGGGCCGCTTTTTGCGCCGCCGGGTAGCCGTTGCCTCCTTGTCGGCCTCCGCCTCTCGCTTGCGGTAGCTCTCTCCTTCGATGGCGGTGGGGAGTCTTTCCGGCTCGGCCAGCTTCGCTTGCCAGCGCCCCTGGCCGAGCGGCTGAACGTGGTTGCCCGGGAGCTAGGCGTCCCGGTGAACGAGGTCATCCGGGGCGCGGTGGAAGCCCGGGTCTGACCTTGGCGGCCCGGTCGGCCGGCGCGTCTCAGGGCTCACGCCGCTCTTCATCCGGTTGTCGCTCCCGGCTGAAGACGCGCGCGAGGCGGCGACTGAGCTCGTCTCTCACGCTGCGAAACGCCTGCAACTTCGCCGCCTCGTCGCCCTCAACGCCCGCGGGGTCAGGAAGTCCCCAGTGGAGACGAACCGCTTTGCCCAGGAACACTGGGCATTCCTCCTCGGAACAAAGCGTGACGACCAGGTCGACGTCTCCTGCTGGAATGTCGGCCACGCTCTTGGAGTGCTGCTTCGAGATGTCGATGCCAATCTCGGCGAGCGCCTTGATCGCGAGGGGGTTGACCTTCGAGGGCGCAGAGCCCGCCGACGAAATCTTCACCCCAGCCGGGGCCAACGCCCGCGCGATGCCTTCGGCCATCTGGCTACGCGCGGAATTCGCAACGCACAGGAACAGGATGTGCCTCGGCTTCGCCGCGCGAAGGTTCGCGGCGTCTGTTTCCCACGACTCGCTCACGAGACGGCCGCCGGCTTGTTCGGAATCGCGTCCACCGCGCAGTTGGCCACTCGCGCGAGTTCGGCGGTCTCGTTCGGGAAGTACCTCTGACGCAGCCTGAGCGACACGTTCACCAGGCCGATCAGCACCGGCACCTCGACCAGCGGACCGATGACCGCCGCGAAGGCGGCTCCGTGCCCCATGCCGAAGGTGGCGACCGCCACCGCGATGGCCAGCTCGAAGTTGTTCGACGCCGCCGTGAACGAGAGCGTCGCGGTCTGCCCGTACGACGCGCCCATCTTCCGGCTCATGAAAAACGAAACGAAGAACATCACCACGAAGTAGATGAGCAGCGGCACCGCGATGCGCACCACGTCGAGCGGCACCTGAACGATGGCCTCGCCCTTGAGCGAGAACATCAGCACGATCGTCAGCAGGAGCGCGATGAGGGTGATGGGCGAGATGCGGGGAATGAAGACCTTGCGGTACCAGTCCTCACCCTTCAGCGCGCGCAGACCGAAGCGGCTGGCCATGCCCGCGATGAAGGGAATGCCCAGGTAGATGAAGACGCTCTGCGCGATGTCGCCGATGGTGAAGTGCACCTCCGCGCCCTGGATACCGAGCCACCCCGGCACCACGGTGATGAAGACCCACGCGTAGACCGAGAAGAAGAGCACCTGAAAGATGGAGTTGAAGGCCACCAGGCCCGCGCAGTACTCGGTGTCGCCATCCGCCAGGTCGTTCCAGACGATGACCATCGCGATGCAGCGGGCGAGGCCGATGAGGATGAGCCCCACCATGTACTCGGGCTTGTCGCGCAGGAAGATGACAGCCAGCGCGAACATCAGCAGCGGGCCGATCACCCAGTTCTGCACGAGCGAGAGGCCGAGCACCTTGCCGTTCTTGAACACGCGCGGCAGTTCCTCGTAACGGACCTTTGCCAGCGGCGGGTACATCATCAGCACCAGGCCCACCGCGATGGGTATGGACGTGGTGCCGACGTTGAACTTGTTCAGCATCGGGACGACACCCGGCGCCAGGTAGCCGAGCGCGATGCCCAGGCCCATGGCAGCGAAGATCCACAGCGTCAGGTAGCGGTCGAGAAACGACAGCCGCTTTGTGAGGGCACTCATGGTCAGAGGCTCCCCATCAACGCCTTGAACCGACGAATCGCCCGAGGCTCGACGCAGTAGCAGGTGCGGGGCCCGTCGATTTCGCCGCGAATGAGTCCGGCCTCCTTGAGCACCTTCAGGTGTTGCGAGACGGTGGACTGCGCGAGCGGCAGTACGTCCACGATGTCCCCACAGACGCACGCCGACCGCCGCACCAGCATTCGCATGATTTGCACCCGCGCCGGGTGCCCCAGGGCCTTGGCGAGGTCGGCGAGCTCCTCGTCGGCCGCCTTGCCTTCGACCGGGCGCAGGTCTGGCGTGTCTTCGCTTGGCATCGGCGGCGCGCAACTCCGCGCTTCGGTCACGTTCATTCGCATTGGGATGCCCTCGTCGTTGCGGAAGTTCTCGTCATCGCGCTGTCCAAAGAAAGTAGAGGCCGCCGAGAATCACCGCGACGCCCGAGCCATGCTTGAGCCATCGGGACCCGCGTTCCCGGCCGTTCCAATTGAGCAGCTGCTGCACCAGACCCGTGGAGGCCCCAGCCAGCGCGATGAGCCCGGCGTGCCCCAGCCCGTACAGGAGGATGAGCCAGCCCCCGAGCGACCCCTGCGTCGAGCCCGAGCGAAACGCCAGCCCTAGCAGCGGCCCCATGAAGGCGAAGGTGCAGGGCCCGAGCGCGACCCCGAAGACGAGCCCCAGCATCAGGGCCCCACCAGGCCCCTTCTGCGAGCTGCCAGTCGGCCCTGACAGCCCTGAGGGCAGCGGCACGACGCCGAGCAGGTTGAGCCCCATCACCAGGAAGACGGCAGCGACGAGCCAGGTGCCCCAGGGCCCCACGTCGCCGGCGACGCGGCCCGCGAGCGCCGTCAGCAGTCCGATGCCAGCAATGCTCACCAGCGTCCCGAGAGCAAAGAGCGACGACAGTCTGAAGGCGCGGCGGAATGGAGGCGGCGCCCCGTCGCCATTCACATGCGCCACGACGAGGGGAATGGAGGTGAGGTGGCACGGGCTCAACACCACGCTCAGCACCCCCCAGGCAAACGCCGCCAGGAGCGCCAGCAGGGGCGCTCCCGCGAAGGCTTCTCCAAAGGCGGTGAGGAGCGAGGTCATCGGTCAGTCCAGGGAGACGCCCAGCCGCTTCCACTGCGCGAGAATGTCTGCACGTGAAATGAAGCCCTCGTGCCTCACCAGCTCCTTGCCGTCGGCGGCGAAGAAGACCTGCGTCGGCATGACGGCCACGTGCCAGGCCTCGCCAGCTTCGTGGTTCTTCCAGATGTCGATGAACTCGACGTCCAGCTTGCCCGCGTAGTCGGTGCGCAGGCCGTCCAGCACCGGCACCATGGCCTTGCACGGGACGCATGTGGTGGCACCCAAATCCAGCAGCTTCGGCAGCCGCGCGGGCGTTGAGATGGTGGACGCGGGGGCAAGAGGTGGCGTCGACGCAGGGCGCAGGAAGACGACGGCGCCGGCTGCCATCGCCACCGCTGAGCCGACGATGACCTTGTGATTCACGACTGCTCACCCGGGGGAGAGAGGAAGGACAGCTTGCCGAGCAGTCCGGCGTTTGCATTGCCTCGCAGGGTCGTGAGCCACGCCTCGAGATGTTGACGAATGGCGTTGCGCACCTGGATCGCGAGGGCCAACCGCTCGGCGTGCGTCCCGGTGAATGTGGCGGGGTCGGGGAAGCTCCAATACAGGCGCTGGGTGAGGCCGGGGAACAGCGGGCACTTCTGGCCGTGCTCCTCGTCACACACGCCGATGACGTAGTGGAACTGCCGTCCTGCCTTGAACAGCTCGAACACGGAAGGTTGCGGCGCCGTCGATGCGAGTGACAGGCCGAGCTCGGCGAGCGCCTCCACCGCGAGTGGATTCACCTCGCGCGGCTCGAAGCCGGCGCTGGTGACCTGGAAACGGTGACCGCCGAGCTGACGCAGCAGTGCTTCGGCCATGCGGCTTCTCGCGGCGTTGTGAATGCACACGAAGAGCACCTTCACCTCGTCGCTCACGGGGCGCCCCCTGGCGATACAGCCTCGATGTCGCCGGTCAGCTCGCACGCGACCGCGAGGGTGTTGGTGATGGTGCCGAACTTGCGGATGTTCTTGTGGAGCAGCTCGATGCGAGCCGGAAGTTCGTCGGTCACCACGCGCAAGCTGTAGCTCATGCGCACGATGCGTGGCGGCGGGTCCGCCCGTTCGGCGGTGACCTCGACCGAGGCCGACTCGTAGCTGAACGGGAGCAGGTGCGAGAAGCGCTCGACGTTCTTGAGGATGCAGGCGCAGAGGGCAGTGCAGAGCACGTCGGCCGGCCCAGGTCGGTCCTCGAGCCGTCCTGCGGTTCCGTCGAACGACGTGTCGAGCCCATGAGCCTGGAGGTGCCCATCCCCACCTGCGCGAACGGTGCCGTTCGCCCGATAGCTCTGCGTCGCGCTCACGCCTGGAGAGCCAGGACCCCCCATCGCTGGGCCTCCAACGCCAGCAGGCGGCACGCGCACGGAATCGTCAGGCCCCATAGGAGTCCACCTTGATTCTTCTCGGCTCAACGCCGCGCTTGCGAAGGGCATCTATGGCGAGCGTCGTCGTCTTGCGAGGACCAGCGATATAGACATCGCGCCCGGCAAGACTGAACGCGCTTCGCTCGATCGCCGCGTAGACGGTCCCAACCTCGATGGAAAGCTCATCGGGCAGCGCGAACCCGTGAGGGATCGTCCGTGCAACCAACACCGCCCTGAAATTGCGGTCGGCTCGACGCCAGGCCGCTACCGCGTCGAGCGCATAGAAATCGCTGGCATCGGTGGTCCCCCAGAACAGGACGATGTCGCGCTGCGGAGTCAGCGCGAGCTGTTGCTCGATCATCGCCTTGATGGGCGCGAACCCTGTTCCCCGCGCGACGAAGAGGAGCGGGCTCTCGGTGGCCGAGGTGACGTTGAAGGTACCGAGCGGACCGCGGCCCTGGAGCACGTCGCCAACCTTCATTCGCTCGAAGGCGTACTCGGAAAAGCGTCCTTCCCGGACTCGCCGGAGGTCGACCTCGACGGCGCCGTCCTCACGCGGTGCAGAGGCGATCGAATACGCGCGTGAGAGAAGGTCGCTCTGCGGCAGCCATAGCTCGAGGTATTGCCCCGGGATGAACTGACAGAGACAGTCGTCCCCCTGCGGTCGGAGCTGAATGACCAGATTGTTCACGCCGGGCCGCTCGATGCTGGTGACCTCGAGCCGGACGATCCGATCGGGCGATGGCACGAGGCGTCCAAACGCCAGGACGTCTCGCCTGGCCAAGAGCTCGTCCTCGACCGCGTGATGGACGGCCGGGAGCAGCTCGAGCGCCATCACCGTGTCGAGAGAGGGGAACGAGATCGCATGGGTCGGGCACGTGTTCGCGCACGTCGTGCATCCCACCATGCAGTTCAGGGGGTCGACCACAACGGCCTTCTTCGCTTCGAAGTCGAAGCGGTACACGAGCCGGCTGCAGCCCGTGACGCACGTGCCACACCCGATGCAGGCCTCGCGGTCGACGGCGGGATTCCAGCTGATCTGGTCGCGCGGGACGCCATGCCAAGGCTTGGCGAATTTCGGATCGGGCATCTCAGGCCTCGCTCTGTACTGGCGTCGTGACGGAGACCGTCGGTGTTCGTGTGTCCTGCGGCGAGAGGCCCACGCTCCACGGTTCGAGCACGATGCGCGTCGCGTGGCCGATGAGCTCCCTCAGATGGGTTGCCTCTTGGGCGCGCCGCGAGCGCAGCACCGGGTCCGTCACGTGGAGCGGCGTGAGGCTCTGGTTGACGACCCACGCGAACGGCTTGATGTCTGCGCGTGCAAGGTCGCGCTCGAGCTGCATCGCCTCGTGGATCGGGGTCGCCTCGGGCAGCGTCACCAGCAACACGTGCGTGAGCTGACGGGTCCCGCAGGCGCGGCAGGAGCCGCTGCACGGCCTCCGGGCTGCCGCTCGGCTTCTTCAGTACCTCGCGGTGGTAGGACTCGGCCGCGTCGAGCAGGAGCAGCGTGTGGCCGGTCGGGGCGGTGTCGATGACGACGAAGCGGTGCTCTCCCTGCGCCACTGTCTCGGCGAAGGCGCGGAAGACCGCGATCTCCTCGGTGCACGGGCTGCGAAGGTCCTCTTCGAGCAAGGCCTTGCCCTGGGCGTCGAGACCATGACCCGCCGTGGCGAGCACCTCTTCGGTGTAGCGGCGGGTCTCGAGCTCCGGGTCGATGCGCGTCACGCGTCAGCGGATCTCGGCCGCTCGCCGCGCCGCGTCTTCGACGTGTGCCGCGGGGTCCGTCGTCGTCAGCAGTGACCGCATGGCCGCGACGAGCCAGCGCCACCGCGATGCGCGCCGCCATCGTCGTCTTGCCCACGCCGCCCTTGCCCATGGTCATCACGACGCCATGGCCACTCGCTGCGATCCCATCGACGACGCTCTCGCAACGACTCGGCGTTGAGCTCCACCGGCGCCGGTGGTGGGCGCGAGGGCCGGGCTCGCTCCTTGAGGAAGAGCTGCCGCAGCGCGTCGACGCCGACGAGGCCGAAGGGCAGCAGCGGCACCTCGTGCCGGCGAAGCGTGCGCGAGTCCGCCGGGCAGCGCTCCGAGCGCCGCCGTCCCTCGCTGCTCCAGGGCGACGGCGACTGAGTCCTCGCCGCGCGGTCGCGCGGAAGACTCCGTTGATGACGAGCATCACGTTCGTCACGCCCAGCGGCGCGAGCTCGGCCCGGGTCCGCTCCGCCTCTTTCAGCGAAGCGAGCGTCCGGACGCGCGACGAGGACCAGCGTCGTCTGGCTCGCCGACGCGGAGCGCCGCGTTCGAAGCGGCGTAGAGCTCCTGCTGCGCCTTCAGGCCAGAGAGCGGCCCGAGGCACGACGTCCCCCCGACGTTCGACTCGATGAAGCTGGTCCACGCCGCTGGCAGCTCGAGCAGCCGCAGGGTGTGGCCCGTCGGCGCCGTGTCGAAGATGACGTGGTCGAAGTCGCAGGTGGCCTTCGCGTCGCCGAGCAGCTTCGAGAACTCGTCGAAGGCGGCGATCTCGACGGTGCAAGCGCCGGAGAGCTGCTCCTCCATGCTCGTCACGGCCACGGCCGGCAGGACGCCGCGGTAGGGCCCGACGACGCGCTCGCGGTAGTCGTGGCGGCCGCCTGCACCGGGTCGATGTTGAGCGCTGAGAGCCGCGGCACCCCTGGCACCGCAGTAGGCGATGCGGACAACGCCACGCCCAGCACCTCGTCGAGGTTCGACGCCGGGTCCGTGCTGACGAGGAGCACGCGCTTGCCTGCGTCGGCCAGGGCGATCGCCGTCGCGCAGGCGATGGACGTCTTGCCGACGCCGCCCTTGCCGGTGAAGAAGAGGATGCGAGTCGGGCTCTCGAGCAGGTGCGCCATGGCGTTCCCCTCTCAGCAGCATTTCTTCTTGCCGGGCTCTGCGCTCTTCGGCTCGCAGCAGGCGGTGGACGCCGTCTCCAGCACTCCGAGCTTCAGACCGGGTGACGGCTCCGCGGCCTGACCGGCCAAGCGTAGGTAGCGGTGCGCGGTCTCGAGGACGGTGCTCGCCGGCGACTCCTTCACGCTCTGCGCAACGGTGACGGCGCGCAGCATGTCCTCCTTCGACACGCCGAGCTTCCTCGCCTTGTCGTAGTGGAATTTGAAGCAGGGCTCGCAGTTGGACGCGATGGCCGCGCCGATGGCCACCAGCTCGCTCACAGCCTCCGTGAAGAGCGAGGGCGCAGGCAGGGCGACGCCAGCCCACTCGGCGAGCTGCTCGCGCGACGGGTAGGTGCCGGTGCTCCTCACCTGGTCATCCACCATCACCAGCGGCAGCGCGGCCTCCCCTTTCGCTTCCAGTGCCTGCTTCACGGCGTCTTCCACGAACGCGGCCGGCTCCTGCGAGAGGTTGAAGCGCTGGACGGTGGCCCCGCTGGACTTGAGCCAGTCGAGGTCGGCGGCGAAGCGGACCAGCAGCGGGTCCACCGAGGGACCGCAGATGCCGGTGGAGCAACACATCGCAGGGTCAAAGACACGGACGTTCATTTCATTCTCCCTGTGGGAAGATTCAGTGGAGCCAGCTGGCGATCAGGTCGCGGGACGGGACGCTGCCGACGTGCACGACTTTCCCGTCCACCACGACGCCGGGCGTCGAGAGCACGCGGTACGCCATGATGTCGCGAATCTCCTCGATCTTCTGGAGGTTCACCTGCACGCCCTGCTGCTGGGCAACCTCCTCGATGGCCTTCATCGTGAGTTTGCATTTCGCGCACCCACTGCCGAGCACCTTGATGTCTTTCATTGCGACGCTCCTCGAGGCCTACAGCACTGCGTTGAAGACGAAGCCGACCAGCATGATGCCGGCGGCCACGATGCCGACGAAGGTGGCGATGAGCCGAACCTTGAGCACCTTGCGGAGGATGATCATCTCCGGAAGCGAGAGCGCGATGACGCTCATCATGAAGGCCAGCACGGTGCCGAGCGCCGCGCCCTTCGCCAGCAGGGCCTCGACGATGGGGATGATGCCCGCAGCGTTCGAGTACATCGGGACGCCGGCGAGGACGGCTGCGGGCACCGCCCACCAGGCGTCCTTGCCCATCAAGCTCGCCATGAAGTCCGCTGGCACGTAGCCGTGGATGGCGGCACCGACCGCGATGCCGGCGAGGATGTACGGCCAGACCTTGCCGACGATCTCCCGCACCGAGGCGAAGCCCGCCTGCAGTCGGTCGGCCAGGGTCAGCGTATCGCGCTCCACCGCCGCGCCGACCCGGGGCATGTCACGCACCCAGTCCTCGAGGAGGTGGTCCAGCTTGAAGCTCCCGATGATGAATCCAGAGACGATGGCGACCGACAGGCCGAGGCCCAGGTACAGCCCAGCCACCTTCCAGCCGAACATGGCGAACAGGAGGGTCAGCGCGACCTCGTTCACCATCGGCGCCGAGATGAGGAAAGAGAAGGTGATGCCCAGCGGCACGCCTGCCTGCACGAAGCCGATGAAGAGCGGCACCGCCGAGCACGAGCAGAACGGGGTCACGATGCCCAGGCCCGCCGACAGCACGTTCCCAACGCCTTGCACCCGCCCGGCGAGTAGCGCTCGGGTTCGCTCCGGCGTGAAGTAGGAGTTGATCATCCCCATGACCATCACCACGCCCGTCAGGAGCAGGAGGACCTTGGGGGTGTCGTAGAGGAAGAACTCGACCGAGTCGGCCAGATGCGACTTCGGGGCGAGCGGCAACTGGGCCACCACCCAGGCCGAGAGTGGCGCCAGCGCGCGGTAGATGAGGAACCAGACGGTGGCCGCGACCACCAGGAAGGCGCGAGGGAATCGCTGCGGGAGACGGCGCCATTCGCGCCACGGTCCACCGAGGTGGTGTGCAACGTCCGTTTCGAGCGCCGCATCGGCCATGATCGCTCCGTCCTTCTATATCGTCGTTTAACGATAAGAGACCGAGCCGTCAATCGAGGGTTCAACTCAACATGCGCAAGAATTGCGCATGCATCGGCCGCGCCCCCTGGTTCATCCATCGCCCGGCACCGATATGCGCGGTCGAGCGTCCTGCCATCAACGGGCGAGCCAGCGATTTGATCCGGCGGCTCCCCGACCCTCCGAGCCCATGCCGCAGTGTGGGTTTCAGCGGAAGGTGGAGCTTCACTTCATCCGCTCCGGGGAAGCCGGTGGAGTAGGCATTCCGTGGAGAGCTTCAACATCGTGCTGCACGAGACGGCGCACGCGGTGTTCGCCATCCTCGACGTCCCGGTCCTCGGCCGCGAGGAGGACGCGGCAGACCAGGTGGCCACCCTCACCGCCATCGGGATCGGGGGCAACTTTGCCGAGCGGATGTTGCGGGAGCGGCGTTCATGTACGAGCGGGACTCGAAGGCACGAAAGGTGGGCGAGGAGGACTTCGCGTACGTCCACGGCCTCGACCGGCAGCGCTACTACAACGTGCTGTGCCTGGCGTGGGGAGCGGATCCCAAGCGATTCGCGTTCGCCCAGGAACTCGGACGGCTCCCGCAGGAACGCGCCGAGGGGTGCGTGGAGGAGTACGCGCAGGTCCGGAAGGCGGTTCAGCGGCTCCTGTACCGGAACTTCCACGCCTCCGAAGCGAAGCGGGTGAAGCAGAAGACGGCGAAGTCGAGTTTCGCGCGCTGACGCTCACCAGGCGTAGTCGCGGGCGTCGAAGGCGGAGGACTCGCGGATCGATCGCACACGACAGCGTCACTCGTCGTCACGCGTTGCGCCTGGAGGGTGCGGGAGCCCGATGCGGTCCATGAGGAGGAGCAACTTCAGGAGCCCCTGACGAAGCTGCTCCGGGCTCCGCAGCGCCTGCCACCGCGCAGCGACCTCCGCGAGTGCCATGCTCACCGAGTCGGCCTCGCCAGGGGCCGCTACTTCCCTACTACACGCGCTGCGGCCCAATGCGTGCTCGTGCGCGCTCTGGGGCCAGCAGCCGGGCGCCGTTGCAGGCTTCTGCGCGCACGTGCTCACCGAAGAGTCTTCGCCAGGACGGCTTCGATTCCCGCCGCCTCCAGAATGAAGTCAGTCGGTTAGCGCGTTTTTCGGGCGGCGCGTGCAGGGCGTGCAATCGCCCTCACGAAACGTCGCGGACTTGTGCGCGACGCTGTCGGCCCGCGCTGAACGGTCGTGCGGGTGGGAGACTGGGGAGCGAGCGGTGATGGGGACCTCAGCCAGTCTCGTTAACCCGCGGAATGCTCCAAGTGCCGTCAAGGAGGGATGGCGGTTTCTGCTTCGGCCAATACAGACGCAGCATGAGAATGAACGTGTCCTTCGGAGCGGGCAGCCAATTCTCCTCTTTGGCTTTGCCGGGTGACTCGTTCTGGATGTAGAGGTCAACCGAGCCGTCAGGGTTGGCCTTCAGCTTGTTGCGCTGGCTCACCGTGTACCGGTTGATGGCATTCGGGACGAAGAAGTAGCTCGCGTCGTACATGGTCAGCGACCAGAAGCCGTCAACGGGCGGCATCTCCCCCTTCTTGAAGTGCATGACGTACTTGTTCGCGCCGCTATACTTCTTGAGGACATCAGGACCTTCGGACGTGGGGTAAACGGCGTCCTGGGGGCGGTTCGCTCCAAGGCCAATGGCGGTGATGAGCGCACGCTGACGGTAGCCGGTACCGTAAATGCCCGTCTTGGTGGTGAAGAGCCAACCGTCCGTGAGCTTCACATCACCCGCGAGGATGCCCTCCTTCATCCAGGCCATGATTTTGTCCTGCGCTGGCTTCGGAACGCCTGCGAGGCCCTTCGTAACGGCTGGGTCGAGTTGGGAGGCATCGAAATCCTGCCCCGGAACGATGCCAATCTTGGCGAGCTTCGCCACAAACGGCGCATCGTCAGGTGTCGGCGGATTGGTTTTTAGAAGCTGCGCGAAGAGCTTGAAATACGAGGCCGCGTCCATGGAGTTTACCTGCTCACGGACCGCGGTCTTCATGTCCACACTGGGGTCCACGGTGCCTGGCGCCGGCGTATAGGACTTGCCGAATGCCGAGAGGGGCACGGCTGTCATCTTGTCCTGCAACGCATGCACTGCCGCGTAGTCCGCGGGCGTGCCAGTGCAGTAAATCCGGCCCAACAGCCACACCATGCCAGTGGCCGACTTGTATTCGGTGACGCCGGGAGGAAGCGTCCCGCTCCAACCCGGGCCGGTTACGGCAAACGTCTGTGCGTGCGTGCCCGTCGTGCGCTTGCCGGGGTCTGCGAAAACCGTCGTCCAACCGTCCAACATCGGGAGGAGGAAGAAACGGCCTTGCATGTCAGGTGCGCTCACCACCCAGGGCTCCTTGGACACGTCCAGCCACACCGTCGTGTACAGCGTGTCCGCGTTGGGAGCCGTCACAGCGTGATTGTCCACAGCCGGGTAGGTGCGCAACTTCAGGAACTGGCCCATCGGCGCATGCGCGGCGTCGGCCTGTTGCACGTTCGTGAATTGCCTCCGCGTTAGTTCCATCGTCACGAGAGGGTAGGCGTAGATGTAGGCGTCGATGCCTATCTCTTGGGCTTCCTTCGTCTTCACCAAGTCCGCGGCGGCCTTCGCGTCCGAGCGGGCCTTGTCCATCGCAGCGGCCTCCGCGTTGACAACCTTGTCTTCGGCCTTTTGGCCGCAGGAAAACAGCGCCGTGGTCAACGCAGCCAAGGCGAAGGTTGCCTGTGTCTTTAAAGTCACGACTCCTCCATGGTTACTGGTGCTGCCGGGGGGTACCCAATGCCTCGTTCCCGGCGAGCGCACTCTGCTTCGGAGACGCTCGGTGCGCGAGCACATTCTTCGAGTGGCAAGCGCGCGTTAAATCCGCTATGCGCTGGACGGAACGCCGCGGACCTGCGCGGGACGCGCTTGGCCCGCACTGAATGGACGTCAAGGGCGTGCGGGGTGGCGCGAGTGCGCTAACGGCGGTCGGCTTCAAGCGAAAGCTGTGGTAGCGGCCTTTCTTCGCGCCAGTCACGAGTGGCGCGATTCCGCTTGACCGCGCTTGACGCACCTGGTGAAGCCGACTTAGACGGTCGGGCCTTCACCGTGACCTGCGCGGGGGTTCACTACATGGTTGGAAGCCGCACCTATCTGGGGTCGCTCCTGTTTGCGTGCTGCCTCCTAGTCGCCGGACAGACCTTCGCAGCAGACAACATCAAAGGTCAGGTTCTCCTCGGAGGCGCACCGGTGGCCAAGTCAACGGTCACACTCTGGACGGCGAGCCCAGGCGAACCTAAGCAAGTCGCGCAAACGAAGACGGGCGCGGACGGGCGTTTTGAGTTTCGGGCCACAAGTGCTCCGGGCAAGGACAGTGTCCTGGTGCTCGTCGCCAAGGGCGGACAGCCCAAAGCAAGCAAAGCGAGTGGCGACAATCCCGCCATCGCGCTGATGCTCCTGCTCGGAACGCCCTTGCCGAAGACAGTCACGGTGAACGAACTAACCACTGTGGCATCGGCATACACCGCCGCTCAATTCATCAAGGGTGGGGCGTTGTCCGGCAATGCCCTCGGGCTTCGCATTGCTGCCGGGAACGTGCCGAACCTTGTGGACCCCGTTACCGGCGGATGGGGCAAGGCGCTCCTCGACCCTCTCAACAGTTCCATGACCACGACGCTCGCCACTCTGGACACGCTTGGCTCGCTCATCACCGCCTTCGACACCGTTGCTGACGACGGTTGGCGCGCCCGCTTCCTCAAGGCAGCGACTCCCGTCGGTGGAACGACGCCGAAGGACACCATCGAGGCGATGGCGGCCATTGCCCGCACCTCGTGGGCGGACCCGAAGACGCTGTACGCGTTGTTCGACGAGGCGTACCCGCAGCCAAAGGACGGTTCCCGGCGTGCAGCGCCATTCGTGCCCTATCTCGCCTACGTCCCCGACGACTTCGTGCTCACGCTCTGTTTCTCAGGCGGCGGCGACTATGCCAACGGACGGTTCATGTTTGATGCCGAGGGCAACCTTTGGAGCGGCATGAACTGGATGCCCGGCTCGCAGTCCGGCGTCAACAAAAGCATCGGTGGCGGTGTGGGAAAGTTCGCGCCCAACGGGACCGCACTCTCTCCGCCTATTACCGGTTTCACTGGCATGGGCATTGACGGCGTCGGCTGGGGCACGGCCGTGACGAAAGACCGGGTCTGGGCTACCAGCTTCAACGGGAAGATTCTCGTCATGGATTTCAACGGCAAGCCGGTCGGCACGGAAAGCGACTTCCCGTTCAAGGAGAAGTTCCTCGGTCTAATGGGGGTGGGGGTCGCTACAAACGGTGATGTCTGGATTGCCGATGGCTCGGACAATCAGTTGCTGTACTTTCCGGCTGGACGAATAAAGGACGGACGAATCGTCAAGGTCGCGGGGTTGAAGTCGCCCTTCGACATCGTCATCGACTCCCAAAATCGCGTTTGGGTCGCCAACTCCTCGTCGGACACAGTCGTCCGGTTCCCGGCCAACGACCCCACTAAGGTGGAGAGCTTCCGGGCCGGGATTGGTGTCCGCGCTCTCGCCTTGGACTCGAAGGAAAATGTCTGGGTGGCGAGCAACATGGACCTGAAAACCCCACAGCCGCAGCTTCCCGACGGCATCTCCATCATGGAGCAGTTCAAGCTAATTACGGCGGCCATGTTCAAATACGTCATGGGGCCACCAGCGCGGCCTACCGGTGCGGTCAACATGATTCGGCCCGATGGCACGCAGCCCGCGCCGATGGGCATCACCGGCGAGGCCATAAACATCCCGTGGGGCCTAAATGTGGACGGCAATGATGACGTTTGGGTGGGCAACATGTGGGGCCGGTCCGTTACGCTGCTTGCCGGAGAGAACACCAAGGGGCATCCTGCCAGCACCAAGACTGGCGATGTCCTGCACGTCTTTCAGAGCGGCAGCATTCAGATGATTACCGACGTTGCCATTGACCCTGCCGGAAACGTCTGGGCGGCGAACAACTGGAACAGTTTAGAAGGGGCCGCTAGCGAGAATCCATCCCGTCCCATCTCGACCTGGGGCGGAGGTTCGGGCTTCACGGTCATCTATGGGGTGGCGACCCCTGTGAAGCCGCCGCGCATGGGCAAGGTACGGACGTACTGAGGTTAGTCAGCGCGTTCTTCGAGCGGCATTCACATGAGGGGAGCGGGAGTCGGCGGCGAGATCGCTAAGTCCAGCGGAGGATTCTCCTTCGTCTGGACACTCATCGCGCTCGGCGTGACCGCCTTCTCCGTCATCCTCTGCGCGCTGACTGTGGAGCCTGCAACGGGGCCAGCCACTTGCACGCGCGCCGCGCGCAGGGTGAGGTAAGCCGCACAAGAGAACGGATCTCGGTGGGGATAGCCTGGAGATGGGGGTGGCTGCAGGGCGCAAGGCCACTTGAAAGTGCCTCCCGTCCGACCGACTGCGACTCCGAAAGCTCCGTGATTCCGTTGTGTCCTTGAGAGCGGCGGACGGGATTCGAACCCGCGACCCCGAGCTTGGGAAAACCGGGCCAGGAAAATCCGCCCACGTCCAGCGACGTTCGGACGGACGCGCGTCCACGGCCGACAGCGATGTGGTTACCCATCCAGGCGATTAGGGCGGCGAGCGAGCCAGCGCAATAAATGGCCTGGTCAGTGCGAACGCGTGGCTCGGTCATTCCGGGTGGGAGCGGCTCGAACTCTTCGTTGAGGTCTGTGAGGGCGTCCAGCTCGCTCACCAGGTAGCCATCATTCACTGTGACCTGAAGCCGTCGAACATTCTCGTCTCGCTGGTAGACGAAAGGCGCAGCCGAAAGGAATCGACTTCGGCATTGCGAAGGCAACAGGGCAACGCTTGACGGAGAAGACACTCTGCACCGAGGTGGGTGCCGTCATCAAACGCGGGTAGTCCCTACCGGTCCACTCGGTAATCGACGGTTGAACGAGGATTAGGTAGAAACAGCGAAAGCTCTAACAACTGCCATCACTGCGGTGCGCCAAACTCTCCCGCGGTCGCGTTGATGGTGGTGCCAAAGTCCATGGTGTAGCCGTAGCTTTGCGGCGACAGGTCGGTGCCGTAGTAGTAGACAGATGCGGCGTTCGCGTTGTCGAAGGTGTCGTTGTCCGTCTGACCTGGGTAGTTGACGGAGACGTAGTAGGCGCCGCTGGGCGACGTCATCGTCAAGATGGGTCCGATGCCCGTGCCGGCCCAGTTGACGATGATGCCGTTTTGCCGATGAGGGGTAATCACCGGGGTGCCCGTCCAGGACTTCCCTTCGCTCGTGACAGGGAAGGTGACGGACTGGACAAAGGGATTCACTGGGTCCGCGCCAACGATGTCCAGCAGCCAGTAGGTGGTGTTGATAGGCGTGCCCGTGACGACGAAGGAAATGACGTTGGTTTGGCTAGGCGTGGCCTTCGCGTAGGCCAGGGCCGTCACCGGCGCGGTGTCGCCAGGGACGGGGATGGCCCATGTGTTGCCGCTGCTGTCCGTCGGCGCTTTGGTCAGCGAGCCGTCATCCTCGAGGACCACGATGAGGTTGCCAGCGGTCGGCCAGGGCACCTTGTACGGCGTGGCGGTGATGTTGATGTTGGTGACGAAGGCCATTTTAAGAACGCGCATGTTCGAAGGCAGCGGCGTTCCCGCTCCGCCGGCCGACTTCAACTCCAGGCAATAGGTGTTGACGGTGTGGTTGCCCGTCGTCGTCAGGGTGGGCGTGATGGATGTCCCTTGGGCAACCAGCGACTGGAGACCAAAGAAGTTCATGTTCGGATTGGAACCACCGCCGGTCGCTAGGTCGGCGTGCTGCAACGTCCACCCGGCGCCAGCCGTCATGGACGCGACGGGTGCTCCAAAGCCGAGGAGGCCGGTGTTGTCCAGCGCGTAGTGCAGAAGCAGGCTGCCGGTGGCCACACTCATGGTTGGGAGGCTGATGGTGGGCGCAGCGGCCGTGACGGAGGAAGCTGTGGTGCCAACTGGTGAACTCAGGGCGATGCCCGCCCACTCCTGCACCATCACCTTCAGGTTGTCGTCTGCCTTCGTCAGGGTCAGTGTCAGGGTACGCCCACCCCCTTTCACGTTCGGTAACACATAGGCACTGCTCACAATGTTGCCGCTACCTGCGTCTGCGCTGACGACCGCGGTCGTCGGCCACGTGTTGCCAGCATCGTCCGTTAGCGAGGAGACGGCGTTGCCGTGCGTCAGGTCCAGGAAGACGACGACGCAATTCCCCGCGCCCCACGTGTTGGGCATGGGGAAGGTGTAGTGCGACGAGGAGAGGCCCCGGGTAGGGGCGTTGGCCCCATAGGACACGGACTGCACCAACGTTGGGACGCCCGGGTTGCTGGTCGATGTAACGGTGATGGAAAGAGTCGCAGTCGCACTCCCGGCGCCATTCGACCCGGTCACCTGGTAGTTCGCCGCTGCCGTCACTGCGGTCGGGGTGCCGGTGATGACACCCGTGACGGTGTCGAGGTTCAACCCAGATGGTAGGGCGGGCGACACCGAGTACGAAGCAATGGCGCCTCCGCCATTGCTGGGTGTATTTGGCGCAACGGGCGTGTTTACCGGGTAGACGGCCGGGTTGTCGGAATAGGTCAGGTTCACCGGTGGCACGGGCGTCGCCGTCGGCGTGACGGGGGCCGAGGGTGCGCTGGTGGGGCCATTCCCCACCGCATTGGTGGCGTACACCTCAAATGTGTAGGCGGTACCGTTGTTCAGAGACGAGACAGACGCGCGCGTCCCGTTTACGACGACGACTGCCGAGGGCGACTCCGGCGAAATGAGGACAGTGTAGCTGCTAATGGGCAGGCCGCCGTTGCTCACGGGCGGCGTCCAGGCGACGGACGCCGACTGGTTGCCCGCAGTTGCAGTTACATCCGTTGGTGCGCCCGGGACCGTCGGACCGGCGTCCGTGCCCGGGCCAGCGTCCGTGCCCGGGCCAGCGTCCGTGCCCGGGCCGGCGTCCGTGCCCGGGCCGGCGATTTCCCCCGGCTTACACGCGCCGAGAAGGCCGAAAAGGACGATGCAAGCAAGTCCACGGGGAAGGCGCACACAACTCTCCAGTGGCGGTTCCGCTCGCCGGGCGCGCGGCAATGTAGCACCCGGTCCTTTGCGCCGCGCAGACGGCAGTGAAACTGCTGTTTTCGAGTGAAAACGGAAGCGGGGGCGGCCGTTACTTTGGACTCCCGCCGCCTCGAAAATGAAGTCCCGTGGTTGCCGCGCTGTCGGGCGGCAATCGCTACCTATTCGCTATGCGATCGACGGAACGTCGCGGACTTGGAAGGACGACGCGGGCGCCGTTTGAGCGGACGCGCAGGTAGAAAATGCTGGCGCAAGTTCACCAGTCAGGGACGAGCCGCAGGGGACTTGAGCGAATGGGTTCGCTCCTCGCGTCCTGTCTCCCTAGGGGCCCAAACCGAGAGCAGTGGGCGCCCCTACCGGCTTGCTCGCCCAATGCACACCCGACCGAAAAACGTTGCGAACTCGCACGAGCTGGCACCAGCCCGCGCCGAGCGTTCGTCAGGGTGAACTATTCGTCGCCGGAGGCAGTTGCGCATCTCGAGGTCGCGACCCATCTCTAGTTCATGATTCGGACATCCCTAGCCTTCGTGTGTTGCCTGATGCTTTTCGGTTGCGGCGGCGGACAGGACCAACCAAACGGAACCTGCAGCTACCAGGGCCAGACATTCACGCAATTCATCACTTGCCCTGGTAGCAGCGTTTGCTGCCCAACCTACGACCATTGCCTAGTCATCGCGGGCGGCGGCTACTCGTGCGGAGCAAATTGAGCCCAAAGCTTTTGAACTAGGCGTCCATGGTAGAGGTCAGCACGTCGCCGGTCCTCGCGATTACTCGCTCGCGACCAGGTGGGTTGGCATGACCTCCGGCATACGCTCGGCAGCCCCTTGGCGATAGAGGGTGCTGACGCCCTGCAACTTAGGAGCTCCTGGGTCATCAGTCGTTGAGAGCCACGATGCGGCATATTCACCTCGCTGCCGAGTTCAGTAGGAGGGCGATTGAGGTGCTCGAAGGCGCTGCGGCATTCCGTGACCCTTGGCCTTCCATAGTCTCGGAAAGCTAGTCTTCGTAGCGAATGCATTCGCTATGCGGTGTCGAACTAGGCACCTGCACCCGGTAGTCAACGGCCTGAACGGGGAACAGAATTCAGAAATACTCGGCACTTGAGCGCGTAACCATTTGATGGCACAGGGTTGCTGCTTTCTAGCCGTTCGATTCCCGCCGCCTCCAATTTCTTTTGGTCTGTTTTCAGAGGCTTCCCGGAGCGGGAGACACGGGACTCGCCTCACGTGTCTCCCGACAAAGGCGAAGCTTCGAGACACAGTCGGAAGCCCGCCTTGTCACATGCCGGCGCTGCACACGCCGGCTTTACACGTCACAGGGGGGTTCGCCGTGCACGGGCAGTCAACGCCAGGTCCCCCGGTCTTGCTTTTCAGATCTGTTTCGTACCGAGACTGTCCAGCGACGTTGATGGCGGCGTTGATGCAGTTAACGCAGAGAATCCCCTTGCACGAGTCGCCCTCGGCGACGCCGACGCAGTCGAACGCGCTCGAGCAGGACTGATCGTATTCCGAGGCTTGAATCGTGCCGCAGGAGGCGGAGAAGGGCGAGGAGCACGACGCCAAGAGACCGGCGGCGCCGAGGCCTAAGAGGACGAAGCGAGCGTTAAACATGATGCTCCCCCAACTACAGGACCGCGAGCGCGTTTCTTAGGCAACGATCCGTTGGCAAGCGAGGACAATGGCGTTTTGACCGCTTGGGAGCGCCTCTGATCAATCGCTCATCAACGTTGACCGTCCGCTTCATCGGCGGTGCTCGGTGCTGCAACTACGCCGCGGAGCCTTGCCGAAATCATGCCGTCCGGCTTTGATTGGTTGGCCGCAATGAAAGCCCACTCCCGCCCTTCCAAGCCCCTATAGGTAGCGAGCCGCCGACTGCGGGGAGAGGTCCACGCGGCGACATTGATTTCTCCGTTCCGCGTTGCCGCCACGCGAGTGAGCGAAGTAGAGGAGAAGACAAGGAGGCAACGACATGGCGAAGGTGACAGGAGTTGGGGGCGTGTTCCTGAGGAGCGCGGACCCGAAGGCGCTCGGAGCCTGGTACGCGAAGCACCTGGGCGTCGAGGTCGGCGACTACGGGGCGACCTTCTGGTGGAAGGACGAAGTGCCGAAGGGGACTGGCATGACGGCCTGGAATCCATTCCCGAGCGACACGACCTACTTCGGTGAGGGGAATCAGGCGGTGATGATCAACTACCGCGTCGACGACCTCGACGCGCTCCTGGTGGATCTCGCCGCCGCTGGCGTCTGGATCGACCCGAAGCGCCAGAACGAGAGCTATGGTCGCTTCGCCTGGATCAAGGACTGCGACGGGAACAGGGTGGAGCTCTGGCAGCCGCTCGAGACGTAGCGTGGCCCGGGCGCTCGCCGAACCGCGATGGGGATACGTGGGGGCGGAAGTCGGCGGCGAGATCGCAGGTCCAGCGGAGGATTCTTTTTCGTCTGGACACTCAACGCGCTCGGCGTTGCCGCGATCTTCTCGGTCATCCTCTCACGTCGTCTAGACGCGTTGCGTAGGGTATGGCGCGGCCCCAACGACGACCAAGGCTAGAGCTTCGCTCACTGTTCAATTTCCACCCTCAACGAGATCTGCATTGCAAGTCGAGGGTCGCGAGGGCAGTGTGCGCGCTCCCACCGCTTCTGACCGGAGAAACCATGAAGCATCGAAAAGCGCTGCAGCTTTGGGCTGTAGCTTTGACCGCCCTCTCGCTGCTCGTGTCTTCCCATGCGAGCGCGCAGCAAAAGCCCAACATCGTCTTCATCATGGGGGACGACATCGGCTGGTTCAACATTGGGGCCTACCACCGCGGCATTATGGCCGGTCGGACGCCGCACCTCGACCGCCTCGCCAGCGAAGGGATGCTCTTCACGGACTATTACGCCGAGGCGAGCTGCACGGCAGGGCGCGCCAACTTCATCACCGGCGAGTTGCCCATTCGGACCGGGATGACGACAGTCGGACAGGCCGGTTCACCGATTGGAATTCCAGCCCAGGCCGTCACCATCGCCACCGTACTCAAGTCCATGGGGTACGCCACCGGCCAATTCGGAAAGAACCATCTCGGTGACCTCAACGAGTTCCTCCCCACCGTGCATGGCTTCGATGAGTTCTTCGGGTACCTGTACCACCTCGACGCGATGGAGGACCCCTGCCACCGGAATTACCCGCCCGCGCTCAAAGACAAGGTCGGGCCGCGCAACATGGTCCACAGTTGGGCGACGACTTCAGACGATGGCACCGTCCAGCCCCGCTGGGGAAAGGTCGGTAAGCAGCGCATCGAGGATGCGGGCGCGCTCTGCCCTGACCGCATGAAGACCGTTGACGACGAGATTCTCAAGTTTGCGCTCGGCTTCATCGACAAGGCCAAAAAGGACGGAAAGCCCTTCTTTGTTTGGCTGAACCCGACGCGGATGCACGTCATCACCCATCTGTCAGACAAGTACGAGTCGCTCCGCACGTCCGAAAATGGCTGGTCCATCCAAGAGGCCGGCATGGCGCAGCTCGACGACATCGTCGGCGCGGTGTTGGCAAAAATTAAGGAACTTGGCCTGGATGGCAACACCATCATTGCCTTCACCACAGACAACGGCGCGGAGAATTTCACCTGGCCTGACGGCGGCCAGACGCCCTTCGCTGGCGGCAAGGGCACGGCGCTCGAGGGTGGCTTCCGCGTCCCGGCGATGGTCCGCTGGCCAGGCAAGGTGCCGGCCGGGAAGGTAATCAACGACATCGTGTCCGGCCTCGACTGGTTCCCGACCCTCGTTGCAGCAGCTGGCAACGGTCAAATTACGGAGGAGCTGCTCAAGGGGAAGAAAATCGGCGACATGACGTACAAGGTGCACCTCGACGGGTACAACCAGATGGACCTCCTCACCGGGAAGGGCCCCTCGAAGCGGCACGAGATTTACTACTTCACCGAAGGCACGCTGTCCGCGGTGCGCATCGACGACTACAAGTACCGCTTCACCGACCAGCCCAATGGCTGGCTTGGTGCAACGGTCAAGGTGGATTGGCCGATTCTGACCAACCTCAGACTCGACCCCTTGGAGCGCACCGGCCTTCCGTCCAGGGACACGGGCTCGCTCGCCTTCTACAATTGGTTCGCCTACGAGTTCTGGCGCTTCGTCTTCGTGCAACAGCAGGTGGGTGTGCTCGCCAAGACGGCCCTCGAATTCCCGCCCATGCAGAGGGGTGCGAGCTTCAACCTGGAGGCCGTGAAAGCGCAGATTGAGGCCGCGATGAGGTCCCACGCCGGAGCCGGGAACTGAACTGTCCTAGGTAACGAGGCCTCGCAACGGACGCCGGCCACCAACCTCGGTCGGCGTCCGTTCTTGTTCTTGCCACCCGGGTCGGAACGGCCCTGGATTGAAAAGGACCAAGTGGCAGTTCGGGAATGGCAAGTCCCGTTGCCTGCCTTGCGCCGTCTGGCTGTGACTGGGAGTCCCTCGCGTCCAGCCGCTGGGCTGGACCGGGTTGACGCGATGCAGGCATAGTAGGCGGTGAAGACGCCGCGCCAGTGGGCTCCTGCCGACCGCTGTCCCGGTCCGCCAATGGGGCTTCCGGTGCAGGGAGCGGCAGAAATGCAAGAGCGCCCGGGGGAGTTGGATTGGTAAAGCCGCTCGTCACGGGAGGTCGCGTGTTCGCCGACAATTTCCGCCTGGCCCTTCGCACGTTTTGGGGCCACCGGCTCCGGAGCACCCTGACCCTGCTCGGCATCGTCATCGGGGTGGCAACGGTGGTTTCGATGATGGCCCTGCTCGAGGGGCTCAAACGCAAGGTCAACGCCGACCTGGGGGCTCTCGGCGCGAATGGCTTCCAGCTCCAGAAATGGCCGAATGGATTCGGAAACTTCGACCAGGAGAAAATCAACCGTCGCCCCAATATCAGCTTCGCGGACTTCGAGGCGATCCAGAAGCACGTTCCCGACGTCGCCAAGGTGACTGCCGAGGCGTGGGACTTCGGCAAGAAGCTCTCCACCGCTGCACGCGAGACGCGCCCCAACGTCATCATGGCGGGTGGGACGCTCAACTTCTTCGACACCAACTCCTTCAACATCGGCCTCGGCCGGGCTTTTGGCGAGGCGGAGATCCAGGCCGGCTCTCCGGTGATGGTCATCGGTCCCGACATCGCCGACGTGCTCTTCCCGGACGGCGATCCAATCGGGCAAGAAATCCGGCTCAAGGGGCGCAGCTTCCAAGTGATTGGGGTGATGACGCGAAAGGGAAGCGTGGTCGGACCGGGATACGACAACTCCGCGGTGGTCCCCATCGATGCGTTCTTCGAGCTTTTTGGCAAAAGCCGCTCGCTCAACATCAGCATGCAGGCGAACAGCCCGGAGGTTCTTCAGCGGGCGCAGGACGGGGTGGAGCTGCTGATGCGCCACCGCCACGGGCTGCGGCCGGAGCAAGAGAGCAACTTCACCATCTATTCGAACGAATCAGCCAGCGCCGCTTTCAATCAGATCTCCGCGGTGGTGACGAGTGCGAGCTTCGGGGTTTGCCTGCTCTCGCTCATCGTCGGCGGCATCGGCATCCTGAACATCATGCTGGTCTCGGTCACCGAGCGGACGCATGAGATAGGCGTACGCAAGGCGCTCGGAGCGCGCCGGCACCGGATCCTGGCGCAGTTTACGACCGAGGCGGTCGTGCTCTCGCTGGTGGGCGGGGTGGCGGGCGTCCTCCTCGGGTTCTTCGGAGCCTTTCTCATCCGCTGGGCCCTGGCCTTCCCCACCGCCGTGCCGCCTTGGGCGGTAGGGCTCTCATTGCTCATGTCCTCCGGGGTGGGGCTCCTGTTCGGCATCTACCCGGCGTCCCGGGCCGCGGGATTGGATCCAATCGAGGCCATGCGTGCCGAGTAGCGCGCAGGGCCTTGGCCGGCCGTTCAGCCGAAAGGCTGTGGCCTTGCAGAGCACCTGAAACGTCAACCACCGCGGAAGCTCTGGTCTTAAAGCTTTCGGTACCCTGAGTTTGTGGTCCGAACCTGCAGCTGCTTGGCCGTGGCGTCGAGTACGGTCTCCGCGGCGTAGTTCGCGCCGTCGGGGAGATTGGCGAAGTGAACAGTGAGGTTGACCGCGTCCTTCGCGTCATCGAGATACGACTTCACCGAGACACTCTGCATTGTGCTCGTCTGGCCGTTGACGGCGAGGGCAAGCGTGTCGCCAGGCTTTACGTAGTCGTGAAAAACCAATGTCACGACTCCTCCCGCGGACTGCTGCATCTCGGCCTTGCCGGCCTTGAAGGTGTCCTGCAGACGAGCGGGATCTGGGGGGATGTAGCGCTGAATGAGTGCCACCGCGCTCTTCATGTAGTCGGACATCTCCTCCTTCTTGTTGGCGACGACCTTGCCTTTGACGCCCCTGGGGGGTTGTTTCTGCTGCGGCTGCGCTGTGTCCACCGGCGTCTTGACGACTTTTCCGTCCGCCGCGTACTGGCACGAAGCCTGTGTCGTGGATTTCGTTTCTCCCTTCAGAATGACCTGGGTCGTTTCCATCCATGTGTACTGCCGAAGGGCCTGCTGGCTTTGCGCCATCGACTTCTTGAGAGCAGCGATTCTCTCCTGGAGTTCCGGGTTTCCTCCTGCGCTCTGCTGGGCGAATGCAGTCGCCGCGAGGAGCGCCAGACCGAGTTGCAAGAAATGCTTGGACCGTCCAAATCGTGGGTTCATGGATGGGCTCCTGCCTTGTGTGAAATGCCGCGTGGGGGTGTAGCGGAAAACGAGCCGCGGGTGTGTCGATTCCGTCGCCGGCCGCTCCAAAGCGGTCGCGGTTTCTTCAGGCGGCCGGCCGCTTTCCCGTAGAACGAGGATGTCGCAGGGGGGTGGCAGATGCTAGACGTACGCGAGTCGACGCGCCGCCTTCAGAGCGGCCAGAAAGGGAAGCACATTGGCGACCACTCGACGCCGGTTCCTCGCGGTGCTTGGACAAGTGGGTGGTGCGGCGGCGGTCCAGGGGGCGCTCACAGCGCTCGGGCTGGGTGTCGCAGAGGCCGGGGAGCCTTTCACGCCTCAGCGAAGCGAGCGGTCCCGCGGACGAACGGTATTGGTCCTTGGTGGCGGCATCGCCGGAATGACGGCAGCTTACGAGCTAGGAAAGCTCGGCTACGGCGTGACCGTGCTCGAGGCGGCGCCAAGACCTGGAGGGCGTTGCTTCTCCATCCGGCGCGGCACCCGAGTTACTGATACCGACGGAGAGACGCAGGTTTGTAACTTCGACGCGGGCCTCTATTACAATTGCGGCCCGGCGCGGATTCCCGGCTTCCACGTCACCCTGGACTATTGTCGCGAGCTCGGCGTGCCAGTGGAGATGATGGTGAATCGGAACCCGCAGGCGTGGGACTACACCACGCGGGGCCCGCTCGCAGGCCAGCGGTTGCGCCAGAGGGAAGTGGAGGGGGACCAGGACGGCTATGTCGCCGAGCTGCTGTCAAAGGCAGTGAGCGCGAAGGCACTCGACACCGAGTTGAGCGCACAGGATCGGGCCAATCTCCTGGACTATCTGGCCAGCTTCGGGTGGCTCGACAAGGGCGGCCATTACGCAGGGACGGCGCGCAGCCGCGGATACAGCGTCTACCCGGGCGCGGCCGAGAACGAGGGCGAGGTTGGGAAGCCGCTTTCGCGCTCGGCGCTCCTCGCGGCCGAGCTGGGCTTCCGGCACTTCTTCCTGCGCAGTCCTCTCCAGCAGCCTGCGATGCTGCAGATTGTTGGCGGTACCGACCAGCTGGCGCACGCATTCGCGCGGAAACTGGGGCCGAGCCTGGTCCTCAGTGCGCCCGTGCGCGAGCTGCGGCAGGACGAGCGCGGCGTGCGCGTAGTCTACGGTGCCGACGGCAAGCAACGGGAGGCGCGGGCCGACTACGCCGTCTGCGCGCTGCCGCTCACCACCCTGGGCAACGTGGCCAATGACTTCTCACCGGAATTGCGGGCCGCGATCGCCTCCGTCAAGTACGAGGTGGCCGGAAAAATCGGCCTGCAGTTCGGTCGTCGCTTCTGGGAGGAAGACGACCGCATCTTCGGCGGCAACTCGTCGACCGACATGACCATCATGCAAATCATGTATCCGTCGACCGGCATGCTGGGAAGGAAGGGAGTGCTGGTCGGCTACTACGTCTTTCGCGAACAGGGGCTCGAGCTGCAGGCGATGCGCCACGCGGAGCGGCTGGAGACAGCGCTTGCGCAAGGCGCGAAGATTCATCCGCCCTACCGCCAGTACTTCGAGGGGGGCTTCTCGGTGGCCTGGGGGAAGATGCCCTGGCTTCTCGGCTCGTGGGCGAACTGGGGCGAAGACGGCCCGCGTCCGGCCGACTACAACCTCCTCTGCAAACCCGTCGGCCGCATCCAGTTCGCCGGCGATGCGATGAGCTACCAGACAGGCTGGATGGCTGGCGCCATCGAGTCGGCGCGGCGGGCGGTGCTCGCCATTCACGCACGCGCGTCCGCCGAATCCACCGCCACTTCACCGGAGGTCAAACAGTGATTCGTCTCTGCGCGTTGTTCCTCGTCTTGGCCGCGCCCGCTCTCGCCGATGCGCCGACCACGTCGGCTAAGCCGATCCGCAAGCAGGTCCTAGTTCCCGGTAGCGGCACGGCGCCCCTCTCGTCCGTCGTGCGCGCGGGTGAACTGGTGTTCGTTTCTGGGCAGCTCGGCTTCCCGCAAGGGTCGCGAGAACTCGTGCCCGGCGGCGTTGGTCCCGAGACGCAGGCCGCCCTGGAGGCCGTCGCAGCAAATCTTGCCAAGGTCGGCCTCGGTATGGACGACGTGGTCAAGTGCACCGTCTTCCTTGCTGACATCGCGGACTTCCAGACGATGAACGGGGTCTACACGAAGTTCTTCGCCAAGGACCCGCCGGCCCGCTCCACCGTTGCCGTCGCGGCGTTGGTGCTCAAAGCAAAGGTGGAAATTGAGTGCATCGCCGTCACGAAATAGCCGGGTAACGCGTCGAGCACTCTATTTGCTGTGAAGGGAAGCGATTGGCTCCGAACGTGACGCTCTCCAACGGGGCGTGACGCTTCCGCCGCAGTTTGTTGTCCCATGGCAGGGTCAGTTCGCCTTGTAGACGGTCTTCCCTTCCTTAATCGTCTCGACGACCTTGATGTCTTTGATGGCCACCGGGTCCACCTTGAGCGGGTTGCGGTCGAGAATGACGAGATCGGCCAGTTTGCCTGTTTCCAGCGAGCCCTTGGAGTTCTCTTCGGCGTATTGGTAGGCGGCGTTGAGGGTGATGGCCTTCAGAGCCTCCAGCGCAGTGACGCGTTGGTCCGGGCCGAGGACCACCCCATTTCGGGAAACCCGGTTGACCGCGGTCCAGATGACAAACATCTGATCGAGCGGCGTGACCACGAAGTCGGTGTGGTTGGTTGGGCGCAGGCCCTTGTCGATGGCCGCGCGCATCGGGCTAAGGAAGGAAGCTTGTTCCATTCCGCGATTCAGGATGTGCGTATCGCCGAAGTAGTACGTGTGTTCGGTGAAAAAGGACGGGGTGATTGAGTAAGCGACGTACTTGTCCAGCTGGTCGCGCCGCACGAACTGCGAGTGAATGACGGTGGTATGCCGCTGCCGCGAGAGGTCGCCCGCAGCGGCGTATTCGTGCGCCTTCAGGAGCAAATCAATTGCGGCATCGCCGTTGGCGTGGAGGTTTAGGGGCAGCCCGAGGTCGTAGACCTTCTTGACCATCGCCTTCACCTCGTCCTCCGAGAAAGGCAATTCACCCCTCCAGTTCTTCTCCCCGCCAGGCCCGCCCGTGAGGTAGGGCGTCGTGAAGTAGGCGGTTTTCCCTTGGGGCGAGCCGTCGAGAGTTATCTTCACGCCCCCAAGCTTGAGGTGCTTGACGTATTTGCCAAAGGTACTCGGCGGGTTCTTCGCGAGGATGGCATCCAGGTCCGTGATGAACGGGTAGGCAATGACGTCGATGATGTTGGCTCCCGATGCCGTAACGCGTTGCATCAGTTCCAGGTCACTGGCATGGGTCGCGCCCTCGTGCGCTGTCGTAATGCCGGCTTGTGCATAGAGCATCTGTCCAGCCCGACTCCAGGCGACCTCCTGCTCGGCGGTTGGCTTTGGCAGCGACGCGAAGATGGGGAGAAACGCCGTTTCCATCAGAAGGCCTGCAGGCTCGCTGGAGCCCGGCTTGCGCAGAATGACGCCGCCTGGAGGCGTCTTCGTGGTGGCGGAAATGCCGTACTGCTTCATCGCGGCGGAGTTCAGGACCGCCCCGTGCATCGAGACATGCCCGACCATCACGGGATTGTCCGGGAAGTCCAGGTCCAGGTCGTCCCGGGTCAACCCAACGCCGTTGGGCATGGCATTCTCGTCGTAGCCGTACGCTTGGATGAGCACGCCCTTGGGCACCCGGTGCGTATCGCGGAACATCTTAAGCTCGGCGACGAGGGCTGGAATGTCTTTGGCGGGCCCCGCCGGCGGCGCGAAGACGTTGACCTGATTGGCCACCGTGATTGAGCTGAAATAGTGGCTGTGTGGATCGATGAAGCCGGGCAACAGCGTCTTACCGGCCAAGTCGATGACTGTCGTGGTGGGCCCTTTGTGGGCGCCTACCACCTGGCGACGCCCGCCAACGGCGAGAATCTTTCCGTCCTTCACGGCCAGAGCCTCGGCGGTGGGTTGCGCGTCGTTGACGGTAACGATGTCCCCGCCAACGTAGATTGCATCTGCGGCCACTGCGGGGGAAGTTGCTTTGCACCCGGTCAGCAACGCCAGGCCCGCGGCCATTGCCAGCAGCGACGTGGGCTTGAAGGTCGTCATGTCGGTTGTCCCGTCTGATGCGAAGGCTCGAGCTAGCCGTCTGGGTACATGAGCGGCGCTCCTCGTTCGTGCCCGTCTCTAGCAGAGTGGCGGGTTCACCCGCACGAAAGGAGCGCAGTCATGGCCTCGCCCGTCGGCCGCCGGGAGTCTTTGGTGCGTGACAAGGGCGTGTCCGGGGCCTTCCTTCGCTCCTCGCACTGCGGGACGTCTGTTCATCGAAACAGTCCGCTCGGATGCGACTCCGAGGGCTTTTCTTCCTTCAGTGTGCAATACGGGAGTCGCGCTCCGCGAAACGGCACGAGTTAACAATTGGCGCCTCACTTCGGTGAGACGAACCAGGAGGAGTCACACATGGGACGAAGCGAAACCGCACTGCTACTCGCCGCGACCTTCACGCTCGCGTCACCCGCTCGGGCCGACGACCAGGCCAAGCCAGCGGACACCATGACGGTGAAGCGCTCGGGCAAGGCTGGCACCGTGGTCGCGAGTCAGTCAGAGCAAGTGGCCGCCATCATTACCGCCGTCGACCAAGACAAGCGGGAAATCTCTTTGCAGGGCGAAAACGGCCGCGTCGAGAACATGCACGTCGACGACCGAGTGAAGAACTTCGGTCAGTTGAAGGTGGGCGACGCGGTGTTGGTCAAGTTCTACCGGGGCCTGGCTCTCACGCTGCAAGCGCCCGACTCGGCGTCGGTCGCCCCCCAGGTGGAAGCGGTCGCGGGCGGCGCGGCCCCCGGTGAAAAGCCAGCCGGAGCGATGGCGGCCGTCATTCGCGGCACCGTGACCATCCAGGCGATTGATCCGAAGACCCGAATCGTCACATTGGTTGGTCCCGAGGGAAGGCAGTTCCGAGTCAAGGCCGGTCCCGATGTCAGACTCGAAAAAGCGAAGGTGGGCGACAAGGTGTACGCAGAGTACGGCGAGGGGCTGGCCATCTCCGTTCGCCCCACCCGGCCGCCCGCGCCAAAGTAGCCGGTTACGACGCCGAGGCTGCTCCGCTTCGCGTCGTCCGCGCCTTCCTTGTTCGGCGAGACCGGCGCGTTGCTTTCGCGCGCCGGCCCGCGCGGAGGGCTTTCAGCTCCAGTTCGAAGTTGGTGAGGATTTTCTCGGGGTCGGGGATGAGGCCGACGTCCGCTTGAACTCCCACCCAGACGCGCCCGGCGTAGCTGAGCAAGCTAACGCCAAGTGCGAGATGGCCAGCGCAGGGCACCCAGAACATTGCTTGGCGCAAAGGTACGCCGAGGAGGGAGATGGCCTCCTTGGGTCCCACGACGTTGGTCACGACGGTGGTCGCCTTTGTCCCGAACAGGTCGACCACGAGATCGAAGATTGCCCGGGGCAGCTGCCCCATCGCCCAGAGGAGTCCATAGGTGGCAGCGGGGTCAGGCGACTTCTTGAGCGCCAGCATCCGACGGTGCAGTTCCTGGAGCCGGTCGAAGGTGTTCTCTAGCCCGAGGGGCAGTGAGAGGAAGACCAACCCGAAGCGGTTCCCGAGCAGATGTGCCTCGGCGGCGGGACGGAGGTTCACGGGTACCACTGCCCGGATGTCGAGCCCGCGCGGGACGGTGCCGCGACCGCGCAGGTAGCGGCGCAGCGCCCCGGCGAGCGCTGTCATGAGGACGTCATTGACTGTCGTGTCGGTGGCGCCGCTCGCGGCTTTGAAGTTGCTAAGCGGGAATGGACGCGACCAGACCAGCCTTTTTCGTCTGCCGAGCGCGCCCTTGAAAGCGGTGTGTGGGTCCGGTGGCAAGAGCAGGAGCCGGACCAGCGATGCGAGGTGGTTCGCTGCGTCGGCGCCCGAACGGACGAGGCGTGCTGGACTGCTGAGGAGCTCCAGCCCATCTTTGCCGGCGCGCCACGGGAGTGTCAGCGCTGCCTCGGCGGCTGCAGCGAGCGATGTCCGGGCCCAGTTCAACAGACCTGCCCGGTTGACCTCTCGGTGCCGTGGCTCCGGAGGTGGAGGAGCGCCGTCTGCCATCGACAGCAGGACGTGGACGAGCGCGAGGCCATCTCCGATGGAGTGGTGAAGCCGGACAATCAGCGCCGAGCCTCCCTGGTAGCGCGGAACGAAGTGAAACTTCCACGGGGGCCGCCCCTTGAGGAAGGCCTGGCTAGCGAGCTCGCTCGTAAAGGCCTGCAGTGCTGCTTCGGTGCCCCGCCCGGGAAGTCGCGCCGTGACCAGATGATGCTCAACGGAGAAGTCCGGGTCCTCCTCCCAGGAAAGGACGCTCAATGGTCCGCGGGGTTCGACGATGCGGTGGCGAAAGCGAGAGAAGCGAAGCAGGCGTTTTTCGAGGAGCCCGCGCAGTTGCTTCATCGAGATGGGTTTGTCGAAGACCAATACCCCGGTGACCACCATGCGATTGGAGGGCTCCTCCATCCGATGCCAGGCGGCGTCGACGTTGGCGAGGGGCGTGCGCATGTTCGCCTAGGCCAGGAGGTGGTCGCGGCCGGTCTTTTCGAGCCACTCCCGGTAGACGGGATGGATGGCGTTGGTTACCGGTGCTAGCCGGAGAAGGGTGGGCAGCGGTCCGGAAGCCTTCACCCGGCCAAGCGCCAGTGCCAGGGCGACATTCTCCTTGCCCTGGAAGAAGCGGTTCGCGGTCACGCTCGACATTTTGAGTGTGATGACTGGCTTCCAGTTAACCGGCCCCCACACCCATGTGAGAAAGCGGCCCAGCTTCTCATCTTTGACATCCGCGGCTGTGACGTTTAGCTCGAGGTCCAGGTCGGAAATCAGAAAGCGATGGGGCGCATGTGCGTCCCGCAGCCGGCGCCCCACCTCCGGGTGCTCGTTCATGAGGGCAAAGATGTGCTCGAAGACCCTCATGAACTCGCGCTTGTCCCTGAAGCCCTTCATGAGAGCCGCCCGACGCGCACGCCTTCCTCGTGAAGGCTGAGTCGTCGGTGCCGCCTACTTCTTGTGACTCTTCGCAGCGGGCTTTGGGGTCCCCTCGCGCGCCAGCTTCTCGGCTTTGGAGGCCAGCTCATGCGCGCGCTGAGCCACCATGTCCGCCGTTTCCTCGAGGACTTGTCCGGCCTTCGCTGCGACCTCCTGAAGTTTCTCGCTTGCCTTGATGTTGAGCTCCTTCGCCTTCTCGGCGACGCCCTCAATCTTGGCGTTGATGTCCGTGGTCTTCATCGTGGTTCCCCTTTCGGTGCTCGAGAGATTCACGTGCTTCATCGGACAATGTGTGCAACGGACAGGCCTTACTCGGTGACTGAAATCAGTTCGGGCACTTGGCGGTGTAGACGGCCGTCCAGAGGCGCGCCCAATGCGCAAAGGTTGCGGGTTTGCGGCTCGTCTGGCGCAACCCCAGGCCCGGAGGGCAACCCGGGCGTTCCAACTTCGCGGTGAGTGAAGACAGGACCTCTGCCGAGCATCCATGCTTGATGGAAGAGAGTCCGCGAGAAGCCTCGCAGGAACGAGGACGGACGACAGTCTGTGCCTGCGTCTGGCATGCTGACGGAGTCGTCCGGCGCCGTGCCATGCGCATTCTCCTCGTTGAGGAGACAGGTACGTATGAAAATCCTCGCTGTGGTTTCACTCAAGAAGGGAGTGGCGCTGGAGCAGGTCAGGCCGGAGTTGCAAGCTGAGCTCGAGGGGTGTTGGCGCCTCTACGTGAACGCGGTCCTGCGCGAAGCCTATCTCACCGAATCGCCCACGACGGTTGTCTTCGTGCTGGAGACACCCGACCTGGCGGAGGCCGCGGTCGAGCTGCAAAAACTTCCGCTGGTCGCCAAGGGGCTGTTCGACCTTCAGCTTCACGAACTCCGCCCGTTCGCCAATTGGGCCATGCTCCCGGTGACCTAAGGCCTCGGCGCGCCCTAGCTGTTGTTTCCTGCTCGACCCCGACGCCGGGGGAGCTACTGTGCATGCCGTGACCCACGCCAAGGCGAACGACGGCACTCGGCTCTACTACGAGGAAGTCGGCACTGGCACGCCGCTCCTCTTCGTCCACGAATTCGCCGGCGACTACCGCAGCTGGGAGCCGCAGGTGCGGTTCTTTGGGCGCTACTTCCGTTGCATCACTTACAGCGCGCGCGGCTTTCCGCCGTCGGATGTCCCTGATGACAGCTCGGGCTACTCGCAGGCGCACGCACGTGACGACGTGATTGCGATGCTCGACCACCTGAACATCGACCGTGCCCACATCGTGGGTCTTTCGATGGGGGCGTTCGCGGCGCTTCATGTGGGCATCACCTATCCGCAACGCGTGCGCTCCCTCGTTCTCGCCGGGTGCGGTTACGGCGCTCAGCCGGAGGAGAGGGCGAAGTTCCAGGAGGAATGCGAAGCTGCCGCGTCGGCGTTTGAGGGCACCTGGGCGGAGGCGGTGCAGAAGCATGCTCGTGGGCCGACGCGAGTTCAGTTTCAGAACAAGGACCCCCGAGGCTGGGCCGAATTTTCGAGCCGACTGCAAGAGCACTCCTCGAGGGGCCAAGCCCTCACCATGCGCGGGGTCCAGATGAAAAGGCCCTCCCTGTGGGAGCTGGTCGACGACATGAAGCGCATGGAAGTCCCCACCCTCATCCTCACTGGCGATGAGGACGAGCCTTGTCTTGAGCCCGGCCTCCTGATGAAGCGAAGCATTGCGACGTCGGGATTGGTCGTGCTGCCCAATTCGGGACACACGTTGAATCTCGAGGAGCCGGAGGCGTTCAACCGTGCCCTACTCGAGTTCTTTTTGCAGGTGGAAGCAGGACGCCACAGCCGGCGCGACCCGCGCTCGTCTGCGCTTGGGGTTTTTGGCTTCAAGAAATAGGTGGATGTGAACAGGGTCCTTCGGGCGCGCCCGGGCCTATTCAACGTGAGGGCACTGCCCGACTCGTGGAACACCCGCTGGGTTACCGGGGCGTGAAGATGGTGCCCGGCACACCGGCACAGGCCGACTGGGCGGTGTCCAGCGTGCACTTCACCATGGTCGATGGTGAGGCTGGTGGCGTCAGTGGCATCCCAGCTGAAGGTGACCGGTCCTCCGTCGGGGCCCCGGGCTAGACGTGCTTGATGAGCTTCTTCAGCGCGTCTGGCGGGGGTGGGTTCTTCATCATCTCCGGATGCGAAGCGCTCATGTGGAGCTTCACATGGTCGAGCAATTCCTTCTCGGTCTCGGTCACGAACTTTCCCGGGCACTTCGCACCGCTATCAGCACACGCAATTGAGTAAGCCATGATTGAACTCCTGACTGTAGGATGACGGCCCGGTAGACGTTACCGAGTCGGGACGACTTGGACGCCGGAGGAATCAGTCGTCTTCATCGTCGTCTTCGCCGTGGTGGTCCTTGCACCACGAATTCTTCGGAACGCCTTTGCAAGGATCGGGCATCCCTGGCTCGTGCGGAATCGGCAGGAGGGAGACCTCGGTCGGCTGCGGATAGCCTGGCTCTGCCGGGTTGCAAGCGCCCGAGCCTGGCCCAAAGCTGGCGCAGAGCAGCTCCAGGAACAGCGGGGCCACTTGTGCCGTGTCCCCGGCCCAGGGCGCGCCGCAGGTGCCCAGCACGGAGCTGTCCTGGATGTTCACCGGGGTACTCGTGACTTGACCATGATGGGCCGCATGGTTGTCGTGGAAGCAATTGTTGGTGGGTGTGGGCAGGGTTGCGTTGGCGAGGTCCGCATTGGTCGCGTTACCGAAGAAGCCATTGCCTTTGAAGTAGTTGCCGCTCACCTCGCTCCCGAACGCATCGTAGTAGCAGGGAATGACCGGTCCGAGGATTGAGTCAAAAGGAGGCGGTGGATTGAAAAGTGGATTCCCGCCGTTGCACCACGGAGCAGGAGCGGGCGTTGACGTATCTGGATAGTCATTGACAACAACGCCCCACGCCCCGTTGTGGACAATCAGGTTGTCACGCACGGTGTCGTTCCGTCCGCCTGAAATGATGAGCCCGGTTCCCGTCGGGACGGTGGCGGCGATGCCAGTACCGGGCGTGTTGGGGTTGTTGTTGTCGTGAATGTAGTTGCGGCGGACGATGGTGCACGACTTGCTGGGGTCGTCTGGGCAAGCACCGTTCTGCGGCGACGGTTCATCGTCGTTGGCGAGGGTGGTGTGCGCTATGCCGACGCGGTTCTGGTCCCATTCCGAGTCTTCGAGGATGAGATGGCCGCCGGCATTGGTTCCGGAAAAGCCTTGGGGGCTGTTCTGTGCGTGCACTTGCCGCAGCACCGAATTGCAGTCGGGGCATGCGCCTACGTAGAAGCACGAGTCGGACATGTTGCTCGCGTACGAGCGTTCGATGACGCCCGGCCCACGGCTGTTGCTCGCGAAGATGCCGTAGGAACCAGAGAACGCGGCTGACGTGTAGGTCGAGCTCGCGGTGAGGTAGGCGCCGTGGTAGCCGCCCATTCCAATTACTCCGCTCCCATCTCCGCCGTTCCACCAGATTTGGTTGCCGTTGTTGCCGGAGTCCGCAAGGAAGTTGCAGGCCGTCAGGTTCTCGATGGAGACGTCGTCGACCTTGAGAACCTCGATGCCGTTCCGGCCACCAGCCGTCTTCACCTGTGCTGCATCCGCGGGATTACAGGGCGTCGCGTCCCCACCCACGACCTGTGTTCCATCAACGATGACGCGGTTCCTATCCATGCCCCGGATGCGGATGCCCGGAGTCGTGATGAAAACCCCCGCAAGGGCGGAACCTGTCTCTCGGTAGTCGCCCGGTCCCACCAGAATCCAGTCTCCTGGAGAGGCAGCATTCACGGCCGCCTGAATGGACGAAAACGCGCCCACTCGGCCCTTCCAGGTGCCGACCTGCAGGACCTTGGGTTTCGGACCGCACGACTCGGTGCTCGTCGAGCCTGAGCGCGTCGCACTGACGGCGCCCGAGTTCGACGAAGACACTGCATCCGTCGGCACCGCTTGGCCACATGCCCAGAACAGAAGCGCAGCTGCTGCCACCAACAATGAGCGAAAGCGCATGGACGCCCCCCTTTGCCTTGGCGCGTCAGACCACCGCCTCCAGGGCAGTTCAAGGAGCACCGCGGCATGGTCTTGAGGGCGCCAACGGTCCTCGCTTCCACTCGTGCTGTTGCCCGCACGTCGCCGTCACGGCGGTGTGCTGCGCCTTGCCATCCCTCCGCTGCTGCGCGCGGGCGCCGACGGCAGAAGTGGACGCGGCGTGGCCTCTCTCGCGTACTCCCTGTGCGAGCCTGCGGGAAGGGACAGGCGACCGGGTTGGTAGGGGAGCGGGCAGGAGACGGGCCTAGCGGCAGAGCGGTTCGGCTCCTGAGCGAAGGCTTCTCAGATGCCGTTACGGCACGGTCCTGTACTTCTCGAGCAGGGCGGTCTGCCGGCTCCGCAAAGTCAGCTGGTTGCCATCAACCCACAGCGCCAGCGGACGGGCCCAAACCTCCAGGGGGTCTCCGTTCCAAAGGACGATGTCCGCGCGTGCTCCGGGCGCGACGCGGCCCGCGGAGAGGCCAAACACCGAGGCGACGTTGGAGGTGATGGACCGCATCGCATCGCCCCAGCTCAGCCCCCAGGCAACGGCGTTCCCAGCATCCTGCGCCAGGGTGCGCGTCATATGTGGCTCGGCCCGCGGGGAGAGCAGAACGCTGACGCCGGCGGCTGATAGCAACATCGCCGAGTCCTCCCGGCTCGAGAGCTCGTCGAAGCTCAACGGTAGGTTGGACATGGCGTTCAGGATGACCGGAACCTTCGCCTGGGCGAGCTCCGCCCCCAGCTGCCAGGCTTCAGCACCGCCGCTGACGACGACGCGAATTCCGAACCGCTTCGCGAGTGCCAGGGTGGCTCGGATGTCGGCCACCCGGTTTACCGTCACGACGAGCGGGACGGCTCCCGAGAGCACGGGCTGCAGTGCCTCGAGGTCCAGTCGGCTCGCCGCCACCTTGCGCATCCGGTTGGCTTCGAAGTCTTGCCGCCGCTTCGCGTAGGTGCGTGCGTCGTCGAGCAACTCGCTGAGGCGCTCGACGGCGTACCCTCTCGGACCCTGAACAGCGGCCCCACCAGGGCCTCCGAGGTGAGCGTCCACCGCCACGGGAGACTTTCGAACCGAGCCGTCGGTCGCCGCCCAGGCACTCTGGCCCGAAACCAACCCCCCTTTCGGCGCCGTCACAAACGACGTCACGCCACCGCCGCGCGCGACGGGCAGGGTGGCTGACAGCGGGTCGAAGCTGTCCACGGCGCGAGCGGAGGCATGCACCGGCTGTTTCGCCTCGTCTTGGCGTGGTTCCTCGTCGTTGGCGTCCTGCTCCGCCGGGACCTCGGAGAGGCCGAGCGCGCTATCCGCATCAATCAGCCCGGCGGTGAGGACGAGACCACTGGCATCGATCGATCGGCACCCTTGCGGAGTCGAGCCGACCCCGACGCGCACGACGTGTCCACCGTCGATGAGGACCTCCGTCCCGGACGTCACGTTCCCCAAGTCCACCACGGTGGCGTTGTGGAAGACGACGCACCGCCTGCCATCGAGCGAGAGTGCTTCCTGGCAGGGAAGGGAGGAGGCCGCTTCGCATGCGGCACCTAGGCCGGGCGGGCGGCTTGCGGCCGTGCCGACCAATCGAGCAGACGACGAGGCCAAGCGACCGACCTCGAAGTCGCTGGGAGTTGAGGGGCCCGTCCGGGAGTCAAACGTCAGCCTGCCGTCAACGTACGTACGCTCGGCACGCGCATAGACGCTGAAGGGATTGCCGCTCCAGACGACGAGGTCAGCCATCTTCCCTGGTTCGAGGGACCCTGTTTGTGCATCCACTCCCATCACCCAGGCGGCATTCAGCGTAATCCAGCGCAGCGCTTGTTCGTCGTTCACGCTGATGCCAGACGCACGCGCTCGCCACATCGCCTTCGCCGCCTCCTGGTTCAACCGTTGGATTCCGATCGGCGAGTCGGAGTGAATGACCGCGCGCCCCCCCGCCTCTGTCATCAGCCCGGCATTTTCCGGGATGCCATCCCACATCTCCAGCTTGAAACCCCACCAGTCGGCCCAGGTTGCAATCGCCACGTCCTTGCGGACCAGGACGTCCCGCACCTTGTATCCCTCCAGGGCGTGGTGAAAGGCGCGGATGCGAAAGCCAAACTCGTCGGCAATTCGCAGCATGGTCTCCATCTCATCGGCCCGGTAACAGTGAACTTCGACGAGGACGTCCCCTTTCAGCACGGCGGCGAGGGTCTCCAGCTTGAGGTCGCGTTTGGGAGGTGGTCCTGCGGTGTCTGCTTTCGTGTCGTGCTTGTGCTGCCAGTCAGCGACCCGATTCGCATAGTCGCGCGCGTCGGCGAACGCCTGGCGGTATCCAGCGACGTTGCCCATCCGGGTGGAGGGTGCGGTGCGTCGCTCCTTCCCATAGACGCGCTTCGGGTTTTCACCACAGGCCATCTTCAGCGCGTCGGGTGCGCCCGGGAAACGCATCTCCAATGCCGTGCGCCCGAAATGCAGTTTCACCGGGAAGCCGCGTCCGCCGATGAGGTTGGCACTTCCTGGCAGGACCAGCATGGCGGTAATCCCCCCGGCTGCCGCTCGTTGCAGCTGCGGGTCCTGCGGCCAGAACCCATGTTCGGCGGACACCTCTGCAGTGACTGGCGCCGTCGCCTCATTGCCGTCCGAGTTGGCCTGGGTTGTTTCGGGGGCGCCATAGACACCCAGATGGCTGTGGGCGTCGATGAGGCCTGGCGTGATCACCTTTCCCGAGACATCAATCTCGTCGGCACCAGGCGGGGTCGGGACGTCCGCGCTCTTCCCGACGTGGACAATCCGTCCGGCCGAAAACGAGACTGCCCCGTCGGCGATGGCCGCGCCGGAGGCTGGCATCACGGTGGCATGCCGCAGGACGATGGCCCGCTCTTGATGAAAAGCCCGTGTCGAAACCGGGACAGGTGGCTCCGGTGGAGGGGACTTGGGGACGGACGCTGGTGCTGGCGCGGATGGGCTGGGAGTGGCGCAGCAGAGAACCATCGACGCAGTCAGCAGCAGCAGGTGTCTCCCTCGAGGCATCTTCGGTCTCCGTGGCGGGCAAAATTTGCACCGCTCCCACCTTACTTGAGGCTCGGGTGGGCAACGCATGAAGTCCCCCTGCTGACCGGCGCCAGACGTCCAAACCTGGTGTTCCGCGCACTTCCAAAGGTGCCCACATTCGCCGGGAAGTCGTACGCTGCTGGGCAGGGTGCGCGACTCCCGGCGAGGGGAGAGGACTCTGGCGTGAAGGTTCTCATCGTCAACGAAGCGCTGGTGCACGAGCTGTTGCCGGTGGGCGCGTGCATCCGGCTGATGCGTGACGCGCTGGCCACGTTTTCGCGCGGCGACGCGGTACAGCCGCTCCGCAGCCTGCTGCGCTTGCCCGACGGCTCGGGCGTCCTCGGCCTGATGCCCGGCTATCTCGGGGAGCCGCGCAGCTTCGGCCTCAAGGTCGTGAGCGTCATGCCCGGCAATCACGGGACCGCATACGAATCCCACCAGGGAGTGGTCCTCCTCTTCGGGGTCATTCATGGCGAGCCGCTAGCGATGCTCGATGCTAGCGCCATCACCGCCATTCGCACGGCTGCTGCTTCGGGCGCCGCGACCGATGCCCTGGCGCGCGCGGATGCGGGCGACCTGGCGCTCCTGGGATGTGGTACCCAAGGTCGCACCCACTTGGCTGCGATGGCAGCCGTGCGCCGCCTGCGGCGAGTGCGCGTGTGGAGCCGGACCCGCGCCAACGCAGACCGTTTCGCCCGCGAGGCTTCCGTGCCTGCGAGCCTCAAGATTGAAGTGATGGCCACGGCCGAGGACGCAGTGCGCGGCGCGGATTTGGTCTGTACCGTGACCTCCGCCCGGGAGCCAATTCTCCACGGCGCCTGGCTCGCGCCGGGCGCTCACGTGAACGCGGCGGGGGCGTGCTTTGCGACACACCGGGAACTCGACACGGACGCGGTACGGCGCGCACGGTTCTACACCGACTGTCGGGAGTCCTGTCTCAACGAGTCAGGAGACTTCCGAATTGCGCGCGGCGAAGGTGCCATCTCCGATGAGCATCTCCTGGGCGAGTTGGGCGACGTGCTCAACGGCAAGTTGCAAGGACGCCTCTCGAACCAGGACGTCACGGTGTACGAGTCCCTCGGCATCGCTGTCGAGGACCTAGCTGCCGCTCATGCCATCCACCAGGGGGCGCTCGCGACAGGGAAGGGCGCTTGGCTCGAGTGGAGCGGCCCGGCGAGTGCGTGAACCCGCATCCGCGACAGGCCCTACACGAATGACGGAGGGAGCATGCCGCCAGCGCTTCCGCCGTTCGGCGAGGCCGACCCGCTCTGTCTGTCCGGGGGCGCGGCGCCTCCGAGGTGGGACAAGGCGCCGCCGGGCTACTCCCGAGGATTGCTCCGAAGCCCGTGTAGTGTTCGACCCGGTATCGCCGGTCGAAGAAGTGAGCGAGGAGCAGGCGCGTCCAGGACTGGAAAGCAAAGAGGCTGCCGTACTCTTCGCGTGCGATGTTCCGGAGGGCGCGTAGTCTCGGCCAGGCGATGGCAGGGAAGTCGTGGTGCTCGACGTGGTAACCGACATCGAATGACACCCGGTTGAGGGGCCCGTAGTAGGAGACGGTAGGCTGGTCTGCTCGCATCGCAAAGTGCTCGGACAGCCGTCGCGCACCCACGGGGTGCGGCCCGAAGGCCAGCAGCCCGCTGACGGCGAGGAAGCAAATCCCCTTGCCGCCGACGAACCAAAACAGGGCCGCAGTGGCCAGGGCTTGCACACACCAATTCAGGATTAGAAAGCCATCCCGCGGCACATGGTTCCCGGGACGTGCGGGGTAGAAGAAGCGACCCAGACTGAAGGATGCGAACTTGCGCAAGGAACTGTCGCCGACGAATGCGATCTCCGCGCGACTCGGAGCCTGGGTATCGCGGCCGTCCACCTCTCCCAGAAACTTGTGGTGCAACAGGTGTTGCACTCGAAACTCAATCGCCGCGGGCGCGAGAAGTGGCAGGTTCGCGACGAGCATCCACAGCTTGTTGGCGCGCGATCCGTAGGCGACCAGATTGTGGGTTGCCTCGTGGATTAGGACACCGAGCGCGTGAGCGACGAACGCGCCCACGCCAAATGCGACTGCGAGTACTGTCAACCAGACGCTGTGGCGCACCGCCCAGGCGAGCGCAACATCGACCACCACCAGCGCGACGATGAAGGCCTGCGAGCGGGGATAGGTCCCCTGCAGCGCGCGGACCTCGGGGTGGAGTGCGACGATGCGCTTGTGGCGCTCGATGTGCCATTGCGCTGCGGTGGCCGCCATGGCCGATTACCTCCCGAAGGAAACCCCGGCCCCGTCAATCTACGAGCGCAACGCTAACCATCCCGGCCGAAGCATCGCAACCCAAACTGCAGGGGCGAGGCCGGGACCTGAAGGTCAAGAGTGGCTCTCCACGCGCTCAGGTCGACCGAGGCCTGAGGAGGCAGAACCCTCGCACCCAAACTACTCGACGGAGCGAGGATGGCCTACTCGAGCAGTGCGAGCGCGATGGCCATGTTCACACAGATGTCACGCCCTGGTGCGAGCGTCCATCGAGCATGTTTTCAAGGCCGTCCGTCGCTGAAGCCCTCTCTCAGGTGGAGGCGCTGCTGGGAGATATCGGGCGAGCGACGCCGACCGAAGGTGAGCTCGCCGCGCTCGCTCCAGTACACCGGAAGGGCGCGGTGAACCTTCGGCACTACCTCGCGCTGCGCGCTCATGACGTGCGGAAGCTGCAGAACTCGCTCGCTGAATTGGGGTTGTCGTCCCTCGGTCGGGCGGAGGGGCATGTCCAGGCAACTCTTCTTGCAGTCCATCGGGCGCTCACTCGCCTTCAGGGAGCGCCCGACGGCACGAACGCGCTCGTCGGGCCCAACTTCCAGGAAGCTCGTGCTGCCCTTGGGTCCCAGGCCGACGCGCTGCTCGGACCGGCACCGGAGGGCCGGGCGGTCCGAATCATGGTCACCGCGGACGCAAGCCTCGCGGAGGATGCCGACGCAGTCCGTGGGCTGGTGGAACGCGGGATGAGCTGCCTGCGCATCAACTGCGCTCACGACGGTGCCGACGTCTGGACGCGAATTGCCGGCCACCTCAGGCGTGCCGAGCAGCAGCTTGGCGTGTCATGTCGACTGCTTATGGACCTAGGCGGACCGAAGATTCGGACTGGTCCGCTCGAGCCTGGGCCCGCCGTAGTGACCTGGAAGGTGCGACGCGATGCGTACGGCCGGACAGAGGCGCCCACCCGGGTGTGGCTCGCGCCGGAAGGCGAGACGGTGAGGCGTCCCGCGCCGGTGCTCACCTTCCCAAGGGCTTGGCTCAGCTCGCTCCGCGTCGGGGACGTTTTGCAGTTCCGGGACGCACGGGGGCTTCGGCGTGAGCTACGCATTCGAGGAATGGACGGTGAAGCATTCCACGCCGAGACCGAGCGGCGTGCTTTCGTCCTGGACAGCTGTCAGTTTCATCGCGCTGGCATCGAGGAGGCAGTCTGTCCGGTGGGGCTCCCGCCCACCGATGCGCCGATTCAACTCGCCGTCGGCGACAGGCTCATCCTCATGCGGTCCCTCTCTCCCGGACACCCTGCGCTGGTGGATGCGGCTGGGCGACTGCTCTCCCCCTGCCCGCATCGGTTGTACGGAGGCGGCCCTATTTCCCTCGGTGAGGCCGGGCCACCGCGTCCTCCTCGACGACGGAAAATTCGAGGCCGAGACTCCGAAAATGAACAAGTGCCCCAAATGCGTCACGCATCTGCCAGAGCTGAAGAAAGTGCTCGCGAAATGTCGTGAGCTCCGGTGGTCGCGAGACGGCAATCGGCAACTCGGTGAACCGCGTCGCCGCATCCAACAGGTGGGCAACTTCGGCCTGGTCCTCCGGGCTGATGCGCACCAACGCTCGGCCAAGCGCTTCGAGGTCCGCCGTGACGGCGATGTCTGTTCCGGTGCGCTCGTCCCGGTAGGTCACCCAGTGCTCGAGTGTCCGCAGGGGGACAGCTGGCACGATGCCGAGTTCTTGGTAGGCGCGGGAGAAGGGTCCGCCCGTCAACCAGTGGATACAGCCATCAACCATCTAGGGGCCGCGCGGCCAGGCGGTACAGACGCCCCCGAGCGCCAGGTTGTGCTCCAGGAGGGTAGTGCGAAAGCCACTGGCGCGCGCATAGCAGCCCGTGGCCAGACCGGCGAGGCCACCGCCGATGATGAGGACGTGAGGACCGGACATGCCTGCCATCGCTGCAACGTCCGTTCCAAGACGAGGTCGCAGCGCCAACCCGCAGCATCCCACGTCTCAGCGCATCAGCTTCGGCACGATGCACAAATTTCGCCGTCCCGGTGCACGCGGCATTCGCTCAGTGGTCTCGCGCGGCTTCGGTACCCCGAGGCCCACTCGGCGTGCTGGTGGAAGTCGCCTCCGGGAGGATGAGTGTCCCGAGCATTGCTGAACAGGAGTCTCCCAGGGAAAAGCGACGCACGAGGCGGCGCTCGCCTTGCGTGACGGTCAGCTCGTAATCGCCCTTGGTGAGCTGCTCAAGGATGAAGCCACCCTTTGGTCGTGTTTGGCCAGTCTGCAAGATGCGCGTTCCAAGGAGTTGTGCCGCCAGGTGCGCGCCCGCAGCGGGTTGCCGCCCGACGTTGAAGACGCGTCCGACCGCCGTGCAGGCCTTGTCGACCCGGACGGTGGTGTCGACGTTTCCGACAGCTGGGACCTCGACGAGGGTGGCACCGACCCGCCCGTCATCCGTCACGACACGGACCGATGCCTTGCCCTTGGGCTGGTCGGTTGCCTTGAAGCGGTCGCCGGAGAAATGGATGGGAGGTCCCGGAGGAAGCTGGCCATTGAAGGGAAAAGTCTGCAGTTGAAATCCGTTTGGCGACGGCTGGCCGAGGACGCGCCCCGACACCTGGCCCTGTGCCTTGGCCGGAATCACCGCGGCCGACGGCGTGCCTGCGCGCTTCAGCACCTCCACTGCAGCCCCGGCGCGGTCGGTGGCTGCCCATTCAGCCAGCGTGCCGAGGGCATCCGTTTCTGGTGCTCCGGCAAGGACTTCGGACCTTGCTTGCTTCACCACTGTCCCGGTGGCGTCGACTTCCTCGACCATCACCCAGCGACGGTTGGCCGACGTCTCGGTGTGGAGGGTGAGGAGTCGCCCTGTGCCGACGAGTTTGGCGACCCGGGCGAGGTTGGCCGAGCGCTCTGTGCCCGGCTCGACGCAGGGCCCGCCGTCGGCGAGCAGAGAGCCCTCCACGCCACTGGCGAGTTCCACCGGAGCCACAAGCGCGGGCGGCGCTGGAATCCGCACGGTGCGGACGAGGCCTCGGTGGCCAAAGTCTGCCTCGACGCGGTAATCGCCGGCCGGGAAGTGCCGGGACAAGGGCCCGCTTCCGACGGGGCAACCGCCGAGGTACACCTCGGCTCCGGCCGGGACGACGGCGACGTCGAGGCGATTGGTCGGTTCCCCGGCTTCCTTCGCGCGAACGCCGTCGACGAACTTCCGGAAGGTTGGCGGGTAGAGTCCCGTGTCTGGCTGGTACGTCGGCTCCACGCGGAGGATGGAGAGCAGAGCTGCTTCACCAGCCACCGCATCGCTTGGAAGCTGCGCCTGCGCTAGCAGCGTCAGCAACTCGCGCTCTGTCTTCCAGCGCTCGTGCGATGGCGCAATGCGCGTGACGTCGACTGCCAGTGCCTTGAGTTGTGACACGGCGGCGTCGACGTGGTGCGCGTAATATTCCTTTCGAGCAGCCGCCAGAGCGCGCGACACTTCGTCTAGCGTTCGTTCGGAAAGACCGCCCAAGGGTCGGGCGGTCTCCGCTTCGCTCTGGAGGGTGGCGCCCAGCTTTGGCTGCAGGAGCGCTCGAAACGCGCGGGCCGAAATGGCGCTCGCCGCCGACTCACAGTGGCCGGCGGCAATGACCGCAACCCGGGCTGGCTTGGGTGCCTCGGGGCCGGGCGACGCCGCCAAGGGCAAGGCGCAGGCCACCAGGGCTGCCAATGACCAAGTGCGACGCACCGACAGCCCTCCGGGAAGCACGCCGTCCCCAGCGTACTTCACTGGGCATCGCTTCGGTCCGACTGTCCCACGGGGCGGCCTCAGACCCTCGCTCGCACTGGGCGCTGGGCGGACCGGGGCGGGTGATTCTTGTTTCGAAGCCTTGACTTCAACGGGTGACTTTCTACCGAGCAGAAACATGGGGAAAGGAGGCGCGCTCGGGGAATTCGAGCACCTGGTGGTGCTTGCGTTGGTGCGCCTCGGCGAAGGCGCATACGGGCTCGCTGTCCGACAGGAAATCGAGCCGAGCGGCACGTCTCCATTGGAGCCGTGTGCGACGCTGGACCCCTTGGAACTCAAGGGGTTCGTTCGCTCGAGCGACTCCGCCCCAGCGCCGCTCCGCAAGCAGAACATTCGCCCGCTGATGCCCACGCCCAGTGACGGGTTGACGTAAGCTGCGCCGCAGAGTGCTGCTCCACAGCCGCCGAGGCAAATGTCCCCCGTCGGGCTTCCTCGTGGCGGCCCTGGTCCTTGTGGCGCTGCCATTGGCTGCAACCGCCCAGCCCACGGAAGAAACACAGACAGTCCGGCTCATCGGCTGGGCGGGCTTCCAATTCACGACACCCGTCACCACCTCGAGTGGAACTGTCAGCGTCGACGCGGCTCCCAGCTACGGTGCCGCGTTCAACGTCGCCTTCGGCCCGGAGCTTGACCTCGAGTTGCTCTGGACGCTTTCGCCGACCCAGGCGCATTACGCCTCGACGTCCGGGGCCGCCACCAGTGGTAGCAACCATCTCAACATCAGCTACTTCCAGGCGGGGTTAACCAAAAGCATCCGCTGCGGGGACTTCGAGTGCTTCGGCGACTTCACGCTGGGCGCGGTGCTCCTGTCGCCCGGGGGCATTCTTCTCAGCTCGGGCCAGCGGCTCAACGTCCACGACACCTGGCGCGGCGCCTTCACCTTCGGTGCCGGAATCCGCTTCTTCCTCGTCCAGCAGCTTGCAGTCGTGCTCCAGGCGCGGCTTTTGGTACCGGTCTACGTCACCAGCGGGGGGTTCTACGCCGGCAGCGGAGGAACGGTTCTCGTCGTGGGGGCCGGCATCCCGTGCGTCGAGGGCGCTTTCTCCGCAGGGCTGGTGCTCGCGCTGTGAGAGCTTTCCTCTCAGCGGGGGGGCGCCTGGCGCGCGGCGGCATCCAGAATTCGGACGTCGTCGTCGAGGCCAAGCAACTCCCAGCGCTGCAACGAGAGTGGCACGTTGCCATTTAGCCACAGCGTGTCGTGGAAACGTCGGACGGAGAAGCTGGCCCCTTGCAGCAGCCGGGCTCCGGCGAGGAGTCTCTCAATCTGAAGTTTGCCGATTTGGTAGCTGATTGCCTGGCCAGGGCCAACGGAGAACGCAGCTGCTTCAGCGTGGGCCGTGCGGGCGTCCATCGGACCGCGCTGCGCCAGGTAATCCGCGGCCTGTTCCAGGCTGAGTTCCCCTAGGGCGAGCTTCACGTCGACGTAGACGCGGGCGGCGCGCAGACGGTTGAGACCCCAAATCAACTCTCGCGTGCGAGGGCTGTCGTCGTAGAGTCCTGCCTGCATCATCATCTCCTCGGCATAGAAACCGAGTCCCTCGTTTGGTCCAGAGTCGTAGAAGTGGCGCCGAATCCTGTCGGGATGTCTCCAGGACAGCGTCAGCTGAAAGTAGTGTCCGGGGACCCCCTCGTGCGTGATGAGGGGTCGTGGGTCGCGCGCAGTGGCTCTTCCGAAGTAGCCGAGCTTGGGCGAGGGCGGGTACAGCCACCGCACTCCGTCCTGGCTGAGGGTGGACGGCCCGGTGAACCAGTCCTGTTCGCCGAAGTCCCCCAGTGCGTCGACATAGGGTGGAATCGGCTGCACCGTGAAGTGGTGAAGCTCGGCAGGCACCGACAGGATTCCGCGTTCCTCGAGGAACTTGCGAATCGCGACCTCGTCCTTCTGGTAGCGTGCGATTTGCAGCTCGAGCGTCGGGATGTAGGCCAGGGGCGGGAGCGCGACGTTGCGCTGTGCTTCGAGCGCCTCGGCAGCAGCGGACCGCTCCCACTCCTGTTGCGCCATCGAGAGCATCTGCTCAGGGGAGTAGGGGATGAGCGCCACCTGCTGCAGGAAGAAAAGGTAGGCCTCGCGGCCCACACTGGCCTTCCCCCGCATGGACGGCGCGTGCTCGGTGAGCCAAGCGTGGTAGGCTTCGAGGGCGTCCGAGGCGGCGCGGATGGCGGCCGAGAACTCGCTCCGGGCGTCCTGGGGCAAGAGCGGGAGAACTCCGGTCTCCACCCGCCCCACCGTCCTTCGAATGTCGACGAGCCGGTCGAGCGCGAGCTGGGCAAACAGCGGAACGCCGCCATCCAGGTTTTCCTCGGCGTTCTTAAGCAGTGCCGGGACGTTGTGCAGTCGCACCGCGAGCTCGCGCGCCCGAGGAGCGTCGAAGGGCGGCGGTTCCACCAACAGCTCGAGGACCGGCGTCAGCGCTTGGTCGAGGTAGAACCCCGGGTCGCGTTCCCACCGCCGGTTCACCTCGAGCTCCCAGCGCACGCGCGCGAGCGTCGAACGGATGAGTCGCACGTCGACGCGACGGGCAACCGACCAGCTGGACTCGTCCGTCGTGGCCCTGGCCAGACAGTCGGTCAGGGCCGCGAGCTCCGCGCGCTGCCCTTGGACGCTCTTCTTGGACCACGACCGCACCAGGCCCGGTGGGCGTTCGAGCCGTGGAATGTCATCGACAGAGAACGGCATGGTACGGGCGCGAAACTCCCAGACCCGGTCGGCCACCTCCTCGAACGAGCCGCAGGGGAGGGGTGCCGCCGCCAGCCACAGCAGCGAAAGACCAATCAAGGGGTGCTCCCGGCCGGGGTGCGGGGGCCCGGCCCGAGCCACCGGTCGAAGTGGGAAATTAGCCTGCCGTAGAAGTAGACGGCGTTCTCCGGGCGTGCAGCCCAGGCGTGTGTCGCGGTCGGAGAGAAGGCAAAGTCGAAGTCCTTGTGCTGGCGGATGAGCTCCTCGGCCAGCATGACCGAGGTCTGGAAGGGCACCACGTCGTCGGCCATCCCGTGGATGATGAGGAGGTGGTCGCGGAGGTTCTTCGCGTAGAGGATGGCCCGCCCCTTGTCGAAGAGCTCGGGGTTCGTCTCCGGCGTTCGAGAGTGCGCGACGTCGTCACTGCCGAAATAATGTGGGTCGGTGGCCGGCGCGCCCGCCACCCCGGCGGCGAACAGCCCTGGCTTCTTGAAGAGCGCGTAGACGGTGATGAGGCCCCCGTAGCTGCTCCCGAAGATGCCGATGCGTGCGGGGTCCACGTAGGGCAGTGACTTCATGTAGCTGACGGCGTCCTGGTAGTCGTCGAGGTCCGAGCTTCCCCACTGCGAGAGGAATTTCTCCCGGAAGGCGCGGCCGTACCCGGTGCTGCCGCGCGAATCCACCTGCACCAGGATGTAGCCACGCTGCACCAGCAACTGCATGAGGCCTTCCCAGCGCCCCATCCATCGGTTGCGCACGGTATTGGTGTAGACGGGCCCGAAGATGACTGGGTACCGCTGGGTGCGGTCGAGGTTCGCCGGCTCGAGGATGCGAGCGTGCAGCTCGACCCCGGCCGTGCTCCCCTTGAAGCTCGCATAGCGGGTGTTGGCCCAGACCATGCGGCTGAACTCCGCCGGGGGGGAGTGGGTAATCCGGCGATCCCCCACGTAGAGCTCGGTCGGCATCCGGTCATCGGTGTGGAGGAACGCGACGGCTTTCCCATCGGGCGCGACGAAGGGCGTGTTGACGCCCGCGAGGGCGCTGACGCGTTCTGCCTTGCCTCCCTCGGCCGGCATCCTCCACACCTGCCGCTCCTCGGGACGCGGCTCGGAGGAGACGTAGTAGATGGAGGACCAGCCCGGCTCAGCGAGCGCTGCGCCCTCGACGTCGAAGGGGCCAGACGTCAGCCGCTTCGGTTTGGCCTCGCCCGGGGTCAGCAGGTAGAGCCGGTAGCGGTCGTCGAGGTCGCCGGTGAGGAGGATGCGAGTTCCGTCCGGGTGCCAGGCGCTCGCCACGTCATTGTAGATGCGCGACTCTCCGTGGTCGGTCCAGACGGTACGCAGGGTCCAGGTCTTTGCGTCGAAGAGCGCGACGGTTCTGTCCACGCAGTTGTCTGTCTCTCGGTCGATGAGCAGCGGCCCCTTCGGGGACCAGGCAAAACCGAGGATGCGTGAGCCGGTGGCATTGGGCAGCTCGAGCAGTCGCAACACCCGCTTGGCGACGTCCAGCAGGCCCACCGTGCGCAACTCGTTGACGTCGCCCGGCGCGCCCCGCCGGACTTCGTTGAGGATGGCGTCGGGTGTCAGGTAGTAGGGGATGGGAAAACGACGCACATTGCGCCTGTCGACGTAGTGCACGGCGATGAACTTGCTGTCGGCCGACCACGCATAGGCGCTGTTTTCTCCCCAATCCGCGCTGCCGATTTCCACGTCTGGGTGGTAGTAGACGCCCAAGGGAATCTTCCCAATCGCCTTCACCCCGACGTGTGTCGCCTGAACCGCCGGCCCTCCGGACAGCGGCAGCAGCCACAGGTCCCCCTCCTGCAGGAAGGCGAGCGTGGTGCCATCTGGCGAGAGGGACAGACCGGCCCGTTCTGCTCCGGCCTGGGCCAGCGTTTGGTCGGTGCCGCCCGCGGCCGGCACGCGGTGGATTTCGCCCTTGGTGAGGTAAAGCACCGAGGGGCCTGGGCCCCAAATGAACTCGGCGACGCCTCCCCCGCCCGTGTCTCCGGCGCGGGTCAGCCGACGGGGCACCGTGCCTTGGCGGTCCACCAGCCAGACGTCGCGCGCCGGCATCGCTTCATCATTCCAGAGGAAACCGAGGAGGCTTCCGTCCGCGGACCAAGCCGGAGCAGCGGGCGAGGTTCCGAAAAGTGACGGTGCGTGTGAGACGAGGCGATCCACGGTGAGGGGTGGAGCCGCGTCGGCATACGCATCGAACGCGGCGAGCTGTGCCAGCAGCGCTGCCAGCGCGACAACGGAGGTCAATCCAGCTTGCATCGTGAGATGTTCGGCTGTCGAGCGCTCCGGGTACAAGCGGAACCGACACCGCGCCGAGCCCGACGGCCGTTCTCGCGAGAGGGTTCGAGTAATGCCTTGCTCGCTCAATCCTCGTTGTGCAGAGTCGGCTGATGAGGTCCGGCCTCGCACGGGAGATGGGCTTGGTCGGGCTCACTGCCACCGGCGTCGCCTCAATGGTTGGGGCGGGCATCAACGTGATTCCCTTCATGATTCAGCGGCACGTCCCCGGCATCGGTCCGAACGTGCTGCTCGCCTACCTGGCCGCCGCGGTGCCGGCGGCGCTTGCCGGGCTGGCCTACGCCATCCTCGCCTCGGCCATGCCCCGGGCTGGTGGGAGTTACATCTACGCGAGTCGCGCGCTGAATCCGTACCTCGGGTTCATCGCCAGCTTCTCCCAGTGGTTCTCGTTGTGCGTGGCCATCGGAGTGGTGAGCTACCTGATAGTCCCGTTCCTCCGCGACGTGGCCCTGGCCGCCGGAGCAACCGGGACGGCGGCCAGCTGGGAAGGGGGGATCGCGCGCCTGGGGATTCCCCTGCTCGTGCTGTGGACGTTCACGCTGGTCAACCTGCGCGGCGTCAAGACGTACGAGCGCGTGCTGGTTCCGCTTCTGGCCCTGACATTTGCACTGAGCGCGCTCCTCATCATCGCTGGCTTCTGGTTTGGCCCAGACGACTACCGGCGCGCCGCGGAGGCACCAACCCTCAGCGCCGCTCCGGTACCCGAAACCACGTTGCGCACATTTGTCACGGCGGCCGCGCTGCTCTTCTCCAGCTTCATCGGCTTCGACTCGATTGCGCAGGCGGGCGGCGAGGCGAAGGACCCGGCGCGGACGTTACCGCTGGCCATCGGTCTTGCCATCGGAGCGGTGACAGTCTTCTACGTGCTGTTCTGTGCGGCCGTGTACCACGCGGTCCCGTGGAGCCTCGTGCGGCAGGAAGCCGTGCGACACGACATCTCCGCGCCGGGGCTTCTCGGCATTCTCCTCCCCGTTCCCCTGCGCGTCGCCGTCGTGGCTGGCGCCGCGGTGGCCCTCGCTAAGGACCTCCCGGCGATGCTTCTCGGAGTCTCACGGTTGATGTTTGCCTGGGCGGAGGACGGTGTCTTTCCCGCGGCGGTGGCCGCGGTGCACCCGCGCTTCCGGACGCCGCACCTGGCCATTCTCACCAGCGCGGCGATGGCCTCCCTGGGCATTCTGGGGAGCCACCTGGCGGGCGATTTCTTTCTCGGTGTGGATATTCTCGTCACCTCGATGTTGGTCACCTTCCTCCTCATGTGTCTCTCGGTGCTGGCGCTCCCCCGGCGAAACCCGGCGCTGGCCCGCGAGGTCCGCGTCATCCGGAACCGCCGCCTCCAGGTGGTCTTGTCTGTGGCAGGCATCGCGCTGCTTGGCGTACTGCTGGTCGTCCACACCCACAAGGACCTCACCGCCCCGGTGTCCGCCTGGTATTTCCGCAGCACGCCTCTCTGGCTGCTGGTGATGGGGCTGGGCAGCGCCGTCTATGCGCGTGAGGTCAGCGCGCTGCGTCGTCGCGGGGTCAACGTCGACGCCATCTTCGCCGCTCTCCCGCCCGAATAGCCCCCTGAGGGAGTCATGAGCATCCGCATCGAACGACGCGAGCTTGCCCCAGGGCTGACCATTTCCCGGCTTGTGACTGGCCTGTGGCAAATCGCGGACATGGAGCGTGACGGTCGGACGCTCGACCTGGAGGCGACGGCCCAGGCGATGGGCGCATATGTCGAGGCAGGCTTCACCACGTTCGACATGGCGGACCACTACGGCTCCGCCGAGGACGTGGCCGGAACCTTCAACGCACGCCGGGCGGGGGTGTCCCTAGGGGCAGCCGCTTCCGGCATTCAACTGTTCACCAAATGGGTTCCCAAGCCGGGGCCGGTGACCCGGGAGATGGTGCGGGCAGCGGTCCAGCGTTCGCTGGAGCGGTTGAAGGCCACCCGGGTCGACCTCATGCAGCTGCATGCCTGGCGCTTCAGCGACCCGAGCTGGCTCGACTGCCTCTTTTCCCTCCAGGAGTTGCAGGAGGAGGGATTGGTTGCCCAGCTGGGACTGGTGAATTTTGATGCGGCACACCTGCGCATCGCGCTCATGAGTGGCGTTCGCGTGGTGACCAACCAAGTGTCGTTCTCGTTGATTGACCAGCGGGCCCGCGGCCGGATGGCCGCGCTCTGTCGCGAGCAGGGCGTGCAGCTGCTGGCCTACGGGACCCTGGCCGGCGGGCTCTTGACGGAGCGATGGCTCGACCGTCCGGCGCCGACCGAGGCGGAACTCCACACCTGGTCGCTCATGAAGTACGGCCGCTTCGTCCAGTCCGCCGGCGGCTGGGACCGGCTGCAGCCCGTTCTGCGCGCAACTCACGCCGTCGCGAAGAAGCACGGTGTCTCCATGGCGAACGTGGCGTGCCGGGCCATCCTCGACGAGCCTGCAGTCGCTGGGGTCATCATCGGGGCGCGTCTGGGCGAGCGGGCACACCTCGAGGACAACGCGCGTGTTTTCAGCTTCGGCCTGGACGAGGAAGACCGCCGTAGCCTCGCGGCCGCGCAGGCCGCGCTCTTGCCCATCCCCGGCGACTGCGGGGACGAGTACCGACGCCCTCCCTTCCTGACCGCATCGGGTGACCTCAGCCACCACGTCGACGAGTTCCCCCCACCCTACGAGACACGCACCCGGGGCGACCGCACCCTGTGCCTCAGCGGAACGCCGTGGGAGCCGATTGCCGGCTACAGCCGTGCGGTGCGCAAGGGGACCCGTATTTGCGTCTCGGGCACCACCGCGAGTCACCGCGACCGCTCCATTGGTGGCAGCGACCCGGCGGCGCAGACGCACTTCGTCATCGACAAGCTGGAGGGAGCGCTCGAGTCGCTCGGCGGGCGATTGGAGGACGTCGTCCGAACGCGCGTCTTCGTGAAGGACGTGCGCTCCTGGGAGCCGGTGGCCCGCGCCCACGGAGAGCGCTTTGGCCACATCCAGCCGGCCAACACGCTGGTCGAGGCGCGACTCGTCTCGGACCAGGCGCTGGTCGAGATTGAAGCGGATGCCGAGCTGTGACACCCCGCCCTTTCTGGGACGGGGGTGGGCAACCCCATCACCACCTGTTTTCCGCCTCGGCGCAGCACCGGCACACCGCTCCACTGTCCGCGGCATCCGGTTCCAGGTGGAGCTGTGCCCCGGCTGTCAGACGGCCCGGACCTCCGCCGCGGTCCGCCGGTCCAACTAGGTCAGGCCGCTACGGGCTGAGCTTCACGGCTTGGGTTGGCCGCCGTCCTCGACGAACGTAAAGCCGAAGCGGCCTTTCACACAGAGGTGCCCCTGCGTCACACTCGAGTCGCTCGGCGAGGTGACACGGACGATGGTGTTGTCCTGGACCCGCAGCGATAGTGTGCAGCCGACGCCGCAGTAGGGGCAGATGGTGTCGGTGACCGTCTGCTCCGACTCGCGCCATTCTCCGGCGGCTCGCAGCGAATGCTCGGCCTTGAAGACGAGCGCGCCCGTGGGGCAGACCCCGACGCAGTTGCCGCAGAAGACGCAGGCCGAGTCGGGAAGTGCCACCTCGTGCTCGGTGGCAATGCGGGCCTCGAAGCCACGACCTGCCAAGGCAATGGCAAAGGTATTCTGTGCGTCTGTCCCGCACGCTTCGACGCATTTGTAGCAGAGCATGCAGCGCGCGTAGTCGCGGACAAAGAGCTCGTTGTCCAGCTTGACGGGCTGCGCCACGCTGAGCGCGTTCGGCCCGAAGCGCTCCGGGTGGGCCGAATAGCGCGACACCAAGCGCGAGAACTCGGCGGAGCGCGACATGTCAACCGACGAGCCGAGCAGCTCGACCACCAGCTTGCGGCTCAACCGAACCCGGGGGCTGTCGGTGAGCACCTTCATGCCCGGCTCCGCGACGCGGGAGCAGGCCGGCACCAGCGTACGTGCACCCTCTACCTCGACGACGCAGATGCGGCACGCGTTGACGGGCGTGAGGTTCTCCGCCCAGCACAAGGTGGGGGTGTCGACTCGGGCGGCCCGGCAGGCCGCCAGCAGCGTGGCGCCCGCCGGGACCGTCACCGGTGCGCCGTCGACGCTCAGCTCCACGGCTGGCTGGGTCACGGCTTGCCCCTCGGCTCCGGTCTGAACTTGGCGAGCGCGGACTGGATGGCCAGCGTCGCCGTCTGGCCGAGCCCGCAGATGGAGGCGTCACGCATGGCCTGGCCCAGCTCGTCCAGCAGGGCGAGCTCCGCGCTGGGCGACTCGAGCGACACACCGGCAGCGAGCCGGGCCAACAGCTCCTCCTGGCGCACGGTGCCGACGCGACACGGCACGCACTGGCCGCAGGACTCGTCACGGAAGAACGCGGCCAGGCGCCGCAACAGGGGCGTCAGCGTCACCGTGTCATCGAGGACGAAGACGACACCCGAGCCCAGTGACGCGCCCCGCTTCCGGGTGTCCTCGAAGGAGAGGGGGACGGTCAGCTCATCTGGCGTGAGGAAGGTTCCGGCCGCCCCCCCGAGCAAGACGGCCTGGATGCGTCGCCCCGGGGCGACGCCCCCGGCCAGCTGGATGAGTGCGTCGAGACGCGTCCCGAAGGGCACCTCGTACACGCCGGGTCGCGCCACCCGGCCGGAGACGCTGAAGAGCTTGGTTCCCGGAGAGGCGGCCGTCCCCACCGAGGCGTAGTGCGCTGCCCCGTCGCGGATGACATCCAGCGCCGCCACCAGGGTCTCGACGTTGTTGACGGCGGTGGGTTTGCGAAAGAGGCCGGACTGCACCGGGAAGGGGGGCTTGTTGCGTGGTTCGCCCCGAAACCCCTCGATGGAGTTGAAGAGGGCTGTCTCCTCGCCGCAGATGTAGGCGCCGGCCCCGCTGCGGATTTCGATGTCGAAGGCGAAGCCACTGTGGAGCACGTTGGGCCCGAGCAGTCCTTGGGCGCGGAGGAGTTGGATGGCGTGCGCCAGGCGGGCCGTCGCCAGGGGGTATTCCCCGCGGATGTAGAGGTAGCCCCGCTCGGCGTGCGTCGCGAAGCCGGCGATGGTCATCGCCTCCAGGAGGGCGAACGGGTCGCTCTCCATCAGCACCCGGTCCTTGAAGGTGCCCGGCTCGGACTCGTCGGCGTTGCACACGACGTAGTGGGGATGCTCAGGGGCCCGTGCCACGGCCTCCCACTTCCGGCCCGTGGGGAAGGCGGCGCCACCCCGACCGACCAGCTTCGCATCGGTGACCTCGCGAAGCACGGCCGCCGCGCCAATCTCCATGGCGCGGCGAAGCGCCCGCAGGCCACCATGCGCCTGGTAATCCGTGAGGCTGGTAGGGTCGACCGCCCCGGCGCGGGCCAGCAGGCGCCTGGGGCCCTCGCCGCCCAGCAAGGTCGCCGGTGTGTCGGGGGTGGCACCTGAAAGCGCCGCTTCGATGCGGGCCACATTCGCCCGGCCAAAAGCGTCCGCCCGGGGGGCTGGACCCGCCACGGACACCAGCACTGCGGGTGCATGCTCGCAGAGGCCCAAGCACGGGCTGCGCGCCCAGCGGGCGATGCGGCGGGTACCTGTGGTGGCCACATCAGCCCGGTGAGGCGGGTGCGCCGCCGGCCCGAGGCGGGCGGTGAGCTCGGCACACAGCTGTTCCGCGCCGGCGACCTGGCAGGCGATGTCGTCACAGACGTGCGCGAACGCCGCCGGGCGCTCGCTGAGCGACAAAAGGCCGTAAAAGCTGGCCACGCCATACCCTTCGGCTGGCGGGACGTCCAACCGTCGGCAGAGATAGCCCAGCCCGCCGGGACTCACCCAACCGAGGCGGGCCTGCAGCGCGTGGAGGCCGGGCAAGAGGAGTGTCCTCCGCGACTTCGCCGCACGGAGCCCGGCCGGGACGTCCTCCCCAGCCGGCCCCAGCACGCCGTCGACTGCGCCGCGCTCGGCGTCGGTGGGCGTCGCGGCGATGGCGCGCAAGTCCATCACTTCGCAGACTACCAGAAGCCTCAGGGACAGCAGTTTCCTTACCGCGCGGCGCCGCCGCGCCCAGCGGAGGTGGGGGGCTGGGCGAGCTTCTCGACGCGGACGGCGGCTGCCTTGAAGGCAGCCGTCCCCGACTTCGGGTCCGTGACGTTGATGGTGAGGACGTTGGTGTCCACTTGGTCCGGACAGTGAAAGCTCATGAAGACCAGACCCGGACTCAGGCGCGCATCCAGCCTGACCGGAGCCTCCACCGCACCGCGCCGTGACACCACCCGGACCTGCTCGCCCTCGCCGACGCCAAGCCGCGCCGCGTCGTGGGGGCTCACGTCCAGGGTTGTCCTGCGGGGGTGCGGCCAGAGGTAGGCGCCGCTCTGAACGCCGGTATTGAACGACTCAAGGTGCCGGCCGGTGGTGAGGCGCAGGGGAAAGGACGCATCCAGGGCATCGGCCGAAGCCACCTGCTCGGTGGGGATGAAGGGAGCCCGCGGCCCGACCAGGGGCTCGCTCCACAGTCGCGCGTGCAGAAATGGCGACCCAGGATGCTGCTCATCCGGACACGGCCACTGGATGCCGTGCAGCTGCTCGAGGCGCGCGTAGCTCATGCCGGCGTGCATGGGGCTGAGCGAGCGCAATTCGTCCCAGGCGGCCTGAGAGCTGGGTGTGGCCAGGTCATAGCCGAGCCGGAGCGAGACTTCGCCGAGAATGGCGATGTCGTCGCGTGCCTGACCGGGCGGCGACAGCGCCGGGCGACAGCGCTGCACCCGCCGTTCGCTGTTGGTGACCGTGCCCTCCGCCTCGCACCAGCTGGCCGACGCTGGCAGCACCACGTCCGCCAGTTCGGCCGTCCGCGTCAGGACAATGTCCTGGACCACCAGGTGCTCCAGCCCGCGGAGGAGCTCCAGGCTGTGCTGAGAGTCAGCCTCGGATTGCGCCGGGTTTTCGCCGACGACGTACAGCGCGGTGAGGGCCTTGCGCTCCATGGCCTCAAACATTTCAGTGAGGGTCCACCCTTTGCGCCCCGGCAGGGGGCGGCCCCACCGGGCCTCGAACCGCGCGCGGATGGCCGGGTCCTCGACGTCTTGGAAGCCGGGGAACTTGTTGGGCAGTGCGCCCATGTCGCCGCCCCCCTGGACGTTGTTCTGCCCGCGTAGCGGGTTGAGGCCAGAGCCCCAGCGGCCGACATGGCCGGTGAGGAGCGCGAGGTTGATGAGGGCCAGCACGTTGTCGACCGCGTTGTGGTGTTCGGTGATGCCCAGCGTCCAACAAATCATCGCGCGGTCTGCGCGTGCGTAGTCCTCCGCCAGGCGGCGGATGAGCGCCGGTTCGACCCCGGTGTCCCGTGAGGCCCGCTCCACGTCATACCGGGCAACCGTCCGTGCGTAGGCTTCGAACCCGTCGGTGGCGCGCTGGATGAACGTCCGGTGCTCGAGGCCGGTCTCGAGGATGCAGTGGGCCACGCCGTTGGCCAGAGCGATGTCGGTTCCCACCTGCAGGGGAATCCACCCGTCCGCCCACTCGGCCGTCGACGTTCGACGCGGGTCGACCACGTAGAGCTTCGCTCCGCGATGGACGGCTTTGAGAACGTGGTGGAAGAAGATGGGGTGCGTCTCGCGTGCGTTGCTTCCCCAAAGCACGAGGACGTCCGCTTCCTCGACCTCGCGGTAGGACGAGGTGCCCCCGCCGGCGCCGAAGACCGTCGCCAGACCGGCGACGCTCGGCGCGTGTCAAGTTCTGTTACAGCTGTCGATGTTGTTGCTGCCGACGGCGGCGCGAATGAATTTCTGCGCTGCGAAGTTCACCTCGTTGGTGGCCTTCGAGCAGCTGAACATTCCAAACGACGTTGGCCCGTGACGCTCGACGCAATCGCGGATGCCTGCCGCCGCACGCTCCAGCGCTGACTCCCACGTCGTCGGGCGCAGCGTTCCGTTCTCACGCACCAGAGGCTGGGTCAGCCGGGGCAGGGACATGGCCCGAGAGTCTACCGCCCGGTCGGCTGGCTTCAAGGCGAGCACCCACTCCGCCTGCCCCTCCAGGGGCGGAAGACGCTACAGTCCGCCGCCCTTTCAGCTTTCCTTTCACCTCACCAGAGGACTCGCATGCGCCTTTCGCCTCGCGTTGCCTGTGCAGTCGTCGTCGCTGCCTCTTTGCTCACGGGCCTGGCTCAGGCCCAGGAGACCAAGCTCGAACTGCCCCGCCCCAGCCCGTACGCCACCTTCAAGCAGACCGTCGGCCTCACCGACGTGACAGTCGCCTACTCGAGCCCAGCCGTCCGCGGCCGCAAAATCTGGGGCAGCGTCGTGCCCTATGACGAGTTGTGGAGAGCCGGGGCCAACGAGTGCACCAAGGTGACGCTCAGCACCGCAGCCACCATTGAAGGCAAGCCGGTGCCGGCCGGGGCGTACTGCCTCTTCCTGCTGCCCACCAAGGCCGGATGGACCTTCATCCTCAACAAGGACACCAGCCTGGGGGGCACGGATAAGTACAAGGCTTCGGACGACGTGCTGCGGGTCCCGGCGACGGCCAGCACCATCCCCGCGCGCGAGAGGCTTGCGTTCAGCGTGCTCGACTTCACCGACGTGGGCGGCACCCTGGCCATGGAATGGGACACCGTCCGCGTGGCAGTAAAATTCGAGCTCCCCACCCGGGCCAACGTGCTGGCGGAAATCCGCAAGCTGAAGACGGATGACTGGGCCCCGTACAACCGTGCCGCGCGGTACCTGCTGGAGGCGAAGGCGGAGCCTGCCTACGCCATGGAACTGGTCGACAAGTCCATCAAGCTGAAGGAGGACTGGTTCAACGACTGGACCAAGGCGCAGCTGCTGGCGGCGTCCGGCAACACCAAGCAAGCCCTGGCCATGGCACAGCGAGCGCAGAACCTCGGCAAGCAGGCGAGCAACTTCTTCTACGCGGACGAGGTGGCCAAGGCCATCTCCGACTGGAAGAAGTAGGCCGGTCAGGCCGGAGCGGCCAGGAGCCGGCGGTACAGCGCTTCGATGCGCTCCACCACCGGTTCTGGCCGGAAGCGCGCCAACGCATCGGCCCGCGCCGCCCGCCCCATGGCGGCACGCCGTGCCTCCTGGGAGAGCAGTTCCACGACGGCGGCGGCGAGCGCCCCTGCGTCGCGCACCGGTACCAGCAGGCCCGTTTCCCCGTTGCGGACGACTTCCGGAAGTCCGCCCACACGCGTCGCCACCACCGGGACGCCGGAGGCAAGGGCCTCCAGTGCGGCCAGCCCGAAGCTCTCTTGCTCGCTTGGCAGCACAAACACGTCGGCCTGGGCGAGCAGCCGCCCCATCTGCACCTGCTCGCCGAGGAAAGCCACCTGCCGGGTGAGGCCGAGGGAGGCGGTCAGTCTTTCGACGGCCTGCCGCTCCGGTCCATCCCCCACCAGCACCAGCGCGGCCGGGCGGCTGCGCAGCACCTGGGCGAGCGCCAGCACGGCGTCGCCCACCCGCTTCACCGCCCGGAAGTTGGAGGCGTGCAGCAGAAGTCCAGCCCGGCCCGGCCCCTCCCAGGGTAGCTGGGGAAAGAGTCCGCGCAGCGCAGGCGTGTCCTCGCCTGGGTGAAACTCCACCGGGTCCACGAAGTTGGGAAGTACCTCGACAGCCGTCGCCTCGGGCAGCGACAGGTTCTCGAAGGCGGCGTGGCGCAGCCACACCGAAGGCGTCGTCACCGCGTCGCTGCGCAAGACGGCATGGCGGGTGACGGCGGTGAGTGCCCGGTCCCCGACGATGCCGGTGACGTCCGTTCCGTGAAGCGTCGTCACCAGCCGCGGCGCCCGTCCGCCCTGGCGCGCCACCATGTCCTGAGCCAGCAGCGCGCTGGCGGCATGGGGGAGCGCGTAGTGGACGTGGAAGACGTCGAGGCGTTCCCGCAGGGCCACGTCCGCCATTTCTCCGGCAAGCGCCAGGGCATACACCCCGTTCTCGAGCGGAGGGCGGGTGACGGGGGCGATGCGGTGCAGCACACACGCCCCCTTCGTGCTCGACAGACGCACCGGGAGCCCGGAGGAAAAGACGTGCACCGCGTGCCCCTGCCCAGCAAGTTTCAGGGCGAGCTGAGAGGCGGCGACGCCACTGCCGCCCACCGTCGGAAAGCAGGCGATGCCCACCGCAAGGGGCTTCACAGCTGCAGGCTCCGGACGTCGGGGGAGAGCGGCCGTGCTGCCTCGACGAGCGCCTTCACCAGCGCGCGGGGGCCAACCGAGGCCGCCACAGCCGGGAAGGCGTAGACACGCTCCTGGGGCAGCCCGCCCGGGCGAAGCGCAGTGAAGAGCTGCTCGAGGCGGTCGGCCGCAACTCGGTCCTGGGCGAGCGCCGCACGCTCGAGCTTGCTCACCAGCTTCTCGACACCGTAGGCGACGTGGGACCGTGTCTTTCGGACGTTCCGTTCCAGCCTCGGCTCGAGGCGGACGGCGTGGGGCAACAGCGCCTCCAGCTCACGTTCCACAGGGCCCAGCAGTCGTGCCCGCAGCCACTCGGCCGGTGGCAGCCAGGCCGGTCGGACCTGCACCTGCGCCGAGACTTCCTCGTGGGGCCGGTCGGCGTCCTCCGGGCGAAGGCCGAGACATTCGAGCAGTGCCCGCACACGCTCGTCGACCAGGCGGAGCCGGGCCCGGGGCGCCACCATCGGCAGGTTCAGCCCGAAAAGGGAATAGAGGGGCGGCAGCTGCGCGAAATACGCGCACTCCGCCGGTCCGCCAATGTATGCGGCGGTGGGAAGCAGCGTGTCCTGGACGAGGGGGCGCAGCAGCGCAGACGTGCTGAAGCAGAGCGGGTCTTGTTCGAGACAGGCGAAGAGCTCAGCCCGGCTGACAGGGCCCGCTGGCGTGGCGAAGCCCGGGCCAGCGGCGGCCAGGCGGTAGCGGGGCCCGGCCGGACCGCGGGGATGGAAGAAGGCCAGCGCCGCGTCGGGCCGGGTGTGCACCTGTTCGGTGAAGCCCTGTTCGCCCAAGGCATGGACTCTGTCGCGGAGCGCCGCTGCGATGGCCTCGTGTTCTGCGATGGCGCGCCGCAGCACGGGGACGGCGAGTCGGGCCATGGCCGGGGTGCGCGGGTCCAGGAGGACGAGTCCGTCCGCGGCGAAGAGCTCCGCGAGTACTCCGGCAAAGGCCAACCCCGGAGGGGTGCCGGCCCGGTAGTGGCGCGCCAGCAGGGCGGACACCTCAGGGCCGTGGGGGAGGGCCTGGAGGACATCGTCCAGGGCCGAGGTGAGGCCTGCCACCTCCGGGGGCAGCGTCCGCTGGGCCAAGCTGAGGCGCGCTTGCTCGGGCGTCTCGGGCGGGAGCTCGAACGACGCCCGGCGCCCGGAGGGGAGCAGCACCTCCGCCCGGGCAATTTCCGCCCAGTCGTGGTCCTCGGTTTGCAACCAGAAGAGGGGGACGCAGGGCCGTCCGTGCCGCTCCGACAGCCAGCGGGCGCGGGCCACGGCCGTGGCTGCCTTGTATAGGGTGTACAGCGGCCCCAGGAAGAGGCCCATTTGCTGGCCGGTGACGATGACGGTGGTCCCTTCGCGGCCGAGCAGCGTCCGATTGCGGTCGCTCGCTGCAGAAAAAGGCAGCTCGGCTGCTTGCCGGCTCAATTCCTCAAGGAGTCCGTCCGGCGGGCGCCGTTGTGCCGCGCGCGTGACGGCCGCGTCCCATGCCTCCTCGTCTAGGGGCCGCACGGGCAGCAGTGCCCGGGCCGGCGGCTCCCCGGCAATGAAGGAGGCGAAAAAGTCAGAAGCCATGCGAAGGTCCAACGTAACAGTGCCCGCGGAGAACGTCCTACTGCATGCATCGACTTCCTGGTGTCACCTTGGCCCTCACTTTGCTGCTGTCCACCGCGTCTGCCGAGCCTGGGCTACGCCCGGCGCAGCCCGACATTGCGCACCTGGAGCGCCTGCTGGACCGGCTGCTCGTGGTCGGAAACGTCTTGTACGTCGCCGCCCACCCTGACGACGAGAACACCCGGCTGCTTGCTTTCCTTTCCAACGGGATGCTGTTGCGGGCCGGGTACCTCTCCGTGACGCGGGGCGACGGCGGACAGAATCTCATCGGCCCTGAGCTTGGCCCCGGACTGGGCCTCATCCGCACCCAGGAGCTCCTCGCCGCGCGCGCCATGGACGGCGCCGAGCAGCTTTTCACCCGGGCCCGAGACTTCGGTTACTCGAAAAGCCCGGAGGAGTCGCTTGCCATCTGGGGCCATGAGGCAGTCCTGGCCGACGTGGTCCTCGCCATCCGTCGTTTCCGCCCCGATGTCGTCATGACGCGCTTCCCGACCGGTGGAGTGGAGACCCACGGCCAGCACACGGCGTCGGCGCTGCTGACGGTGGAGGCCGCCGCGCTGGCGGCGGACCCCGCCTACATGCCCGACGCCGAGCACCGGCGCCTGGGGCCTTGGAAGGTGACGCGGGTGGTGTGGAACCTGTTCACCGGCTTCGGCGCCCCAGAGCAGGACCTGACAGGCTTCCCGAGTCTGGATGCCGGCGGCTATGACCCATGGCTGGGCCTTTCCTACGGCGAGCTTGCTGCCGACAGCCGCAGCAACCACAAGAGCCAGGGCTTCGGTGCCGCGCGCCGGCGTGGCCCCATTCCCGAATACTTCAAGCTGCTGGCGGGCGCGCCGATGAAGAATTCCCCGTTGGACGGGGTGGTGCTCGACTGGTCGCGCGTTCCGGGCACCGAGCGGCTGGTGGCCGAGCTCAAGCGCGCGCGCGCCGCCTTCCGGACGGCCACGCCCGAGGCGGCCCTGCCGGGCCTCCTGGCGGCCAGGGCGGAACTCGGCCGACTTCCGGACAACCCGTGGAAGGCGCAGAAGCTAGCCGAGCTGGAGCAGGCCATTCTCGCCTGCGCGGGCCTGTTCGCCGAAGTGGTGGCCGACCGGCCCAGCACTTCCCCGGGCGCCACCGTGCCCGTCACTGTAACGGCCCTGCTCCGCCGTCCGGCCCAGGTGACGCTGAAAGAGGTGCGTCTGGCCGGACACGCCTTCAAGCTCGACCGGGCGCTCGAGGCGGGCCAGCCCTTCGAAGTGAAGGAGGCGCTGGCTGTGCCGAGCGACGCGCGGCCGAGCAACCCGGTGTGGCTGGAGTTGCCGGCGACTGCCGGCCAGTACCCGGTCCCGGACCCGGCCCTGGCCGGCCTCCCCGAGGAGCCGGCACCGCTCCAGGCGGAGTTCTTGTTTGCCTTTGGCGAGCAGTCCGTGGTGGTGAGGCGACCCGTCGTCTTCAAGTGGGTGGACCCGGTCCTGGGCGAGCGCTACCGGCGCCTCGAAGTGCTGCCAGCGGTGACGGTGGACCCCGATGGGCCGCTGCTGGTCTTCCCCGACGCCGGGGAAAAGCAGCTGACGGTTACCGTGCGAAGCGTGGGCGGTGCGTCCGGAACGCTGGCGCTGGAGGTGCCCCCCGGCTTCAGCGCCACGCCGAAGAGTGTGCCCTTCGTCCTGGAGAAGGGCGGCGAGGTCACGCTGACCTTCCGCGTGAAGCCGCCGAAGGCGCCCGCTACAGGCCTGTTACGTGCGGTGGCGACGGTGGCGGGCAAGACGTATGACCGCGGCCTCCGGCGCATTGAGTACGCGCACATCCCCATCCAGACGTCGCTCCCGCCGGCCGAGGTGAAGCTGACGCGGGTGGACGTGGCGCACGTCCGACGTCGCATTGGCTACGTCCCGGGCCCTGGTGACGAGGTGCCGCAGGCGTTGCGGCAGGTTGGCTACGAGGTGACGCCGCTGACGCTGACCGACCTCCGGGAGCAGCCGCTGGGCCGCTTCGAGACCATCGTCTTCGGCGTCCGTGCCTTCAACGTCGAGCCACGGCTGTCGACACTCCACGACAAGCTGATGGGCTACGTCCGGGCCGGCGGGACGGTCATCCTCCAATACAACACCACCAGCTGGCCGGCCTCCGGCCCACCTCCGCTCGGGCCGTTTCCCTTCACCATCGGTCATGGGCGCGTCACCGATGAAGGAGCCGCGGTGACGTCGGCTCCGCACCCGGTCCTCACCACGCCCAACCCCATCGGCCCCGCGGACTGGAATGCCTGGGTGCAGGAGCGTGGCCTTTACTTCGCCGAGACGTGGGACGAGCACTATGCGGTCCCGCTGTCGATGCACGACGCTGGAGAGCAGCCGCAGCGTGGCGCGTTGCTCGTTGCCCCGCTGGGCAAGGGTGCCTTCATCTACACCGGCCTATCCTTCTTCCGGCAGCTGCCCGCCGGCGTTCCCGGCGCGTTCCGGCTTTTCGCCAATCTCCTCGACCATGGCGGCTGACCCGCCCGTCGCCACGCCAGTCCCAGACGGCGACGTCCGTCCGCCGCTCGGCAGCTGGCGGCGACTCTATGCCCTCGTCCTCGGGGTGCTGGGGCTGGAGATTATCCTGCTGGCGGTCGTGGCAAGGGCCTTCGGGTGAGCGGGCTCGACTGGGGGGTGCTGGCGGCGACGCTGGCGGCGATTGTCTTCTACGGGGCTTGGAAGAGTCGCGGCGTGCACACCACCGAGTCCTTCCTGCGCGCGGGCAAGGACATCCGCTGGTGGACCATCGGGCTATCGGTCATCGCCACACAGGCCAGCGCCATCACCTTCCTGTCCGTCCCCGGCCAGGCCTACCAGGATGGGCTCGGCTTCATTCAGTTTTACTTCGGCTTGCCGCTGGCGATGGTCATCCTCTCCGCCGTCATCGTCCCCATCTACCACCGGCTGCGCCTCTATACGGCGTACCAGTACCTCGAGCAGCGCTTTGACCGGAGAACGCGCCAATTCACGGCCCTTCTCTTCCTGGTTTCCCGGGGGCTGGCGTCGGGGCTTGCCATCTACGCACCGGCACTGGTCCTGTCCGCCGTTCTGGGCTGGCCGGCGTTGTGGACCAACTTCGTCCTCGGCGCGACCACCATCGTCTATACGGTGCTGGGTGGAAGCCGCGCGGTGAGCCGCACCCAGTCCGCGCAGATGGCGCTCATCTCGGTGGGCCTGCTGGCGGCGCTCATTATCGCCGTGGTGCGCCTGCCGGCCGGGGTGTCCTTCGGTCAAGGAGTGATGCTGGCGGGGACCCTGGGCAAACTCGAAGGCGTCGACTTTTCACTCCGCTTCGACACCCGCTACACGCTGTGGTCTGGGCTTCTCGGCGGCCTCTTCGTCCAGCTGGCGTACTTCGGAACGGACCAGTCGCAGGTGCAGCGCTACCTCGCTGGCGGGCCCCTAACCGAAAGCCGGCTCGGGCTGTTGATGAACGGCCTGCTCAAAGTCCCGATGCAGCTCTTCATTCTGTTCATCGGCGTCATGGTCTTCGTCTATTACCAGCTCAGTCCGGCGCCGCTCTTCTTCAACCGGACCGAGTGGGAGCGGACGCGAGCGCGCGATGGGGTGGCGGTGGCTCAGCTCGAGCAAGCGCATTCGGCGGCCTTTGCCGAGCAGCGCGCCGCCATCGACCGCCTGCTGGCAACGGGAGCCGCCCCGGCGGCGGTGGCCACGGCACGCTCCGAGGTGCGGGCCGACCAGGCGCGCCTGGCCACCCTCCGAAAACAGGCGGGGACGCTGGTCGCCAGGACGTTGCCTGGCGCGGACAGCAAGGACTCGGACTTCATCTTTCTACGCTTTGTCCTCGACCACTTTCCCCGTGGTCTCATCGGGCTGCTGGTGGCCGTCATTCTCTCGGCGGCCATGTCGGCCAACTCGGCGGCGCTCTCCTCCCTCGGCGCCACGACGGTGGTGGACTTCTTCCGTCCACGCTTCCCCGGAGCGAACGACCGTCAGACCCTGCTGGTGGCGCGCCTGGCGACCGCAGGCTGGGGCCTGTTGGCGGTGGGCTTCGCCGCCTTCGCCTCGCTCCTCGACAACCTCATCCAGGCCGTCAACATCCTCGGTTCTCTCTTCTACGGGCCCATGCTGGGCGTCTTCCTGGTGGGCTTCTTCCTGCGGCGCGTGCGAGGCCCGGCGGCTTTCTGGGCCACCGTCCTGGGAGAGGCGCTGGTGCTCGCAGCGGCGGCGTTCGGGAAAGTGGGCTTCCTCTGGTACAACGTCCTCGGCTGTCTGGTGGTGGTCGGCGTGGCTCCGCTGCTGCAAGTCGCCCTGCCCGCCGGGCCAAGACCGCCGAAGCTCGCGTCCTAGGCGCCCAGCGTCATGCGGGAGCTCGCGACAGGCCCAGCACCGGGACCTGTCGCGAGCACGGGCGCAGGCGCGACGCCCAGCCAGCCGCGGAGGGTGGCGCAGTACAGGCTGCGGTAGTCGATGACGGAGGGCATGTGGCCATCCGGCTGGCAGCGGGCCAGGCCCCCCGGGCCGGCGTGGAGTTACTCCAGCTCGAGCTGCTGGAAGGCCCCGTTGGCGTCGAGCACCGTGCCCCACACCTTGTGCGACGCCTGGTGCTCGGAGAGGCCGAAGCTGAGGGGAACCCCGAGGCCGAGGTCCAGCCCGTGGATGCTTTCCAACGCGTCCACCAGGCCGTCCACCGTCACATTGCGGCCGGCGAGCTTGAGGCCCTCCAGCAGGAGGTTGCCAGCGACGTAGCCCTCCAGCGAGATGAAGTCCGGCTTCTCCTCGGGGGCGAAGCTGGCCAGGGCCTCGCGGTACCGCATGCCGACGGTGGACTGACCGGTGGGGAGCGGCACCACCTGAGTGATGATGACACCTTGGGCGTACGCTGGCCCGAGCTGCAACAATTCCTCGGCCAGCGCCTGGCTGCCGACGAAGGAAACGTTGGTGAAAATCATCCCCGGGCGCTGTTCGCGCACCTTCTCGATGAACCGGGCAGCCGGACGGTAGGTGGCGACCATCACCACCGCCGCCACGTTCGCCTTCTTGTCGAGGATGCGGGCGACGGCGTCGGAGACGTCCGCGGTGTTGCGGGTGTAGGTCGCCTTGAGAATGGGCGTGGAGCTCCGCCTCAGCTGGCGCAGCCCCTTGGCGACGCCCTGGAAGCCAGCATCCCCGTAGCTGTCATCCTGGGCGAAGACGGCAATCTGTTCGGGCTTGATGTGCCGGACCTCGACCAGGTAGCGGACGATGGCTGCCGTCTCCTCGGCGTAGCTGGCCCGGTAGTTGAAGACGTACCGGTCGGGCGGCTCCTTGCGCAGGAGGGAGGCGCCGGTGAAGGGGCCGAAGAAGAGCATCTTCCGCTCGAGAGCGTAGGGGACGGCCACCGCCGCGGTGGGTGTCCCGACGTTGCCGACGAAGCTGAAGACGCCGCGCTGCTCGACCAGCTCTCGCATGACGTCCTTGGTACGCGACGGCTCGTACCCGTCGTCCAGGGCGAAAAGCTTCACCTTGCGGCCATTGACGCCACCGTTGGTGTTGGCCCGGGCGAAGGCCACTTCCAGGCCGAGCCGCATCTGCCGGCCAAGTTCCTTGGAGACGCCGGTCAGCGGCGCCGCCATGCCGAGGGAAATCTCGGTGTCGCTGATGCCTGCCACGGCTGGTGCAGCGGCCGGTGCCACCGGCGTGACGGCAGGTTTCGCAGTGACAACAGCAGCCTCGGCCGGCGCCGCGTGGTTGCGCAGGTACGCGACCGCGACGGCCAGGCCGATGCCCAGAACGAAGACGGCGGCGATGGCCAGCATGGCTCCCGGTGGAAGCAGCTGGCTCTTGGTTTCCCGGCGGACGCTGGAAAAGGGCGCCGTTCCCGCGGCCGGCTGGCCACGGGCCGGGGGAGTGTGGGGTCCGCTGAAGGGCGAGGTGGTGGGGCCGGAAGTGTGCACCGGCCGGGCGCCCGCGCTGGTGGGGCTGGAGGGGTGCATCGGCCTGGCGCCTGACGTGGTGGGCCCGGCGAGCGGCGGCAGCGGTGGCGTGGGCGCCACCGCGGCGGCCGCGGCGGTTCCCGGGCCGGCGGTCGCTCGCAGGCCGAGGTCCCGGGGGGGAGTACGGTGCGCTCCACTCTGGGCCGAAGGGACAGTGGCCGGAACTGAACTGGAGGACATGGGCCGGTGCGTCGTCAGCCGGGGCAAAGGGGCCGGGGGTGGCGTGGGGCGCGCTCCGCCGTCCACCGGGTACAGCCGGGGCGGGGAGGGCTTCTCGGGGGCGGCGGCCGAGACGGCCAGCGCCTCCCAGGGTTCGTTGACGGTGTGGCGTGCGCTCCGCGCGCCGAGCTCCACCCGGTACTTGCCGGCCTGGAGACGGAGCGCCTGGCGCACGGCGTCCGGTCCCTCACGCCCGTCGAACATCGCATCGACCACCGCGCCGGCCTCGACGAAGAAGGCGCCCGTGGCCTCGCCGCCTGAGGGGCGAGGAACGCAGATGGAGACGGCCGCGGTCTGGCCGCTGCGCGCATAGTGGTCGAGGACCTCGACGAGGGAGACTTCGGGAAACTCACCGCTGGGGGGAGGAGTCTTCATTCGGGGGTGGCGCGTCATGCGCAGGCTGCGAGACGAGCTGTGGGGAAGTCTACGAGACAGCTCATCGGTGTTCGCAAAGGCGACACATGCGCGCCGAGGTGGTTTCGCTTCCCACCTTCGCGGCGCACGTGCGCGGCGTGCATGCCAACCGCTTCGCTAGACGCACACAGGGCAGCGCCACGCGACGTGTCACGCGCCGCAGCCGGCCGCCAGGGGCCCCGGGGAGGGGCGGGTACTTCAGCGCGGCGCCGGAAGGCCGACGCCGGGCGCGGCGCCCTTGGTGGCAGCCGCGGCTTGCGCTGGCGGCGTGCCCGGCCCAGGCGGTGCCGGCGGCTTGTCCGCCACCTGCACCCGCTCGCCGTTGGAGAGCTCGGGGCTCGGGTTGAGGACGACCGTCTCTCCTCCCTGCAGCCCGGTGAGGATTTGCACCGTGCGCCCGCTGTCATCGCCCGTCTGAACTTGCTGCAGCCGCACCTGCCCGTCTTGGACGACGGCCACGAAGAGCTTGTCCCCACGCCACAGGAGCGCCTCGCCGGGAACCAGCGGAGTGCGGGCACCGCGGAGGAGAAGTGTCGCCTTGACGAACTGGCCGGGGAACAGACGCGTCGGACGGTTGTCCACGTCCATCTCGCACAGCATGGTCCGCGTCCTCGGGTCGAGACCCATGGACATCCGGCTGACCGCTGCCTCCAAGGGATGGGAGGGGTCGCTGTCCGTGGTGAGGGTCACCCGGTCGCCGACTTGAAGGCGGGCGGCGTCCGGCTGGCCGACGTAGACCTGCACTCGCAGCAGGTCGATGTCGGCGAGGTCGACCACCGGCTGCACCGCGGACGTGTTGCCGGTGCCGGACGGCACCAGCGCGCCCACGTCGACGTAGCGAGCGGTGACGACCCCGCTGAAGGGAGCGCGGATAATTTCATAAGACTGTTGCGCCAGCGCCTGGTGCAGCGTCGCCTCGGCCACGCGGACGCCGGCGGTGGCGTTGTCCAGGTCTTGCTGGGACACCACGCCGTCCGGGCGCAGGGCCGTCGTCCGCTCCAGCACTTGGCGCTTCAGGGCGAGGTCCGCGTGTGCGGCGGCGACCGCCTGGTCGGTCTCCGGGGACTCGAGGCGGGCCAATAGGTCGCCCTTTTTGACGCGGGTCCCCTTGTCCACCGGGATGTCCCGGACGTAGCCGGCCACCTTGGCGTAGAGGGTCACCTGGGCCCAGCCGCGGACTTCGGCGGGCAGGGTGAGGCTCTGGTCCGACGGGGACACGGACACCTGGACGACTTGGACGGTGGTTCCCTTGGAAATGGCTAGGTTGCGGCTTCGGAGCTCCGAGGCTTCGGCGGAGTGCCGCCGCCAGGCGAGGAAGACGACGCCGAGGATGGCGACCACGACCACTACCACGGACAGCAGGGTCAGGGCCCGGGACCGGCTGCCAGAGGGGGTCGGCTCGGCGGGAGAGGGCGCTTCGTTGGGGTTCATGCTCATCCTCGGGCTCCGGCGCTCGCGCCCGCACTCTCGGCGGTGAATTGTTCGTCCAGTCGGTGTGCGCTGGGAGGGGCTTTGCGAAGCACGCTGTACACCAAGGGGACCAGGAAGAGGGTGACGACGGTGGCCATCAGCAGCCCTCCGATGACGGCCCGGCCCAGCGGCGCATTCTGCTCGCCGCCCTCGCCCAAGGCGAAGGCCATGGGCAGCATGCCCAGAATCATCGCCAGTGCGGTCATCAGCACCGGGCGCAGGCGCGTCTTGCCGGCTTCCAGGGCCCCCTCCAGGGCGCCGAGATTCCGCTCCACCCGAATCTCGTTCGCGAAGTTGACGAGCAGGATGCTGTTCGAGACGGCGATGCCCACCGCCATGATGGTGCCCATAAACGACTCGACGTTGAGGGTGGTGCCGGTCACGGCCAGCATCCAGAGCACCCCGACCAGCGCGCCCGGGACCGCCACCATGATGATGAGCGGGTCGAGCCAGGATTGAAACAGCACCACCATGAGGAGGTAAACCAGCACCACGGCCAGCAGCAGGCCCCCGGCCAGGCTGGAAAACGAGCTGTTCATGCTCTCGATTTGGCCGCGGAGGGTGATGCGCATGGTGGGGGGAAGGCCCTTGAGGTCGGCGATGGCCTTCTGGATGTCGGCGCCGATGGCGCCGAGGTCGCGGCCGTCGGCGTTGCCCTGCACGTTGATGACGCGCTGGATGGTGGAGTGGTTGACGCTGCCTAGCGTCCGCCCAGGGCCAATGCGTGAGACGGTGCCGAGGTAGGCCGCTCCGGAGGTGGTCGCCGCATCGGTAGGGGTCCGGGCGATGTTCTGGTTCAGGGACTGCCCGACCGTGGTGATGGGGGTGGCCAAAAGGTCCCCGGTGCTTTCCATCCGGTCGATGGGCGTCTGCACCACCACCAGGTAGTTCACGTTGTTCTTGGGGTTGAGCCAGAAGGAGGGGTTCACCAGCGTGCTGCTGGCCAGGGTGGTGAGCAAGTCATTGGCCACGTCCTTCTGCGAGAGCCCGACCCGGGCTGCCTCGTCGCGATTCACATCCAGCTTCAACGTCGGGTAGTCGAGGACTTGGGCGATGCGGATGTCGGCCAGGCCGGGAATGTGGCGCATGCGCGTCGCCAGCTGCCGGCCTACCTCATAGCCCTGGTCCAGGTCGTTGGCCTGGATTTGCACGTCGATGGGGGCGGGCAGGCCAAAGTTGAGCACCTGGCTGACGATGTCCGCCGGCTGGAAGTAGAGGGTACTGCCCGGGAAGTCCCGGGGCAGCTCCTCGCGAATCCTCCGCATGTATTGCTCGGTCGGTCGGTGCCCCGGCTTGAGGGAGATGAGAATTTCTGCGTCCTGCGGGCCGATGTTGTCGGTGGCGACGAACCCCAGGTTGTAGGACAGCGGGATGCCGATGTTGTCGTTGAGCGCGCCGAGCTCCTCGGCCGGGATGATGGCCCGGATTTTTTGCTCCGCTGCGAGCACCAGCCGCTCGGTCTCGCTCAGCCGGGTGCCGATGGGGGCCCGGAAGTGCAGCTTCATGAGACCGGCATCCACCGGTGGAAAGAAGTCCAGCCCGACCACGAAAGGGAGCCCGAGGGACACTGCCAGCACGGCTGCCGCGGTCCCCATCACCCAGCCGCGGTGGTGGAGGACCTCCGCCAGGGCAGCGGCGTAGCGACTCCGGAATCGCTCGAAGCCCCGGTCTCGCCAGCGATTGAAGCGGGCCCAGCGGTCGGTGCCTTCGCCGAGGTCGATGGCCTCCTTCTCCATCAGCAGGCGGGCGAGCACCGGAACCAGCGTCCGGCTGAGCAGGTAAGACGCGAGCATTGAGATGACCACCGCCACCGCGAGCGGCGTGAACAAGAAGCGCGCCGGACCAGTCAGCAGCACCACCGGGAAGAAGACGATGCAGATGGTGAGTGTGGCGGCGATGGCCGGGGTCGCCACTTGGTGGGCGCTGTCCAGGATGGCAACCATCAGCTTTGGCTCATGGTGCCGGTTGCGGTGGATGTTCTCCACCTCCACCGTGGCGTCGTCGACGAGCATCCCGATGGCCAGCGCCAGGCCGCCCAGGGTCATGATGTTGAAAGTCTGGTCGCCCAAGAAGAGACCGCTCACCCCGACCAGCAGCGCCAGGGGGATGGAGCTCGAGACGATGAGGACGCTGCGCCAGCTGCCCAGGAAGAAGAGAATCATCAGCGACACCAGGATGGAGCTGATGACAGCCTCGTGAAGCACGTTGCTGAGCGCCGCTCGAACGAAGACCGACTGGTCGAAGTCGATTTTCAACTCCATGCCTTCTGGCGCGGAAGCCTGGATTTGCGGGAGCAGTTCCCGCACGCCGTCCACCACGGCTAGCGTCGAGGCATCGCTGTGCTTGAGGATGGCCAGGTAGCTGGCCCGCTTGCCGCCGATGTGGACCTGGTTGTACTGGACGGCGTACCCGTCACGGACGCGGGCCACGTCTCCCAGGTGGACGGTGGCGCCATTCACCACCTTCACCGGGAGGTCGTTGAATTGCTCAACCGTCTCCGGGCTGGAGTTGAGCTTGACGTTGTACTCGGTCTTGCCGATTTGCGCCGTCCCGGCGGGGACGATGACGTTGGAGGCGAGCAGCGCGTTGACCACGTCCTGCGGGGACAGCCCCTTGGCAGAGGTGGCCGCCGGATTCACGTCGACCATGATTTGCCGCTGCTTTCCGCCGTAGGGACCCGGGATGGACGTCCCCGGAATGGTGAAGAGCCGGACGCGCAGGAAGTTGAGGCTGTAGTCGAAGAGCTGCTGCTCGGAGAGCGTCGGGCTACTGGTGGTCAGCTGGGCCACCGGGACGTTGCCCGCGTTGAAGCGGAGCACAATCGGGGGCTGAATCCCGGGTGGCATGATGCGGCTGGCCGTCTGTGACACCGAGCTGATTTGGGCGATGGCTGTCCCGAGGTCTGCGCCGGGCTGGAAGTAGATTTTCAGCAGGCCGATGCCGGCGATGGACTGGGAGTCGATGTGCTGAATCCCGTCGATGGTGGTGGAATAGGCACGCTCGCTAATGAGGACGATGCGGCGCTCCATGTCCTCGGCCGACAGGCCCGGGTAGCTCCACACCACCACCACCACCGGGATGTCGATGCTGGGGAAGATGTCCTTGTTCATCCGCACCGCGGACATCACCCCGAAGATGAAGATGAGGGCCGACAGGACGGCGACGGTGTAGGGGCGCCGAAGCGCTAGCCGGACAATCCACATCGCGTACCCTTCCTCCGGAGCCAGGCCGCCACAGGCCAGGCGGGCATCCCTAACGTAGCCATCTGGCCAAGTCGATGCGTTCGCAACGAAGTGTCCTGAAAAGCGCGCAACGGTGCCATGCGCCCAAAGCACGGCGGGCATTGCCCCTTGGCCAAGGGTCCCTCCGGCCCCCGCGGGGGCGAGGTGAGCGGGGCCGCGCCAAGGGGTTGGGACTTGGCGCCCGCTTCCCGGCGAGGGGGCCCCGGGCAGCGGCCCTGGGAGGGCACGGGTAACCCATCGGGCCAGTGCGGCGTAGGCAGGGGCTGGTTATGCAACGCAGCTCCAATCCTCGTCGCGTGCTGCTCCTCGCGGCCGCTGCACTCGGCAGCGTGGCGGCGGTGCGCGTCCTGCGCGGGAGTCCCACGGTGGCGAAGCCTGAAAAGGAAACCTTCGAAGTGGTGAAGACGGACGAGGCGTGGAAGGCGCAGTTGTCGCCTGCCGCCTACCGCGTGCTGCGCCAGCACGGGACGGAGCGCGCCGGGACGAGTCCGCTCGACCACGAGAAGCGCCCGGGTACCTTCCTATGCGCCGCCTGCGCCCTCCCCCTGTTCTCCTCGGAAACCAAATTCGACAGCGGCACCGGCTGGCCCAGCTTCTTCGCGCCCATCGACGGCGCGGTGCGCACCACCGAGGACCGCGGCTTCTTCATGGTGCGGACGGAGGTGCACTGCCGTCGCTGCGGAGGCCACCTGGGCCACGTCTTCGACGACGGGCCGCCGCCGACGGGCAAGCGCTACTGCATGAATGGGGTTGCCCTGGCGTTCGAAGCCAAGGGCTAAACGCGCTGCGTCATCGCGAGCGGGGAATGAGTCCGGGCAGCGGGGCGGGCGCCTCGTTGCGACGGCGGTCGGTCGAGCGCCGCTCCCCCATCTTCTCGAGGGGAATCTCCTTCATCGGCTCGGTGAGTCGGCGCGCCGTGACGAGCACGTCGTCCACCTGGCGGATGAAGGGTTCGACCGACGGCCCGTAGAATTTCCGCAGCCCCTTGGCCATCGCTTCCAGTCGCGCGGCATGCTCCGACACCACCGGGGCCACCAGCCGCTGCGCGCGCTCGAAGACTTCGCGGAAGCGGTTGAGCTCGTCGAAGATGTCGAGGAGGGGTTCTCGGTCCATGCGGGAGTCCACCCGGGGGGGAGCCTGTTGCAGGAGGCGTACAGTCCTGTAGTGGCAGGCTAACCGGTGCCGGTGACACCGCCAGTTTTCAACCGGCCGTCTCACGCGCGAGCACCGCGTAGTGAAGGGCCGCCGCCTCGTACAGGCCCGCCAGCGTGATGGCGTTGTCCAGCAGCACTGCCGCCTCGGCTGCCTTCCAGCGCGGCGCCCGCTTTGCACCCCGGCGGTGCAGCGCCCCGGTGAGGGCCCCCAGGTAATGCAACACCGGAGGACGCTGGGCGGCCGGGACCTTGTCCAGGGCCAGCCGGTCCTCCTGTGGCATGAGGCGCCGCACCAGAAGCGACCGCCCGGCCAACTCGGTGCTGCCGGCCATGCGCGGCGGCCTGGCCAGGCACTTGCGCAGCGCCTTGAGGACACGGCCAGAGCCCGGTCCGGCGTTGCTTAAGGCGAAAGCCCGGCCCGAGGGCTCGTCCTCCTCCTTCATGTCGAAAATCCAGCCCCCGTCAGGGCCGCCCTTGCCCGCCGCGAGCACGGCAATGCGCAGCACGCCGAGACTCCCCGTCCCGGCCACGCGAAAGGCGACGTCCACCACTTCCCAGGCCGCCCGGTGGTGGCGGCGCACGCCATCCGGAAGGTCGCTGACGTACCTGACGAAGGCCGCCGCCGCCCGGCGGTGCAGCGCCCTGCTGAGGGGGCGGTAGCGCGGCCCGCGACTGAAGCGCCGGCCCTGGGCAGTCTGCTCGGTGCGCGCATCCAGTAGCTGCCGGCGGGTGCGGGCCCCGGCGCGCTCGAGCAGCGCCGCCACCGCCTCGGGCGCCCGCCCGGCCCGGCCCGTCGCCCGGCCCACCAGCACCCCGTCGAGGACGGCCTCGGCGGCCCCGCGGATGGCCAAGGCGGGCAGTCCCCAGCTGCGGGCGGCGAGCAGCGTGCTGGTGAGCAGGCGCAGCACGTCGAGGCGCTGGGGCCCGACAAACGCGTCGTCGAAGTCGTTGACGTCGAAGACGACGCCGTCGGACTTGGATTCGTCGAGGAGGGACTGCGGCCGGTAGACGCCGAAATTCTCCAGGTGCAGGTCCCCCGCCAGCCACCCATCCCCCTCGGGGCCGACGGCGAGGCCCGGCGCCTTGCGCAGGGCCGCATAAAATAGCTGGGCGGAACCGCGGAGAAAGTCGAAGGGCGAGGCGGCCATCCGGTCGCACTTGTGCTCGAAGAGCCAGCGCGAGCTCACCTGACGCAGGTCTCGGGCAAGCTGCTTCCGCGCGAGCTGCGCCGGGTCGAGAAAACCGCGCTTGGAAAGCCCCATGTCGGTGGCCCCCTCCCTAGCACGGAGGCCCGGACAGCGCCCCCGGGGGCCCAGCGGCCGTGGCCCCTCGACTGTGCTGGTGCGGCTGAGGGAACCTGCTGGGCCATGTCCAACAGCCCACTGCTCTCGGATGCCCTCGAGTACGCCCGCCGCTTTCAGGCCTCGCTCCCCACCCGCCCCGTCGGCGCGCCGGCCTCGGCCAGTATGCTGCACCGCGCCTTCGACGTGCCGCTCTCCGAAGAGGGCGAAGACGCCCGGGCGGTGCTGCGCACCCTGGCCGAGCAGGGAGAGCCGGGGGTGGTGGGCTCGGCGGGCCCACGCTTCTTCGGCTTCGTCATCGGCGGGAGCCACCCCGTGGCTCTGGCCGCTGACTGGCTCACCTCCAGCTGGGACCAGAATGCCGGCCTCTACGTCGCCTCGCCGCTGACCGCCGTGCTGGAGGGGACCGCCGGCCGCTGGCTGTGCGAGATTTTTGGGTTGCCGCCGGAGTCGGGCGTCGGCTTTGTCACCGGGACGCAGCTGGCCAACCTGGTCGGGCTGGCCTGCGCCCGCCATGCCCTCCTCGCGCGGGAGGGCTGGGACGTCGAGGCGAAGGGGCTGCTCGGGGCCCCGCCCATGCCAATTGTGGTGGGCGAGGAAGTCCACGTCACCGTCCTGCGCGCCCTGCGCTTCCTGGGCCTTGGCGCGGAGACGGCCGTTCGGGTGGCCGTGGACGCCCAGGGGCGCATGCGGCCGGAGGCGCTGGCCCGCGCCCTGGCGGAGCTTGGCCGTCCAGCGCTGGTGTGCGCCCAGGCCGGCAACGTCAACACCGGCGCCGTGGACCCGCTGGGCGCCGTGGCCGACGCCGTGGGGGCCCACCAGGGCTGGCTCCACGTCGACGGTGCCTTCGGCCTCTTCGCCCGCGCCGCGCCCAGTCGCCGCCACCTGGTGGAGGGCATGGAGCGGGCCGACTCCTGGGCGGTGGACATGCACAAGTGGTTGAACGTGCCCTACGACGCCGGCGTGGCCATCGTCCGGGACGCCGGCACCCTCCGGGCCAGCATGGGAAGCGATGCGGCGTACCTGGTGAAGTCTTCCCAGGAGCGGGACGGCGTCAATTTCGGGCCGGAGTTCTCCCGGCGTGCGCGCGGAATCCCCACCTACGCCACCCTGCGCACCCTCGGCCGGCAGGGCGTCGGCGAGTTGGTAGAGCGCTGCTGCGTCCTGGCCCGGCGGATGGCGGAGCGTCTCGGCGCGGCGCGGCACGTCCGGATTCTCAACGAGGTGGTCCTCAACCAGGTGCTGGTGCGCTTCGAATCGGCCCGGGGTGCCGACGCCGACGCCCTCACGCGCGAGGTGGTGGCCCGGGTGCAGGCGGACGGCACCTGTTGGCTCGGCGGAACGGTGTGGCGGGGGCTGGCGGCGATGCGCGTCAGCGTCAGTGGATGGGCCACCACCGAGGCGGACATTGACCGCTCGGCGGAGGCCATCCTCGGATGCCTCCGCGCCGCCGAGGGCGCTGGTTAGTCACCCCTCCGCAGGCGGCGTTGCGCGTCTGGAGCCGTGACGACTTCCCCCGCGCGAGGCGGCGTGAAGGCAACGGGCTGCTATTGCAGGCATGGCCATCCCCAAGGTGGCGGCGCCAGCCTGCCGCTTGGGGTGACACACCGGGCTGCCGTGGACGGCGAGGCCAGGCCGGTGGCAAGTTTTTCCCCCGGGGCGGCCCATGCACCTTGAGATTCGCGACCTGACGCCGGAACTCTGGCCCGCGGTGGAGAAGCTGTTTGGCAAGAACGGCGCCAGTAGCGGGTGCTGGTGCATGTTCTGGCGACTCAAGGTCGGCGAGCCCTACGCCGCGGTCAAGGGGCCGGCGCTGAAGCGCCGTTTCAAGGCCCGCGTGGCGGGCGGGGCCATCCAGGGGGCGCTGGCCTTCGCCGACGGGGAGCCGGTGGGCTGGGTCACGTACGGGCCGCGGACCGCCTTCCCGCGCCTCGAACGTTCGCGAGGCCTCGGCTGCGAGGACGTCGGGCAGGTGTGGAGCGTGCCCTGCTTCTTCATCAAAGCCGGCTTCCGCAAGCAGGGCCTCGCCTCTCGACTGCTGGGCCACGCGGTGGAGAGGATGCGAGCGCAGGGGGCGCCGTGGGCCGAGGGTTACCCCGTTCAGCCAAAGCCGGACGGGGGGCCACACCCGGCGGGCTTCAGCTACACCGGCACGGTGGCCATGTTCGAGAGGGCTGGCTTCCAGCTGGCCGCCCCGCCCGTGCATGCCAAGGTGCGCATGCGTCGTGCGCTGAAGCCTTAGCGGCTGAGTCTTGGCCGTTGCGAACCCCCCGGATGCTTAGGGAGGAGAGCTCTCTTCCGGCTTGGTCGGCGCCTTCATCGCCCGGGCCTGGGCCGCCAGTTCCAGCACCTTGTCTACTGGCCGGAGCACCGTTAATACCGCCTCCGAGGCGCTGCGGCCAAAGGCCCCATCGAACATGCCGCCGCCTCGGCCGTCCGGCGAGGCGCTGAAGCGGTTGACGAAGACGCCCAAGGGAATGCCATCGGCGGTAAAGGCGAGCGAGCCGGTGAAGCTCGCCGTTTCACCGTCACTGACGTAGTAGGGGGCCGGCCCGCGTACCGAGGCGCGAATCTCGCCGGTGGCGACGGCGAGCGCCCGGCTGGTCAGCTTTCCGAGGCGGGCCACCACGAAGATGGGGGTCAAGAGCGGCACCGTCTCCTTGCGGGCGCGCAAGGTAACAGCGTCGAAGCGTCGGCCGGCCTCGCGCGGCTTGAGGAAGGCGAGGTCCAGGTCCGTGTCCTTCAAGACGACGTCCGCCTCCACCTCCGTGCCGTCCTCAAGCAGCAGCGTCGTCTCCTTCACCTCCGCCTCCACCTTGACCCGGGACGCCTGGCCCCCGGCCATCTTTCGCAGCGCCCCCGAGGGGTCGATGCTGGCGGCGCTGGCCAGGGTGAGGCCGGAGGGGTCAATCACCACGCCGGCCACCTCCATCTTCTGCTCCTGGTCCTGCGCCTGCCCCCCGAAACCGATTTTCAGCTTGAGGACAATGCGGATGGTGACGACGGCGCGACGGACGCGCTCGGCGGTGGCGCGTCCGGTGGCACGGAGGTCCGCGGCCAGGGCGGGCTGCGAGGCGAGGAGCGCGCCAGACAGCAAGAGAGCGGGAGCGAGCTTCACTTGGAGGCCTCCCGGATGTCGCCCCAGGTGGGCTGGAGTTCCAGGAAGAGCGTCTGGACCCCGCGCTTGACGAAGAAGGTGAGGTGGTGAGGCTTCTTCTCCTTCACCGGGCGCAGCACAGCCTCCAGCTCCAGGACGGTGTGGACGGGCTTGCCGTCCACCGAGACGATGAGGTCGTCGTTGCGCAGTCCGCCCACCGCTGCCCAGCCGCCGGCGTCCACCTGACTCACCAGGGCACCCGCCTCGTCCTTCGGCCAGCGGCGCTTCACCCGGTCCAGGTAGGAGATGTCCCGGGCGCGGAACTCGAGGACGACGTCCTCGTACAGGCGCAATTCGTTCTCCTGGCGCGGCCCTTCGCGTACGGCGATGGTGAGCGTCAGGGGCTTGCCCTCCCGGAGGATGGCGAAGGCCGCTTTGCTCCCGGGTTTGTAGGCGCGCACCAGCGCGTCGAAGACGTCGGCGTCCTGCGGCTCGCTCGCCTCCACCAGCGCGTCGTCCACCTTGGTGATGACGTCACCGACTCTGAGGCCGGTGGAGTCGCCGTCCGGGTACACCTGGGTAACCCGCACCCCCTTGCGCCCCTTGTAGCCGAGGGCGATGGCCAGCTTGGGGGAGAGCACCTGGGTGGCGATGGGGAGCCAGCCGCGCCGGGCTTCGGCCGGTGGCTCCTGCGGCGGCCGGATGCCAACTTCTACCAGCGTCAGCATCTTCTCAGCGCCGCGCTCGAAGCCCACCACGGTGGGCACCGGAGCGCGCGCCCCCTTGAGGAGGTCGGTGGTGGCCTTGAGGAGGGCCTCTGGCGAGTCGACGGGCTTTCCGGCTACCTCGGTCAAGACGTCCTCTCGCCGCAGCGGCGGCACGGCCTTGTCCGACGGCCCGCCGGGCAGAAGGGTGCTCACCAGCACCCCCTTGGTGTCGGGCCGCTGCAAGTCGATGGCCTCCACCCGGGTGAGGCGACGGACGGTGAGCCCCCACTCCTTGAATTCCACTTCCTTGGCCCGGGCCTCGTCCCGCAACAGCGGCGTGAGGGTCACCTTCATCTCCTGCGGGCCGCGTGCCAGCGTCAGGACGAGAGGGGCGCCCGGCGTGCGCTGGAGCAATTCATTGGTGAAGGCGGGCAGCTGCGTGTCGAAGCGGACGTCCACCGGACGGCCCTCGACCGCCAGCACACGGTCACCCGGTTTCACCCCGGCGGCGGCGGCCGGCGTGCCGGGGAGTACGGCCGACACCAGCACGCCCGTCATGCTGGGCGGCGAGTCCTTGAGCAGCGGCTGGAAGGCCATCCCCGTCCAGGCACGGTCCACCCGGCCCTTGGCAATCAGCTGCTCTGCCACCGAGCGCGCCAGGTCCGCGGGAATGGCCCCCGCCAGGCCGATGCCGAGCTCATTGATGCCGACAATCTCGCCGTCGAGGTTGACGAGAGGTCCGCCCGAGTTGCCCGGGAAAATCTGCGCATCGTGCCCAATCCACTTCACCACCGACCCCACGTTCTCGCCGTCCAACTCGAGGGCCCGGGGAATGCGCAGGTTGGTGTTGGCGACAATGCCGCGCGTCACCGACTGCGAGAGCGCCAACGGGCACCCCATGGCCAGCACCGTGTCCCCCACCCTCAGCGAGGCGGAGTCGCCGAAGTGCGCCACGGGCAGTGGTGGGGCGCCGGCCGGCCGCTTGCTGAGGTCGAGCTGGATGACGGCGATGTCCGCCAGCGGGTCGGTCCCCACCAGCTTGGCCTCCAGCTCCTCGAAGGTGGGGAGGATGACGCGGATGGACGTCGCCTTGCCGACGACGTGGTGGTTGGTGATGACGTGGCCCTCGGCGGAGATGATGGCGCCGCTGCCGGAGGCCTGGAACTTCCGCTCGCGGCCGCCCTCGCTGTAGGCGGACAGCACGTGGATTTGCACCAGCGACGGGTAGACGCGGGCAATGGCGCGCTCCAGCACCGGGTCGGTGTGGGGCAGCACGGCTGCCTGCTCGGTGGAAGCGGCAAGCCCGAGCACGGCGGGGAGAAGGAAGTTCCAGCCAATGGACATTGGGCGACGCTACTACGGCTCAGTGCACTGGAACGAAGAGCAGAAGGTGCTGCCAGGGAAGAAACTCGTGACGCTCGGCGAGGCGAAAGCCACCGAGCGCCAACTCGGCGATGACCTGGTCCGCCGTCATCTTGTGCTCGGCACGGATGGGCACCTCCGGGTCCTCGGCACGAAACTCCACCAGGGCCAGCCGCCCGGTGGGCTTGAGGGCCCGCCGCAATTGGCCGAGGAAGGCAGCCGGGTCCGGGGCCTCGTGGTACACATCCACCAGAAGCGCCAGGTCGAGGCTCGCCTCCGGAAGTCCGGTGCTGTCCGGCGTGGCCAGGACAGCGACGACGTTGCGCACCTGGCGCTGGGCCATGTTGGCCCGCAACAGCGCCAGCATCTCCGGCTGAACGTCGGTGGCGTACACCTTACCGCCCGGCCCGACGCGCGCCGAGAGGCGCCAGGCGTGGTAGCCAACGCCCGCGCCGACGTCGGCCACCGTCTGTCCCGGCCGAAGGCCGAGCGCGTCGAGCATCCGCTCGGGTTGCTCCTGCTCCTCCCGCTCGGGCCGGGTGAGCCAGCTCGCCCCCCGGAAACTCATCGGCCGTGCCGGGGTCCGCGGCGCGAGGCCTGGCAGCCCGGCGTCCGGAAGGATGGACGCGCTCTGACGCAGGGCCGGCGCGTCGGCCGCGGCCGGCCACGGCCAGGCGCACAGCCAGATGGCGAGGGCCAGCGGCCGCGGCGTCCAGCCCCGCCGCACGGCTAGTGACGGATGGGCAGGTTGGCGGGGGTGGGGTTGAAGGCCAGCCCCCCGGTGCCGACGGTGATGTTGGGTAGAAAGAACAGCGGTGTGGCCGCGCCGCCGTCGGCCATGTCCGCGGCGGCAAACCAGGAGAGCGTCCCGCTTGCACCCGCGGTGCCGGCGTTGCCGACGAAGAGTTCCCCGCTGTTGTCCAAGGCCAGCGCCACCGGGCAGTCGAGGCTGGGTGGGGTGCCAGTTTGCGTCAGCGTGGCAACCGGCGTCGTGCTCACGCTGCCGTTGCTGCTGGCGTAGCGGGCGACGGCTGGGCCCCCGCAAAAGGCCACCCAGACGTTGCCTTGTGCATCGAGTGCCAGCGCGGAGGGCAACCCGGCGTCCGGGCTTGTTGGTGGGGCGAGTGTGATGTCTGGGACGGGCGCATTGTTGCTGCTGAGGTGGCTGCTCGGCACGCGTTCGGCGACTCCACTGCGGTTGGCCACCCAGAGATTGCCAGCCGTGTCGAAGGCGAGACCGCTGGGGCACTGGAAGGCGCTTCCGGTGAGCTCCACCGCCGCGCTTCCCCCGGTCAGCGGGTAGGCGGCGACTGTATTGGTGGCGCAGTTGGCCACCCATAGGCGGCCGTCCGGTCCGATGGCGACGCCCTCGGGGCTGGAGATGGGCGCCCCACTCAACGTGACGGCCGCCGAGAGGGCGGAGCTGCTGGCCAGGCCCGCGGCGGCATAACTCACCACCGCGTCCGGAGCGCCGGGCTGTGCGGTCCACACTGCGCCCGTACTGTCAAACGCCATCCCCTGCACGGCGGAAGCGGTGGTGGGGGTGAGGCCCGGCGCGCGGTTCACCTGGAGGTCCCCGGGGGTGAAGCCGTCCAGGGTGGCGCCATTGGCCACCCACAGCCGCCCGTAGCCGGGCAGGGAGGCATAGACCAGCGTGACGTTGGCCACGGCGTTGGCCGCCACCGTCGCCGGTGCCGCCGGCGCCGTCCATTTGCCATTCACGATGGGGTTGGTGCTGTCGACGATGTCGGCGCCCGTCACCGTGTACGCACCGGGGGCAAGCCCCGTCACCGTCACCGACTGCGCCGTGGACACCGTCTGCGAGTAGTTGTTGGGGCCGCTGACGGTGAGGCTCGCCGGTGCCACCGAGGGCAGCCCAGTCACCGCAATGGTGAGGTTCCCCGTGCGGGCGGCGTTGACGGTGATGGTGGCGGTGTTGCCCACCGGCCCGCAGCCCGTGCCGCACCCGGCGGTAGCCCGCAGCGTGGCCGTCCCGCCGCTCTGTCCCAGCGCCGGGGGCTGGTAGGCGGTCTGGTCCCCGGACGTGGTGGAGATGGTGCCGGGCCCGCTGAGCGACCACGTCACCGGGTCCACCGCGCCGTTGCTGAGGACGGCGACAAAGGTGGTGGCCCCATCTCCGGTGGTGACGGTGAATGTTGCTGGGGAGACAGTCACCACCGGGCCGGATGCGGGACTGCTTCCGCACCCGAAGGTCCAGACGCTGAGCAGGGTGCAAAAGAGGACGACAGCCGACGCGCGCATGCGGACTCCTCCAGAGGTGGGAGAGCCCGACGGCCCTCCCCAGGGGAGCGAACGACAGCCTGATTCCCGGCGAGTCGTCAAACCCACACCGGGGCGCGCGCAGTCAGAATACCGGGATGTCACACTGGGCCGGCCACGCGTCACTGGGCGGACGGCACCGCGGGGGCCACCGCGGACTGGGTGCGCCCGGAGACGCGCGACAGCGCCCACGCCGAGAGGCCGCCCAGTGGCAGGCAGAGGACCCACAGCGTGACCGGGCCCCACCGCTCGAAGACGAGCGTGCCGAGCCAGGGCCCGACGCTGAAGGCCAGCCCGAAGGCCATGGTGTAGAAGCCCAAGTACTCGCCCCGACGGGAGGGCGGTGAAATCTCCGAGATGTATGCCGACGCGGTGGGGAAGAGGACCATCTCCCCAGCCGTCCACAAAAGCACCGTTACCACCACGGCCGGAAGCGACCGCGCCACGGCCAGCCCGCCAAAGCCCAGCGTCGCCAGAAGGGTGCCAATGGCCAACGAGCGGCCAAAGGGCCAGTGCGCGGTCAGGGTGTTGAGCCGCACCTCGGTCAGGACGATGACCAGCGTGTTGACGAAGAACAGTCCGCCGTACACCGACGGCCGGAAGCCCAGCGTGTCCACCACGTACAGGGCCATGGTGGAGACGTGCTGGAAGAAGACAATCAGCACCGGCAGGAGCGCGGCCAGCACGTACAGTAGCTTTCGGTCTGACAGCGCCGAGCGAGCCGGGGCAGCCGTCGGGTCGTGGAAATACCGGGGCGCCCGGAATGGGAAGACGACCAGCACCAGGCCGGCCAAAAGCGACGTGGCCGCGTCCACCCAGAACAGGGAGCGAAAGGACGCCTCGGCGAGGAAGCCGCCCACCGTGGGGCCGATGCTCATGCCGAGGTTGACCGCCAGCCGGTTGAGCGCGAAGGCCTGCCGACGCCGGTGCGCCGGGGCCAGGTGACTGACCAGGGCCATGGTGGCCGGGCGGACCGGCTCCGAGACAAGCGCCAGCAGCACCATCCCCAGGAGGATGGACGCATACGTGTGGAAGAGGGGAATGGCGAGCAGCACGCCGCCGGTGCAGAACAGGGACGCCTTCACCATGCGAAGTTGGCCCCAGGCGTCCCCCAGCCTGCCGGCCAGGGGCGACCACACCAAGGCCACCACGCCGTAGACGGCGATGGCGAGGCCGGCCCGCGTCGGGGCGAGCCCACGGTCCCGGGTGAGGAACAGGACCAAGAACGGCATCACCATGGTGCCCGCGCGGTTCACCAGCGTCGCCAGCGCGATGAGCCAGGACTCGCGCGGCAGGCCGGCGAGGTCCTTCCAGGGGTTGAGGGCCGACCAGCGCATGGGACGGCCCGCTGGCTACCCTTGCCGAGGGTCTGCTGTCGAGCGTCCGGGGGGGCACAGTCCCTGCCCCAGCCAGCCGCACAGCTGGGCTAGCCTTTCCGCGGCGTACGTGAGCGAGCCGGGACGTCAAGGCGACGCTGATGCTGATGGTGGGCCTGCGCTGGGGCGGTGGGCCTTGCCCGCCGCCTGGCCGATTTGGGCTGGGACTGGCGCTCGTCCCCCACGTTCCGCAGGTGCAGCTCGACCCGGACCCGAAATCCAAGCTAACCATCGGCCCCGGCGCCGTGGCGACGGCTACCGCCGGAGCGTGCGCGAGGTGACTAAGGTGAAGCGCCAAGAGCTGGTGCGGCTGCCGAGCGACGCCGCCGTCAGGGACGAGGTGCTGCACCCCAACTGAGGCCCAGCTGGACATGGACCACGCCCGCATCGGTTGAAGGCGGTGTGCCTGTGGAAGACTCCCGGCATGGTGCGCACCGCCCGCTTGCTTGCAATGGGCCTTCTTCTGTTGGGGCTGGCCGAGGGCTGCCGCAAGCCGGAAGCGCCGCCGCCGGCGGCGCGGCCGGTGCCGCGGACGCTGACACAGGACGAGGTCCAGGCCCTGCTCCCGGCGGACGTAGCGGACGCCGAGGGCTGGGCGCACGACCTTCGGGCCGCCTTCCTGGCGGCGCGGTTGCCAGCGGACGTGGAGCGCGTGTGCGGCGCGGTGGCCATCCTGCAGCAGGAGTCGGGCTTCCAGGTGGACCCGCCGGTGCCAGGCCTGGCCGACATGGTGCGCACGCGTCTGGATGAACTCGCCTCCAGCCTCGGGCCGCCGGGCAAGTCCGCGGTGCAGGCACTGCTGGCCGAGCGCAAGCCAGGGGACCGCCGCACCTTCGCCCAGCGGCTGCGGGGCCTGCGCACCGAACGGGACTTAGACTTGCTCTTTCGGGACATGCTGGCCGCGGCCCATGCCAAGCACCCGGTGGCGTACCGGGCCGCGGCCCTCCTCGACGCCGTCTTTCGCAAGGCCCGGCTGGAGGACTTGAACCCCATCGGCACGGCGGGGTCCATGCAGGTGGGGGCGCGCTGGGTGCTGACCCACGCCCCAGGCCAGTACGCGGACGCCGACGCCGTCCGCGACGCCCTCTTCACAAGGGTGGGCGGGCTACGCTGGGGCGTGCAGCGGCTGTGGGGGTACGAGGCCAACTACCCGCGGCCGCTGTTCCGCTTTGCCGACTACAACGCTGGCGAGTACGCCTCGCGCAACGCCGCCGTCCAGCGTGCCCTCGGCCGCCTGACCGGCCGGACGCTGGCGGTCGATGGAGACTTGCTGGCCTACGACGGCCACGGCGAGCCCCGGGGCGAGGAGAGCGAGTCGCTGAGGGCGCTGTTGGCCTTCGCCCAGGCCACCCCGGGACTCAGCCTGGCCGACGTCCGGCGGGACGTGCGTCTGGAAAAGGAAGCCGGCTTTGAAAGTACGCCCACCTACCGCGCCCTGCAGCGGACCTACCAGGTCCGCTTCGGGACGGCGCTTCCCCTGGCGGAGCTCCCCGACGTCGAGCTGTCGAGCCCGAAGCTGAAGAGCCGCTACACCACCGCGCGGTACGCGCGTGCGGTGAATGCGCACTTCCGGGAGTGCATCGGCCGCAGTGAGCCGTAGCCGCGGTGAGGCGCCACCCCCGCCCCGCGGCGGAAGGGAAGGCAGGCACCGCCGCCGAGGTGGTGTAGGGTGGACGCCAAAACGTATGTCCAGCGAGAGCGGTGTTTCAGCCTTCCGCACGGTGCCGCGCACCGGCGTCATCTTCGTCACCACCGAGGCCCAGAAGCGCGGCTTCAGCCCGGCGGACCCGTCCTGGTGCAACCTCGGCCAGGGGCAACCGGACACGGGAGAGCTGCCCGGTGCCCCCCCGCGGGTGGGCAGCGTGGTCATCGACCCGGGCGACCAGGAGTACGCCCCGGTGGCCGGCCTGTGGGAACTGCGCGAAACCATCGCCGCGCACTACAACCGCCTGTACCGGCGGGGGCTGCCGTCGCAGTACTCGGCGGAAAACGTCAGCGTCTCCGGCGGCGGCCGGGCCGCGCTCACCCGGGCCGCGGCCAGCCTCGCCCCCGTCAACCTGGGGCACTTCCTTCCCGACTACACCGCCTACGAGGAGCTGCTGGACGCCTTCAAGGGCTTCGTCTCCATCCCCATCCTCCTGGACGCCGAGCGCGGGTATGACTTCTCGCCGGAGGAGCTGCGCAAGGAAGTGCTGGGGCGCGGGCTGTCGGCCCTCCTCTTCTCCAACCCGGCCAACCCCACCGGCAAGGTGGTGGGGGGAAGCACCCTGGAAGCCTGGGTGCACATGGCGCGCTCTTTGGACTGCGCGCTCCTCATCGACGAATTCTACGCCCACTACGTCTGGGCCGACGCCGGTGGCGCCGCAGAGCGCCGCCGCGTACGTGCGGGACGTCAACCGGGACCCGGTCGTCCTCTTCGACGGCCTCACCAAGAACTGGCGCTACCCGGGCTGGCGCGTCACCTGGACGGTGGCCCCCAAGTCGGTCATCGACGCCGTTGCCAGCGCAGGCTCCTTCCTCGACGGCGGCGGCAGCAAGCCACTGCAGCGCGCGGCCATCGCCCTCTTCGACAAGGACCACGTGGAGAATGAGTTGCAGGCCATCCACACAGCCTTCCGGCCCAAGCGAGAGCGCCTCCTGGAAGGCCTCCGGGGACTGGGGGTGCGGGTCCACCCGCCCCCCGAGGGCACCTTTTACGTCTGGGGGGACTTGTCCGAGCTGCCGCCCCCCCTGGCGGAGGGGATGGCCCTCTTCCGCGCCGCGCTCGAGCACCAAGTCATCACCGTCCCCGGGGAATTCTTCGACGTCAATCCGGGCAAGCGCCGCCGCGGGCGGGCCTCGCGTTTCAGAAACCACGCGCGCTTCAGCTTCGGCCCGCCGATGGACGTGCTGGAGCGCGCCCTGGAGCGTCTCGGCGCGCTGGTGCGGGCACGGGCGGCCTAGCGGCTCCGTCCCTGGCGACGGGGTGGCCGGCCCCTGGCCCCCCCCGGGGAAGGGCCTGACGGCGGTTGACAGCGTCGGCCCGGCGGTGGGAAGGGGCAGCCATGGGCGACCAGGACCTGCCAGTGACGGTGGCGGTGACGCGGTCCGACGGCAGCGTGGAGCACGTGCGCGTCGGAACGGCCATTCGCCAGGGAGAAGGCTTCAGCCTCCGCCTCGGGGAGATGGAGATTGGCGGTGCGGCCAGGGCGGAACCCCGCCGGCGCGCTCCCGCCAGCGCGCCGGGGGACGGGCCCACCGTCTTCCCTCCCTATGGACGGAGCAAGGGTGCCCCCATCCACGGGGCCAGCATCCAGGACCTCGAATTTTACGCCAACGGGGCCCGGCGCACGCTGAGTGACCCGAGCAAGGCTCGCTTCCACGAGAAGGAAAAGGCGCTGCTCGCCGTCATCGAGGCCGAGCTGGCGCGCCAGCGCGACGAGCCGACCGCCGACGGCGGCATTCCCCCGCACGGCGACGACGACGCACCGTGAATTAGTAGGGGACGTAGGGCGGTCGCTTGTGCTCCACCCACGCCCGCACCGAGGGGCGGGCCCACTGCGCCTCGACGTAGGCCTGGACTTTCTTCGGGGCCGGGTGCGCATTCCACAGAAGGCGCAGCAGCATCAGCGCGAAGTCCGCGTCGGCGATGCAGAAGCTGGCAAACAGCGTGGTGCGCCCGGGCGCAATCAGCGCGTCCGCCACCGCCAGCAGGCGTGCGGCCGAGCCCTGCGCGGCGGTCGAGAGCGGCTGGACCTCCATGTTTTCATAGAACAGCGTCGTCGTCGGCCGCTCCTGGCGGATGGGCAGCAAGTCGCTGCGCACCCAGCCCATCAGCTGCCGGGCCCGCGCCCGCTCGCGGGCGTCCTCCGGAAAGAGGCGCGGGTAGCCCGGAGGAGCAAATGTGTCCTCCAGGTACTCGTCGATGGCGCTGCTCTCCGACAGCGCCCAGCCGTCGTGCCAGAGGACGGGGACGCGGCCGGTGAGGGAGGTGGCCAGGGCGTCGGGGTGCCTGTGCTCCCCCAGGTGCAGCGCCACCGGGTGCACGCTGAAGGGCAGCCCCTTCTCCTTCAGTGCGACGAAGGCGCTGAAGCCGTAGGGGCTGGTCCAGTAGGTGTCAACGGAGAGGCGAAGGTTGGCCATTTCGCCCTCAGCGTCTCACGCCGCCGGAGCAAGTTCCACGGCCGGCGCGAGCAGCTTGTACACCACCGGCGTCACCACCCGGGTCAGGACGGTGGACGTCACCAGGCCGCCGATGATGACCAGCGCCAGGGGTGAGTACAGCGAGCTGCCCTCCAGCGCGAGGGGGATGAGGCCGCCCAGGGCGGTGAGGGTGGTGAGGAGGATGGGCACAAAGCGCGTCTCCCCGGCCTGCTCGATGGCCTGGTCCACCGGGACGCCCTTGGCCCGCAGCTGGTTGGTGAAGTCCACCAGCAGGATGGAGTTTTTCACTTCGATGCCGAGCAGCGCGACGAAGCCGATGGTGGCGGTGAAGGAAAGGGTGTTGCCGGACAGGTAGAGCGCCAGCACGCCGCCGATGATGCCCAGCGGGATGACCGAGGCGACGATGAGGGTGCTCTTGAAGGTGCGGAACTCCAGGACGAGCACCGCCAGGACGCCGAAGGCGGCGACGATGATGGCCGACCCGAGGCCCCCGAAGCTTTCCTGCCGGCTTTCGATTTCGCCCGCCGCTGCGATGCGGTACCCGGGGGGCAGCTTGAGCTCGGCGAGGCGGGCCAGCACCGCGCGCGTCACCCGGTCGGTGTTGTACCCGGTCAGGACGTCCGAGGTGACGGTGACGCTGCGCTCCTTGTTGAAGTGGTTGATGGTGGCCGGTGACGCTTCGAATTGCAGCGCGCTCAGCTGACCCAAGGGAACCTGCGCGCCGGAGTTGGTGGGCACGTAGACGCGCGTCAGGGCGTCCAGCGACTGCTTCTGGGAGGCCCGCGGGAGGGCCACGTTGACGTTGAAGGCGTCCTCCACCTGTCCGTCGGCGCGGTAGCGTCCCACCTGGATACCAGCCAGGCCCATGCGGACGCTTCTGTCCACGTCCACCAGTTGCACCCCGTAGAGGCCTGCCTTGTCGCGGTCGATGTTGACGCGCAGGTCCGTCTTCCGGTCCCGGGAGGGGTTTCGGACGTAGGCCGTTCCCGGCGTCTTCAGCATGACGGTTTCCACCTCGGCGGCCAGCCGGTCCAGCACCTCCAGCCGCTCGCCGATGATGCGCATGGCGATGGGGGCATCGAGGGGCGGACCCTGCTCGAATTCCCGTAACTCAATCTTCGCATTCGGGTAGGCGTCGAACTTCTGCCGAAGCCGGTCGAACAGCTCGCTGTCGTGCTTGGCCTCGAAGTGGCGGAGCTGCACGAAGAGCTCCCCGACGTTGTTCTTCTCGTTCTTCGAAGGGACGTTGTAATAGACGCGCGGGTTGCCGTGGCCGACGTTGGCCATAACACTCTGCACCTCGGGCACCCGGGCCAGCACCCCCTCGACGAAGCGGACGGCGCGGTCGGTCTCGGCGAGGCTGCTCCCATCGGGCGTCTCCACCGTCACCCGGAACTCCGGGAGGCCCGCCTTGGGGAACAGGCTGAAGCCTACCGCCGGGATGAGGGCCAGGCTGCCGAGGAAGAGCGCCGCGGCCACCGCCAGCGTCAGGCGGGGCCGCGAAAGCGCAGTGTGCAGCACCCGCCGGTAGCTGCCGTCGACCAGGCGCATCAGCCCGCGCATGAAGACGTTTCCTTCCGCCTGGTGGGTCTCCTGCAGGAGCAGGCTGGCCAGGAAGGGGATGATGGTGAGCGAGACGACCAGCGAGGCGAGGATGGTGAACACCACCGCCACCGGCATGCTCCGGATGAACAAGCCCGGAGCGCCCGGAAGAAAGAGCAGCGGGAGGAAGGCGAAGATGAGGGTGGCGGTGCAGCCGATGACGCTGACGCCAATCTGCCGGGTGGCGAGGATGGCCGCCTCGCGCCGGGTGTGGCCCATGCGCAGAAAGCGGCTGATGTTCTCCACCACCACGATGGAGTCGTCCACCAGGAGCCCGAGGGCGATGACGAAGCCGACAATACTGAGCTGGTTGATGGTGAAACCCGTCAGGTGGAGCATGGCCACACCGATGGCCAGACTGAGCGGGATGGAAATCATCACCACCGCCGAGGCCCGCACGCCCAAGGGGAGCAGGGTCAAAAGCACCAGCACGATGGCGATGGCGAAGTCGCGGGTGAAGCCGCTCAGCCGCTCGGAGACGTTGCGCGACTGGTCGAAGCCGCGCTCGAGCCGCATGCCGGCCGGAAGCTCGCGCTCGAAGCCGTCGAGCTCCTTCCACAGGGCCTCGCGGACCTGAAAAATATTCTGCCGCTCCTTCATGTTGGCGGTGACGAAGACGGCCCGCTCGGTGTTGAAGCGTCCGAGGTAGTTGAGGTCCTCGTCCTGCACGGCCACCTCGGCCACGTCCTTGAGGTGGACCAGGCTGCCCTTGGCCGCCGCCACCACGGTGTCCTCCACCTGGGTGAGCGAGCTGTAGTCGCCGCTGGTCTTGACGTTGAACTTCCGCCGGCCGATGTCGACGCTACCGGCGGGGATGTTGACGTTGGTGGTCTGGATGGCCGAGATGACCTGCAGCGGCGTCACCTCGAGTGCTGCCAGCCGTTCCAGGTCGAGCGAGACGCGCACCTCCTGGGACGGGAAGGCCGAGCGCTTGGCCTCCTTTACCCCGGGCTGGTTCTCCAGCCGCTTGCGGAGGCGGTCCGCCCGCTCGGCCAGCTCCCGGTAGGAAGCGGTGTCGGACACCAGCGCCACCTGGAGGATGTTGACGTCGGCGGCGTTGAATTTCTCGACCTTCAGCGACTGCAGGTCGCTCGGGAGGTCGGCGCGCAGGGCGTTGAGCTCGCGCAGCACGTCGTCGTACTTCTTGTCGGCGTCCGTGCCGGCGGTGAATTCGATGGCGATGACGGCCAGGCCGTCGGAGATTTCCGTCTTGAGGGTCTTCACGTCGTCCAGCGCCTTCAGCTTGGACTCGACGGGGTCGACGATGAGTTTCTCGATGTCCGCCGGGCTGGACCCTGGGTAGACGGCGACGACGGTGAAGTTGGGGTAGGGGAAGGTCGGGTCCTCGGCCTTGGGGATGGCGAACAGGGAACTGACACCCAAGGCCACCAGCATCAGGAAGACGACAATGGTGAACTGGTAGCGCTTGACGCTGAATTCGATGAGGTCCATGTGGGGCCGCCCTCCCTAGCGAACGCGCCGCAGCGGGGTGCCGGGGGCGAGGTAGGAGGCGCCCTCGGTGACGACTTCCGTCACCGCTTCCAGACCGCTGGCCACTGCCACCTGGTTGCCCTCGATGAAGGCGACGCGGATGGGCACCTTGCGCGCCGTGGCGTCCGGCTGGGGGACGAAGACAGAGGCCGACAGCCCGTTGCCCTCCACCACCGCCTCGATGGGCACGGCCCGAAGCACCGGCACGGCGGAGGGGGAGATGTCCACCTTGGCCACCAGACCGGACAGCAGCGGCACCTCGCCGGGTTCCACCGAGACCTCCACCTCATAGGTACCGGTGAGAGGATTCGGCGCCCCCGCCATCTCCGTCACCCGGCCGGGGAAGCTGGCGCCGGGGAAGGCATCGAAGCGCACCTCGGCGGCGTCGCCCAGCCGCACCGTAACCACTTCTCGGTCGATGAGGCCCACCCGCGTCACCCACCCGCGGCCGGCCCCCCGCAGGGTGAGGACGGGCTGGCCCGGGGCCACCTGTTCATGCGCTTCCACCAGGCGCCGCTGCACCTGGCCGTCGTCCGGCGCCCGCCAGCACACTCACCTCGTCGGTGTAGCGCGCCGCGCGCAGCGCGGCCTCGGCCTGCGCCACGGCGGTGTGGGCATTCTGGTACTCCTGGACGGAAATGGCGCCGCCGGCCCGCTGCTGCTCGGCACGGGCCACGTCGCGCTGCGCCTTCTCGAACGCGGCCTCCGCCTGGGTGAGGTGCGCCCCGGACTCGGTGCGGTTGAGGGTGGCGAGCAGCTGCCCCCGGCGCACGGGCGCGCCGCTCTCCACCAGAATCTGCTGCACCGTCCCGCCATTGCGGAAGGACAGCGCCATCTCCTGCTTCCCCCGCAGCCGGCCGGAACCCCGGACGTGACGGACGATGCGCTCCTCCACCACCGGGGCGGTGCGAATGGCCACCCCCGGACGGGCCGGCGGCGGGGCGCCCGGGCTGGCCGAAGAACGACTGCAGCCGGCGAGGAGGCCCCCCAGAAGAAGAAGCGACAGTGCGACGCGCGTGGGCACCATGGGGCACACCTCCGGAGGGAAGGGGATGGATGTTAACGGCGACAACATCCAATGTTGCCACTGGTAACGGGAAGCCCGCTGGCGGTCAAGCACCTTTGGCGTGGCCCTGCGAAGGGGCCGGACCTGTTCCCCAGAGGACGTTTGCGCCTTGGGGCGTGCTCAAGCGCCGGGGAGGCCCGTCTCCGACGCCTTGTGCGTGGTGGTGGCCCTCAGCAAGGTGGACCCGCGCGGGGCCGACGAGCTTGCCGAGGGCATCCTCGGACTGCTGGCCCCGGCTTGGAAGGCTAGCCGCCCGGCGGCGGCTGGCTGTGGACGGCCAACACCTGGAGTTCGGTCGGGCCCCGGGGCCGTTCCACCACGGCGGTGTCCCCGGGCCGCCGTCCCAGCAGTGCCCGCCCCACCGGGGAGGCCACGCTGAGAAGCCCCTGGCGGGGGTCGGCCTCGTCGGCGCCCACCAGGCGCACGGTGGTGCGCTGCCCGGACTCGTCCCGCGTCGTGACCCAGGCCCCGAAGGCAGCCGGCCCTCCCTCCGGTGCGGCCTCCACCACCTCGGCCACTTCCAGCAGCGAAGCGAGTTCCCGCAGTCGGCCTTCCACGGCGCGCAGGTTGTCGCGGCCCCCGGGCGAAGTGTCCCGCAGCAGGCGGGGGCGCTCCTCGTCGCGCAGGCGGGCGACTTCACCCACCGCGCGCGCGTGGCCCTCCTTGGTAAGGAGGCGGCGGCCCTCCGGGCGCGCCCGTGCCAGGGGGGCCTCCTCGCCAGCGTCCTCTTTGGTGAAGGCCTTGCTCACGGGGGCGCCATTCTCACCCGGCGCCCCTAGGGGGGTACACTGCCCCGGAAAGTCCCGTGGGTCCGAACCTCATCGCCCTGGCCATCCCGGCCTTCTTCGTCTTCATCGGCCTGGAGCTGCTGGTGGCCCGGCGCCGCGGCGTCCGGGTCTACCGCCTGGCCGACGCCCTGGCCGACCTGGGCTGTGGCATTGGCCAGCGGGCGGTGCTGGTGCTGGGCGCGGCCGCCGTCCTGGGCATCTACGCCTTCGTCTACCAGCACGCCCGCCTCGTCACGTTTCCCGCTGGAAGCCTGTGGCCGTGGGCCCTGGCCGTGGTCGGGGTGGAGCTCGGCTACTACTGGTGGCACCGGCTCTCCCACGAGGTCAATTTCCTGTGGGCCGTCCATGTCGTGCACCACCAGAGCGAGGACTACAACCTGGCCGTGGCCCTGCGGCAGGCCATTCTCTCTCCCATCACGGTGATGCCCTTCTACCTGCCGCTCGCGGTGCTGGGGGTCCCGGTGGTGCCCTTCGCGGTGGTGGACGCGCTGGTCACGCTGTACCAGTTCTGGATTCACACCGAACTCGTCCGGCGCTGTGGCCCGCTGGAGGTGGTGCTCAACACCCCCTCGCACCACCGCGTCCACCATGCGGTGAATCCCCAGTACCTGGACAAGAATTACGGCGGCACCTTCATCGTCTGGGACCGCCTCTTCGGTAGTTTCGCCCCCGAGCGCGAACCCTGCATCTACGGCGTCAGTCATCCGCTGCGCAGCTTCAACAGCGTCTGGGCCCAGGTGCAGCCCTTGGTGGCGCTGGTGGGGGAGGCCGCCCGGGCGCCCTCCCTCGGCGCTGCCGGCCGACTGCTGCTGGCTTCCCCAGCCTGGCGGCCGGAGTGGCTGGGCTCGCCGGGAGAGCTGCGGGGGCTGCCCGGCGCCTCCCTGGCGAAGTATGACGTCCGGCCGGGGCGCGCCCGGAGCGTCTATGTGCTGCTCAACTTCGCCCTCGTCATCGTGGCGGCCTTCAGCCTCGTCATGTGGGGGGAGCTTCTGCCGGTGCCCTGGCGCGTGGGGGCGGTCGGGCTGGTCCTTGTGAGTCTGGCCAGCCTCGGCGGCCTACTGGAGGTGCGGCGCTGGGCGGTACCGCTGGAGGCCGGCCGCTGGCTGGCGCTCGCGGCCTGCGGCGCGTTTGTGGTGCTGCAGGGCGGGCTCGCGTAGAAGCAAGCGTGCAGCAAAGCCACAGCTCAAGAGGGGAAGCCGTGACGACGACAACGCCGCCGCCACAGGGGTCGCGCCTCTTCTACATCACCCTCGTCCTCGTCTCGCTCCTCCTTCTGGGAACCATGCTGCTGCCGTTCGCCTCCGCGCTTTTCCTGGCGGCGGTGCTGGCCGGCTCCTTCTTCGGACTGCACGAGCGGCTGTCCCGGCGGCTGGGCGGGCGCCCCGGGCTGGCCGCCGGGGTGCTCACCCTGCTGTTGGTGCTGGCGGTGGCGGGTCCCTTGGCCAGCCTGGGCGCGGTGGCCATCACCGAGGCGAGCCAGGGGGTGAGCTTCCTCAAGGAGGCGCTCTCCGAGGGGCCGCAGGGATGGTCGCGCAACCTCCCGGACGGGCTGCGACAGTGGGTTGACCGGATGCTGGCCTCGCTGCCTGACCCGAAGGAGCTCTTCGACACGCTGTCAGCGACCGGCCGGAGCGCGGCCGCTGCCTTTGGCGGCGTGCTCACCGCGACCGGCCGGCTCCTCTTCATGGTGCTGCTGACGCTGGTCGCCTTCTTCTTTTTCCTCACCAGCGGACGAGACCTGGTGCTCTGGCTGGAGAGCGTGGTGCCGCTCGCCCCGGGGCAGTTCCGCTCGCTGATGGTGGAGTTCCGAAAAGTCACCCGGGCCCTGCTCATCTCCACCGTGCTCACCGCCGCCGTGCAGTCGGTGGCGGCGCTGGTGGGCTTCCTCATTGCCCGGCTGCCGAACGCGCTCTTCTTCGGCATGGTGACCTTCATCGCTGCGCTCATCCCCATTGGCGCGGCCGGCATGGTGTCCATCATCCTCGCCCTGACGCTCCTGCTCAGTGGTCACACGGGCGCTGGGATTTTCCTGTTGTGCTGGGGCGCGCTGGTGGTGAGCACCATCGACAGTTTCGCCAAACCCTTCTTCATCCGCGGCGGCGTGCAGATGCACGGCGCCGTCGTCTTCTTCGCGCTGCTCGGCGGGCTAGCCGCGTTCGGGCCGGTGGGCATCATCGCCGGACCGCTGGTCGTCGCCTTCTTCGTCGCCCTGACGCGGATGAAGCGCCCGCTGGGCGAGGGCCACCACGGCTGAATAGCTGGCGGCACCAGCCGTCAGAAGTTTTGTCAGGAGAAACGCCTTGAAACGACTCCTTGTTCTCACCGCCGTTTTGAGTCTCGCTGGATGTGTCGTCACCGAGACGCCACCTCCCACGGTGGTGTACCAGACCCCCCCGCCTCCGCCGCCGCCCCCGCAGCCCCAGGTGGTGGAGGTGACGGTGTCGGAGTACGTGGAGCCACCGATGGGCCAGCCGCCGCCGGTGGCCATCGAGTACGCCCCCCCGCCGATGGTGTACGACCCGCCCCCCCCGGCGCCCTTCTACGGTGCGGTGTGGGTGGGCGGGTACTGGCACTGGTGGGATGGCGAGTGGGTGTGGGCGCGCGGCCGCTGGGTCGCGCCGCCCAACGGCGGGTACGTCTACACGCAGCCCTACTATGAGTTGCGCGGGGGCAACGTCATCTACGTCTCCGGTTTCTGGCGGCCGCCCACGGTGGTCTTTGTCCCGCCGCCACAAAACATCTACATCCAGGTACAGCATCCGCGTGCGGAGGGGGTGGAGCACTACGCCCGGCCGGTGGGACAGCCCGGTGTCTTCGTGCCTCCTCCCCCCGGCTCGCAGCGGGGCGTGATTGTCCCCGCCCCGGTGGGCACGCCGCCCTCGGTGACGGCGACTGCGCCGCCGGTGGTCCGCCCGGGCATGGTGGTGCGCTCGGCGTCAACGGGCGTCGAGGTGGTGGCCCCGGCCGGCGTCACCCGGGCTGGGACACCGGTGCAGAAGCCCATGTCAGTGGACCCCCACGTCTCCAACGGCCAGCCGGTGGTGGCCGCGCCGCCGCCGCCGCTGCGCACGGCTTCCACGCCGCCGCCGCGGCCTGCCTCGCCGCCCACGGCGCAGCCGGCCCCGGCCGGCGTCGCAGCGCACCCGCAGCCGGTGCCGCAGACGCAACCCGCGGCTGCGCAGCGGCCGCCCAGCGTGGAAGCGCACCCACCCCCTGCCACCACCTACAGCCAGCCGGTGGCGCAGCCACATCCGCAGGCCTTGCCCCCCCCTCCGCCGCCACACCCCCAGGCGGTGCCCCCGCCCGCGCAGGCGCATCCCCAAGGGACGCAGCCGCCTCCGCCGCCCGCCGCCAAGCCCGCGGCCAAGCCGCCGCCTCCTCCGCCGCCGGCGAAAAAGCCCCCGCCCCCGCCGCCCAACCACGAGAAGAAAGACTGACGCGGGGGCGCGCGCGGCTGACGCCGCCACGTGCCGCGCTTTGGGCTACGCTGCGCGGCCACCCGTGTACCCAGACCGCTTCCGGTTGCCCTTCCTCGCCGGCGTCCTCATCGCCGCCGCCGAGCGCGTCCGGCCGGGCCTCGGCCCCTGGTCGCCCAAGGTGGAGTCGCGCCTACGGGACGTCTTCGCCACGGAACTGGCGGACGTCCGGGCGCGCTTTCTGGAACTTTTCGACGACCACGCCTACTTCGACCGGCTGCAGGAGACGCTGCTCGGGGTCGCCGTCCCGCGGTACCTCACCGCGGCCCAGAAGCAGACGGCCCTCGAGCAGCGGGACTACGGCCTGTGGCGGGGCGGAGACCTGCTGGCCCGTGTCGTCTATGGCGCGGCGGGCTTCGCCATCGGCCTTTTCCTGGTGAAGGCGCCCTTCATCCCCATCCCCACCACTTGGGATTTGTTCGCCTTCGCCTGTCTGTTGGGCGCGCCCTTCATCCCCGACGCCCAGGTGTGGCTGCTCAAGCGAAAGCACCGCAACGCGCTGCGCGCCATTGTCGAGGACTTGCGCGACGCGGAAGTCCACCAGGAAATGTACCAGCCGCTCGCCGCGCCTGGGCCGCTGGACGAGTTACCCTCCGGCGTCAGCAGCCCTGCAGACCGGACGCCGTCCAGGGAGTAGGGTGTCGGCCCCATGGCAGACCCTCGCATCCCCATCGACTTGCGCGCTGCGAGCCAGCGCATCTTCGGCACGCCGCGCGGCCGCCGGCTGTACCTTCTCATCGGCGCCCTGGTGGTGGTGGTGGTGGCCTACGGCTTTTGCACCGTCTACGTGCGCCCCAACGAAGTCGGGGTGAAGCAGGTCATCGTCGGAAACACCAAGGGCATCCTCCCCCAAGTGTATTACCCAGGGGTGCACTGGGTGAGCCCGGGCACCGAGCGGATGCACCTGTTTCCCACGGACATCCAGCTCTTCAACCTCACCAACGACCCGAGTGAACGCGGCAAGGCCGAGCAGACGGTGCGTCCGGCCCTCAACATCCAGACCTCCGAGGGCTACACGGTGACGGTGGACCTCTCGGTGGCCTTTCGCGTCGAGGACCCTTACCGCGTCATCACCGTGGCCGGGCCGGGGAAACTGTACGAGGAGTCGCTCGTCTTCCCGCGCGCCGAGCAGATTCTCCGCAAGCGACTGGGCGAGCTGGATGCCGAGCAATTCTACGACGTGAGGCTGCGGACGAAGACGGTGCAGAAGGCGCTCGAAGACTTGAATACCGAACTGCTCCCCAGTGGCGTGCGGGTGGTGCAGGTGTTTGTCCGCCGCTACGCGTACGATGCCCGGTACCAGCAGGCCATCGAGCAACGGAAGATTCAGGACCAGACGGTCTTCAAGAACCAGGCCGAGGCGGAGCTGGCGACGGCCACCGCCGAGCGCGACCGGATTGCCGCGGTGGGCGCGGCGTCGGTGCGGGTGGAACTGGCGCGCGGGGACGGCGAGAAGAAGAAGCTGGAGGCCGAGGCGGACCTCTACACCCGCAAGCGCCATGCGGCCGGAGAGCTGGCCGTCCAGCTGGCCGAGGCGGAGGGCACCCGGCTGGAGAACGCGGCGCTGCAAGGCATTGGCGCGGAAAACCTGGTGGGCCTCAAGATGGCGGATGTGCTGAAGGGGACGCGCATCATCATCGTCCCCACCGACGGCGAGTCCGGCACCAACCCGCTGGACCTGAAGAGCGCGCTGAAGCGCTTCGACGTGAAGGAGTGAGCGGCATGGCGCACCGTCCGTTGTTCCTCCTCTTTCTGCTGGCGCTGCCGCTGTCCGGCTGCACCTGCCACTCCACCGGAAGCACCGAGGTGGGGGTCCTCACCCGCAAGCTGTCCTTCGGTGGCCTGCTTGGAAAGCCCGGCATCCAGCCCGAAATCTACGCCCCCGGGGCGACCTACGCGTTTCCGGCCTTCGTCACCGACTGGAACACCTTCGACGTCTCCATGCAGAACCTGTCCATGGTGAAGGACCCGCACCGGGGCGACCGAAACGCCGAGGATGACCTGAACTTCAAGACGGTGGACGGCAACGACATCCGCGTCGACGTCACCGTGGCCTGGCAGGTGGACCCGAAGCGTGCACCCTACTTGCTCAACAAAGTGGGGGAGAATGTCGAGGAGGTGAAGGAGAAGCTCATCCGCCCGGCCGTTCGCAGCGTGGTGCGGGACGTCCTCAATGAATTGCGGAGCGAGGAGTTCTACGTCTCCGAGAAGCGCTTCGCCAAGGCCACCGAAGCACGCGACCGCCTGCAGGAGGTGCTCGCCTCGGAAGGCGTCATCATCCGGCAAGTCATCCTCGGTGAGCACCGCTTCAACCCGGAGTACGAGAAAGTCATTCGCGACAAGAAACTGGCCGAGCAAAACAGCGAGCGCATGCGCAGCGAGGGACGTGCCACCACCGAGCAGTGGAAGAGCGAGCTGGAGAAGGCCAAGGGCACGGTGTCACAGCAGCTCGCCGCCGCGGCTGGCGCCCTGGACACGGCGCGACTGGCCGCCGATGCCAACTATGTCCAGAGCCAGAAGCAGGCCGAGGCGATTGTTGCCGAGCGCAAGGCGCACGCCGATGCGGTGCGCAAGCAGAACGAGGCGCTGGCGGGAAGTGGCGGGAAGGCGCTGGTGAAGCTGCGCATCGCCGAGGCGCTGGCTGGCAAGCAGCTGGTGTTTCTTCCCACCGGGAAGAACGGGGTGGGCGTCCAGACGCTCAACCTGAACCAGCTGCTGGGCGCACTGCAGGTGGGAGCGGAGGCCCCCCCCGCTCCCCCCCAGCTCCCTAACGGGCGCTGGCCTACTTGGCCGGGGCTGCCGCGGCGGCGGCCGCCTTGGCCTTGGCGAACTGTGCCTTGCAGGTGTCGCTCAGCTTGGAGACGTTCTTGTAGAGGCACTTCATGATTTTGCCCTGGCCCCTCTCCACGCCCGCGCAGAACTTGGCAGCGTCGTCCTTGCAGGCCCCGTAGAACTCCTCGACTTTGGCCTTCACGACGTCCTTGCAGGCGTCAGACACCTGGTCCTGCTTGCCCTCCAGGCACTGGAGGATGGCGCCATGCCCCGGCTTGACGTTGGGGCACAGTTTCTTCACGTCGGCCTGGCAGGGCTTGCCAGGCTCCATGGCGGCATCGCCGAAGGCCAGCGGGGCCACGAGGAAACCAACGGTAGTGACGAGCGCAGCGCAGCGACGGGGCAGCTTCGACATGGGGACTCTCCTGGGGAAAGTGGCCCCGCCTCCAACAGGAAGGGCCGACCCGCGGCCCCCTTCCGGGGAAGCCACCGCGGGCGGCGCGAAGAATGCGACCGCCGCGGGGGCCTTGGCTAGAGTTTTGCGCGTGACGATTACGGCTGGGACTGCGCCGGGGGGGTCCCGGGCGGCGGCCCATGGCGTGGGGGCTGGGCCGCCTTGCAGGCGTCGCTCAGCTCGCTCTGGTGCTGGTGCAGGCACTGCATGACGCGGCCATCGCCGGCGGGAATGCCGGCGCAGAACTTCTCGACGTCCGGCTTGCAGGCCTCCTTGGCCGCCTCCATGCGGGCCTTCATCTCGTCGAGGTGGGCCTTGCAGGGGGGGGACAGCTTGTCCGCTTGGCTCTCCAGACACTGGGCGATGGCGCGGTGCTCACCGGGTCCGGGCTTGAGGTTGGGGCAGAGCGCGGCGATGTCTGCACGGCAAACTCCACTTTGCTTGCCCGGGGGCGGAGCGCCGCCCGGCGGAGGGGCGCCCTGGGCGAAGGAAGCGGCGGCGAAGAGAAGCGAGGCGGCGGCGAGCAGCGTGGGCACGGCAGACTGGCGAGGCATGTGTTTGACTCCTGGATGACGTCTCTTGCACTGGGGTGGAAACCCACCGGGCGAGGTCGAGGTTAAGCTGCAGCCCCCCCGCCATGTCCGCTTCCGTGCCGCAGTCCCTGGTGCTTGCCGACTCTCCACTGCGTGCCCGCCTGGCCGAGTTGCGCGCCGAGGCCGAGTCCCTGCGCGATGCCATCGCGCAGCTGGACCTCGACATCGAGACGTTGCGCAGCAGCTTGGGTGTCTTCGACGCCCGCGTCCACGGCGCGCTGCGGGAGCTGCACGAGCGACACCAGCGGGCGATGGGCTGCGTCCGCCACCTCGAGCGCTGGGCAGAATTGCTGGAGACGGCACCCCAGGCGGACGTCGCCCGCCGGGCCCGGCGGCTGGACGCCCGCCGGGCGCGTGAGCTGTCCAAGTCACCCGAGGAGGGGCCGGAGGTGGAGGAATGGCCGGAGACGCCGGCCGGGGCCGACGACGCCGCCGAGCTGAAGTCCCTCTACCGGCGGCTCGCCCGGCGCTACCACCCGGACCTCGCCCGGGACGAGGAGGGACAGGTACGCGCGGCCGACCTGATGGTGCGCATCAACGCCCTGTACCGGGCCGGCGACCTGGCCGGACTGCGGGCGCTGGCCGACCAGGCGCTGGGCGCCGAGCCCGCCGAGGAGGGGCTGACGCTGGAGCGCGAGGTGGCGCTGCTGGAGGCGCGCCGCGCACGCTTCGTCGAGGTGCTGGAGGGCCTCCAGGAAGAATTGGCCGCCCTCGAGGCCTGCCCCACCGCCCAGCTGTGGCGCAAGGTCACCGAGCGCGAGTGGTCCGGCGGGGATGCCTTCGCCGAGCTCCGCCGGGAGCTGGGCGAGCGCACGCGGGCGGCGTATGAGGACGTCCGGGCCGCCGCCGTGGCCCTGGAGGCTGCTGTGCGCCGGTACAACCGAAAGGCGACTGAGCTCGGGCCCGCGGCCGGCCGCGGCCTGGGCCGCCTCTTCGAGGCGCACACCCGGGCGCCCCTCGTCCGCTGGACACTGGAAGGGCTGGCTTCCCTCAAGGCCTCCCCGGAGGTGCGCCGCCGCGCCGAGTGGCTGGTGGGTGCAGCCACCGAGCGGCCCGCCCTCGCCCGCCTCGTCCTCTTCACCTACGCGGCGGAGCTGGTGCCGCACGGGCTGGAGACGCTCGCCACCCTGCAGGGCCTGCGGGCCCGCTTCGACGCGGCCTCGACGGGGCGGCCGACGCACCTCGAGGAGGCGCTGGTGGAGGCGGCGGAGCTGCTCGAATTCGGCGTCCGGCGCGCCGGCCCCCGCGTGGTGCAGACGGGACTGCGCTTTCGCGACGCCACCATGGCCGAGGTGGTGCCGCTGGCGCTGCGCAGCCACGCCCTTCGGGCGGACTTTCGCCGGGTGCTGGCCACGCTTGGCGAGGAGACGCGCTGTCCGGCGTGCGCCCAGGACGTCTTCGCCGTGCCGCTCTACCGGCTGCGGGGACTGGATGACTTGCACGCGTCGGTGTGCCCGGCCTGCGGAGAGACGCTGAAGAGCTACTGGATGCCACGAGGGCAGGACGTGCAGTCGGTGCTCAACGACGCCTTCCTGGACTTGGAGCTCGTCACCGAGTGGACGTTTCGCCTCGGCCGCGCGTCGGTGAGCACGCAGCTGCTGCCTCTGCAGCTGGAGTCCCTTAGCGTGGGGCACCTCAAGCGCCGCTTCGTCGAGGACGTGCTGGTGCGGCACGGGGTGGACGTCCCGGAGAAGCACGTCCGGCTACTTCAGGCGCAGAAGCCCGTGCTTGAACGCCGATTGCTGGCGGACTGTCCCACGCGCACTTTCTCCGTGGCCTTCGCTGCCGGCGCGACGGTGTCCGTCTCGGACGCCCTGGAACGCGTGCGCTACCGCATCCGCAACCGCTTCCGGCCGCAGGCGGCTGAGGGAGAGCCGACGCCACCCTGAGACCCTAGGACGTCGCGGTGCCGCCCTCGTCCCCGCGCGGCGCCAGGCCCGAGGAGGGCCCATCAGGGCCCCCTGACGCGCTCCAGACCCAGCGCCAGCGCGCCCTCCGCCGTCCGCATCTCCAGCCGGTCGCCTTCCCAGCGCACGGTCGCGACCGACTCGAGCGCGGTGAAGAAGGCCCGCTCCTGCTCCATCACACTGGCGGCGGCGCACACCTTGGGGCTGACCGCCCGGGGGTGGACGAAGTGCAGCTGGTCGCCATGTGTTCGGTAGAAAGAACGCCAAGCGTTGCAGCCGGCAAAGCCGACGACGCTGCCAGAGTTGCCAAACGCCATGGTGACGGTGGAGTCGGCCACCAGGCTCGCCACCGCGCCCTTGCCATTGTTGATGCCGGTGGCGCGCCACTGGGTCCGCGCAAACTCCGTCGGTTGCGCAGTGAAGGTGCAGAGCACTGAGCCGTCGACCCCTAGCAGCTGCAGCTGCCCGTGGCGGAGCCGGTAGCCCTTGGCCGCGAGGAGCAAGGTAGTGAAGGCCCCGGCCTGCGTCATGGTCTCGGGCGAACAGGCCATCAGGGTCGACGTCCGGCCGGAAATTTCGAGGTCGAGCCCTTGATGGAGTAGGGCGCGTTGTAGCGGTTACACCCCATCGCTGCCCTGCACGCGTCCCGCTTCAAAGCGCGCGGTCGCCGGCAGGCCAGCCAGCCGCGCCTCCCCTGGCAGCGACGCCAGCACCCAGGCGGTTTCATCCAAGGGCGGCGCTTCGGCCCCAATGGCCAGGGACGCACAGGCCATGAAGAACGTGCCCGTTGCTGCTCCCGTTCTGGCCCACCAGGGGTGCTTCATCGCTGTGCCCTCGGTGTCGGTTCCAAGGCCGGTGGCTGGCACAAACGGACCCGGGATTCCACCCGCGTTCCCTCCCCATGGCGTGACCCGCGTGAAGCAGGCGCCCCCCCCGGGGTGGGCTGTGTTGCCCCCGGGCGGAGGGCGCCCCGTCAACCGTCCCTTTCGTAGGCCACGGCCAGCCACCGCTTCACTGTGCCGTCCACGTCGGACGGCTTGGTCACACCGATGCGGTGAGTAATGCGGTCCTTCTTGGCGAAGCCTCCCGTGTCCAGAAGACGCTGCCCTGCCCCCTTCACCAGCTTCGGGTCCCCTAAGGCGAGGCCGAGGTCGATGCGGCTCGCCGTGCTGGGCTTCAGCTGGGCGAAGACGTGGTTGCGGAAGAGGGGAACGATTGTCTTGCAGGGACAGGCCTTCGCCTCCGGGCCGGCGGCGAGGCCCGCTGCCAGAAGTGCCTCGTACAGGGGCCGCAGCGCCGCCTTCTTCCCGGCGTACTGGCCCTCGACGTACTCCTCCGCCGCCCGGAGGTAGCCCGCCTCGGTGTCGTCGAAGGACATCGCCTTCTGCCCCACCGAGCGCTCGGCGACTAGGGCAGCTTGGTTGGTGCCGAGGCCCTGGACCTTCAGCCAGGTGCGCCGCTGCGCCGCCTCCTTGGGCCCCTTGGCCTGCACCAGGCGCACCCAGGCCTCGAGGCTTTTCCCGCTGGTGGACTCGAGGTTGGCGAGGATGGACTGGACATAGGCCACTGCGGGATGGACGGAATAGGGGGTTTTCGCTGCCATGGGCACCTCCTGTCACGAAGACGCTTTTTTTTGGGGACTGCCTCATTCCTCCCCACGGCGGCTGGCTTTGCGCCGGGCATGGTGCCGCTTGGCCGACAGACGTCGCTCCTTGGCCGCGCGCGAGGGGCGCGTTGGCTTGCGCACGCGCGGCACGAAGGACAGCGCCCGCAGCGCGGCGCGCAGCCGCCGCAGGGCCATGCCCCGGTTTTGCAGCTGGCTCCGGCGCTCGGTGGCCGTCACGGTCAGGCCAGTGGCCAGGTGCAGCAGGCGCACGGCGGACGCCGTCTTGTTGCGGTGCTGTCCGCCCGGGCCGCTGCCGATGAAGAAACTCTCCTCGCAGCTGCGCAGCAGCGCCTCGTCGTCCAGACGCAGGGCCTCGGCCGCCGCCCGGCGCAACTCCGCCCGCCTGTCGGTGGACTGGTCCATGGCAGAGCGGGGACTGTCCCTTTACGGCACTTCCGTGCAGCGCCGGGCGCCCGCCTCCGCTATTTAGGCCGCGGTCGTCCCCATGCAGAAGACCCATCTCGTCCGGGCCCGTACCCACAACCTGAAGGACGTCTCGCTCGAGCTGGCCGAGGGCGAGCTGGTGGCCATCACCGGCGTCTCCGGCTCCGGAAAAAGCAGCCTGGCGGTGGACACGCTGTATGCCGAGGGCCAGCGCCGCTTCGTGGAGAGCTTCAGCCCCTACGCCCGGCAGTTTCTTGAGCGTCTGGAGCGACCGCCGATGGAGGCGCTGGAGCCGGTAGCCACCGGTATTGCCGTGGACCGGCGCTCGCCAGTGAAGAGTAGCCGTTCGACGGTGGCCACTCTGGCTGACCTGGAGGCGTACCTGTCGGCCCTCTTCAGCCGGGAAGCCCTCCCGGTGTGTCCGGTGGATGGCGCCGAGGCCCGGCCCACCGACGCCCGGGCCGCCGCCGTGGCGGCCCTGGCCCTGGCCCAGGGCCGCCCGGCCGTCCTCACCTACGGCGTCCGCATGGCGGACACGGCGGACTTCCTCGACGCTCGCGAGCGGCTGCTGGCGGACGGCTACCGGCGCCTTCTCGTGCAAGGGGAAGTGCGGGAACTTGAGGGCCTCAGCCCGGCGCAAGCCATGGGCGCCGCCGGGACGGCCGAGGTGGTGGTCGACCGCCTCGCGCTCGAGGAAAAGTCCCTCGGCCGCCTGACCGCCAGCCTGGAGGAGGCCTGGGCGCGCGGGGCGGGTGCGGCGGCGCTGTGGGTGGACGGGATGCGGACGGTGCTGCGCCAGGGTCTCTCCTGCCCGCGCTGCGGCCGCGGTTTCGAAGCGGCCTCACCGGGCCTCTTCAGCTACCAGTCCGCCGTGGGCGCCTGCCCCGCGTGCCGGGGCTTTGGCCGGACGCTGGGCATTGACTGGGACAAAGTCATCCCCGACGCCTCCGTCAGCCTCGAGGACGGCGCCCTGCGGCCGTGGAATGGCCGCTCGAGCGAGTGGGAGCGCGAGATGCTGCAGCGCTTTGCCAAGAAGCGCGGCATTCCCCTCGACGTCCCTTGGGCGCGTCTGTCCGCGGTGCAGCGCGAGGCCGTCCTGGAAGGCGAGGGGGACTACCGGGCGGGGCACTACCCGGGGCTGCGGGCCTGGTTTCGTTGGCTGGAGGGGCGCACCTACAAAATGCACGTCCGGGTGCTGCTCAGCCGTTACCGCGCCTACACCCTGTGTGCTGCCTGCGGCGGGGCGCGCCTCAACCCGGCCGCCCTCGGCTACCGCACTGGCGGGCTGGACCTCGCCGCCTGGCATGCGCTGGAAGTCGCCGAGGCGCGCGTCCGCCTGGACGGGTTGAAAGTCAGGACAGGGCAGGGCGAGCTCGTCCGGCGGGAGCTCTCCAGCCGGCTGACGTACCTGGAAAAGGTCGGCCTCGGCTACCTCCGCCTGGACCGCCAGAGTCGCACCCTGTCCGGCGGGGAGGCCCAGCGCGTTTCCCTCACCGCCGCGCTGGGCACGGCCCTCACCGGCGCTCTCTTCGTCCTGGATGAACCCACGGTGGGGCTCCACCCCTCGGACGTGGAGACGCTGTGCGGCACCCTCGAGGAGCTCGCCGCGCGGGGAAACGTGGCGCTGGTGCTGGAGCATGACCCAGCCGTCATCCGCCGCTGCACCCGCGTGCTGGAGCTCGGCCCCGCCGCCGGTCCGGCGGGGGGCACCTTGTGCTTCGATGGCACGCCGGCCGCACTGGCGCAGCGAACGGACCTCCCCACCGGACGGGTGCTGGCCCGGGAGGCTGTGGCGGCGGCGCGGACGGCACGGCCGGCCCGCGGCCAGCTGCACGTGCGCGGCGCCCGGGCCAACAACCTCCAGGCACTGGATGTGCGGCTGCCACTGGGGACGCTGTGCACCATCACCGGTGCCTCGGGCAGCGGCAAAAGCACCCTCCTCGAGGACGTCGTCTACCGCACGCTGGCGCGGCGGCTGGGCGCGCGCGACGTCGAGGCGCCGGGGGCCGTGGACGCGGTGGACGGGGCGGACGGCCTCTCCCGGGTGGTGCTGGTCGACCAAGCGCCACTCGGCCGGACGTCGCGCGGCAACGCTGCCACCTACACCAAGGCCTGGGACGCTCTGCGCCAGGCCTTTTCTAAGTCGCCGGACGCGGTGTTGCGGGGGCTAGGGCCCAGCCACTTTTCCTTCAACGTGGAGGGGGGCCGGTGCGAGGCCTGCGCCGGCGAGGGCGCTGAGACGGTGGAAATGCAATTTCTGGCCGACGTGCGCCTGACGTGTCCCAGCTGCCAGGGGCGGCGCTTCAAGGAGGAGGTGCTGGCGGTGCGCCTTTCGGGCCACAGCGTGGCCCAGGTGCTGGACATGTCCGTCGCAAGGGCCCTGGAGGTCTTCGGGGACGGGGCCTCCGTTTCCCGCGCGCTCGAGCCGCTGGTCCGCCTCGGACTGGGCTACCTCCCGCTGGGCCAGCCGCTGTCCACCCTTTCCGGGGGCGAAGCGCAGCGGGTGAAGCTGGCCCGCGCGCTGGGTGGCCCCCAGCTGGGGGCGCTGTACCTCCTCGACGAGCCGAGTGCCGGGCTGCACGGCGAGGACGTGGCCGCGGTGCTGCACGCCCTACACGCCCTGGTGGATGCGGGCGCCAGCGTACTGGCCGTGGAACATGACTTGGGCTTCATCCGCGGCGCGGACTGGGTGGTGGACCTCGGGCCCGGGGGCGGACGGCACGGGGGCCTTCTTGTCGCCGAGGGCCCGCCCCAAGCGCTGGCCCGGGGGCCGGGCCGCACCGCCGAGGCGCTGGCGGGCCGCCAGCCGGGCGCGTCCGGACGCCACGCCTCGGCCGGCGCGGGCGCCATCCGCTAGCCGTGCCATCGAGGTGGAGCACGCGCGCGAGCACAACCTCAAGGATGTGAGTTGCCGCATCCCGCTGGGGAAGCTGGTGGTGATGACGGGCCCGTCCGGCAGCGGAAAAAGTACCCTCGCTTTTGACGTGCTGTACGCCGAGGCCCAGCGGCGCTTCGTCGAGACGCTGTCCCCGTATGCCCGCCAGTTTCTGCCCATGCTGCCGCGGCCGGACGTCGAGCGGATTCGGGGGCTACCGCCGGCGGTGGCGCTGGAGCAGCGGACGGCCCGGGCCGGTGCCACCAGCACCGTGGCCACCGTCACCGAGGTGGCCCACTACCTGCGGCTGCTCTACGCCAAGGTGGGGACGGCGCACTGCCCCCAGGACGACGCGCCCATTGCCCCCCAGTCGGAGGAGGCGCTGCTGGCCCGTGCCCGCAAGGGCCGCGGGCCACTGACGCTGCTGGCCCCGGTGGTGCGCGCGCGCAAGGGCACCTACCTGGACGTCTTCACCGCCGCCGCCCGGGCCGGTGTTTTGGAGGCGTTGGTGGACGGCGTCCGCGTCTCCACCGACGCCCCGCCACGGCTGAAGAAGTCCCGGGAACATGACATCGACTTGCTGCTATGGACGGGCCGCGCCCCGGCCCTTCCTCGCGAGGCCTTCCAGCAGGCGCTGCGCTGGGGCAAGGGGCTGGTGCGACTGCAGGCGGGCGGTACCGAGACGCTGCTGTCGGCCGCCCGCAGCTGCCCCCGGTGTGGCACGGCGGTCCCGGAGCTCGACCCGCGCTGGTTTTCCTTCAATACCCGGCAGGGGGGCTGCCAGGCCTGCGGGGGCACCGGGGTGCAGGGCGGCGCCGAGGCGGTGGCGGAGGGGGAGACAAAGGCCTGCGCTGCGTGCGCTGGCAGCCGGCTTCAGCCCATTCCCCGGGCGGTGCGTCTGCTGGGGGCCCGCTACCAGGAGGTGGTGGCCGAGTCCGTCTCGCGGGCTCTGGTGCGCGTCCGCCGCTGGCACTTCCAAGGCGCCCAGGCCCAGCTGGGAGACGCTGCCCTGGGAGAGCTCCTCCGCCGCCTGGAGTTTCTGGAGCGCGTGGGCCTGGGCTACCTGCCGCTGGACAGAAATGCCTCCACCTTGAGTGGCGGGGAGATGCAGCGGCTGCGGCTTGCCGCGCAGGCCGGCGCCGGCCTTACCGGAGCGCTGTACGTCCTGGATGAGCCCACCATTGGCCTTCACCCCCGGGACACCGGCCGGCTTCTGGAGAACCTCCGCACCCTGGTGCGCACCGGCTCGACGGTGGTGGTGGTGGAGCACGACGAGGACACGCTGCGAGCGGCCGACCACCTGATTGACCTGGGGCCCACCGGAGGGCGGGGCGGGGGACGCATTGTCGCCGAGGGCCCGCCGGCTTCCGTCCTGGCGCTGGCCAGCTCACCCACCGCGCAGGCCCTGGCCCGCCCGCTGCGACTGCCGGCGGCGCGCCCACCGGCGACGGCGTGGTTGGAACTGTTGGGCGCCCGGGCCAACAACCTGCGCCAGGTGGACTTCCGGCTGCCGCTGGGACGTCTGACTGTCGTCGCCGGAGTCTCCGGCAGTGGCAAAAGCACCCTCGTCCGGCAGGTCCTCTTCCCCGCGGTGCGCGAGGCCCTGGGCCGGGTGACGCCGCCGCCCGGGCCCTTCACCAGCCTGTCCGGCCTGGGCAGCCTCCGCCGGGTGCTGGCGGTGGACCAATCCCCCATCGGCCGCACGCCGCGCAGCGTGCCCGCCACCTTCCTCGGCCTGTGGGACGAGTTGCGGCGGGCCTTCGCTGCCACGCCCGAGGCCCGCGCCCGCGGCTTCGGCCCGGCCCGCTTCTCCTTCAACAGTGGGGCCGGCGGGCGGTGCCAGGCCTGCGAAGGGCAGGGGAGCATCAGCCACGAGATGTCCTTCCTGCCCGACGTGACGACGCCGTGCGAGGCGTGCGGGGGCATGCGCTTTGACGCCGCCACCCGCGAGGTGCGCTACCACGGCCTGGACGTGGGCGAGGTGCTGCACCTGACGGTGGAGGAGGCGCGGGAAGTCTTCGCGGCCGTGCCCCGGGTGGCCGCCCCGCTGCAGTGCCTGGTGGAGCTAGGAGTGGGCTATTTGCAGCTGGGCCAGGGCAGCCACACCCTGTCCGGCGGGGAAGCGCAGCGGCTGAAGCTGGCGGCTGAACTGACGGCCTCCGCGCGCCACGAGGCGACGCTGTACGTGCTGGACGAACCCACCACCGGATTGCACCTGTCGGATGTAGAAAAGCTGGTGCGCTTTTTGGGGCGCCTGGTGGACCGGGGAGACACCCTGGTGGTCATTGAGCATCACCCGGCCGTCATCGCCGCGGCGGACCACCTGGTGGAACTCGGCCCCGAGGGGGGCGAGGCCGGCGGACGCATTGTTGCCGAGGGGCCGCCGTCCCGCGTGGCCCGGAAGGACACGGCCACCGGCCAGGTGCTGCGCGCCCTGCTGGGGCGCACGGCCACCGCCCGGAGTGCCTGAGAGGGGCCGGCCCGGGACGGGGTGAAGCGCCCTCCAGCGACTACTTCTTCTTCTTCGTCGACTTGGCGGGCTTGGCGGCGGGCTTGGCGGGGGCGGGCTTGGTGTCCTTCACCGGCTCCACCTTGCGCTCGGCCAACAGTTTGTTCTCGCGCTCCAAGTCCGAGACGCGCTTTTCCAGGGCCGTCTTCTGGCTGAGCAGGTCGAGATTCTTCTTTCCCATCGCGTCGCTCTGGTCGCGCGCGGCCTGCAGCTGCTTCAGCGCATCGTCCTTCTGTCCACTGAGCGTGAAGACGCCCAAGCCGCCCACCAGCACGGAGGCCGCGAGGAGAATCCACGGGAGCCGGGAGGGTTTGGCCTGCTTCCAGTCTGCTTCGAACTCGTCAGTCTGAGCCACGGGATGGAAACATTAGCAGGTCCGGCAGCAACCCCAAGTTCCTGAATGACGGCGCCCGTGGTACCAGGGCGCCCCGGGAAGGGAATGCCGACGCTCGCCTACACCCAGCTGACGGCCCCGGAGGCCGCACCCCAGCGCTGGCTGCTCGTCCTGCCCGGGCTGCTCGGGCGGGGCAGCAATTGGCGGACGGTGGCCCGGGGGCTGGTGGCCGCGCGCCCGGACTGGGGCGCGGTGCTGGTGGACTTGCGCATGCACGGCGACTCGCAGGGCTTCTCTCCCCCCCACACCGTCCAGGCGGCCGCGGAGGACTTGGACGGCCTGGCCAAAAGCTTGCCCGGGCCGGTGCAGGGCGTCCTCGGCCACTCTTTCGGCGGCAAGGTGGCCCTGGCCTTTGCCGCCCGCACGCCCGGCCTCCGGCACGCTGTCATTCTCGACGCCAGCCCCGGCCCCCGTCCGGCGGGGGAAGGCAGCGAGACGACGCGGCAGGTACTGACGGCGCTGCGCGCCCTCCCCACCGTCCTGCCGTCCCGGGAGGCCTTCCACGCCCGCCTGGAAGCGGCCGGACAGCCTCCGGCGCTGGCGGCCTGGCTGGCCATGAATCTGCGCCGCGCCGACGGCGGCTACACCTTCGGGCTGGACCTGGACGCCATGGAGTCCCTCTTCCGTGACGTCCTTGCCCGGGATGACTGGGCCCTCGTCACAAGGCCGCCGCCCGGCCTTCGCCTCAGCTTCATCCTCGGCGGCCGCTCGACGACGGTGCAGGGCGAGGCAGCGCAGCGGCTGCAGGCGCTGGCCGCCGAGGGCCGGCTTGCCCTGCGTGTGCTGCCTGAGGCCGGCCACTGGGTGCACGTGGATGATGCCCCGGGCACCCTGAAGGCCGTGACGGAGGCGCTCCGGTGACGGAGGCCGGCCGCTACCAGTGCCCGTGCTGCGCCTGCTGGACGCTGAGCCAGCAGCCCCCGGGCACCTTCACGGTGTGCCCGGTGTGCGGCTGGGAGGACGACGCCTTCCAGGCCAAGCACCCGGACTTCGCCAACGGCACCAACGCCGTCAGCCTTAACACCGGCCGGAAGAATTTCCGCTTCCTCGGTGCCTCGGACCCGCGCCGCCTCTCCCGGACGCGGCCCCCGAGACCCGAGGAGCGCGGCAGCTGAACGGGGTGCCCGCGTTCAAGGACCAACGCTCTCCGGTTAGCCGAAGAAGAGGTGGCAGAGAAGCGTGGACATGACGATTCCGGAGAAGTCGGTAATCAGGCACGCCGCCACCGTGTGCCGCAGCGCGCGCACCTGGACGCTGCCGAAGTACACCGCCAGCACGTAGAACGTCGTCTCCATGCTGCCGTTGATGGTTGAGGTGAGGTAGCCGACGAAGGAGTCGGGCCCGTACGTCTTCATCGTTTCCGCCAGGACGGCGATGGCGCCGGTGCCGGACAGTGGACGGATGAGCGCCATGGGCAACGCCTCTGGGGGAAAGCCGAGCGGCCCGGTAACCTTTCCGAGGGCGGACACCAGGACATCCATCGCTCCCGAAGCGCGGAAAAGGGAGACGGCCACCATGATGGCCACCAGGTAGGGGATGATGAAGACGGCCACCTGGAAGCCCTCCTTCCCCGCCGACACCAGCACCTCATACACCTTCACCCGCCGGGCAAAGCCGAACAGCACGATGGCGAACATCAGGAGCGGCAGCGGCCAGCTGCTCATCGCGGTCCGGAACACCTCGAAGGGGGTGTGGCCCACCCGCAGCGTGAGGAAGGAGCGCACCAGGCCCGCCACCAGCGCCAGCGCCACGGCCAGCGTAACCAGGCGGCGCACCGGGCTCGCCGGGGCATGAGGCGCCGCGGCCTTCTCCGCGGCGGCAGCGGCTGCGGCGTCCGGCGGCCTTGCCGTCGGGGCCGCCGCCGACTCATCCGGCAGCACCACCCGCTCAGGGGCAAAGACGGGCAGGCGCTGCAGAAGCTTGCACGCCACCACCGCCACCACCGCCGAGGACATGGTGGCCAGCATGGAGGGAAAGAAGATGGCGGCCGGGTCCTTGGACCCCATCGCCGAGCGCACGGTGATCACGCCCAAGGGCAGCACCGCCAGGCCCGACGTGTTGATGGCGACGAAGAGGGCCATGGAGTTGCTCGCCACGCCTGGGTAGGGGTTGAGCTTGTTCAATTCGGAAATCGCCTTCAGCCCGAAGGGGGTCGCGGCATTGCCCACCCCGAGGATGTTGGCGGAGATGTTGAGAATCATCGCCCCGATGGCGGGGGAGTCCTCCGGGACGTCCGGGAACAGGCGCCGCATGACGGGCCGCAAGGCCCGGGCGATGGAGGCCAGCAGCCCCGCCTCGCGCAGCACGCCCATGAAGCCGAGCCACAGCGCCATCGGGCCAATCAACTTGATGGCCAGGTTGACGGCGTCGATGGAGGCCTCGGGCCAGGCCCGGTTGATGTCGGGCAACCGCCCGGTGAAGGCGGCCACGAGGATGGACCCGACGACCAGGACGACGAAGATGCCGTTGAGCAAGGGGGCGACTGGCTACGCTAGCAGGCACCTGCCGCCCCGTCGCGATTCGCCCCACCTAGTAGCTGTCGCCGCCCCCGCCGCCGCCGGTCTCTCCGCCGCCGCCGCCGGAGAAGCCACCCCCGCCGTCGCCGCCACCGCCGCCCCAGCCTCCACCCCCACCGCCGCCCCAGCCGCCCCCACCTCCCCAGAAGATGGGGAAGGGCAGCCCGCCACGGCGACGGGCGCGCGCCACCAGCGCCAGGACGAAGAGCAGGACGAGCAGCGGACACAACAGGCCGACGACGTCATCCGCCCCCACCGGCGCCACCTGCGGGTCATTCGGCGCCATGCCCGGCCGCCGGGGCAGGGCGTCCGCAGGCGCCTTGCCGGAAATATCCTGCATGATGGCGTCGGTCCCCACCTGCAGCGCGTCCCGGTTGCGGTCCGTCTGCAGGTAGGGCTTCATTTTCTGGACGATGCGGAAGCTCTCGACGTCGGTGAGGTCCCCGCCCACACCCTTGCCCGTCTGGATGTAGACGCGCCGCTCGGCAGGTGCCCACAGCAGCAGCACGCCGTTGTCCTTGCCCTTCTGCCCAATTTTCCACGTCTGGAACGTGCCGTAGGCCACGTCCTCGATGGGCTCGCCGCCCAAGAGATGCGGGGATGAAGACGAAGACTTGGGCGCCGTTTTCCTTCTCGAAGGCACCCAGACGCGCGTCGAGGAAGGCGCGGTCCTCCGTGCTCAGCTTGCCGGCGGCGTCCGTCACGTAGCCCTGGGGCGGCGGCGGACGGTACGCCTGCGCCGCGCCGGCCACCACCAGCGCCAGGAGGAGCGGGCTGAGCGCCCGCGCGCGCATTAGAATTTCACCTGCGGCGCATTCTGCGCGTCAGCCGAGGCGGTGAAGTAGACGCGCTCCTTGAAGGGCTTGCCCGTCACCTTGTTGATGGCAATGCCGCGGATTTTCTTCAGTTCCGTGTTGTAGGCAGCCACTGCGGCGTTGTACTGCTCGCGCGCTCGGAGGATGCGATTCTCGGTGCCCTCCAGCTGCACCTGCAGCTCACGAAAACCCTGGTTGCTCTTCAAATCCGGGTAGGCTTCCTGCACCACCAGAAGCCGCGACAGCGACGACTTCAGGTCGCCCTGCGCCTTCTCAAAGGCCGCCACCTTGGCCGGGTCGGTGAGGTCGTCCCCGGACAGCTGGATGGAGGTGGCCTTGGCGCGTGCCTCAATGACGGCCGTCAGCGTCGCTTGCTCCTGCTTCGCGCCGGCTCTCACCGTCTCCACCAGATTGGGGACGAGGTCGGCGCGGCGCTGCAGGGCCGCCTGGTAGTCGGCCCAGCGCTGCTCACACACTTGGTCCTTGGTGACGAGCTCGTCATAGGACTGGCAGCCCGCTGTCAGCACCAGGCAAAGGGCCACCCCTGCGCGGAGGGCCGGACGGAAGGTGGAAGTCGTCATGCCTACCACCCTGCGCCCCGGGTGACCCGCTGTGCAACAAAATTTTGCTGCGCTTGTGCGTCGCCCAGAAGACACCGTTTCCCCCTCGGTTTCGCCCCCTGGCCCCACAGTAAGATGGCCATTTTCCGTACGAAAACGCCCCAATGCGGCCGGCCCTGAAATTCACGAGTACCACCCCTCCGCCGCGGCCGCCGGAGGACCCAGTGCCACCCTCCTCCTCCAGCGTGCGCCGGCGCGCACGGCGCAAGCGCCGGCGCGAGCGCCGCATCCGGCGCGCGGCCCTCGCCGCAGGCGCGCTGCTGGTGGCCGTGCTCGGCACGCACCTCATCTTGAATTCCGGCTGGGTGCGCGAGCGCCTCCAGGCCAAGGTGGAGTCGGCGCTGTCGGCGCGTCTGGGCGAGGTGGAACTCGGCAGCGGCACCTTCGTGGACTGGTCGCTGCACGTTGCCTTCGGGCCGGTGCGCATCGCGCCGGTGCCGGGCCAGGGCGTGGTACTGGAGGTGGAGCGCGTCCGGGTGCGGCCCGCCTGGAGTGCGCTGCTGGCCGGACGCCTGGAGCCGGGCGTGGTGCAGCTGCAGACGGTGACGCTGCGTCCCGGAGAACACCTGTCCGGCCTGAAGGCCCTGGTGGAGCGCATCGAGTCGCGCGCGCACCCGGCCAAGGCCACCGAGACGCCCTCGTCGGCGGGTGGCACGCGGATTCCCCGCCTGGAGCTGCAGGACCTCCGCGTCGACATGGTGTCCGCCGCCGATGGCAAGCCGCTGGAGCTGGGGACGTGGGACGCGCAGCTGGATGTCACCGGCGCCCCCGGTGCCCGCGTGGTGGACTTGGCCCTCCAGCGGCACGGCGGGGGCGAGCTGCGCGGCGTGGCGCGCATGGGCCGCGACGTCCCGGTGCAACTCGAGGCCTGGCTCACCGTCATGCCCCTGGAACCCGTCGTGGAATTGCTCGGCCACCGCATGGGCCTGCGTGCCACCGCCGGCACCCTCTCCGGGCACCTCAGCGGACAGCTTCCGGCCGACCTCCGCCGCGGCGAGGCCAAGGTGGAAGGCCACCTGGACGGACTGGTGCTGGAGGGCAGGCGGCTGTCCACCGAGCCGGTCGGGCCCTGGCGCCTGTCCATGGCCGGCACCATCGACTTCGAGAGGCAGACGCGCGAAGTGCACCTGCGCGAGGGCCATATTGCGTTTGGTGAGAACGACTCGCTGCGGGTGGGCGTGGAAGGCGTCTACGAAGGGCGCAAGGGCGGCCCCACCTTCCGGGCCGAGGCCAAGCTCGACCAGCTCCGCTACCAAGACGCGGTCGACGCGCTGCCACCCCAGCTCTCCCTCGGCGATGAGGCGCCCCGCATTCCTGGTCTCCTCGATGCCCGGGTGCGCATTTCCGGCCCGGTGCACGACCCGGAGCGCTGGGCGGTGGAAGCGAAGCTCGACCTCACCGGCCTGCGCGCCGCCTCCAAGAACGTGCCCTTCTTTCTGCGCGGCCCCTTCATCTACCACCCGGTGGACGCCCTCGGACGCACCCGGGACCTGTGGGTGGGCCCGAAAAACCCCTCCTTCGTCTCCATCGACGAGTTGCCGCGCTACGTCGGCCGCGCCATCACCACCAGCGAGGATGCGGGCTTCTGGTACCACCCGGGCTTCGACTTCGATGAACTCAAGGAGAGCATCATTGATGCTGCCGAAGGCAGCCGTGTGCGGGGCGCCTCGACCCTCACCCAGCAGCTGGCCAAGAATCTCTTCCTTTCCCGGGAGCGGACGTATGCCCGGAAGGTCCGCGAGGCGCTCTTCACCCTGGCGCTGGAGGCGGCGCTGCCCAAATCGCGCCTCCTCGAGATTTACCTCAACATCATCGAGTGGGGCCCCAACCTCTATGGCATCGGCGAGGCCTCGCGGCACTACTTCGGTGTCCCCGCCCACAACCTCAGCATCCAGCAGGCCGTCTTTTTGGCCACCATCATCCCCAACCCGGTGAAGTACCACACGCTGTTTGAAAGGGGCGCGCTCACCGGCAGCTGGGAGCGCAAGACGCGCGACCTCATCTCGAAGATGCGGGGGGCGGGCTTCATCAGTGTCGCCGAGGCCACCGAAGCCGAGTACGCCCCCTTGCACTTCCGCCGGCCCTGACGCCCGGCTGGCCCCTCCCCGGGCCGCCAAGGGGTTGCTTATGGGGGCGGCTGCGTTAGGCAATCCACATGATTCAAGGAACGCTAGACCGCGGGCAAGGACGGGCGGACCTCTCCGTCCCGGCCGGTTGCCCGCTGTGTGCCGGGGCGCTTGACCTGCGCGTCACCCCCACCAGCGCCTTCAGCTACTGCGGGCACTGCCACTGGATTTCCCGGTCGGTGGTGTCCCTCGGGCCGAACTCGCTCGAAGTCGCCCACCCCCCGGGCGGCGTAGCCTAGAGGCCGAGCAACCGGGGCAAGAGCTCTCCGCTCTTGCCCCGTACCACGGTGTCGAAGCGGTGTGCGTTGTCCGCTGCTTCGGCATTCACCAGCCAGCTTTTCGCCCCCGCCTGCCGCGCCACGTCCACCAGCCCGGCGGCCGGGTACACCGCGCCCGAGGTGCCGGCGGCCAGAAACAGCAGCGGGGAGCCTTTTGCGCTGTCGACAAAGGCTTGGATGGCGGCCAGGTTTCGCTCGTCCAGCATCTCGCCGAACCAAACAATATGCGGCCGCAGCCGCGCCCCACAGACGTCACAGCTGGGGACGCTGCCGGCTGGGTACACCGTGGTGTCCGGGAAGGGCGGCCGCGCGCACTTGCTGCAGCGGCTGGTGAAGAGGTTGCCGTGCAGCTCCACCAGCCGGCTGCTGCCCGCCCGCCGGTGCAGCCCGTCCACGTTTTGCGTCACCAAAAGGAAGCGCTCTTGTAGCCGCGCCTCCACCGCCGCCAGAGCGGTGTGCCCGGGGTTGGGCAAGACGTCGCCGGCCCGCGCCCGCCGCTCTGAGTAGAATTCCCAGACCAGGGCCGGGTCCGCGTCGAATCCCTCCGGCGAGGCCACCTGTTCCACCGGGTGGGTACGCCACAGCCCGTCGATGCCGCGGAAGGTGGGCACGCCGCTTTCCGCCGAGACGCCGGCGCCGGTCAGCACCAGTAGCCAGCTCCGGTCGTCCAGCGGCAGCGGGGCGGGGTCCATCTGCGGCTGGTAGCCTACCCAAGAAGCCACTGCGCCGGGGGGACGTGACTGGCAGTTGCTCGAGGGGCGCCAGCCTAGCGGCTCACCGTCGGACCTTTCCGTACCCCGCCCCGGGTGAGGTGGCCCACCGCCTCGCCCAGCCCCTCCACCGTCAGGGGAAACATGGGGAAGACGTTGCGCAGGGTGCGGATGGTGGGGGACCACCAGCTGGCCGGCGGTTCGGGGTTCAGCCAGGCACTCCGTTCAAAGTGCTGGGCGAGCTGCATCATCCAGACGATGCCCTCCACGCCCTCCGGCGTGTAGCGCCCCTGGGCGCCGGCGCGCAGCATCAACTCATACGGCGCCATCAGTGCGTCCCCCACCAGCACCAGCTTCCAGTGGGGCCCGCAGTCGGCGAGCAACTCCGGCACGGTCACCGGCTCCCCGAAGCCCTCGGTGCGGTACACGCTGCCGTAGACGCAGTTGTGGAAGTAGTGGGTGCGCAGCTCGCGAAAGTGGGTGGCCTTGCGGGCCGCGCTAAAAAGCCGGTTCACCAGGTGGGCGTGCGGCGTCATGGAGCCGCCCACGTCCATGAGGAGCAGCACGCGCGTGCTCGGCTTGCGCGGCGGGCGCAGGATGATTTCCAGCTCGCCCGCGTTGCGGGCGGTGGCGTCGATGGTGCCTTCCAGGTCCAATTCCTCGAACGCCCCCTCGCGCTGAAAGGCGCGCAGCTTGCGCAGCGCCATCGCCAGCGAACGCGTGTCCAGGACCCGGTCGTCTCGGTAGCCGCGGTACAGCCGCGCGTCGGCCGTCTTCATCGCCCCCCGCCGGCCGCCCTCGCCCTCGTGGGTTCCCTCGGCCGGTGGCCCCCGTCCTTGCCCCTCCTGCGCCTGCTCCTCGGCTGTCCCGGTACCCGGCTTCAGGCGGCGCTGCTGCTGCCGCATGCGCGCGGCGAAGAGCTGCCGGAGCGCCTCGGGCCCCAGCGCCAGCAGGGCCGCTTCTTCCTCGGGCGTGCGCTCGCTCAAGTCCTTCGCTTCGGCCTCCTCAAGCCAGCCGAGCAGCTCGGCCAGCAGCGCATCCCCCTGGTCTTGCACGCCCTTGAAGTGGGCCAGGAAGGCCTGGTCGAAGGCGTCGAGGTGCGCCTCGCTGTGGACGAGGAGGGCCCGCGCCACTTCGTAGAAGCCGTCGAGGGAGCTGTCGTGAAGCCCCGCCTCCAGCGCCCGGGCCAGGGCCACCGCTTCCTGGGTGCCCACCGGCACTTTGCGGCGGCGCAATTCGTAGAGGAAGCCGACAAACATGTCGTGTCGCTCAGGCCCGGGGCCGCCGACCGGCCGCCAGCGACTCGTGGAACACAAGGAGATCCTGCTCGCGCTTGAGGAGAGCGCCGACGAAGGGAAGGGTTTCATCCAGCTTCAGGTCCTGCACTCCGGCGGACTTCAGCACCGCCAGCCAGTCCACCAGCTCGCTGGTGCTCGGCCGTTTGCGCAGCCGCGTCATGTCGCGCAGCTGGTAGAAGACGTCGAGCGCCTGCTGGACCAGGGCCTCGTCCAGCTTCGGGTGGTGCACCCGGACAATCCGCTGCATCAGCTCGCGGTCTGGGAAGTCGATGAAATGAAAGACGCACCGACGGAGGAAGGCGTCGGGCAGTTCCTTCTCGTTGTTGCTGGTCACCACCACCACCGGGCGGGCCTGCGCCTGCACTTCTTCGTCCGTCTCCAGAATCCGAAAGCGCATCCGGTCGAGCTCGTGCAGCAAGTCGTTGGGGAACTCGAGGTCCGCCTTGTCCACCTCGTCGATGAGCAGCACCACCCGCTCCGGGCTTCGGAAGGCCTCCCCCAACGGGCCGAACCGGATGTAGCGCCGGATGTCGCGCACGTCGCCGTCGCCGAAGCGGCTGTCATACAGACGCTGGACGGTGTCATAGACGTACAGGCCGTCCTGGGCCCGGGTGGTGCTCTTCACGTTCCAGCTGAGCAGCTTGGTGCCCAGCGCGCCGGCGATGGCCTCCGCCAGCAGCGTCTTGCCGGTGCCGGGCTCTCCCTTCACCAGCAGGGGCCGCTCCAGGGCCAAGGCGCAATTCACCGCGGCCTGCAGGGCAGGGCTGGTGAGGTAGCGGTCGGTGCCGGTGAAGCGGCGGAAGCGGTCGGTCATGGCCCCTTCTGTAATAGAGCGGTGAGCAGGACGCCGAGGTGCTCCAGCGCCTCCTCGGGGATGGTGTGCGGCCCGTCGAAGGGCAAGAAGTCCACCTGCAGGCCCGCCTCCTGCAGCAACTCGTGCAGGGCCTCGGCCTCGGCGAAGGGGAGGATGGGGTCCTGCCGGCCGTGGGACTGCAGGACGCGCAGGCCCTTGCGGCGAGTGGCCCGGGCGCGCCATTCCGCCTCGGCAGCCAGCGTCCCGGAGAGGATGACGAGGGCGGCCGGCGCCTCGTCCTGGCGCAGTGCGAGGTCCGTCGTCACCATGGCCCCCTGGCTAAAGCCGCCCAGCACCATGCGGCCGGCGGGCAGGCCGGACGTCTGGGCGACCGCCTCGACGCAGGCCGTGAGCTGCCGGCGTGCCTGGGCCAGGCCCTCCGGCACCCGCGCGCGCAACGTCGCTCGGCCCGCGGCGCCGGCGGCGCGCAGGGCAAGGCTGGCCTCCCAGTTGATGGGCCACCAGGCGCGCGCGTTGCCGAACTCCGGCAGGGCCACCGGGGCGGCAGGGAAGACGAAGCGGACGCGGTTGCCCAGCGCCGGGGCTCGCTCCAGCAGGTCGCCTGCCAGGGGAACCAGGTCCGCGCCCGAGGCGCCGTAGCCATGGCACAGCACGACGACCAGCTCCGGCCGCACGGAGGCATCCGCCTGCACCACCCGCGCCTCGAGCGGCCCCAGCCGCGTCGCGATGTCCACCCGTGTCCTCGAGGCTGACCCTCGCCCGACCGCCACCTGGGGCGCAAGAGGCGCATTGTTGGCAGCTGCGCGCCGCTCGACGCGGCCCGGGTCGCGCTGCTATTGCCCCCGGGGCGGCAGGCCCTCCCCATGACCGAGACCCACGTCCTCGTCACCGTCACCGGTCCAGACCACCCCGGCATCACCGCCCGCCTCACCGGCCTCGTCGCCGAGGCAGAGGCGCAGCTACTCGACATCGAGCAGGTGGTGGTGCAGGGCCAGCTGACGTTGGCTTTCCTGGTGGCGTTGAAGGCAGACCGGGGCCTCCTCAAGGAGCTGCTGTTTGCCGCCAAGTCCCTGGGCGTCGAGCTGGATTTCGCGCCCGTCGACCCAAGCGCGGCGGTCGAGCAGTCCGGGCAGCGCTACGTGGCGACTGCCATCGGGCCACGGCTGGGTGCCCGGGAGCTCTTCCAGGTGTCCTCGGCCCTCGCTGCGCACGGCGCCAACATCGAGCGCATCCATCGGCTGTCGCAGGGGGAACTCGGCTCGGTGGAAATCCAGCTCGGCCTGCCGGCTGGGCAGGACCCCGAGCCGCTCAAGCGCGCCTTGCTGGAGTTGGCCATGCGCGGCACCTTTGACGTCGCGCTCCAACGCGAGGGCATTTTTCGCCGAAGCAAGCGCCTCGTCGTCATGGACATGGACAGCACCCTCATCCGGATTGAGGTCATCGACGAATTGGCGCGGGCGGCCGGCGTGGCGGAGCAGGTGCGGGCCATCACCGAGCGCGCCATGCAGGGGGAGATGGACTACGACGACTCCCTCCGCCAGCGCCTGAGGCTGCTCGAGGGCCTGGACGTGGCCGTCCTGCGGCGCCTGGCCGCGGAGCTACCGCTCACCGAGGGCGCCGAAACCATGGTGCGCGTCCTGAAACGTCTCGGCTACCGGATTGCCGTCATCTCGGGAGGCTTCTCCATCGCCGCCGACGCGCTCAAGGCCCGCCTGGGGCTGGACTACGCCTACGCCAACACCCTGGAAGTGGCGGGCGGCAAGCTGACGGGCCGGGTAGTGGGTCCCATCGTCAACGCCAGGCGAAAGGCCGAGCTGCTGGAAACCATTGCCCAGGCGGAGGGGGTGCTGCTCGACCAAGTCATCGCCGTCGGCGATGGGGCGAATGACTTGCTGATGCTCGAGCGCGCGGGCCTGGGGATTGCCTTCCACGCCAAGCGCACGCTGCGGGAGGCCGCCGACACCTCCATCACCGCCGCCGGGTTGGACGCCATCCTCTACCTGCTGGGCATCAGCGCGCGGGAGCTGCGAGAGGTCAGCGCCGAATTTGCAGGTGTCGGCTGAAGGACGGCTGGGGCGGGCGGGGCGGGATGCGGTCGCGTTCCGTGCCTGACGCGCCGCTCCGCAAACCCGCCTGCGTTGGGGGAGAAGGTGGGCCTTGAATATTTCCTCGGTAGTCCGGAGGCTCAGGCCCCACGGACGCAACACCCAAGGGGGGTCCATGCCCAACCGCAAATTGTCCTTGCTGGCGCTGCTTGTCCTCGCGTTTGCACCGTGCGCGGCCGTCGCCGAGGACGACCACGAACGCGAGGAGAAGAGCGAGCCACGCATTACCAGTGCGGAGGTGAATGCTGCGCTGACGCAGGTCTTCATCACCGGAAGCCACTTCGGGCGCCACCAGGGCAGCGTGCGCTTCGGCTCGACGGATGCCCGCGTCGACTCCTGGTCCCCGACGGTGGTGGTCATCGAAGTGCCGGCGGGGACTGACCCAGGCAGCTACCTTCTCAGCCTGACGAAGGCGAATGGGCCGTCGCAGGACTTCATCGTCGCGGTGGGCGGCGTGGGAAGTGTGGGTCCAGCCGGGCCCCCAGGTCCCGCCGGGGCGCCAGGCACTGCCGGGCCCCCAGGTCCGGCCGGGGCGCCAGGGGCGCCAGGCGCGCCAGGCGCTGCCGGGCCCCCCGGACCACCAGGAAGCACCGGGCCCTCCGGACCTCCGGGAAGCACCGGGCCCTCCGGACCTCCGGGAAGCACCGGGCCCGCCGGGATGCCCGGCCCGATGGGGCTACCCGGAGCCGTCGGGGCGGCCGGCCCACCCGGGCCCTCCGGCCCCATGGGCCAAGGTGGCCCACCGGGACCGACGGGACTGACGGGTGCGCCGGGCCCCGCGGGGCCGCCCGGGCCTGCCGGACCGCAGGGGCCTCCGGGTCCGTCCACCCTTCTGGACCCGCGCTTTGGCACCAACACCGAACATGCCTACAAGGGCAGTGGCGCGACGTGCACGCTGGGCGAGGTCCTCCTCACCGCAAGCAACGTGGCCAACGGCATGCCGGCGCAGGGGCAGCTGCTCCCCATCAACCAGTACACCGCGCTCTTCTCGCTGCTGGGCACGATGTTTGGAGGGAACGGCATCGACTACTTCGCGCTGCCGGACCTCCGGGGCGCTGCGCCCAATGGACTCGTGTACTCCATCTGCACGCAGGGCGTCTTCCCCACGACCAACTGAGCGCCCCAACGACGTGCGGAGCCGTCACCCTGGGCTGGCTCATCCGGAGCATGGGACGGGCTGCCTCGCGCGCCGGCCCGGCAGAAAAGGCACGCGGGACGCCTCCCCAGCCGGGCTAGGGTGCGCCCTGAAGCGTCGAGCGACCAGCAGTGCGCCGGCGCAGGGAGCGCCATGAAGGCAGTCCGCATCCACGGCCATGGGGGCAGGGAAGTGCTCCGGGTGGAGGACGTCCCGGTGCCCAAGCCCGGCCCGGGCGAAGTGCTGCTGCGCGTGCACGCGGCCGGCGTCAGTCACGAGGACACCCGCCGTCGGGTGGGGGCTGGGGCCGGCAAGACGCCGCTGCCGGCCATTCTCGGTGCCGAGGTGGCGGGCGTTGTCGCCGGGCTGGGCGCCGGCGTCAACCCGGCGCTGCGTGGCCTCCGGGCGGCGGGCCTGGCGGGCGAGTCCCAGGCGGAGTTTGTCCGGCTGCCAGCGTCCGACGTGGTGCTTCTGCCCGACACGGTCGACTTCGAGGTGGGCGCGGTCCTGCCCTTCCAGGGCCTCACCGCCTACCACCTGCTGCATACGGTGGACTGGGTGACGCCGGGCATGACGGTCCTGGTGCACGACATCGCCCGGGGGGTGGGGCTGCTCGTGCTGCAGCTGGCCAAGGCAGCGGGCGCGCGCGTCTTTGGAACGACCTCCACCGAGGCGAAGGCGGAGGTGGCGCGGCACCTCGGCGCGGACGCGGTGCTGGTGGCCCCGGCCGAGCTGAGCGCCGAGGTGCGTGCGCTCACCGCCGGGGAGGGCGTCAACCTGGTGCTCGACTCGGTGGGTCGCGCGACGGCAGAGGCCAGCCTGCGTTGCCTCTCGCCCTTCGGCCATCTCGTCTTCTTCGGGGCAAGCAGCGGGCCCCCCGCGCCTCTCCAGGTCGACAGCCTCTACCCCCGTGCCCTCAAGGTGAGCGCTTTCTCGCTGGCAGCCCCCCTTCCCGCCGAGGCCAACCGCTCGGCCCTGCATGAACTGGTCAGTGACGTCGCGGCCGGGACGCTGAGCGTCAGCTTGGGCTTGCGGCTGCCGCTGGAAGAGGTGGCGGAGGCGCACCGCGCCCTCGAGGAGGACAGGGCCGTGGGAAGCGTCGTGCTGCGGGTCTGCTAAGGCCCGCACCCCCCCAGCGCACCGGCCCGCAAGCAGAATTCCCGCGGGGCCTTTAGAGCGCCTTCACTTCGGAGACGAGCTTGCTCAGCGACGCCTTGGCGTCGCCGAAGAGCATGGACGTCCGCTCGTTGTAGAACAACTCATTCTCGATGCCGGCGAATCCGGGGTTCATGCTGCGCTTGAGGACGATGACCGACTTGGCCTTGTCCACGTCGAGGATGGGCATGCCGTAGATGGGACTCTTCGGGTCGTTGCGCGCCGCCGGGTTGACGACGTCGTTGGCGCCAATCACCACCGCCACGTCCGTCTCCGGAAACGCCGAGTTAATCGCGTCCATGTCGTACAGCTGGTCGTAGGGGACATCGGCCTCGGCGAGAAGCACATTCATGTGCCCGGGCATGCGGCCGGCCACCGGGTGGATGGCGAACTTCACCTCGCCCCCCTTCTTCTCGATGAGCTCGGCCAGCTCCCGCACCTGGTGCTGCGCCTGGGCCACCGCCATCCCGTAGCCCGGGACGAAGATGACTTTCCCCGCGTAGCCGAGCCGCATCGCCGCGTCCTCGGCGCTGACGGAGCGGACAGTGAGGCCCTCGGCCGTCTTCGCCCCGGCCGCCACCTGCGGGCTGCCGAAGGCGCCAAAGAGGACGTTTCCGAAGGAGCGATTCATCGCCTTGCTCATGATGACGCTGAGCAGGAACCCCGAGGCCCCGTCCAGGGCTCCGGCGATGATGAGGACGTTGTTGCCAATGGCAAAGCCGGTGGCGCTGGAGGCCAGGCCGGCGTAGGAATTCAGCAGTGACACCACCACCGGCATGTCCGCCCCGCCGATGGGCAGCACCATCAGCACGCCGATGCACAGCGCCAGGCCAATCATCAGGTAGAAGACGAAGGTCGCCGTCGGGAAGAAGATGATGTAGCCGAAGAGGCCGAAGGTCACCGCGAAGAGCAGAAGGTTGATGGCGTTCTGCCCGCGGTAGGTGACCGGCATCCCGGTGATGAATTCCTGCAGCTTCCCGAAGGCCATGAAGCTACCGGTGACGGTCAGGCCGCCGAACAGGACCTCGAAGCCTAAGGCGGCCATCTGCCCGTGGCCGATATTGCTGCCATGGCCGCCGTGCCAGTACTCGGCCACGCCCACCAGGGTCGCCGCCAGGGCGCCAAACAGGTGCGAGATGGCAATCCGCTGCGGCATGGCTGTCATCGGCACGAACATGCCGAGCGGGTAGCCGATGACGGTGCCGAGGATGAGGCCGCCGGCAATCCAGTCGAACCGAATAATCTCCTGCTGAAACAGGGTGCCGACGATGGCCAGCAGCATGCCGACGGCGGCCTGCTGCATGCCCCGGCGCGCGTTCGCCGGGCGGGTCAGACTCTTCAGACCAAGGATGAAGAGGATGGAGGAGGCGAGGTAAATCGCCTGGATGCCGAGTTCGCGGCTCACTTCTTCTCCCCCTCGGGAAGCTCGTGCCGCCGGAACATCCTCAGCATCCGGTCGGTGATGAGAAACCCGCCCACCACGTTGATGGTGGCGGCGGTGACCGCGATGAAGCCGAGCACGGTGCTGGCCGTTCCCCGGTTGGCCCCGGCCACCACCAGCGAGCCGACCAGGGAGATGGCCGAGATGGCGTTGGTGGCCGACATGAGCGGGGTGTGCAAAAGCGGCGGCACGCGGGTGATGACCAGGTAACCGACGAAGCCAGCGAGCACGAAGACGTACAGCTGGATGATGGCGGTGGCATTCATGGTGCGAACACCTCTCCTCGGTACGTCAGCAGCATGGCGCGGGTGATTTCGTCGGTCGGGTCGAGCACCAGCTTGCCCTCCTTCACCAGGTGCTGGACCAGCGTCAGGACGTTGCGGCTGAACATCTGGCTCGCGTGGATGGGGACCGAGGCGGCGACGTTGAGCGGACCGAGCACCACCACCCCGTCCACCTCCACCCGTTCACCGGGCCGGGTGACGGCGCAGTTGCCGCCCGTGTCCGCGGCCAGGTCCACCACCACGCTGCCCGGCCGCATGCGTTGCAGCATGGCGCCGGTAATCAGCTCCGGTGCGGGCTTGCCGGGAATCTGCGCCGTGCCGATGACCAGGTCTACCGAGGGCAGGTGCTCGGCGATGGCGGCCAGGGTGCGGGCGCGCTCGTCGGCCGTCTGCTGCTTGGCGTAGCCGCCGGCCGTCTGGGCCTCGGTCGAGGCCAGCTCGCCGCTCACGAAGGAGGCGCCCAAACTCTTTACCTGCTCGGCCGCCGCGGCGCGAATGTCGAAGGCCGACACCACCGCGCCCAGGCGCTTCGCGGTGGCGATGGCCTGCAGCCCCGCCACTCCCGCGCCCAGCACGAAGACGCGCGAGGGCGCCAGCGTCCCGGCGGCGGTGGTGAGCATCGGCAGCAGCCGGGGCAGCTCGCTCGCCCCCAGCAGGACGGCCTTGTAGCCCGCCACGGTGGCTTGCGAGGACAGCACGTCCATGGACTGGGCCCGGGTGATGCGCGGGACACGCTCCAGCGCGAGGAAGGAGGCCTTGCGCTCATTCAGCCGCGCCAGCAGGGCTTCGTAGGGGCCCGTCCCCACCAGCGCCACCAGGGCCGCGCCCTCGTCATGCAGCCGGGCAATCTCGGCGTCGCTGGGGCGGCGCACCTTCGTGACGAGGTCGCTGCGGCCCCACACCTCCTCGGCGCTGGCCAGCCGCGCACCGGCCTTGGCGTAGGCGTCGTCCGGGGAAAAAGCCGCCAGGCCGGCCCCGCGTTCCACCACCACCTCGACGCCAGCCTTCACCAGCCGACTCACTGCGTCAGGAACGAGCGCCACCCGGCGCTCCCCCTCGAGGGTCTCTCGCGGAACTCCGATGCGCATGTCCCCTCCCAGTGCGGGCGGTTCGACTGCCAAGTCAGTTTGCACGTTGACAAGTCGAACAGCACGAGAATACGAGAGCTTGAGCGTCTGTTGGCGGAGGGCTCGTGATGGAAGACCACGAGACCACTACTGGCCCACGGGTCGCGCCCGGTTGCTGTCGGGCCCGTGGGCTGCATTTGGCCGCGGCGAGACCCTCGCTGGAACGGAACTGTCATGCCCGGTGAGCGGGCGAGTCCCATCGCCGGTGTGGTGCTCGCGGCCGGAACGTCCAGCCGGATGGGCCGCAACAAGCTGCTGCTTCCGCTTGGCCAGCAGAGTGTCGTGCGAAGGGCGGTGAGCACCGCGCTCGCCGCGGGACTCGAGCCCGTGCTGGTGGTGCTTGGGCATGAGAGCGAGCGCGTCCAAGCGGCGCTGCAGGGGCTGCGCTACACGCCGGTCCTCAACCCGCACTACGCCCAAGGCGTCCACACCTCGCTGCGCGCCGGGATTGCCGCCGTGCCGGACGCGGCACAGGCGGCCCTGGTCCTGCTCGCCGACATGCCGCGTGTCACCGCGGACATGGTGCGCACCTTGCTCGAGCGCTACCGGGGCAGTCCGGCGCCGCTGGTGGTCTCCAACTACGAGGGGGTGGAGGCCCCGCCGATGCTGTACGACCGGACCCTCTTCCCGGAGCTGCTCGCCCTTCAAGGCGATGGGTGCGGCAAGCGGGTGGTGAAGCGGCACCGCAGCGAAAGCCTGCACGTGCCGTGGCCGGCCTCTGCGCTGGCAGACCTGGACGTCCCGGCCGACGTGGACGCGGCGCAGGCCGAGCTGGGGGGGCCCTAGTGCGCGCCGAACTGCTGCAGCTGGCGGCGGACCTGGCCCGCCGGGGCGAGCCCTTCGTGCTGGCCATGGTGGTGCGCCGTGAGTCCTACAGCTCGGCCCAGCAGGGGGACATGGCCCTCATCACCCGGGACGGCGGCTACCACGGCTGGCTCGGCGGCAACTGCACCCAGCCCACGGTGAGGCGGGAAGCGCGCCGCGCGCTCCTCGACGGCCGGCCGCGTCTTTTGTCCCTTTCCCCGGAGCCGACCCGGGAGCAGCGGCCCGGCATCACCGCCCTGCCCATGACGTGCCAGAGCGGAGGCAGCGTGGACATCTACCTCGAGCCCATTCTCCCGGCGCCGCGCCTTCTGCTGTTTGGGCTTTCGCCGGTGGTGCGCGCGCTGGCCCAGCTCGGCAAGGGGCTGGGCTACGCGGTGGACGTGGTGGACCGCCACGCCGCTCCGGGCGCCGTGGCTGCCGCGGACCGCCTCTTCAACAACCTCGCTGCGCCGGAGCTACAGCCACCGTCCGGCGCCGCCGCCGAGCGCCTCTACGCCGTGGTGGCCACCATGGGCGAGGACGACGAGGAGGCGGTGGCCGCGGCGCTGGCCACGCGCCCCAGCTACCTGGGCGTGGTGGCCAGCCGCACCCGCTTCGCCCAGCTGCGCGAGGCGCTGCTGGCGCGTGGGGTGGCCGCCGAGGCGCTGGAGCGCGTCAAGAGTCCCGCCGGCCTGGACCTCGGTGCGCGGCTGCCGGAGGAGGTGGCGCTCAGCATTCTCGCCGAGGTGGTGCAGCTGCGCCGGCTGCGCGCCGACGCGGCCTCACCCGAGCCGATTCCGGTCGAGCGAGAGGAGCTGGACCCGGTGTGCGGCATGACGGTGGCGGTGGCCAGCGCGCGCCACGTCGGCGATTACATGGGGCGGACCTACTACTTTTGTAACCCCCGCTGCCGCGAGAAGTTCCTCGCCACTCCGGAGAAGTTCCTGGCCGCACCCGAGACACCCACCAAGGCGGGCTAACGTCCATGGCGATGGAGATTACAAAGACGTTCCGCGTGAAGGCCCCGCCGGCGGCGGTGTGGGCGTTTCTCACGGACCCGCAGCGCGTCGCCCGCTGTCTTCCCGGCGCGGCACTCGGCGAGCAGCTGGACGACAAGACGTACACCGGGACGATGACGGTGAAGGTCGGGCCCGTCTCCTCCAGCTACAAGGGGAAGGTCATCTTCGAACGGCTCGACGCTACGACGCGCACCGCCGAGATTCGTGCCTCCGGGCAGGACGTGCGGGGCAAGGGCGGAGCGGAGCTGCAGCTCACCAGCAGCGTGCGCGACGTGGGCGGCGGGCAGACCGAGGTGACCGCCGCGTCCGTGGTCAACATCACCGGGATGCTCGCGCAGATGGGCCGGGGAATGGTGCAGGACGTCAGCGACCAGATTTTTCAGATGTTCTCTGAACGCATGCGGAGCGAGCTGGAGGCCCCGGCCGGGGCTGGCCCTGCCAGCAGTGCCCCCAGGGCGGCGGTGCCGGCCGCCCCGGCCGCCGCGCCGGCGCTGGACGTGGTGGCCCTCGGTGGCACCGCTGCGCGTCGGGCCGCCGGGCGGATGGTGCAGCGGCCCGGTTTCTGGGTGGCAGTCGCCCTGGTGGTTGCCCTGGTGTTGTTTCGCTTCTTTCGTTGACGACGCACGCTCCACTTTGCTGCAGGAGGGAACATGATTCCGGCTGCCTTCGACTACCACGCCCCCAAGAGCCTCTCCGAGGCGCTGGGCCTGCTGAGCCAATATGGCGACGGCGCCAAGGTGCTCTCGGGGGGGCAGAGCCTGTTGCCGCTCCTGAAGCTGCGCCTCGGCCAGGCTGCCCACCTGGTAGACATCGGCCGCATCCCGGGGCTCGAGTACATCAAGGAGGAGGGTGGCATGCTGCGCATTGGCGGCCGGACGCGCGAGTCCGCCCTCGAGCACTCGGACCTCATCCGCAGCCGCTACCCCATTCTCCGCGACACCGTCCTCGTCATCGCCGACCCGCTGGTGCGGAACATGGCCACGGTGGGGGGCAACCTGGCCCATGGGGACCCGGGCAACGACCATCCGGCCACCATGCTGGTCCTTGGAGCGCAGGTGGTGGCCACCGGCCCCAAGGGCGAGCGCGTCATCCCCATCGACAAATTCTTCCTCGGGCTGTTCTCCACCGCCCTCAAGCCGGATGAGATTGTGACCGAGATTCGCATCCCGATGCCGGCGGCGCGCAGCGGCGGGGCGTACGTGAAGTTCGAGCGCAAGGTGGGGGACTACGCCACCGCGGCCGCGGCGGCCTACGTCACCCTGGCGGCCAACGGCTCCATCGCTCAGGCCGGCCTGGCCCTCACCAACATGGGCCCGGCGTCGGTGCGTGCCACGGCGGCCGAGCAGCAGCTGGTCGGAAAGAAGCCGGAGGCGGCGGTCCTGGAAGGTGCGGCGCGGGCGGCAGCCCAGGCCACCTCGCCCAGCGCCGACCGGCGCGGCGCGACGGACTACAAGAAGGAGATGGGGCGCGTGCTGGCAGTCCGCGCCCTGAAGAAGGCACTCGAGCGGGCAGGAGGGCACTAGCCATGGCGACACACACCATCGAGGTGACGGTGAATGGAGAGAAGCACCAGGCCACCGTCGAATCGCGTCTGCTGCTGGTCCACCTGCTGCGGGAGCAGCTGCGCCTCACCGGGACCCACATCGGCTGTGACACCACGCACTGTGGAGCGTGCACCGTGCTGCTCGACGGCCAGCCGGTGAAGTCCTGCACGGTGCTGGCGGTGCAAGCCGATGGTCACCAGCTGACGACGGTGGAGGGCCTGGAGAAGGACGGGAAGCTGCATCCCATCCAGGAGGGCTTCTGGGAGAAGCACGGCCTGCAGTGCGGCTACTGCACGCCGGGGATGATGATGACCAGCTGCGCGCTGTTGGCGCGCAACAAGAAGCCCACTGAGCTGGAAATCCGAGAGGCCATCTCCGGAAACCTGTGCCGGTGCACCGGGTACGTGAACATCGTCAAAGCCATCCAGATGGCGGCCGAGCGGCTGGCCTAGGAGACACCATGGACCTCAAGACGACCGCCGAAGTCAGTGGGATGGGCCACTCCATGAAGCGCAAGGAGGACCCGCGCTTCATCCGCGGCAAGGGCAACTACGTCGACGACATCCAGCTGCCCGGGATGCTCTACATGGACATCGTGCGGAGTCCCTTCGCCCACGCGAAAATCAAATCCATCAACGCCGAGAAGGCGCTGAAAATCCCCGGCGTGCTGGCGGTCATCACCGGAGAGACGCTGGCCAAGTACAACCTGCACTGGATGCCGACCTTGATGTCGGACACCCAGATGGTGCTGCCCACCGAGAAGGTGGTGTACCAGTCGCAGGAAGTGGCCGCCGTCATCGCCACCAGCCGCTATGTGGCCGCCGACGGCGTGGAGGCGGTGGAGGTGGACTATGAGCCGCTGCCGGTGGTGGTCGACCCCTTCAAGGCGCTGGCCCCCGGCGCGACGGTCATCCGCACCGACAAGAAGGGAAAGACGGACAACCACATCTTCCACTGGGAAGTGGGCGACCGGGCGGGGACGGACAAGGCCTTTGCCGAGGCGGAGGTGGTGGTGAAGCAGGACATGCACATCCCGCGCATCCACGTCGCCTCCATCGAGACCTGCGGCTGCATCGCCGACTTCGACCGCGTCAACGGCAAGCTCACCGTCTACATGACGACGCAGGCCCCACACGCCATCCGCACCGTCTTCGCCCTGGTGGCGGGACATGTCGGCCTGTCCGAGGAGCGCATCCGGATTGTGTCCCCGGACCTGGGAGGTGGCTTCGGCGGCAAGGTGCCGGTGTACCCGGGCTACGTCATCGCCGTGGCCGCCTCGGTGGTCATCGGCAAACCGGTGAAGTGGATTGAGGACCGGATGGAGAACCTCCAGGCCGACTCCTTCGCGCGCGACTACCACATCCACGTGGAGCTGGCGGCGAAGAAGGACGGCACCATGGTCGCGCTGCGGAGCAAGACGCTCGCCGACCACGGCTGCGCCGACGCCGCCGCCAACCCCTCCAAGTACCCGGCCGGTCTCTTCAGCATCTGCACCGGCTCCTACGACTTCAAGCACGCCTTCGCCGAAGTGGACGGCGCCTACACCAACAAGCCTCCCGGCGGCGTGGCCTACCGCTGCTCCTTCCGCGTCACCGAGGCGGTGCACATGATTGAGCGCATCACCGACCGGCTCGCCCAGGAGCTGAAGATGGACCCGGCCGACCTGCGGCTAAAGAACTTCATCCCCAAGGAGAAGTTCCCTTACCAGTCGGCCCTGGGCTGGGAATACGACTCGGGCGACTACCCACGGGCGCTGAAGCTGGCCATGGAACGCATCGGCTACCAGGCATTGCGCAAGGAGCAGGCCGAGAAGCGGGCCCGGGGCGAGCTGATGGGCATCGGCATCTCCAGCTTCACGGAAATTGTCGGGGCCGGGCCCAGCAAGCACTTCGACATCCTCGGCATCAAGATGTTCGACTCGGCCGAGATTCGCATCCACCCCACCGGCAAGGCCATCGCCCGCTTCGGCACCAAGTCCCAGGGCCAGGGGCACGAGACCACCTACGCGCAGATTATTGCCGAGGAGCTCGGGATTCCCGCCTCGGCGGTGCAAATCGAGGAAGGCGACACAGACACCGCCCCCTACGGCCTCGGCACCTACGCCAGCCGCAGCACCCCGACGGCCGGCGCGGCCGGCGCCGTGGCGGCGCGGAAAATCCGCGAGAAGGCCAAGAAGATTGCCGCCCACCTGCTGGAGGTCTCGCCGGACGACCTGGTGTGGGAGGTCGGCAAGTTCTCGGTGAAGGGCGCGCCCCAGCGCTCGAAGACCATCCAGGAAATTGCCTTTGCCGCCTACACCAACCATCCCCAGGGCATGGAGGCCGGCCTGGAAGCCGTCTGCTACTACGACCCGCCGAACCTCACCTTCCCCTTCGGCAGCTACATCTGCGTGGTGGACATCGACCGCGGGACGGGCCAGGTGAAAATCCGCCGCTTCCTCGCCGTCGATGACTGCGGCAACATCATCAACCCGATGATTGTCGACGGGCAGATACACGGCGGACTGTCGATGGGCATGGCGCCCTGCCTGCTGGAGGAAATCTCCTACGACGAGAACGGCAATGTGCAAGGCGGCAGCTTCATGGACTACCTCGTCCCCACCGCCATGGAGACCCCCTCCTGGGAGACGGACAAGACGGTGACGCCTTCGCCCCACCACCCCTTCGGGGCCAAGGGCGTGGGGGAGTCGGCCACCGTCGGCGCGCCCCCGGCCATCGTCAACGCGGTGGTGGACGCCCTGGCGCACCTGGGCGTCACCCACGTCGAGATTCCGATGACGCCCGAGCGGGTGTGGCGGATTCTGAAAGAAAAGGGCGTGGCGGAGTAGCCTTTCCCCCCCGAGGGTGGACGCATGGAGAGGACAGGGCTCAGCCTCCAGCGCGACCAGCGCCGCGTGCTGGGGCTGCTGGCCGTCGTCTGTGCTGCCTGCTGGAGCTGGTCGCTTCGCCTGGCCTCGTACATGCCCGAAGGCCCGCACCACCACACCGACAGCCTCTGGCCGCTCACCTTGATGTGGGGGGCGATGATGGTGGCGATGATGGTGCCGCCGGAGGTGCCCCGACTGCTGTGGCTGGTCGGCGAGCGTCGCGCGCCCCTGGCCCAGGCGCTGGCCTTCCTCGTCGGTTACCTCGCGCCGTGGATGGTGGCCAGCCTCGGCGCAGCCCTGCTGCAAGCGCGCCTCGGCGCAGCGGGGCTGTTGACCGCTGAGATGGCCACCGCGAGTCGCACCCTGGGAGGGGGCCTGCTCCTCGCCGCGGGCGCGATGGAGCTCTCGCCCCTCAAGCGCGCCTGCCTCGAGCTGTGCCGCTCACGGGCCCAGGTAGCCGACGCGCCTGGCGACGGCGTGGCCGGCCCGCTGCTGCGTGGCGCCCGGCAGGGCGTGCTGTCCATCGGCTCCTGCGGCCTGCTGATGCTGGTGCTCTTCGTCACCGGCGTGATGAGCCCGGTGGCCATGGTGCTCCTCACCGCGCTTCTCTTCCTGGAGGCCGTCGCGCCCCGGGGCTGGCCGGTGCGGTGGGTGGCGGGGCTGGCGCTGCTTGGCTGGGGGGCCTGGCTGATTCTGGTATGAACGTCCCCCATGGGAATGGGTGCAGAGGAAGCGGCGCGGTACCTGGAGGGCAAGACGCTGCAGATGGAGCAGGCGCTGGCGCCGCTGGTGGAAGTCAATTCCTTCACCGACAACGTGGAGGGTGGACGGCACGTCGGACACATGCTTCGCGAGCAGTGGAAGCTGCCCGGCCTTCTCTCTGAAGTCGTGAGCAGCACGCGCTACGCGGACCACTTGGTGTTCCGCACCCAAGGGGCCCCGGGGCTGAAGCCCATCGCGCTGGTGGGCCACCTGGACACGGTCTTTCCCCCGGGGAAATTCGAGGGCTACCGCGTGGATGGAGCGCTGCGCCGGGGCCCCGGCACCCTCGACATGAAGGGGGGCCTGGTCGTCATCGGCGCCGCCCTGCGGGCGCTGGCCGAGACGGTGGGGCTGGCACAGCTTCCACCGTTGCGGGTGGTGGTGGTCTCCGACGAGGAGGTCGGTTCTCCGGAGGGGCAGGACGTCATTCGCAGCGTCTGCGCGGGGAGCGCGGCAGCCCTGGTTTTCGAGTCTGGCCGCGCCGAGGACGCCATCATCACCCGCCGCAAGGGCACCGGAGCCGTCGAGGCAGTGGCGCACGGCAAGGCGGCGCACGCCGGCAACCATCACGCCGACGGGGCCAACGCCATCTGGGCGGTGGCCCGCTTCGTGGACGCCGTCCAGCAACTCACGGACTACTCGCGAGGAGTCACCACCAACGTCGGCAAGGTGCTGGGGGGCCAGGGAAAGAATACCGTGCCCGACCACGCCGAGGCCCACGTTGACTTGCGCTTCTGCACCCGGGCGGATGGCGAGCAGCTGCTGCAACGCTTGCGCGAGGCCGCGCACCGGGCGGCCGCCTCGGTGCCGGGCACGCGGCTGGAGCTCTCGGGCGGCATCTCCCGGGAGCCGCTCGAGCGTTCCGCCGAGAGCGCCGCGCTGCTCGAGGCCTACGCCGCCTGTGCCCGCGCCTCGGGACTCGGCGCGAGCGAGGCTGGCCTCATCGGCGGCGGCTCCGACGCCAGCACCACCAGCAGCAGCGGCATCCCCTCCATCGACGGCCTGGGCCCCAGGGGCAAGGGCTTCCACACCGTCGAGGAGCACATCGAAGTCGCCACCCTCGTCCCCAAGGCCCAGGCGCTGGCGCGCTTCCTCGCGCTTCGCGCCGGCCGCTGACGGCCAGGGTTCCCGTGGCGGCGGAGCACGACGACGCAGGGCCCCCGGTGCAGCTGCCCCTGGACGGCCGACTGGACTTGCACCTCTTCCGGCCCGCCGACGTCCCGGCCCTCCTCGACGCCTACCTGGGCGAATGCCGGGCGGCGGGGGTGCTGGAAGTGGAAGTCATCCACGGCAAGGGCACCGGCGCTCTGCGCCGGCGCGTCCAGACGCTGCTGTCGGCGCGCCAGGACGTGGCGCAGGTGCGCACCGCCGAGGAGGCGCGCGGCGGCTGGGGCGTCACCCTGGTGACGCTGGTGCCGCCTCACCGCTGAAGGTGGCAGACGTCGTTCCAGGTCCAGACGACGCGGGCCCCGTGCTCCAGGCCGAGGACGCTGACGGAGGCGGGGAAGAGGGCAAGGCGCGCGCCGGCCTCCGGGGGAAGGCCCATCCACCGGGCAGCGACGACGCGCAGCAGGTGCCCGTGGGCAAACAGCAGCACGTTTCCCTCCACCCGGGCGACTTCCTCGAGGAGGCGGTCCACCCGGGCGCCCACCGCGACGGCCGTCTCCCCGCCCGGGCAGCCGTCCTGCCACAGGGCCCAGTCCGGGCGCGTGGCCAGCACCTGCTGCGCCGTCAGTCCCTGGTAGGCGCCGTAGTCCCATTCGAGGAGTTCCGCGCGCTCCTCGGCGCGCTGGCCATAGCCCGCCAGCGCGCACGTCTGTCGTGCCCGGGAGAGTGGGCTGACGAAGACGCGGGCGAAGTCCAGCGCGGCCAGGCGGTCCCGCAGGCGCTCGGCTTCGGCGCGTCCCTGGGCGGAGAGGGGAATGTCGGCGCGCCCGGCGTGCTGCGCACTCCGCGTCCACTGCGTCTCGCCATGGCGCACCAGCACCACCACCCGCTGTCCGGACTGCATGGTGCAAGCCTAGACAACTGTTCACACGCCTGACGCCGCAAGCATGTAATATTCGCCCCGCATGGAGACGCTGGTGCTGAGCACGGGGTACGAGCCGGTGGCCCGTGTCACCTGGCAGCGCGCCATCCAGCTGCTCTTCTTGGGCAAGGTGGAGATTGTCGAGGAGTACGACGACCGCTTGGTGCGCTCGGTCACGGTGTCGTTGAAGATGCCGTCCGTCATCCGCTTCCTGCGCGCCATCCGGGGGCGCAAACGGGCCATCAAGTTCAGCCGGGAGAACGTTTACGCGCGCGACGCCGGACGCTGTCAGTACTGCCGGCACCGCGTCTCCCGGCAGGACGCCACCTATGACCACGTCGTCCCACGGGCCCACGGCGGGCACACCACCTGGGAAAACGTCGTCATCTGCTGCTTCCCGTGCAACCAGCACAAGGGCGGTCGCACGCCCGCCCAAGCGGGGATGACGCTTTTGACCGAGCCGGTCAAGCCCAAGAAGCTGCCGGAGACATTCCGCCTCACCTTCGGCTACGAGCCCGGCATGCCGCACGCGTGGCGCAAATTCCTGCGCGACGTCGCCTACTGGCACGGCGAGTTGGAAGACTGACCCGAGGCCCCCCCGGCCGCCCCTGGGGGGGAGGGGGTCGCGCTGGAGCCGGGCACTCCCACCCCAGCTTTTGCGTCACAGGCCGGGCCCCCTTCAGGGAAGGTGATGCCCGCCCCAGTTTTCCTGGCCGGCCACGCTGTGCTTTTCCTTCCGGAGTGGACTGCGTGCCACGCGCGCCACGCAAACGCATTGGCGCGCGCGTTGGCGCCGAGGTCGGTGAGAGTGGGTGCAGCGGGGGTTGACGGCCCTCGCGCCTGCAGGCAGCGTCGGAGGACTGTGGCCACCATCCTGATTGTTGATGATGACGCCTTCGTCCGTACCTTGTTGAAGGACGTCTTGGAAGGCCGGGGCCACGCGCTGCTCGAAGCGGAGGACGGCCGCGAGGCGCTGGACGTGCTGGGTGAGCGGGTGCCACAGCTGGTGCTGCTCGACCTCTTCATGCCGCGGCTGAGCGGGATGGAGGCCCTGGCCCTCATGCGGGAGCGCTGGCCGTCGGCCCGCGTCCTGGTCATCAGCTCGCTCGACAGCGAACGGCTGGTGGCGCAGGCCCTGGAAGCCGGCGCCGCCGGCTACATCACCAAGCCCTTCCATCCCGTGGAAATCACCTCCGCCGTCGAGCGGGCGCTGGCGAACTGACGGATGGCCTCGTCCTACTGGATAGGCGATGCAGAAGGGCGCGTCCTCGGCCCAGTCACCCTGGACGTCGTCCAGGAGTTGGTGAACACCGGCCGCCTGCAGGACGTCACCCACGCCAGCACCGACGGGCACCGGTGGGGCCCCCCAGAGCAGTTCCCGGAGATACTGGCGCTGCTGCTGCATGCCCCGCGGCCCGAGGCGCTCCTCGAGCTCGAGCGGCAGGAGGCCGGCCGGGTGTGGGACCAGCTGCGCGAGATGCAGGGGAAGGCCCCGGCACGAGTTGTTCCACATCGAGCAGGGCGCGTCGGTGGACGCCTACCGCAACGCCTTCTTCAAGCTGGTGAAGCGCTTCTACCCGGACCGGGTGCGGGCCCAGGCCCACCCCGACCTGCGCCGCGCTTACTCCGATGCCTTTCACTTCCTCAGCCGGCTGATGGTGCACATCGAGAATGAGCTCGCCGCCGGCCGCACCGTCGGCGCGTTGCCCGCCATGCGGGTTACCCCGCTGGCCACCCCGGTGGCCAAGCCGGCGCAGCCGGTGCAATTCCCCACCTCGGAACGGTCGAGGCCGGCGATGCGCCCCTCGCCCAAAACTCCGGAGCCGGCCTCCCGGCCCACCTACGGGGCCACCGAATTCGTCGGCCTCGAGCGGCGCGACGACCGGGTGGAGGTGACGGTGAAGGTGAACGCGCGCAACAGCGCTATGTTCACCCAGCACCCACTGGTCAATCTGCAGAGCGGGGGAGTGTTTCTCGCCTGCCACACCTCGCTGCCCCTGGGTACGCCGGTGGAGGTGGTGTTCCGCTTCGACGAGCCGGCGCGTGAAATCAAAGCCCGCGGCCGCGTCATCCTGGAAAATGCGGGGGCGGACCCGCGGACACCGGTGGGCTTCGGCGTCCGCCTGGTGACATTGCCGGACTCCGAGAAGAACTTCGTCCAGGCGTTTCTGCAGCGCGTCGCTGCCCGCCGCTAAGCCGCCCGGCGGGCGTGAAGAGTCGGTAGAGTCCCCCTCGCCATGCGACGCCCGGGGGCAGCCCTGTGAGGTCCAAAACCGCGCCCGACGGTGGGGGCCGCTGTTCCCGTTGTGCCCTCCAGCGGCCCGTGTGCGCCTGCTCTCTGCTGGCGCCACTCGCCGTGCGCACCCGCTTCGTCGTGCTGCGGCACGTGCGCGAGGCGGACAAGAGTAGCAACACGGCGCGCTGGGCAGCCCTGTTGCTACCCGGCTGTGAATTGCGCCCCTGGGGCGCCCGGCCCGACGTCGCCTCGCTGCCGGACCTCGGCCAGCCCGGCGACTGGTTGTTGTTCCCAGGCGAGCCCCCAGCCGCGCCGCCCCAGTGGCCCTCTGTCCCGCTGGCGCGGCTGCTGGTTTTGGACGGCACCTGGCGGCAGGTACGGCGCATGCTGCGTGCGCTGCCGGCCTTACAGGCCCTCCCCCGTCTCAGCGTGGCACCACGCCCGCGGCACTTCGGCCTACGCGCCGCTCCCTCCCCGTCGCACCTCTCCACGCTGGAGGCCATGTCCTCGGCGGTGGCCATGCTGGAGAGCGAGGGGCTGGCACAGGCCTTGGACAGCTGTCACCGCGAGTTGGTGGCACGGGCCCTCAGCGCGCGCGGCCGGCGTCTGCCCGAGGCGGCATGAGGCCGCTGTTGCTGCTGGACAACGTCTCGCGCGCCTTCCAGGGCGTCCCGGCCGTGCTGCCGTTGACGCTGGCCATCCCGGAAGGGAAGACGACGGTGCTGGTCGGCCCCAGCGGCTCCGGCAAGTCCACCCTGTTGCGGATGATGGTGGGCCTGGTACGGCCGGACACCGGCCGCGTTCTCTTCGAGGGACGGCTGCTGACGCCCGAGCGTGCGCCGGCGGAACGCCGGCGGATGGGGCTGGTGCTGCAAGGCGGCGGCCTCTTCCCCCACCTCACCGTGGACGACAACGCGGCCCTGGTGGCCCGGTACCTGGGGTGGGACGGGCCCCGGGTCGCGGCACGGCTGCAGGTGCTTCTCGAGCGCGTGCAGCTTTCCCCCACGGTGCTTCGCCGCTACCCGGCGGAGCTATCCGGCGGGCAGCGCCAGCGGGTCAGCCTGCTGCGCGCGCTCATGCTCGAGCCCACCCTCCTGCTTCTCGACGAGCCCCTCGGCGCGCTCGACCCCATCACGCGCTCGGAGCTGCAGGACGACCTGCACGCCACCTTCCATGCGCTCGGGACGACGGTGGTGCTGGTCACCCACGACCTCGGCGAGGCGGCTTACCTCGGCGACGTCCTGGTGCTGCTGCGGGAGGGGCGCGTGGTGCAGAGCGGCACGGCCGAGGACTTGGTGCATCGGCCCGCGGACGCCTTCGTGGAGCGCTTCGTCCGGGCGCAGAGGGCGTTGCCCCGATGACATTCGGCGCGGCCTGGACGCTGGGGCTTCTATTGGCCCAACCGCCGGTGCAGGTGGGGAGCAAGGTCTTCACCGAGTCCGTCGTCCTGGGGGAAGTGGCCGCCCGGACGCTGGTTGCCTCCGGCATCCCCGCCGTGCACCGGCGCGAGCTCGGCGGCACGCGCATCCTCTGGGACGCCCTGCAGCGTGGGGAACTCGACGCGTACCCCGAGTACACCGGCACGCTGGCCGAGGAGATTTTTGCCGGACACGTCCCCGCCACCCTGGAGGCGCTGCGACCGGCCCTGGCCAGCCGCGGGGTCCGCATCGCCGTCGTCTTCGGCTTCGTGGATGGCTACGCGCTGGGGATGAAGTCGGGCACCGCGGAGCGCTTGGGCATCCGGCGCATCTCGGACCTGCAAGCCCACCCCCAGCTGCACTTTGCCTTCAGCAACGAATTCCTCGACCGCGCCGACGGCTGGCGGGCGCTACAACGGGCGTACGGGCTTCCGCAGACGGATGTGCGAGGCATGGACCACGACCTCGCCTACCGGGGCCTTGCCGCGGGCGCCTTCGAGGTGACCGACATTTATTCCACCGACGCCGAGGTGCAGCTGCTCGGCCTGCACGTCCTCGAGGACGACCGGCACCACTTCCCGGACTACCAGGCGTTGCTTTTGCTCCGGGAAGCCGCGGCCAGCCCCGGCGTGCTGGCCGCGCTGTCGCAGCTGGACGGCCGGGTGTCCGGCCTGGACATGGTGGCGATGAATGCGCGGGCCAAGGTGGACCACGTGCCGGAGGCCCGCGTCGCAGCCGACTTCCTCAAGGCCAGGGGCCTCGACACCGGGAGTCCGGTGGTGCCGGGACGGGCCCGGCGGCTCCTCCACTACCTGCGGGAACACCTGGTGCTGGTGGGTGTCTCGCTGGCCGGTGCCGTCCTGGTTGGCCTCCCCTTGGGAATTCTGGCGGCGCGCCGGCCGCGACTGGGCCAGGCCGTGCTGGCGGTGGTGGGCGTGCTGCAGACGTTGCCGTCCCTGGCCCTTCTGGTGCTGATGATTCCGCTGTTGGGGATTGGGGCCCGTCCCGCCATCGCCGCGCTCTTCCTGTACGGGCTGCTTCCAGTGGTGCGAAACACCTACACCGGGCTGACGGGCATTGCCGGCGAGTTGCAGGAAGCGGCCGAGGCACTCGGTGTGTCGCGCCTGGAACGGCTGTGGCGGATTGAATTACCCCTCGCCTCGCCCTCCATCCTCGCCGGCATCCAAACGTCGGCCGTCATCTGCGTGGGGACGGCGACGTTGGGGGCGCTGGTGGGCGCCGGCGGATTCGGACAGCCCATCCTCACCGGCATACGCCTGGACAACGTCGGGCTGCTGCTGGAGGGGGCGGTGCCGGCGGCGCTGCTGGCCCTCGCCGTGCAAGGCCTCTTCGAGTGGGGCGGCCGCCTCGTCATCCCCCGTGGACTGCGGCTGGGCCGGGCGCCATGAGCCAGGCGTCACTCCACAGCGCCCAGGGGCGGGGCGTGGTGGTGGCGGCCATCCTCGGCTCAGGGATGGCGTTCCTCGACGGCACGGCCATCAACGTCGCTCTGCCGACGCTGCAGCGCGAGCTGGGGGTGGGCTTGCAAGGGCTGCAGTGGACGCTGGACGCGTACCTCCTCACGCTGAGTGCCCTGTTGCTACTGGGGGGCAGTCTGGGAGACGTCTTCGGCCAGCGGCGGGTCTTCGTTGCCGGCGTGGCGTGGTTTGCCCTGGCCTCCGTGGCCTGCGGATGCGTGTCGAGCGCGCTCGGCCTGGTGCTGGCCCGGGCCCTCCAAGGGGTCGGCGGCGCCATTCTGGTGCCGGGCAGCTTGGCCACGCTGCGCACGGGCATCGCCCCCGAGGACCAAGGCGCGGCCATCGGCACCTGGGCTGGCTTGTCCGGCGTCACCACGGCGGTGGGGCCACTCCTCGGGGGCTGGCTGGTGCAGGCCATCTCCTGGCGTGCCGTCTTCTTCCTCAACCTGCCGCTGGCCGCGGCCGCTCTCTGGGCGGCGCTGCGCTACCTGCCGGCCAGCCCCGGCCGGGCTGGCGTCCGTCTGGACGTGGCCGGGGCCTCCGCGGCGGCGGTGGGGATTGGGGCCGTCACCTACGCCCTCATCGAGGGGCCGGCGCACGGCTGGTCGCCGGCTGCCCTGGTCGCCGCGGGGGTGGGCGTCGTGGCGCTCGCGGCCTTCATCCCCCTGGAGCGTCGGCCGGATGCCATGCTGCCCCTGGCCCTGTTTCGCTCCCGGCGCTTCACCGCGGCCAACCTCACCACGCTGGCTGTGTACGCGGGCCTGAGCAGCGCCATCTTCCTCTTGGCCCTCACCCTGCAGCAGGCGCTCGGCTACTCGCCGCTGGCCAGTGGGGCGGCGCTGCTGCCCGTCACGGTGTTGTTGCTTGTCCTGTCGCCCAGCGCCGGGCGCCTCGCCCAGGCCTGGGGCGCGCGGCTGCCCCTCAGCCTCGGCCCTGCGGTGGTGGCGGTGGGGCTGCTTCTCTTCCTCAGGGTTCGGCCGGCTGGGCGCTACCTGACCGACGTGCTGCCCGGGGTCCTCGTCTTGGGCGTGGGCCTGGCAGTGACGGTGGCGCCGCTGACGGGCGCCGTCCTCTCGGCGGTGGAGACGTCCTATGCCGGCATTGCGTCGGGGGTGAATAACGCCGTGTCGCGGGTGGCGGGGCTCCTCGGTGTAGCGGCCGTCCCCTGGGCGGCGGGACTCACCGGCCTTGGCGGCGCGCTTCCACCGGAGCGGTTGCTGGCGGGTTTTCATCTGGCCATGGCGCTGTGTGCAGTGCTGTCCCTGGCCGGCGGCGCGGTCTCGCTGTGGGGGTTTGGTGACGAACGACGGCGTTGAAGGTGGTGGCGCCCCGGGCGAAGCTTCTTCCTATGGCCAAGTCCAACCACACCGCTGGGGCAGGGAAGCCGGAGTCGGTCGAGGTCTCTGACGCGCTCGTCTTCTTCGGCGCCACCGGAGACCTCGCCTTCAAGAAAATATTCCCCGCCCTGCAGAACATGGTGCGGCGGGGGACGCTGCCCTGCGCGGTGGTGGGGGTGGCCAAGTCCGGCTTCACCCTCGAGCAGCTCATCGCACGCGCGCGCGACAGCGTCACCCAGCACGGCGGCGGGGTGGACAAGGTGGCCTTCCCGAAGCTGGTGAGCCAGCTCAAATACATCGACGGGGACTATGCGGACCCGATGACGTTTGCCGAGCTCCGCCAGGTGCTGGGGGACGCCCACCACCCGACGCACTACCTGGCCATCCCGTCCAGTCTCTTCGCCACCGTGGTCCAGTCGCTCGGGAGTTCCGGATGCGCCAATGGCGCGCGCGTCATCCTCGAGAAGCCCTTTGGCCACAATCTGGAGTCGGCCCGGGCGCTCAACCTGACGCTGCACAAGGTGTTTCCGGAGCAGAATATTTTCCGCATCGACCATTACCTGGGCAAGGAGACGGTGGAGAACCTCCTGGTCTTCCGCTTCGCCAACACCTTTCTCGAGCCCATCTGGAACCGCAACTACGTGGAGAGCGTCCAAGTCACCATGGCCGAGTCCTTCGGTGTCCAAGGCCGGGGGAAATTTTACGACGAGACGGGCTGCATCCGGGACGTGGTGCAAAACCACATGCTGCAGGTGGTCGGGTTTCTGGCCATGGAGGCGCCCTCGGACCTCTACCCGGAGTCGGTGCGCAATGAGTTGGCGGACGTGCTGCGCGCCATCCCCCCCATCGACACCGCGCACCTGGTGCGGGGCCAGTTCCAGGGCTACCGGGACGAGCCGGGGGTGGCCAAGGACTCCCAGGTGGAAACCTACGCCGCGGTCCGGCTGGAAGTCGCACTGTGGCGGTGGGACGGGGTGCCCTTCTTCATCCGTGCCGGCAAGCAGCTGCCGGTGACGGCCACCGAGGTGCTGGTGCGCCTGCGCCGCCCGCCGCTGCGCAAGGTGACGCTGCGCCACGACGCCAACTACTTCCGCTTCCGTCTCGGCCCGGACATGCAGCTGAGCCTCGGCGCCCGGGTGAAGAAGCCCGGGCCTGCCATTGCCGGGATGAATGTCGAGCTGGAGGCAGTGAAGGCCCCCAAAGGGGAGGAGGAGGCCTACGAAAGGCTTCTCACCGACGCCCTGCACGGAGATGCGACGCTGTTCGTTCGCGAAGACGCGGTGGAGGCCGCCTGGGCCGCCGTCGCCCCCCTCCTCGATGACGCGCGGCCGGTACACGCCTATGCGCCCGGTAGCTGGGGACCGCCCGAGGCGGACCGCCTGGCCCGGGACGTCGGCGGCTGGCACGACCCGGTGGTGCGCTGACGCCTTGGCCCCGCGCCCTGGGCGTCAGGTGCCGGGCTTCTTCGCGGCGAAGTCGCCCGCCTTCACCACGCTCACCTGGGCCGGGTCCAGGTATTTGCGCAAGGCGGCCGTCACCTGCTCCGCGCCGAGGGCCTTGGCGCGCTGCTCGAGAGCCGCGTCAAAGGCCAGGGTGCGGTCGAGGTCCAGGTAGTTGGACAGCTTGGCCGCCAGACCAGCGTCCTGGGTGCGGGACACCTCCCGGTTTTGCAGCCAGGCCTTCCGCCCCTCGTCGAGTTCCTTGTCGCTGTAGCCTCCGGCGGAGGCCTGCGCCAGGACCTCGCGAAAGGCCGCCTCCAGCTTGCCCACGTTGGCCGGGTTGTAGATGGCATAGCCCACCCAGCGCCCCACCGGTTCGCGGCTGCTGGCGTAGAAGACCGAGCCGACGCCGTAACTCAATCCGTCCGTCTTCCGCACCCGGTCGGCCAACCGGCTGCGCAGCGAGCCTCCACCGAGGAGGTAGTTGGCGAGGGTGAAGGCCGGGTAGTCCGCGTCCGTGTCCTGCAGCGCCACCGCGAGCTCCGCGAAGAAGAAGGCGTTGGCCTTGTCCGGCGTCTCGCGCTGCTCCTCCAGCGGCTTCACCACCTTCATCCGGTCCGCGATGCGCGCGTACGGCTGCGCGCTCTTCCAGTCGCCGAACAGGCGCGTCACCAGCGCCTGGACTTCCTTGGCGTCGAAGTCCCCCACCGCGGCGAAGGTGGCGTGGTCTGCCCCGTAGAAATTCCTGTGGAAGGCCTGCACCTGCTCCAGCTTGGCCGCCTTCAGCTGGGCGATGGTCGTCTCGGGCGTCTTCACCTCGCGCGGGCTGCCCGCCGGGTAGGGGCTCACGTACTGGCCCATGGCCACCGTGGCCACGGTTTGCGGTTCAGTCTTGGCCTCCTCCAGCTGGGTGACCCGTTCGGAGACGAGCAGCTCCAGCTCCTTGGCCGGGAAGGACGGCTGGCGGAGGACCTCGGCCAGCAGCGTCAGCACCGCCGGGAGGTTCTCCCGGACGGTGGTGACATTGGCCTTTGCACCCTCGGCGCTGCCGCTGACGCTGACTTGCGCCTTCAGCTTGTCCAGCGCGTCTTTGAGTTGCTCGCGGGTGTGCGAGGTGGTTCCGCGCAGCAGCATGCTGCCGGCCAGCGACGGGGTCTCGCCCAGGTTAAAGAGGGCGGCTTCCGTCCCGAAGCGCAGCGTCAAGTCGAAGGAGACGAGGCTTCCCTTCGTCTTCTTGGCCAGCAGCGCCCCCTTCAACCCGTTGGGGGCCGCAAAGCGCACCGTCCGCGCGTCGATGTTGGCCGGCGAGGCGTCGAAGGCCTCGCCCTGCGCCATGGGGGCGCGCCCCTGGTAGCCCTGCACCATGGCCTGGACGTCGCCGGCCGGCGGCACCTCGGCGCGGTCCGGCTTGTCGGTGGGCAGGTAGATGCCGACGGTGCGGTTGCTGGCCTTGAAGTATCGCTCCGCCGCGCGCTGCACGTCGGCCAGGGTGGCCTTCTCCTGGCGGTCGCGGTTGAGGAAGAAGAGGCGCCAGTCCCCGGCGGCCATCGCCTCGCTGAGGGCGACAGACAGCCGGGAGGTCTCGCTGGTGATGAGGTCGAACTGCTTGGCGGCTTCCGCCTTCGCCCGGTCCAGCTCGGCGGCGCCGAAGGGCGGGGCATTGACGTGCTCGATGGTGTTGAGGAGCACGTCCAGAGGGTTGTCCACCTTGGCCCCGGCGGGCAGGTCAGCCCAGAAAATGGCGAAGCTCGGCTCGAGCGTACTCACCCGCTGGTCGAAGACGGCCGAGGCGAGCTTGGTCTCCACCAGCGCCCGGTGCAGCCGGCCACTCGGTGTGTTGGCCAGCATCTGCATGGCCAGCCCGAGCGCCGGGGAGTCCGGGTCGGAGGCCGCGGGGATGTGGTAGCCGGCGGCCACCAGGGGCGTTCCACCCACCCGCCGCACCGTGACGCTGCGCTCGCCGTCCTGGGTGGGCTCGGCGGTGTACGTCCTATCCAGCGTGCGCTTCGGCCGCGGGATGGAACCGAAGAGCCGGTTGACGAGCGCCAGCGTCTTCGCCTCGTCGATACGCCCGGCCACCAAAAGGACGGCGTTGTCCGGCTGGTAGTACTGCCGGTAAAAGGCCTGCAGCCGGGGAATGTCGACGTGCTCGATGTCACTCTTGGCCCCGATGGTGTCCTTGCCGTAGTTGTGCCAGTCGAAGGCCACCGCCTGCAGGCGCTGCAACGTGACGTTTTCCGGGTCGTTCTCGCCGGATTCGAATTCGTTGCGGACGACCGTCATCTCCGAGTCGAGGTCCTTTCTGGCGATGAAGCTGTGCACCATGCGGTCGGCCTCGAGGCCGAGGGCAGTGTTGAGGTTCGCCTCGCTGGCCGGGAAGCTGACGAAGTAGTTGGTCCGGTCGAACCAGGTGCTGCCATTGAAGCGGCCCCCCAGCGAGTTGAGTGTCTTGGTGGGGTCCGGGTGCGACGGCGTCCCCTTGAAGAGGAGGTGTTCCAAAAGGTGCGCCATGCCCGTCTCGCCGTAGTTCTCCTGCCGCGAACCGACCAGGTAGGTGATGTTCACCGTCATCGACGGCTTGGAGGCATCCGGAAACAGCAGCACCCGCAGCCCGTTGGCCAGCCGGTACTCCGTAATGCCCTCCACCGAAGTGACCCGCTCCGGCGCCACCAGCGGCTTCGGGCGGGAGGTGGCGGGCTTGGCCGGGGGCAGGGGCTGCGCGAAGGCCGCAGGGGAAGCGAGCAGGGCAGCGGCGGCAAGGGCAAGAAGACGCATCCGGGGGGTAACTCCTGACAGGTTGAATTGGAGGGGAAACGGCCGGCGCGGACATAGTGTTCCGCCCTCCCGGACGCCAGCCCTCTGCCCGTGTCGGAGGCGCCGGTTACCGTCTCACGGTATGGAAAGCTGGCTGGTTGGGGCCGTGGCCGTCCTAGCGGCGGGGGCGGTGTCGCTATTGGCCTGGGTGCTGGGCCGGGCACGGCTTGCGCAAACGGTGTCCCGCCTGCAGGTGGAAGTCGCCGCCGCAGCCGAGCGGCTTCAGGCCCGGACTGAAAGCTGCACCCGGCTGGAGATGGAGCTTGCCGGGGCCCGGGCCGACGCCGCCCGACTCTTGGAAGCACGGGCACTGGCCGAGTCGTGCCTGGCGGGGCTGGAGGCCCGGCGCGCCGAGGAGCTGCGCGCCGCCGAGGAGAAGCTGCAGCTGCTGGCCCAGGCGCAGGAGCAGCTGGTCCAGCACTTCAAGGCGCTTTCCCTGGATGCGTTGCAGTCCAACAACCAGGCCTTCCTGGACCTGGCCAAGACGACGCTGGAGAAGTACCAGGACGGGGCCAAGTCGGAGCTGGAAGCGCGCTCCACTGCCGTCGGGGAGCTGGTGGCCCCGCTGAAGGAGCAGCTTGAAAAAATGGGGGGACAAGTCCAGGAACTGGAGAAGGGCCGGGCCGAGGCCTACGGCGCCCTCCACCAGCAGCTGCGCGGCGTGGCCGAGGCCAACGTCCTGCTGAAGGCGCAGACCGAGCGGCTGGTGGGTGCCCTGCGCACCTCCTCGGTGCGCGGCCGCTGGGGGGAAATCCAGCTGAAGCGCGTCGTGGAACTCGCCGGCATGCTGGCCCACTGTGACTTCGTGGAACAGCTGCACGTGCAAGGGGAGGGCGGCCGGCTGCGTCCCGACTTGGTGGTCCAGCTGCCCGGAGGCAAGCAAGTGGTGGTGGACAGCAAGGCGCCGCTGGAGGCCTACCTCGACGCCCACGAGATGGCGGACGAGACGCAGCGAGCCGCCAAGCTGCAGGAGCACGCCGGGCAGATTCGCCGCCACATGCGGGCGCTGGCCGAGAAGGGCTACGCCGAGCAGTTTGCCTCGGCCCCGGAATTCGTCGTCATGTTTCTGCCGGGAGAGGCCTTCTTCTCCGCGGCACTCGAGCGGGACCCGGAGCTGATTGAGTTCGGTGCTCAGCAGAACGTCATCCCCGCCTCGCCCACCACGCTGATTGCGTTGCTGCGGGCAGTGGCCTACGGCTGGCGGCAGGAACAGGCGGCGGAGGGGGCGCGCACCATCCAGCGCCTGGGGCGCGAGCTGCACGACCGCATCCGCACCGTCGCCGGCCACCTGCAGGCGCTGGGGGCCCAGCTGGGCAAGGGCGTGGAGGCCTACAACAAGGCCGTCGGCTCGCTGGAGAGCCGGGTGTTGCCCAGCGCCCGCAAGCTGCGCGACCTCGGCGCGGGAGGCGCGACCGAGGAAGTGCCCCAGCTGGAACCGGTGGAGAGCCTGGTGCGACAGATGGAGATGCCGGCGCTCACCTCGACCACCAAGCACTCCAACGAGGCCGCCTAAGCCCCGCCCGGCAGTTGCCGTGAATGCAAAGCGTGCCTACGTCGTCGCTAAGGCAGGGAGGATGCATGAAAGGCTTATTGGCGGCTGTAGCGCTGGTGTGTCTGTTCGGCTGTGAAAGCGTCACCACCGGGACGAATTCCCCGTGGGGCCCCATCAACGGTGTCAACTTCGTCCCGGCCGACGCCTTCTTCGTGGAAAGCAGCCAACCCAACGGGGACTACGACTTCGTGCTGGTTGTCGCCGACCGGACCGGCTACTGCGGCATTCTCCAGCAGAACAGTTTCGGCTACCCGTCCAACCTCACCTACGCCATCTTCACCCTCTCCAACCCGGTTGGCACCGGCTCGGTCAATCCGCCAACCGGTACCTACCCCGTCACGGCCAACCCCGGCGCCACCCTCTCGGCGCAGGCCGCGTACGGAACCGTCTCCAGCTGCACGGTGTCGCCCGTCCTGACGGGCACCAGCGGCAGCGTGGTCATGTCTGGCTTGGCCCCCGACGTCAGCAGCATGTCGGGCACAGTCAACGTCGGCTTCGGGGCCGCGGGGACGCTCAGCGGCAACTTCGCAGCCCCGCTGTGTGACATCTCCGGCGCGGACGCCGGCCCCAGCCAGTGCTACCAATGAGGCAGCACCACCCCGGCGCCTGCAGTACATAGACGTCCATGCACGTCGTTGTGGTGGGAGCCGGGCCGGGCGGCCTGGCCGCGGCCATCAACTTGGCCGGCCTGGGGCTGCAGGTGACGGTGGTGGAAAAGGACGCGCTGCCCGGGGGGCGGATGCAGGGCCTCACCTTCGGCGAGGCGGGCGCCTACGCCGTGGACACTGGCCCCTCCATCCTCCAGCTGCCGGAAGTCCTGGCGCGCATCTTCGAGCGCTCGGGCAAGGCGCTGGCCGACTACGTCACCCTCACCCGCCTCGACCCCAACACCCGCATCCACTTCTGGGACGGAAGTGTCCTGGACACCTCCTCCGACCCCCGGCGGATGGAGGCCCAAGCCGAGGCGCTGCGGCCCGGGCTGGGCGCGGCGATGCGCGCCTGGACCGAAATGTCCGCGCAGAAGTACGCCGTCGCCTACGAAAAATTCATCTGCACGCCGGCCGACACACTTGGCTACTACGCCCCCTGGCGGCTGTTCCCCACTCTGCGCTTCAAGCCCTGGCAGTCCCTCTACCGCCACCTGGATGGACACTTCCACGAGGACCGCCTCACCTACGCCCTGGCCTACCCCAGCAAGTACCTGGGCCTGCACCCCACCACCTGCAGCAGCGTCTTCTCCGTCATCCCCTTCCTGGAGTTGGCCTTCGGGGTGTGGCACGTGCAGGGCGGCCTCCGGGCGCTCGCCCGCGGCATGCAGCGCTGCGCGGAGGACTTGGGGGCGCGCTTCCGGTTTGGCACGTCCGTGGAACGGGTGTGGATTGAGGAGGGCAAGGCCTGCGGTGTGGAGCTGGCCGGTGGCGAGCGCCACCCGGCGGACGCAGTGGTGGTGAATGCCGACCTGCCCTACGCGGCGACGCGGCTGATTGACGAGCGCTGGCGGGAAGGGACACGCCTGTCCGACGCCGCCCTGCAGAAGGCCACCTATTCCTGCAGCACCTTCATGCTGTACCTCGGGCTGGACAAGGTGTGGGAGGACTTGCCGCACCACCTCATCTACCTGTCCAACGGGGTGCGTCGGACGGACGCCGACGCGCTGGAGGACCGGACGGCGGACCTGGACGACCCGCCCTTCTACGTCTGCAACCCCTGCGTCACCGACAAGAGCGGGGCCCCGGCCGGCCACTCCAGTCTGTACGTCCTCGTCCCCACCCCCAACACGGCGCGACCGCTGGACTGGGCCGCCATACAGAGGCTGCTCGCCGAGCGCATTCCGGGGTGGCTGGCCAAGGTGGGCTTCCAGCACGTGGCAGGCCACATCCGCGCGCAGCGCAGCTTCACCGCCGAGACGTGGCGGGATGACTTCAACGTGGCGCGGGGAGCCGTCTTCAATCTCTCGCACACCTGGCGGCAGCTGGGGCCGCTCCGCCCGCGGGTGAGGAACGCTGCCGTCAAGGGCCTGTACTTCGTGGGTGGCGGGACCCACCCTGGCAGCGGGCTGCTCACCATCATGGAGAGCGCCAACATCGCCGCCGACTACCTGGCACGCGCTGCGGGGAAGACGGGGCTGCCGGGCTGGCCGTATGTGCCACCGGTGGGAGGGCCCCCAACCTTCCTGCAGCCGCCGCGGGGCTGACGGGCCGCCCGCGGGGAGGCGGCCCGGCGCGGCAGCAGAAGCTTGCTCCTCGGCCCGGCGTCGATTGAAGTACCTGCCCATGAAGCGTCTCCTCCTGCCGCCCTTGCTGCTCGCACTCCTAGTGGGGGACGCCCGCGCCCAGGCGCCGGCACCCGCCACGGACAAGGTCCTTCCCCTGCCACCGGACGTCGTCCCTCCCCCCAACGACGGCCGGGCGGTGGTGCAGCGTCGGATGAATCGCCATGGTGCAGCGCTGATGGAGTTGACGCTGGCAGTGACGCTGCTGCAGCGCGACACCATCGCCCGCTCCGCCGTCGAGATTGGCACGGACACCGGGCTGCCCAGCATGCCGGCCGGGGCGGCGGAGACGCCTGCCCAGCGCAATTTCCGCTACCTGGAAACCGTCCTGAAAGAGCGCACCGCCACCCTGGCCAAGGCGTCCCAAACCGGGGACAACGCCTCGCTGGCGACGGCCTTCGGCAACATGATGCAGGTGTGCATCAGCTGCCACTCGCTGTACTTGCACCAGCCGGACAAGGCTGCGCCCAAGCCATAGGCAGGAAAGCGCGTCTCCCCGGCCCGGGCGCTAGGCGACTTCGAAGAGGGCGGCCGCGCCCATGCCGCCGCCGATGCACATGGTGACGACGCCGTAGCGGCCCCCGCGGCGCTTGAGCTCGCGCAGCAGCGTCCCGGTCATGCGCGTCCCGGAGACGCCCAGCGGGTGGCCGAGGGCGATGGCGCCGCCGTTGGGGTTGACGCGGTCGGCCGGCAGCCCCAGCTCGCGGATGCAGTACAGCGCCTGGGCGGCGAAGGCCTCGTTCAACTCGAAGACGTCGATGTCCTTCACCGAGAGCTTGTTCTTGGCCAGCAGCTTCCGCACCGCCGGCACCGGGCCGATGCCCATGATGTCCGGCGGCACGCCCGCCACCTGGAAGTCGACGAAGCTGCCCAGCGGCTTGATGCCCAGGGCCTTGGCCTGCGCCTCACTCATCACCACCACCGCGGCGGCGCCGTCGGTGAGCGGAGAGGCAGTTGCCGGCCGTCACCGTGCCCTTGGGGTTGAAGGCGGGCTTGAGCTTCGCCAAGCCCTCCAGCGTCGTCTCCGGCCGCAGAATGGTGTCCCGCTGACGGTGACGGTGTGCGGCGCCCCGGCCTCGTCGAAGACCTCGCGTGGTGACGCTGACAATCTCGTCCCGGAAGATGCCCTTCTCGCGCCCGGTGGCGGCCGCGGCGCTGACTTTCATAGGCGAAGGCGTCCTGCTGCTCGCGGCGTCACCCCGAAGCGCTTGGCCACGTTCTCCGCGGTGGCGCCCATCGAGGTGTACACCTCCGGGTACTTGTCCATCAGCTCCGGGTTGGCCGACATCTTGTTGCCGCCCATCGGCACCATGGACATCGACTCGATGCCGCCGGCCACGACCACGTCGTACATGCCGGCCAGAATGCTTTGCGCGGCCTGGGCGATGGACTGCACCCCGGAGGAGCAGAAGCGGTTGATGGTCATGGCGGGCACGGTGTCGGGTAAGCCCGCCAGCAGCGCCGACAGGCGCGCCACGTTCATCCCCTGCTCGCCCTCCGGCATGGCGCAGCCGAGGACGACGTCCTCGACGTCCGACGGCTTGAGGCCCGGCACCCGCTTCACCGCCTCGGCGATGGCCACCGCGGCCAGGGTGTCCGGTCGGGTGTCCTTGAATTCGCCCTTCAGGGCGCGGGTGAACGGCGTACGCGCTGCGCTGGCGATGACGGCTTTGCCGGCCATGGGATTCTCCTCGGAAGTCAGACGTTAGCAGTTAACGAGCGCGCGTCAGTTGCGCAGGGGCTTGCCGGTTTCCAACAGGTGGGCCATGCGTTCTTGGGTCTTCTCCTCGCCGCACAGGGACAGGAAGGCCTCGCGCTCGAGTTCGAACAGGCGCTCCTCGCGACACCGGCGTGCTGGTCGAGACGTCGCCGCCGGTAAGCACCGTGCCCAGCTTCTGGCCGATGTGCCGGTCGTAGGCGGAGATTTGGTTGTTGAGCTCCATGTCGTACAGCATCATGTCGATGGTGGCGGCGCCACTGCGCCCGGAGAGCCGGAAGTGCGTCGGCCGGGGCGGCCGGAAGCCGGCGTTGGCCATGCCGAGCACCCGCGCCTTGGCGTCGGCGAGCAGGAAGTCCCGGTTGAGCGAGATGCCATCGCGCCCCGAGAGGAAACCCGCCTCGCGTGCCTCCTCGGCGCTGGTGACCACCTTGGCCGTGCCGATGGAGAGGAAGGCCTTCTTCAGGAAGGGCAGCGGGTCGAAGTCCTTGTCGGCGGCAAAGGGGCCGTACAGGTTGCGGAGCAGCTGCATGTTGCCGCCGCCGCCCGGGATGAGGCCCACCCCGACCTCCACCAGCCCCATGTACAGTTCGGCCGCGGCCTGGACGGCATTGGCGCCCATGCTCACCTCAGCGCCGCCGCCCAAGGTGAGACCGAAGGGCGCGGCCACCACCGGCACCGGGCTGTAGCGCATCCGCTGATTCACCTTCTGGAAGGCCTCCACCATCTTGGCCACGCTCGGCATGTCGTCGCTCTTGATGGCCATGAGGAGAGCCATCAGGTTGGCGCCGGCGGAGAAGTTGGCCCCGTCGTTGCCGATGACCAGGCCGCGGCCCTCGTTCTCGGTGCGGTCGAGGGCGGTGTTCATCATCCCGATGATGGCGTCATCGAGCGCATTCATCTTCGAGTGGAACTCGAGCAGGAAGACGCCCTCACCGGCATCCCACAGGGAGCTCGATTCATTGGTCTCGACGCGCTTGTGGCCCCGGCGCAGGTACTCCACCCGCAGGGTGCGCGGGTTTTCCGGCACCGGGAGGGCCTTTTTGGAAGCGATGTCCCAGGCCGTGTCCCGGATGCCCTCGACGCCGTAGAAGCTCTCCCGCCCCACGGCCAGCATCGCCTCCACCCAGGGGGCCGGCCGGATGCCCAGCTCCTTCATCCGCGCCACGCCCTTGCGGACGCCGTACACGTCCCACACCTGGAAGGGTCCCAGGTCCCAGGCGAAGCCCCAGCGCAGGGCCCGGTCGATGTTGACCAAGTCATCGGAAATCTCCGGAATCCGCCGGCTGGCATAGGCCAGCGTGTCCAGCGTCACCCGCTCGGCGAAGCGGGCCGCCTTGTCGGTGCCGGTGAGGACGGTGCGGATGCGCTCGCCGACGTCCTCGATGTTGCGCGCCGCGCCGAGGGACTCGAAGCGCACCTTGCCCTGTGGCCGGTAGGTGAGGGTGGCCAGGTCCAGGACCAGAATCTCCTTCTCGCCGTCCGGCTTGCGGACCAGCTTGTAGAAGCCCATGCCCGTCTTGTCGCCGAGCATGCCCTTCTGCACCATCTGCTCGACGAAGGCGGGGACGCGAAACGTGTCCCGCTCCTCGTCCTGGGGCAGGGTGTCGTAGCAATTCTTGGCCACGTGGACGAAGGTGTCGAGGCCGACAATATCCGTGGTGCGGAACACCGCACTCTTGGGGCGTCCCAGCGCCGGACCAAAAATCTTGTCCACCTCCTCCACGGTGAGCTCGGCCTTCTGCAGCTCGGCCAGGACGCGCAGCATCCCGTAGGTGCCCACCCGGTTGGCGATGAAGTTGGTGGAATCCTTGGCGTAGACAATCCCCTTGCCGAGGACTTCCTCCCCGAAGCGGGCCATGTGCTGCAGCACGGCCGGGTCGGTGTCCTTGCCCGGGACCAGCTCCAAAAGCTTCATGTAGCGGACCGGGTTGAAGAAGTGGGTGACCAGGAAATTCTTCCGGAAACCGGCGCCCCGGCCCTCCAGCATCCCCACAATCGACAGGCCGGAGGTGTTGGAGCTGACGACGGCGCCTGAGCGCAGGTGCGGCTCCACCCGGGCGAAGAGGGCTTGCTTGACGCCCAGCTCCTCCTTGACGACCTCCACCACCCAGTCGCACTCGGAGATGCGGGCCAGGTCATCGTCGAAGTTGCCGACTTCGATGAGGTCCAGCGCCGCCGTGGTGAAGAGGGGCGCCGGCCGCTGCTTCCGCAAGTTGGCCAGCGCGGCCAGGGCGAAGCGGTTTCGGAAGGCCTTGGACTTCACATCGTCGGTGGGCCCGGGCTTGGGAGGCACCATGTCCAGCATCAACACCGGGAGCCCGGCGTTCGCCACGTGGGCGGCGATGCCGCTGCCCATGACGCCCGCTCCAAGGACGGCCACCTTCTGGATTCTGACGCTCACGTGCCACCTCCCGAAAAGCTGCAGCGGACACCTGCCCCAGCCCGGCGGAGCTGCCCGAGGAGGGACGGCCCCGGGCCCCCGGCGCATGCGCCCGCTGGCGCACCCTACGCGATTGACTTGGAAGTCAACAAGCCCTTCACCACCCGCCGGTTCCCGGGCCGCCCTTGAAGGGGCCCACCACCTCCGCTGTCACCCATCCGCCGTAGAAGCCGCCCGGTTGCGCTGTTGCTCGCTCGTCGTCCACCCAGGCCTCGTCCACGCGCGAGGCGTAGAAGCAAGCGTGCCCGGCCAGTGCCGTGTAGGGCAGCAGCGGCCGGTCGTACACCCAAGCGACGCCCTCGACGCTGCGCCCAACAACGTGCGCGTCCAGGTAGCGGGCCTGGCCCTTCCACTCGCAGAAGGAACTGCCGCGGCCGGTGCGCAGCACGCGGAAGTCGACGTCCTCTTTTGGGAGGTAGTAGCTGGGCGGGTGGGACGTCTCCAAAAGGCGCAGCGCGCGCCGGCTGTCCGCCAGCACCACCCCGTCCAGCAGCACGCGGATGCGCTTGGACGTCGGCTCCAGCTTCGGGGGCCGCGGGTAGTCCCACACCGACTCCTGCCCCGGGCCAGGGGACAGGCGCACCGGCGGCTTCAATCCGGACTCCAGTCCGAGGCCGGCAGCACCTTCCAGCCGGTGTCCAGCCCCCCACTGGTGGTCATCCGGACGATGCGCAGCGGCCAGCGGCGGGTCTCCTTGCGTGGTCCGTCGGTGGTTTCCACGGTGAAATGGTAGACGTCCAGGGTGTAGCTGCCGTCCGTGCCGGCTTGCTGCAACAGCGGGCGCACCGGGTTTTTGGGGTGCCAGTAGACTTCCCGGCCTACCCGGGCGACGTAGGCCAAAAGGGGCAACGTCTTCTTAAAGGCCTCGGTGCGCTCCTTGGTCGGGGCGAGCAGCCGCGCCGCCTCGTCGCGCGTCAGCTCCACCACCGTCATGTCCTCCCCGGAACCGCCCGCCTTCTTCAACAACTCCGCTAGGGAGCGCCGCCCCGCCTTGTCCAGGTCCGCCATCAACCCGGCGGCCATCTTCAGGGCGCCGGTCTCCTTCTTGGCATAGTCGCGGCTGAGGATTTTCCAGCTGTCCACGGAAGTCAGACGCGCATCCAGCGTCACCCCTCCCAGCAGCAACTCCCGCCCGGCGTCATTCCCCGTCGCGCTGAGGGCGTTGAGGTAGCCCTCGGCGGCCTTCTGCACCGGCGGCGGCGTCTCCTGGGCGCAAGCAAACGCAGGCACCAGCAGGCACAGCAGGGCGGCCTTTTGCATGGGGTGCTCTCTAGACCAATTCCTGGGGTACCCTCCAGCGCCCGGACGGCCAGGGGCCGCCATGGCGCGGCCCTGACCCAGGCAGAAGCGGCGCGTCGGTGCCCGAGAGTACGCCTTGCCTCGACTGAAACGGATGAAGCACCCCCTCCCGCCCGGCCGCTTTGAGACGTTGGGGCACTGGGAGCCGCCGGGGTTTTCCCGCAGGATGGTGACCGCGTACCTGCCGGCGGACCACGTCCGGGACGGGACACGCCCGGCCCTCTTCCTCTTCGACGGGCAAAACGTCTTCGACGACACCTTTAGCTATGCCGGCGGCTGGTTTGTGCACCAGGCGGTGGACGCACTTCCGCGCGAGACGTGCAACGTGCCGGTGGTGGTGGGCATTTCCCACGGGGGCGAGCGACGGGTGGATGAGTTGGTTCCCTGGAAGATGCCGCGGGGCGGTGGTCACCTCGCCTCGTTTCTTGCCTGGGTGGTTGCCCGCGTGGTGCCCGAAGCCCAGGCGCGCTACGGCACCGTGCCCGGGCCACTCGGCGCCGTCCTCGGTGGCTCCTCGCTGGGCGGGCTGGCCGCGCTGTGGGGCCACTTCCACCACGCCGACACCTTCGGAGGCGCCCTCTGCATCTCCCCCTCGCTGTGGGCCGCCAGCCGCGCCATCTTCACGGACGCAGACGCGTTTCACCGGCCCGCCGTGTCCCGCATCTACCTGGACTGCGGCGGCAAGGAGGCCGGAGGCCGCATGCTGCCGGTGGTCAGGGAGATGGCCGAGGTGCTGAAGGCCAAGGGCTACCCGGACACCCAGCTGCGGTTTCGGGCCGACACCGCTGGCCAGCACAACGAGAAGGCCTGGCGCCGGCGGCTGCCGGCCGCGCTGCGCTTCATGTTTCACCGCGCCTGAGCGGCTGAAAGACTGACGCCACCCCATGCACCGCTCTCCGCTGTTGGCCACTCTTCTCGTCATTGGCTGTGCCCGTCCTGCCCCTGTCCCGGGCCCCACCGGACACGAGACACCGGAGAACGCTGCCAAGGCCGAGGCCGACCTCTCGCACCCGCCCCCCATCGAGCCGCCCGTTCTCCCGCCGGTGGCGCCGGAGGTGGTGGCGCACGGGGCCCGCAGCGTCCGCACGGTGGCCCTCACCTTCGACGCGTGCAGCACCCGGGACGTCAGCAAGTACGATGAGCGCATTACCCAGGAACTGATTGCCAACCACACCCCGGCCACCATCTTCCTCGGGGGCAGTTGGGCCAAGGAGGAGGCGGCCCACGTGCGGGAGCTGGCCAGCCACCCCGAACTGTTTGAACTGGAAAACCACACCTTCACCCATCCGCACATGCCGGCGGTGAAGGACGACGCGCGGGTTCGCCAGGAACTGCTGCGGACGCAAGCCGAGGTGAAGGCACTGACCGGGCGCACGCCCCTGCTGTGGCGTCCACCCTACGGGGAGTACGACGCCCGGGTGGTGAAGCTGGCGGCGGAACTCGGGCTCACCACCATCGAGTACGACTTGGCGTCCGGGGACCCGGACCAGCACGCCACCAAAGAGAAGCTGGTGGAATGGGTGCTGAAGAAGGTGCAGCCGGGAAGCATCGTGGTGATGCACATCAACCACCGGAAGTTCCACACCTCCGAGGCACTGCCGGGGATTATTCAGGGCCTACGGACGCGGGGCTACCAGCTGGTGACGGTGGGAGAAATGCTGCGGGAGTCCCACGCGCTTCCCCTGCCCACCCTCGACGCGGGAACGCCCTGAACAGGGCCAGCCGCCGCGGCAAGGCCTAGGGCCGGGTGGGCTCCGCGCGCGGACGGAAGTAGGGACAGGCCAAGACGGGTTGCGGCGGGTACTTGTTGGGGAGGAGCGGGCAGCAAATGAAGACGCTGGTCCTCGTGCGCACGTAGCGCGGTGGCGCCGCGCAAAGGTGGCAGAGACTGTCCGGAAACGGCAAGGGAGCCGGAGGCGCAGTGCCCACGGCTCCCTCTGTAACGTCCAACGCGAAAGCGTCGTCTAGATTTTGACTTCGAAGGACAGCGTGCCGACCAGGGCGTTGGCGTTGTAGGAGGCCGGGTTGTAGAGAGGAAGGGACGTGCTGGTGATGCCGCTGGTGACGGGGAAGAAGTAAATCCACTGGGCGCCGAAGTCGACGTGGAAGGCGCCGGACCGCCAGCCAAAGCCCCCGGCGAAGTTGAGGCGACTGGAATCCGGGATGTCAGGCTGCAGCGTGGACGTCGGGCTGGGCGTCTCGTCGTACATGAGGCCGGCCCGCAATACCCAGTGCTCGTCGATGACCCACTCGGCGCCGATTTTCCCCTGCCAGGAGTGGTGCCAACTCTTGGGTTCCACGGAGTTGAGGGCCGGCGTCTGCGGATAGGTGAGGGCGATGGATTGAAACACCTGCCAGCCGAACCAGGCGACATCCGCGTCCAGGGTGAGGCACGCCAGCGGCCGGAACGCGACCCCCAAGGCGACCGAATCCGGGGTGGTGATGTTGGTACTGCCGGGCTGGTCGTAGAGCAGGCCCTGGTAGGGCGGAGGGATGTTGCTGAAGTGGACGTTGCCGTTGTAGTTGAAGGTGACGCGGCTGCGGTAGGTGGCGCCGATTTGCAGCACCTTCTCGATGATGTCGACCTGGACGCCGACGTTGCCGCCGAAGCCCCAGGCCGAGGCCCCCAAGTCCGCATTGGGGGCGGGAGGGGTGTAGACGTTCGGGTTGCTGGTGAGCAGGTTGATGTCTCTCTTCAGCTCGACTGATGAGTAGACGGCTTGAAAGCCACCGCCGAAGCGAACCGGGCCAAAGTGAAAGGCCACGGTGGGGTTGATGTCGAACTCCTTGTCGTCGACGCTGGAGACCAGGAAGCGCCCGGGCCAGCCCGCCGGGTAGCTCAGCGACAGCCCGTAGGGGGTGAAGACGCCGATGCCCACCGTGACTTCATCGCTGATGCCGTAGGTGGCGTAGAAGAACGGCGGGGTGATGAGGTTGCTTTCTGCGTTGGTCTGGACGCCGTTGGCCGCAGTGTTGGAGAAGATGGGCACGATGACGGTGATGCCCAGCTCCACGTCGATGCCTTGACCCTGGGCGATGCCGGCGGGGTTGTAATAGATGGCGGAGGCATCATCGATGAAGCCGACGACGGAGCCAGCCATTGCCACCCCGCGCCCGGACTGCAAGTCGAGGGCGACGCCGGACGCCCCGGCCTCACCGGCGGCCACCACGGCGAGGACTGCCACTGCTGACATGAGATTCTTCATGTGCGTGTGCCTTTCCATGGGGGCGTGTCAGTAGGGCGCGGCGCCGGAGATGAAGCCGACCAGCTGAGTCTGCGCTTCGGTGGTGAGCGTCAGCCCGGCCGCACCGGGGGCGCCGCCGCAGGTCCCGCCCGGGGGCGCGAGCAGGAAGCCGTGCCGGTTACAGGGCGGGATGTAGGTGGCGGCATTGGTCGGGTCGTTGTCGTTGAAGGAGAAGGGCGTCGACAAATGGCTGAACTGGTAGCTCCACAGCGGACCCGTATTGGGGAGGAGCTTCAGGGCATTGGCCGCCGGATTGTGGAGCGTGGCCTGGACCAGCTGGACCGTCGTGGGATTCGGCACGACCTGGTCGTTGATTATCCACTGCACGAAGGTGCGCCGGGTGGCCGGGATGCTGGCTGTCCCGGCGACCGAGTGAATGCCGGTCGGGTGGATGGTGTAGTAGGTCATGTTGACCGGGTCGCCCGGGTCGAGAATCCACCGGTAGATGTTGATGACGGTGTCGTAGCTGGGGGTGTTGGGTTCGATTCCGACCGCCGCCAAGAAGGACTGGAAGCCATCGAGCAGCGGCACGAAGGAGGGCGAGGTGAGGATGATGTCGATGATGTCGGCACCGTCGACGTTGAGGGCCGCGTTCTGCACGTTGAATCCGGTTGAGGTGTAGAGCGTGCCCAGAAGCCCGCCGAGGCTCTGACCACCGTAGGAGATGGCCCCGCGGATTCAGGGGGGCCACCGCCCCGAGGCTTCCACTCCCCATGCCGCTGGCGACGCGAGCAAACTGGGTGTCGTCGATGGTCTGCTGGCGGAAGCTGTCACGGACCGCGAACGGATTTCCGATGTTCAAGAAGTGCCAGCCCGAATAGGCGGGATTGAAGTCCGCTCCCTCGCACTTGCTGTCCGGGGCGCACTCGTTCTGGCCAAGGTTGAAGCACGTCTGGTCCGCCGTGGGCGTCCCATAAGCACAGGCGGCGACCGCCGTCCGGTCGGCCAGCTCGCAGCGCCCGACCGCGTTGCAGACGGTGAGCGCCGGCGCGGCGGTGGTGCAAATGGCGTTGTCTGGGTACCCGCCGTCGGGCAGACAGATGGGGCTGCCGGTGCACTTGCCGCTTTGGTCGGCGTACGCGCCGAAGGCGGTGCAGGTATTCCGGGCGCCGTGCCAGACTTCGTCGATGGCAATCATCACCTGACCTGCCGTCGCCAGCCCGTTGGCGATGGCGTACGCCTGCTCCTTGTGCCCTGCCAGCCCGTGGCCAAACATGGTGACCGGGTAGCCTGCCGCGGTCGCCGGCCCAGCGTCGGGCACCGTCATGACGAAGGGGATGGGAATCGCCTCGAACCCGCCGTCGGGGTTGAACGTGTTCCCAGGGCCGGTCAGCAGGAACGGGTCGACGATTTCTCCGACGTACACTGCTCCAATGTTGGCGATGGGCACGCCCGCCAGGGCCAGGCTGGGAAGAACGGCGGCCGTCACGTTCTCGACCCACAGCGGGTTGCCCGGGAACCCGCCCCCGGCCGGGTTGTAAGGCACCCCGGCCAGTTGCTGGAGCTGCGACATCTCGCTCTGGGTCCTGAAGGCCCAGGCCTGCACCACACTGGTGTAGGGAATGCCGTTGGAGGCGAGCTGGGCAAACAGCGGGGCCTGGCCCGCTTGCAACTCATAAAGCAGCTGGGCCTGCGCGTCCGACACCCCCAGTGAGGGGACCTGACTATGCCCGTTCGCGTAGAGGGGCGCGGTCGCCACGGGCAACCGGATGAGGGCGAAGACCAGGCTCGGGATGACCTGCTTCTGGTTGGTGTCCTTGATGGCGCTCGTCATGTACGCGACGTACGTCGTCAGCTCGTCGAGCGGCGTCTGAGGAACGATGCCCAGAACCTCCGGCTTGGCGCCTCCGTCGGGCAGGGTCGCCGTGACGTAGGGGCACCCCGGTACGACGTCGCTGACGCAGGCGTACCACTGCGGATCCCCCTGGCTCGCCGCGGCACCAAAGGACTGTGGTCCCTTGACCAGGTTGATGGCGAGCTGAGGGGTCAGACTCTGCGGGTCGATACTGCCCTGCATCAGGGCGCTGACGCCGTCGTTCGGAATGTTGAGGTCAACCGCGCTGACGATGGTGGCGGTGGTGGAGAAGCCGTTGAGCGAGTTCAAGCCGGCCAGGATTTCCGCCACCAGGGGCGGCGCGCCGGCCGGAGGAGCGGGCAAGCTGACGGTCCCGCCAGGCCCCGTGCGCAGAATCTCGTTCGGGAAGGGGATGGCCGTCGGCGGGTTGAACGTCACCTCCGCCTGACTGGTGATGCTGAAGGTCCACGACAGGGCCACGTTGCCGCGTGGAATGCTGAAGGGCGCACCGGCCAGCCCGGCCAGCAGTGGCGTCACCGCGTTCTGCAACTCTTGCAGCTGGGCGGCCTGGCTTGCCGGAATCAGGTCACTGGCAGGGACGCACCCCGAGTTGATGCCGCCTGGCCCACCGTCCGGCAGCACGCACACCGGTGCCGGTGGCGGGCAACTTGCGACCGTCGGGCAGTTGGACGTGCTGGCGGCGAGTGCCCACGTCTGCGACCCAATCACCTGCTCGCCAGTGGCGCCGGTGACTGCCGCGAACGTGCCAGTCTGCGTTCCGCCGATGATGGTCACCGCGTAGGTGTGAGCGCGCGTCCACATCCCGTTCGGGGGCGGGATGCTGATGATGCCGCCGGCGTCCGCACCGCTCGAGGTGTAGGTCGCCGTCACCGGCACCACCGCTGGCGCGGCGGGATTGGTGACGTCCAGTACCAGCACGCCGGTCGCCAGGGAGGCAGGGTTGACGGCGGCCGACACCGTCACCGACGCGGGCGTCTCCATCGGGTAACCGTCCAGCGTGTCGAAATAGCTCTGGTAGAACGCCGTCTCCGTCGGCGTGTCGGTGGGACTCGAGGGGATTTGCAGCAGTCCCGTCGTCGGGTTCTTCACGCCGAAGTCGAGTGGGCTCGGCACCACCGGGGGCGATGCCGACGGGTCGAACTCGACGGTGACGTAGGGTGTCTGCGGAACCTGTTGAATGTTCGGTGAGCACGCGGCAAGCACCGCGGCGAGACTGACGGCGGAGAGAAGCCAGAGTGAACGCTGCATTGCGACCCCCTCAGCTCGCCTTTGGGGGGCGAGCGCCAGGCCACTGATTCAAGAATCGGTGCGCGTCTTCTAGGCCCTTTCACGCCACGCTCCAAGGGAATAGAAGTCAACGGAACCCCTTACGCAGTGAGTCATTGAGAGTGGTCAGGACGCACTGCGGCGAGAAGGCTGAGCTGCACGGTCACCGAGCTGACTAGAGTTCGCATCAGCATTTCCTGCACGGAGGGTCGAAATGGGCAGCGCCAAGCAAGTCACCGCGCAGAACTTCCGTGACACGGTGGAGCAGGGCGGCATCGTCCTGCTCGACTTCTGGGCCCCCTGGTGCGGTCCTTGTCGCAGCTTCGCGCCGGTCTTCGAGAAGGTGGCCGCGGACAACCCTGACCTCACCTTCGGCAAGGTGAATACCGACGAGGAGACGGAGCTCGCCGGTGCCTTCGAAATCCAGAGCATCCCGACGCTGATGGTGTTCCGCGACCGAGTCCTTTTGTACTCCCAGCCCGGTGCGCTGGGGGCTGCAGCCCTCGAGGACATCGTCCGCCAGGTGCGGGCAGTCGACATGGAGAAGGTGCGGGCAGAGCTCGCCGCCCAGGGCAAGAAGTCGGGCCCGGGCACCGCGCAGGCCTAACCGGGGCAACCCCGGGGGGGGCCTCCCCCCATGGCCGGCGGCCCGGGGGCCGTCTGGGCGCTGGAGCCGCCGGCGTGGCATTCTTCCCGGCCGTGCTCGCCCTCGCGCTCACAGTGCTGCTCCGCGCCGGGCCCGAGGCGCCGCCCGCGGCACGCCCCTCGCCCGAGGCCGAAGTCGACGCCCTCCTTGCTTCCACCGTGGCCAAGTCTCCGCTGGCGGAAGTGGTGGTGGTGGTGGTGGGGCCGGACCCGAAGCTCTACCACCTGGAAGAGTCGACGCTGCGCCTGGACGGGACGCCGGTGAGGGCGGCGAGTGCGACGGATGTTGGGCCGATGGCCCAGGGCAGGGCCGTGACCGACGGCGACCACGTGGTGAGCGCCCGGCTGGTCTACCGTGGGCAGGCGCTCGGGCCCTTGCCATGGGAAGAGGGTCCCAAGTGGACGCTGCCGGCGCGCATTACCGTCCAGGCCAGTCGCGGGCTGCGCTTCATCGTCCGTCTCACCGTGGAAACCAATGACCGCGCGCCGGCTGCCATGCGGTTGAACCTGAGTTCCGAGGTGGAGCCGCAGATGCTGCGGGCCGTCGACGACGGGCCACTACCGCCGCCGCCCGTCCCCCACCTGGCGCCGCCGCCCGTCGTCGCGCCACCGGCGCCGGTGGCGACCGCGCCCAGCCCGCCGGCTGCACCGCCCCCGAAGAAGAAGGCAACGAAGAAGAAGCCGGCCCGAGCGGCGACCACGGCGGCGACGACTGCAGCCCCGGCTGCGGGCAGCGCGGACGCGCTGGCGGAGGCCACCGCTCGGCTGAAGAGTGCCCTCGCCGCGCCCGCGGATGGCGGCGCGCCCGGCGAAGCGCCGCACTAGGCGCTCCCACCCGGGAGGGCGACCGCCGGCTACTTCCGCTCGGCCAGCAGCTTCTCGCGGTAGGCCTTCATCATGACCTCCTGCTCGCTGCCTTGGGCACCGCGGCGTACTTGGGGAACTCCATGGTGAACTCGCCCTTGCCCTGGGTGGCCGAGCGGAGATCGGTCGAGTAGCCGAACATGTCGTTCAGCGGCACCTCGGCCATCGCCTCGCACGTAGCCCTCGCTGCTTCTCGGTGCGAGATGATGGTGCCGCGGCGCTGGTTGAGCTGGCCCATGACCGCGCCCTGGAACTCCTCGGGGGCCTGCACCTCGACCTTCATGATCGGCTCGAGGATGGTCGGCTTGGCGGCCGCGTAGGCCTCGCGGAAGCCCATGAGCGCCGCCGTCTTGAAGGCCATTCTCGGACGAGTCGACCGCGTGGCGACGCGCCGTCGTTGATGACGCAGCGCACGCCGACGATCGGGAAGCCGATCAGCGGCCCTTCTTGATCGCCTCGCGGAAGCCCTTGTCGCAGGCGGGGATGAACTCGCGCGGGATGGAGCCGCCGATGATGTCGTCCACGAACTCGTAGCGTCTGGACCGCATCCGGCGGGCAGCGGCTCGATGTAGCCGCACACCTTGCCGTACTGGCCCGAGCCGCCGGTCTGCTTCTTGTGGGTGTAGTTGAACTCGCCGCGCTGGGTGATCGTCTCGCGGTAGGCGACCTGCGGCTTGCCGGCGATCACCTCGCAGTCGTACTCGCGCTTCATGCGCTCGATGTAGATCTCGAGGTGAAGCTCGCCCATGCCGCTGATGATGGTCTGGGCCGACTCCTCGTCGCGGTGCACGCGGAAGGTCGGATCTTCCTTGGTGAAGCGGTTGAGCGCCTTGGAGAAGTTGGCCTGGCCGGTGCTGTCCTTGGGCGCGACGGCCAGCGAGATGACGGCGTCGGGGACGTGCATCGAGGTCATGGTGTAGTTGACCGTGCCGTCGGTGAACGTGTCGCCCGAGGCGCACTCCACGCCGAACAGGGCCACGATGTCGCCGGCCGTGGCCTCGCTCGATGTCGTTCATCTCGTTCGAGTGCATGCGGACGAGGCGCGGCACCTTGACGCTTGCGTCTGGTTGCGCTGGTTGACGATGAAGTCGCCCTTGGTCACCGTGCCCTGGTAGATGCGCATGTAGGTCAGCTGTCCGTAGCGGCCGTCTTCGAGCTTGAACGCCAGGCCGACGAACGGCTTGTCCGGGTCGGACTCGAGGATGACCTTCTCCTCGTTCTTGTTCTGATCGAGGGCGTTGTTGGTGACCTCGCTGGGGTTGGGCAGGTAGTCGTTGACGCCGTCGAGCAGGAGCTGCACGCCCTTGTTCTTGTAGGCCGAGCCGCATGAAGACCGGCGTCATCTTGAGCGCGATGGTGGCGCGGCGGATGGCGGCCCTCAGCTCCTCGCTGGAGATGGGCTGCGTCGGCGAGGAACTTCTCGGCGATGAGTGTCGTCGACGTTGGCGACGGCCTCGATCATGTCGTGGCGGGCCTTCTTGGCCGCCTCGGCGCAGTCGGCCGGGATCTCCTCCTCGCGGACGTCCTCGCCGTTGTCGCCGTCGAAGTAGAAGGCCTTCACCGATGATGAGATCGATGATCCCCTCGAAGCGGTCCTCGGCGCCGATCGGCATCTGCATGCTGACCGTGTGGTGGCCCAGCTTCTCCTTGCAGCTGGGCGGTGACGCGGCCGTAGTTCGGCGCCGGCGCGGTCGATCTTGTTGACGAAGGCGAGGCGCGGCACGTTGTAGCGGCGCATCTGGCGGTCGACGGTGATCGACTGCGACTGCACGCCCGACGTCCGAGCAGAGGACCAGCATGGCGCCGTCGAGCACGCGCAGCGCGCGCTCGACCTCGATGGTGAAGTCGACGTGGCCGGGGGTGTCGATGAGGTTGATGTTGTTGTCCTTCCACACGCAGTAGGTGGCGGCCGACTGGATGGTGATGCCCTTCTCGCGCTCGAGATCCATCGAGTCCATCTTGGCGCCGACGCCGTCCTTGCCGCGGACCTCGTCGATCTCGTGGATCTTGCCCGTGTAGAAGAGGATGCGCTCGGAGAGCGTCGTCTTGCCCGAGTCGATGTGGGCGGAGATGCCGATGTTGCGGATGCGTTCGATGGGGAAAGGTGGACGCCATGACTGGGTGTCTGCTTCCTCGGAAATTGGAGGAGTGCCGACCAGCGTGGGCCGCGGCCCTGTACTCGCCAACTGGCGTGGATTGCCAGTGCCGGACTCCCGCGGAGACCTCCGCCTCATGCGTAACCACCCCGGTGCAGAGACTCAAGCGGCAAGGACGCGCAAGAAACGGCCGGGATGACGGGCTTTCCACTGCGCACGCCGTCGAGCCAGGCGGTGGTGCGCTGGACCGTCTCGGTGAAGGACGGGCGCGACGAAGATGACGTCCTGGTAGACGGTCGGGTCATAGGGCCGGGCCGTCATCTGCTCGAAGTTGAGCGGGACCAGCTGCGCTTCCGGCTGAAGCGCTCGAGCTCGCCGAACGACGACAGGAGCCCGGCCCCGTAGGCCTTCAGCTTCCCATCCTCGTAGGCGGCGCCGAATTCCAGGGTGTACCAGTACACGCGCTCAATCTGCTTCAGCACGTCCTCGGACACGCGCTCGGCGGCACGGCCGAAGGCCCGGTTGATTTCGGCGAAGCCCGGGTCGGCCAGCGTGGCCGCGTGTCCCACCATCTCATGCACCACGTCTGGCTCGGGCGTGTAGAGCGGGACGGTGTGGTGGCGGATGTACTGGGTGGAGAGGAATTGGTCGGACTTGAGGTTGCCGAGAAATGCCCGCGACGCCACCAGGCCGGCCACCGGCACCATGGTGAAGCCGGTCTTGGGCGCCAGCTTGACGTTCACCTCGCGCAGCTGGGGGATGCGGGTCCGCGGGAAGGCGAAGTGCGCCGAGCAGATAGCGGTACTTCGCGCGAGCCAAAGCGGTCGTGCAGCGGCGCCAGGTGCTGCCACACCGTCTCCCAAACGCCGTGTTCCACCTCGCTGTACTCCACCTCTGGCATCGGGTCTCCCACCCGCCAGCGCAGCGCCCGCTGCGCGATGGCGTTCCGCCGCTGCCGGTACACCGGGTCCCGGAAGCCGGGGTGGTTCTGGTCGAGCTGGACCAAGTCCTCCTCGCCGGTGTGTGGCGCGGAGGCTTTCGTGGCGGGGGGGGTGGGATCCGCAGTCATCGCAACTTCACATTGTAAACCCTTCGGCCCACGAGTGCCCGACGGCCCAGGGGGGCGAAGGTGCGCAGAGCCATGCTACTGCTGTCCCTCACGGTGCCTCCGCCACCACCCGAGGAAGTCCCCGCCTCGCCCATTGGCCGCGCCGTGGTCCGCCTGGTGCTGGCCGCGCTCGGCGCGCTCCCCGGTGGCGTGCGGGACGCGTTGGCGCGCACGGTGGGCCGGGTGATTTTTACCCTGCGCATCCGTCGGCAGCTAACCGTTGAGCAGCTGGGCTGGGCCTTCCCGGCCTGGACGACGGAGGAGCGCCGCCGCATGGCACGGCGGACGTATGAGCATATGGCCACGGCGGCGCTGGACGCGGCCCTCTCCCAGAAGGTCTCCGCCGACGCCTTGGCCGCCGCCGTCCTGCGCGAGGAAAGCCTGGCCATCGAGCGGGCGCTCCAGGGCGGCAAGGGTGTGCTGCTGGCGACGGGGCATTTCGGCAATTGGGAGCTTCTGGGCGAGGGTCTGACGCGTCAGGGGGTGCCCCTGCACGCGGTGGTCCGACCGCTCAAGGGGGCCTTCAACGCTGAGGTAGTGGCGGGACGGGTGCGCGCCGGCATGCGCCTCATCGCCCCGCGCAATGCCCTGCGCGGGGCGCTGGCGGAGTTGCGCCGCAACCAGGCCGTGGCGGTGCTGTTCGACCAGGCCATCGGTGGAAAGCACGCCCTCTTTGTCCCCTTCTTCGGCCGTCCGGCGGCGACGACGCCGCTGCTCAGCATGGCGGCCATGCTGTCTGGCGCTCCGGTGCTGGTGGTGCTGGCCCGCCGCGTCGGCGATGCGCTGCACGTCCACATCGAAGGCCCCTTCCCGGTGCCGTCCACCGGGAACCGCCACCGCGACCTGTGGACGCACACCGCCACCCTCACCGAGGTGCTGGAGCGCCAAATCCGGGCGGCCCCGGACCAGTGGCTGTGGCTGCACCGGCGGTGGAAGCTACCGGCGCCGCCGGCCGAGGCGCTCCGGCTCGAGCTGCTGGCCCTCGCCGCGGATGACGAGCGCGTGCGGCCCCTGCTGGCCGCAGACGGACGACTTTTCGACGGCTACGCCCCCGAGATGGAGGCCGTCCACCGCCGCAATGCGGCTCGCCTGGCCGAACTGGTGGGCGCCCATGGCTGGCCAGGGCGGTCGCTGGCCGGCGAGGACGGTGCCGAGGCCGCCTGGCGCATCGTCCAGCACGCCATTGGAGAGCCTTCCCTGCAACGCCGTTGCCTTCCCCTGCTGGAGGCCGCCGCCGCCGCCGGGGAGGCACCGCCGCTCCAGCCCGCCATGCTGGCGGACCGCATTCGCTACTTCGAGGGGCGCCCTCAGCTGTACGGCACCACCGTCGGCTGGGACGCCGAGGGACGGCTAAGCCCGGGTCCGCTGGAGATGCCGGGGGAGGTCGACGCGCGCCGGGCGGCCCTGGGCTTGCCTCCGCTGGCCACTTCCCTTCGGCCGGACCCCCCCGCGGACACCGGCGACATGGAGATGCGTCGCCCGGCGGACCCAGCCAAGCACCATGCCGACTTCGAGGCGTGGGCACGCCGGGTGGGCTGGCGCATGTGACGGCAGGGCGGCCAGGGCGTTAAGACTCGCCCCAGTGCACGGGAGGCAGGCGCGTGGGTGACGACCGTCGGGACTCGCTGGACGAGAGCGTGGCGCGGATGCGACAGGCGATGGACCGGGCCTGGCGCGGGACGCTGCAGGAGGCGACGGACCCCCGCCAGTGGAAGGACGCCTGGCGCGAGCAGCGGCGCGTCCTGCGCGCGCAGCGGCGGCTGCGGCGAAAGGGCTCCAAGGTACGGGGAGCCATCTTCTTGGGGGTGGCGGCCATCCTCACCTACCTGGTCATCGATGGCGGCCCCTTCTGGATGATGTGGGTGGCCCTCGGCTTCACCCTGTCTGGCTTCAGCCAGATTTTTCGCGAGGCCTTCACCGGCGAGAAGCCCGGAGACGTCGTGGAGGGAGAGGCCACGCCAGTGGCCCAGGCCGCCCAGGACCCGGCCAACCTGGCGCGGGTGGATGCGCTGTGCGACAAGCTGCTGGAGGAACTCAAGAAAGGGCCCGCTGTGTTGCGCGAGGTGGTGCGCAACCCCGAACAGTCGGTGCGGGGACTCCGCGACACCATCCACGAGTTGGCCAGGCGCGAAGCAGAAGTCCGCGCCCTGGTGACGAATGCCGACGGAGAGCGGCTGCAGCGCGAGCGGGTGGACGTCGTCGCGCGGCGGGACTCCGCCACCGACGCGGTGACGCGCGAGCGTTGGGAGGGCGCCCTCACGGCGCTGGATGCGCAGCTGCAGCACCGCGAGACGCTGCGCACCCAAGGGGCGCGCCTGGAGGCGGAGCGGGTTCGCCTCGGGTACACCCTGGAAAACCTCTACACCCAGGTGCTGGCAGTTCGCTCCACGGCCGGTACAGACGCGGGCCTGCAGCTGAAGGCGGGGGTGGAGCGGCTGGGCGACGAGATTTCTGCCGTCGCCGACGCGCTGGAGTCGATGCAGGCGGTGGACGCTGGCGCGGCCGGGTCCCAGGAGAGCGCCCCGCTGCAGACGCCCCGCACGCGGGTGTGAGGGCGGGCGGCCTTCACCGGCCGGCGACCGTCCCGCTGACGATGGTGCCTTGCCGCTCCATCCAATAGGCGTGCGCCAGGCACGGCGTGCTGTGGGCGAGGCCCACCCGGCCGGAGGCGTCAAGCAGCACCAGCCCTCCCTGCCCGCCCACGCGCTGTGACAAAAGCGCCACCGCGGCTTGGGCGGCCGCCTGCGCGCCAAGCCCGCGTTCCAGGGCCTGCAGGGCGCGCATCGCGAGGCCCACGCGCAGGATGTGCTCCCCCCAGCCGGTACAGGCCACGCCGCCGAGCCCGTCCTCGGCGCCGTACCCAATGCCTGGCAGCGGGGCGTCTCCCACCCGGCCGGGCAGGCTGAAGGACACCCCGCCGGTGCTGTTGCCGGCGGCCAGCCGTCCGGCGGTGTCCAGGGCCACCGCGCCCACCGTGTCCGCGGGGCCGAAGCTGTCCGAGGCCTTCCGCTTGCCGGCCAGGAACTCCTGGTACAGGGCGTGTTCCCGCTCGACGACCAGGGAGCGGTTGTCCACCGCTTCAAAGCCCTGCGCCCGGGCGAAGGCCTCGGCACCTTCGCCCACCAAAAAGTGGTGCTCGCTCGCTTCGAGGACGCGCCGCGCCAGGGAGATGGGATTCTTAAAGTGCTTCACCACCGCCACCGCTCCCACCTTGAGGGAGGTGCCGTCCATGATGCCGGCATCCAGTTCCACCGAGCCGTCGGCGACCAGGACCGAGCCCGTCCCGCGCATCGAAGGTGGGGTCGTCCTCCATCACCCGGATGGCCGCCTCGACGGCGTCCAGTGCGGAGCCGCCGCGCTGAAGGACGTCGCGTCCCCGCTCGGCGGCTGCCGCGCAACCAAACCGGTGCGCCTCTCGCTGCTCGGCAGGAATGCTCCAGGCCCCCCCGTGTACCACCAGCGCCGGAGAGACCCGCCCGTGCGCTGCGTGCCCTGAGGCCGTGGCCGCCACGCCGTACTAGCGGGTGAAGGGTTGGTGGACGCCGCGGGTGGGCAGCCGGGAGGGCTGGCCCATGAGGAAGGCGTCGGCGGCGCGGGCCGCCTCCCGTCCGTCGGAAATGGCCCAGACGATGAGGCTGGCCCCGCGGCTGGCGTCGCCGGCCGCGAAGACGCCGGGGGCCGAGGTGGCGAACGCGCTGTCGACGCGGATGTTGCCGCGCGCGTCGAGCGCGAGGCCGAACTGCTGCACCAAGGTGGCCGTCTCCGGGCCAACGAAGCCCATCGCCAGCACCACCATGTCCACTGGATAGGTGACTTCGCTGCCCGGCACCTCGACGAAGCGCCAGGCACCGCTCGGCTCCCGAGCCAGCTCCACCTGCACGGCGTCCAGGGCAGCCAGACGGCCGTTCTCTCCTCTGAGTCGCTGCGTCATGAGGCCGAACGCCCGCTCGCCGCCTTCCTCCTGGCTCGAGGACGTCCGGAAGACGAGAGGCCACTGCGGCCACGGGTTGTTCGCGGCGCGCTCGCGCGGGGGCATGGGCAAAAGCTCAATCTGCCGGACGTCCGTGGCCTGCTGACGGAGCGCCGTCCCGAGACAGTCCGAGCCGGTGTCCCCGCCGCCGAGGATGATGACGCGCTTGCCGTGCGCCGTGGGCGCGTCGACGGGCACCAGCTGGCCGGCCAACCGCCGGTTTTGCGCCTCGAGGAAGTCCATCGCCAGCACCACGCCGGGGAGCTCCCGTCCCGGCACCTCCAGCTCCCGGGGGCGCTGGGCCCCCACCGCCAGCACCAGCGCGTCGTGGCTGGCCCGAAGCGCCTCGAAGCTCGGCTCGCGCCCCACGTCGACGCCCGTCCGGAAGAGCACGCCCTCCTCCTCCAGCACCGCCAAGCGCCGGTCGATGACCCACTTCTCCAGCTTGAAGTCGGGGATGCCGTAGCGCAGCAGCCCGCCGAGGGACGGGGCCCTCTCATAGACGGTGACAGTGTGACCGGCCTGGTTGAGTTGCGCCGCCGCCGCCAGCCCGGCCGGACCGCTTCCCACCACCGCCACGTGCTTCCCGGTGCGCAGTGCCGGAAGACAGGCACGCACCCACCCCTCCTGGAAGGCTCGCTCGACAATCTCCTTCTCCAGCGTCTCGATGGCCACCGGGTCCTGGTCGATGGCCAGCACGCAGGCCGCCTCGCAGGGCGCCGGGCAGAGCCGTCCGGTGAATTCGGGAAAGTTGTTGGTGCTGTTGAGTGAGAGAAACGCCGCCTCCCAGTGGTTCCGGAAGACGTGCTCATTGAACTCGGGGATGAGGTTCCCGAGCGGGCAGCCCTGGTGGCAGAAGGGCACGCCGCAGTCCATGCAGCGTCCGCCTTGCTGCCGGGCCGTCTCCTCGCCCAGCGCCTGGGTGAATTCGGTCCAGTCGTGCAGGCGCTCGCTCTTGGCCCGCTTGGCCGGTGAGGCGCGCCGCCACTCCATGAAGCCGGTCACCTTGCCCAAGCGCCCTTAGCCTTCCACCGCGCGCAGGCGCGCCGGGGCAGGGGGCGGCCGCATGGCGGCACGGCGCGCCTGCAGGACGGCCTTGTAGTCCGTCGGCAACACCTTCACGAAGTGCGGGACCAGGTGCTGCCAGTTGTCCAGCACCCGCCGGGCCAGCGGACTTCCGGTGTGCCGGACGTGGTTTTCCACCAGCCCGTACACCAGCCAGATGTCCGACTCATCCACCAGGGATTCGAGTTCCACCATGGCCGTGTTGCAGCGCGCCCGGAAGCGCCGCTCGCGGTCCAGGACGAAGGCCAGGCCACCACTCATTCCCGCAGCGAAGTTCCGCCCGGTGGGGCCGAGGACCACCACCACCCCGCCGGTCATGTACTCGCAGCCGTGGTCTCCAATCCCATCCACCACCGCGGTGGCTCCGCTGTTGCGGACGGCGAAGCGTTCACCGGCCAGCCCGGACACGTACAACTCGCCCGACGTGGCGCCGTACAGGACGGTGTTGCCCACGGCGACGTTTTCCTCGGGCGCGAAGCGGCTGGCCGCCGGAGGTCGGACGATGATGCGGCCGCCCGACAGCCCCTTGCCGGCGTAGTCGTTGGCGTCCCCTTCCAGTTCCAGGGTGACGCCGCTGGCCAGGAAGGCGCCCAGGCTCTGTCCGGCCGAGCCCCGCAGGCGCACCCGGATGCTGTCGTCGTGCAGTCCGGCCGCCCCGCGGCGCTGGGCGATTTCTCCGCTGAGCATCGCCCCCACCGCCCGATGGGCATTGCGCACCGGCAGGACCACCATGGTGGGCGGCCCGCCGTCGAGCGTGGTGCGGGTGCGCCGGAGCAGTTCATGGTCGAGGTGGTCCGAGACGTCCTTGCGCTGCACCGTCACGCAGCGGCGCGGAACGCCCGGGGCTGCCCGCGGCGCGGCGAGCAGCGCCGAGAGGTCGAGCATCCGCGTCTTCCAGTGCTGCAAGTCGGTCCGCGGACGGAGCAGGTCCACCCGTCCCACCACGTCATCCAAGCAGCGCGCCCCCAGGGAAGCCAGGAGCCGGCGGACCTCCTCGGCGACGAAGAAGAAGAAGTGGACGACACCCTCCGGCGAGCCGGAAAAGCGCTTGCGTAGCTCCGGGTCCTGGGTGGCGATGCCCACCGAGCACGTGTTGAGGTGGCACTTGCGCAGCATGATGCAGCCGAGGGCCACCAGCGACGCCGTCGCCATGCCGAATTCCTCGGCGCCGAGCAGCGCCGCCACCACCACGTCGCGCCCCGTGCGCAGGCCCCCGTCCACCTGGACGCGGATGCGGTCGCGCATCTGGTTTTCCACCAGCACCTGCTGCGTCTCGGCCAGGCCCAGTTCCCAGGGCAGCCCCGCGTATTTGATGCTCGACATGGGGGAGGCCCCGGTGCCTCCCTCATAGCCGGAGATGACGACGCACCCGGCGCCGGCCTTGGCCACGCCGGCAGCCACCGTTCCCACCCCCACCTCGCTCACCAGCTTCACGCTCACCCGGGCCGACGGGTTGACGGACTGCAAGTCGTAGATGAGCTGGGCCAGGTCCTCGATGGAGTAGATGTCGTGGTGGGGCGGGGGGGAGATGAGCGTCACGCCCGGCGTCGACCACCGCACTTTGGCGATGCGGTCGTCCACTTTGTGGCCCGGCAGCTGCCCGCCCTCACCGGGCTTGGCACCCTGGGCGATTTTGATTTGCAACTCATCGGCATTCACCAGGTACTCCGCCGTCACGCCGAAGCGTGCCGAGGCCACCTGCTTGATGGCGCTCCGGCGCAAGTCGCCGTTGGCGTCGGGCAGGTAGCGTCGGGCCTCCTCGCCGCCCTCGCCCGAGTTGCTCCGGCCGCCGATGCGATTCATGGCGATGGCCAGCGTCTCGTGCGCCTCGGCGCTGATGCTTCCGAAGGACATGGCCCCGGTGACGAAGCGCCGCACCAGCTCGCTGGCCGGCTCGACCTCGTCCAGGGGGACGGGCGTGCAGCGGTCGGTGGCAAAGGCCAGCAGGCCCCGGAGGGTGGCCGGTGTCGTCGTCTCGTCGTCGGCGGCCTGCGCGTACTGGGCGTAGACGGCCGGATCCCCGGAGCGCACCGCCGCCTGCAGCAGGGCCAGCGTGGTGGGGTTCCAGCGATGGTGCTCGCCGCGCCGTCGCCACTGGTAGAAGCCGCCCACCGGAAGGCCGACGCCATCCCCCGGCGTGGGCCCGAAACCGCGGGTGTGCCGCTCGAGGGCCTCCCGGCCCAGCTCGGCCAAGCCGATGCCGCCAAGCCGGGAGGGCGTCCCGGTGAAGTGCTTCTCGACCAGGGTCCGGTCCAGTCCCACCGCTTCGAAGATTTGGGCGCCCCGGTAGGACTGCAGCGTGGAGATGCCCATCTTCGACATCACCTTCAGCAGCCCTTCGGCGATGGCCTGCCGGAAGCGGGCCTCGGACGTCGCCTCGTCCACCGTGACGTCGCCCGCCACGGCCTGCGAGCGCACCGTGTCGAAGGCGAGGTAGGGGTTGACGGCTGCGGCGCCGTAGCCGAACAGCAAGGCGAAGTGGTGTACCTCCCGGGCTTCGGCCGTCTCCACCAACAGCCCGGTCTGCATCCGGACGCCGTCGCGGACCAGCCGCTGGTGCACCGCCGAAAGCGCGAGCAGCACCGGGATGGCCACTTGCCGGGCGTCCACGCCGCGGTCGCTGAGGATGAGGATGCTGCAGCCCTCGTCGAGCGCCTCCGCCGCCTTCTGCGTTAGCCGGTCCAGCGCCGCCTCGAGGGCCGCCGGTCCGCCGTCCACCGGGTAGAGCAGGGAGAGGGTGTGGGTCTGGAACATTCCCTGACCCTTGATGGCGGCCAGGCGCGCCATCTCACCGTTGGTGAGGATGGGTCCGGGGAGGGTCAGCCGGTGGCACTGCTCCGGCGTCTCGTCCAGGGTGTTGCCGTCCGGACCGGTGGCGGTGGCGAGTGTCATCACCAGCGACTCGCGGATGGGGTCGATGGGGGGGTTGGTCACCTGGGCGAAAAGCTGGTGGAAGTAGCGGAAGAGGTTGGGCGCCTGGTCGCTCAGGACGGCCAGCGGGGTGTCGTTGCCCATGGAACCCACCGGCTCGTGGCCCCCCTCGGCCATGGGCTGAAGCAGCAGCCGGATGTCCTCGTCGCTGTAGCCGAAGGCCCGTTGCAGCCGGCCGAGCTGCTCGCCCTCCAGCGGTTGCGGCGCCGGTACCGACGGCAACTCATCGAAGGTGAAGACGTTCTTGTCCAGCCAGCGGCGATAGGGCCAGCGCCCGGTGATGTCCCGCTTCAGCTCATCGTCCTCGACGATGCGCCCTTCTTCGGTGTCCACCAGGAACATGCGTCCTGGCTGCAGCCGCCCCTTGCGCCGGACGCGCTCCGGCGGCACCTCCAACACGCCGGTCTCCGAGGCGAGGATGACCTTGTCGTCATCCGTCTCCATCCAGCGCGCCGGGCGCAGGCCGTTTCGGTCCAGCGTCGCGCCGATGCGGGTGCCATCGGTGAAGGCGATGGCCGCCGGCCCGTCCCACGGCTCCATCAGCGCGCTCGAGTACTCGTAGTAGGCGCGCCGCCCATCATCCATGCCCGGGTCGCCTTCCCAGGCCTCGGGAATCATCAACATCATCGCCTGGGGCAGGCTCCGTCCGCCCATCGTCAGCAGCTCGAGCATGCTGTCGAACTGGGCCGAGTCGCTGGCATCTTCGCTGATGATGGGGAAGAGGCGGTCCACGCTTCCGAAGAATTTCGCCGACTGCAGCTGGCTGCGCCGCGCGGCCAGGTGGTTCCGGTTGCCGCGCACCGTGTTGATTTCGCCGTTGTGGGCAATCAGGCGGAACGGCTGGGCCAGCTCCCAGGTGGGGAAGGTGTTGGTGGAGAAGCGCGAATGCACCAGCGCCAGCGCGCTCACCATGTCCGGGTCTTGCAGGTCCCGGTAGAAGCGCTGCAGGCGCGTCGGCAGCAGCAGGCCCTTGTAAACGATGGTCTCGGCCGAGAGGCTGACGATGTGGAACCGTCCCTCCGGGTCGAGGTAGCGCTCGCGCACCCGGTTCTCCACCAGCTTGCGGATGACGTACAGCTTGCGCTCGAAGGCAGAGGGCACGACGCGGCGGCGGGCGATGTAAATCTGTCGCAGCACCGGAGCGCTCTCCCGTGCCAGCCACCCCATCTGGCTCTCGTCGATGGGGACGTCGCGCCAGCCGATGACGCGCTGGTGCTCCTCCTCGGCCACCTCCTCGAAGACGGCCTCGCAGGCGGCGCGGGCCGCCGGGTCCCGCGGAAGAAAGACCTGCCCCACCCCGTAGCAGCGCCGGCGAGGCATCTCGAAGCCCAGCCGCAGCCCTTCGCGCTTGAAGAAGCGGTGCGGCAGCTGCAGCAGGATGCCGGCCCCGTCCGCCGTCTCCGGGTCCGCCCCGCAGGCGGCCCGGTGGCTCAGCCGGTCGAGGATGCCGAGCGCGTCCTCGACAATGGACCGGGACTTCTCGCCTCGAATGTGGACCACGAAGCCCACCCCACAGGCGTCGTGCTCCGTCGTAGGCTCATACAGGCCGTGTCTCTGAGGCAGGGGCAACCGCGACCCTCCAGTGCGTCGTGCTGGGAAGCATGACCGGCCTTGAACTGTAATGCGATGCGTCGGCCGGACTCAAACCCCCCTTACAGGGCCATTCGGAGGCCTACGCCGAACTGGAGGATGGGCGCGTGGACAATGACGTTGGTGGTGACGGTCTCGTTCGGGGCTGCCTGGCCGGTGTTGAACTTCAGCCCGGGAATGTCGAGGCCGAGGCGGAACTCCCCGCCCAAGTGCCCATAATCCACGGCGCCAAACGCCTCCACCTGCAGGTAGCTGAGTACCGTGACGATGAAGTCCAGCCGGGTGATGGCGCTCACGTCCGTCAGGTTTCCGACGGTGGTCAGCACCCACGTCGTCTTGGCGGTGGTGTCCAGCAGCGTCGCACTGATGGCGAGGTAATTCCGGCCTAGGTAGAACGGCTGGTAGGCCCCCTGGAAAATCAGGTTGGGGTACTGCTTGGCGCTAAAACTTCCGTTGTTGAAGAAGTACTCGGCTCCCAGAGTGATGCTCTTGTTGCCTTCGACGTTGATGGAATAGGTGAGCCCCGCCACTGCCTGGAAGACGGGTGAGGCCGGTTGCTGCACCGTCCCGAAGGTGTACCCACCGTACGTGCCGGGGACGACAATGCTGTTGGAGTAGGACGGCCCGCAGGTGGTGTTGGGGGCGCCGTAGGGCAAGTCCAGGCATTGCTTGAGGACCGCCTCGCCGTAGACGTCGACGTCGCCGACGCCCGCCGTGGTGAAGGCGCCCACGCGCCAGGCCCGGTACTTCTGCGCGAGCGCGTTGACGCCCACCGCGCCACCCTTGAAGTCGTATTCCACCTGGCCCGCCCCGCCGACGTTCTCGAGGAAGCCGTTGGTGTTGTTTTGGGCGCCGTTGACGACGTTGACGGAGTTTCCCCCGCTGCCGGTCAACGTCGTGCCGGTGGTGCTGATGTTTTGCGTCGCCTGGAACACGGCCACCGCGGTGAAGTTGAGGCCCGTCTTCTCCCACGGGATTTGAACGCGCAGCATGCTCACGCCGAGTCGAGCGTCGAAGATGGCGAGCGGGTCGCGCGGCTGGCTGGCCAGAAAGTCGTCCGGGTTGAAGTACTGCCCCGTGCCCCACTTCACGTGCTGGACCCCGGCGGTCACGAATGCCGTCCGAGCAATGTCAAAGGCGAGCCAGGCCTGGTCCAGGTAGACGGCCGGGTTGCTCACCTGGGTGAGGGCGGAGACGGAAACGCCCGGTCCGGAGACGGAGGACCCGGTCAAGAAGGTATTGCCGCTCAAGAACGGGTCATACGCCAAGCGCCCGAGGACGAAGGCACGGAGCCGGTCGGTGGGCCGGGCGTCCAGGTACACGTCCACCAGCGTCGGGACGTTGAAGCTCGACTTCCCGAAGGGTTGGTCCTGAGAAATGGTGGTGAGGGCGCGGATGTAGAACTGCCCGCCAATTCTGAGCGCATCCTCCTTCACCAGGCCCGCGGCGAAGGCATCCTGGGCAGGTGCACCGGTGAGAATCTGCTGCTCGCCCGCGGCGCTGTTGCGGTCGGGCGTCGGTCCGGCGCTCGGGATGAGTGGTTCACTCGGCGTCGCGGGCGCGGGCGTCCCCGCGTCGGCGGGCGCCCCGAAAAGGGCCGCCTCGTCCGGGCGGCCCTGCGCCAAGGCATTGCAGGCGAGCAGTCCCAGGAGGAACGCCGCCGCGCGTGCCGTCATCGGCTCTTCGCCTCGAGCCAGGCCTTGGTGAAGATGTTTGCTTCCAGTGGGCGCAGGTCCACGCTCTTCAGCACGACGATGGTGCTGTTTTCCTTCTCCACCTCGTCGTAGATGCGGATTTCCCCCGGGTACCAAACCTCGGCTTTCTTCGACTCGCTGTAGAGCTTCTGCCAGCGCGGGTAATAGAGGGTGCGCATCAGGCGGCCGGACAGGGCGAACTCCTGCCGTTTGAGAACGTTGCCGCTGACCTGGTCCACCCACAGCTTCACCACCGGAAAGGCGACATCGGTGTTCGGCTTAACCTTCAATTCGAGTTCCCAGACGTCGAATTGCCCGAGCTTGCCCTCGCCCTTGAAGGTCGCGTCGTACTCCTCGGCCAGCTTTGATTGGTCGAAGTCCGCGCGCCGGCTGTCGGTCCCGGCGATGCGCTCCCGCTCGGTGCGGCGGTCCCACTTGCCGGTGCCCGGGTCATAGGACCAGAGGTTCTTGTCCAGCCGGATGTAGCCCTTGCCCGCCTCCCCCTTGGGCTTGGTGAAGAGAATCATCAGTTTCTCGTCCTCGTCGCGCCGGTAGATGAGGGCTTCGCGGGCGATGTCCGTCTTGTCCTTCTCCTTCTGCTCCAGGTAGGCGAGCGACTTGTAGTCGCCGCTGTTGTGCTGTCGGTAGTCGATGGTCTTGAGGACCTGGATGACCGCATCCTGGTTGGCCAGCGGTGCTCCGAGAGTCGGAGTGGCAACCAGGAGGCCGGCCAGAAGCAGAGACGTCTTCAAGTCAGCCCACCTGGTGCATGGCCGTCACCGGTTGGAGCCGGGCGGCGAGGAAAGAGGGGATGAGGGAGATGGCGGTGGTGCAACCGGTGATGAGCAGCACCGAGCCGAGGAGAGCGCTCGGAAGGACGGCAAGGTGGACTTCCTCGCGCATCAGGAACAGCTGCACGGTGAGGGGGGCATGCAGGTGGGCTGCGTTGACCAGGGCGCACACCAAGAGTCCGAGCAGCGCACCGAAGGCGGCGGAGGCCAGGGACAGGCTGAAGGCCTCCACCAGGAACATCGCCAGCACCCGTGTCCGCTGCATTCCGATGGCGCGCAAGGTGCCAATCTCCCGGGTGCGCTCGCGGATGGCAATCCACAGGGTGTTCATGATGCCCACCGCGATGATGGTGAGCAGGATGCCAATCAGCACGAAGGACAGCCAGGTGATGGCGGTCAGCGTCCACTGCACGAAGGCGATTTCATCCTGCCAGTTGGTGACGTCGAGCTTCTGGCCCGTCCAGCCCTCGCGGTTCACCACCTCGAACTTCTGGAAGAAGGCGCGCGGGTCCTTGTCCATCAGCTGAAAACCAGCGGCGGGCAGCACCTGCCTCAGCCGCGCTTCCACCTTCGGGACGTCGCGGATGTCCTTCAGGTACAGGAGCAGCCCCCCGGTGGAGTCCTCGTTGAGGGCGTAGAGGGCCCGGAGCGTCGGGGCCGACACGTAGGTGTTGAAGACACTGAGCAGGCCGATATTCCTTGCGATGGCCCCGACTTTGACGTCGACCGTGTTGGCCGCGCCCCGCAGGGTGTAGGCGGAGAGCGTGATGACGTCGCCCACCCGCACCCCCAGCCGCGTGGCTTGCTCCTGGAAGATGAGAATGGTGCCGGACTCGTTCAGCGCATCGAGTGAGCCCTGCTGCAGCTGCACCACCCGCCGGAACCCCGGCTCGTTGGAGATGTCGATGCCGTTGACCCCCACCTGCAGGGACCCCGTGTCACTCACCACCTTGGCCCAGCCACGACCTCGCTCGGTCACGTAGTCGAGCTCGGGGACGTTGGCCCGGATGACCTCGAGCACCTTCCTGTAGTGCGTCACCACCGGAGCGGACTGGCCGGCGGTCACCTTGAAGAAGCCGGCGACATTCACCTGCCCGGTCATCAGCGTGGTGGCCGACTCGAGGATGGTGGACCGGATGCCATTGAGGAGCCCCAGCAGGACGACCAGCAGCATGGTCACCCCGGCGATGGCGCCCCCCAGCATCAGCGTGCGGCGCCGGTGGGTGACCAGGTTGCGGAAGGCGATGAGGAAGAGTTGGCGCATGGGGGTGGCTACTCGTCGGTCTGCATCGCACGCACCGGGGGCACGCGCGCGGCCAAGAAGGCCGGGTAGAGGGTGGACACGACACTTACCACCAGCACAATCACCATCGCCGCGATGACGTTGCTGCTCGACAGGTGGGGGTAGAGCCTCGGCCCCGAGAAGAAGAAGTACATGACGTCCGCCGTTGCCCGGATGCCCTTGGAGCCCACCCAGCCGACGATGGCGGCGCCGAGCAGCGCCCCGGCGGCGCCGAAGACCACCCCCAGCGTCAGGGTCTCCGAGAGGACCATGGCCAACACGAAGGGTCGCTGTGCGCCGATGGCGCGCATCGTCCCGACCTCGGCGGTCCGCCGAAGGGTGGCCATCATCATCGCGTTGTTGATGATGACCATCGCCACCACGAAGATGATGAACGCGGCGACGTACAAGACGAGCCGCGCCAGACTGACCAGCTGACCGAGAATGCCCGCGGCGTCCTGCCAGGAGATGGCGTAGACGCCGAGGTGCTCGCGCTCGGATAGCTGCGCGATGTCCTTCAGGGTCTGCTTCAGCTTGCTCGGGTCTTTCAAGATGACCGCGGCGTTGAGCACGACGCCCCGGTTGATTTCGGCCTGGTCGAAGACGCGCTGCTGGAGGTCCTTGCGCCGAAGGCTGGCGGATATGCCGGGGAAGGCCTTCTGGTCGTCGATGAGGCCGGGCGTCGCCTCGGCCACCACCTTGCGCCCGCTTCCAAAGAGTTCCTCCTCGGCGTGCGTGCGGTCCACCGCCTGCGCTCCAGCCTCCTGCTTGAGCGTCTGAATCTCCGCACTGGTGTCGGCGCCCAGGTACCCGTACAGCTCGCGGAAGGACATGATGTCCATCAGGCTGATGTTCCCGGCCAGCGGGGACTTCTCCAGGCCCTTGAAGCGGAAGGTGCCCCACACCGGGATGTTCAAGCTTTTGGTGTAGCCGCTGCGGGTGAAGGCGGTGATGGTGAGCACGTCGCCCACCCGGAGCCGGTAGAGCTGCAGGAGCGGGGCGATCTCCTTGTAGAAGAAGGCGTAGCGGGCCTGGAAGTCGCTGTCGGTGACGGCGAAGAAGTCCGAGAGCAATTCATTCAGGGTGCCGTCCGAGCGGCCGAGAAACGTGCGCAGCGCCCGCACCGCCTGTTCGGACTTGAGGGGGTCGAGCTGCAGCAGAATCTCCCGGGTCTGTTGCGTGTTGTGGTGCACGTAGCGCTGCAGCTCCGGGTCGGTGGCGATGGTCGCGCCGGTGTCGACCGCCTCCTTGATGAGGTCCAGGCGACGTGCCGTCCTCAGCTTCAGGAACTGCTCATAGGTGAACTTCGAGAGCAGGATGCCGCGGCGCCCGGGCGGGACGGCCTGCCCATCGACAATCTCCATGCGGTCGAATGACTTGGAGAACCCATCCAAGTCGGTCCCCACGTAGCGCAGGGGAACCAGGTCCCCGTCGGGAAGCTGGGGCGCGACCTTGTTCTCGAGGAACTCCAGCGCGGCGTAGGGGTCCTCGTCGAAGCCCTTCCAGAAGGCATCGGAGGACGCCCGCTCTACGGCCGCTAGGGCCTCCGGGTCGCGCGCCTCGGTGGTCTCCATCTCGGTGGCACGTGCCAGGTCGGTGTGGAGGACCCGGACAATCTGCCGGACGTGTTCCTTGAGGCTCTTCCGCTGCGCCTCGAGCTCGGGTGTGGGGCCGCTCTCCTTCTCCTCGCGCACCACGCCGCGCAGCTCGGCCAGGGTGAGGTCCACCGTGTTGCCGGAGGTGATGATGGAGGCGTTGATGCCCATCGGCACCACGGCCTTCACGTTGGGCAGCTGGGAGATGGCACTCTCCACGCGCTGGTAGTCCTGCATCGGGCTTAGGTCGGGCTCGTTGCCCATGGTGGGCCAAATGGACAGCGCATCGCGGCTGGTGGCGCTGTACAGCTGGATGTGCCCGGACACGGTGCCGACGATGCTGCGGCTCATCGAGCCGAGCAGGCTGTCGAGCATCGCTCCGCCCACCACCAAGAGCAGCGTGTAGAAGAAGATGATGACTCCGATGAGGACGTTGATGCGGCTGCGGAACAGGTTTCGGAGCGAGACTTGGAGCAAGAGCCGAAGCATCAGTGCATTCCCGCGGCCTGCGCCCCGGCCTGTGGCTTCTCCCGCCCGACAATCTGTCCGTCCTCCAGGCGAATGACGGCGTTGGCGTGCCCCATCACCCGGGCGTCGTGGGTGGAGAAGATGAACGTCGTGCCATCCCGCTCGTTGAGCTCCTTCATCAGGTCGACGATGTGCTCGCCCGTCACCGAGTCGAGGTTGGCCGTCGGCTCATCGGCCAGCACGAGCTGCGGGCTGCCCACCAGCGCCCGGGCCACGGCCACCCGCTGCCGCTGGCCGCCGGACAGCTCGCTCGGGCGATGGTCGGCGTGGGTCGGCGATGCCCACCTGCTCGAGGAGCAGCATCACCCGCTTGCGCCGCTCCGTACTGTTGAGCTTGCGCTGCAGCAGTAGCGGGAACTCGACGTTTTGAAAGACGCTCAGCACTGGCACCAGGTTGAAACTCTGGAAGATGAAGCCAATGGTGTTCAACCGCAGCCAGGTGAGCTCCCGCTCGCTCAGCTCGGCCGTGTTGCGCCCCGCCACCACCACCGTGCCCCGCGTGGCCACATCCACGCAACCGATGAGGTTGAGCAGCGTCGTCTTCCCGCTCCCGGAAGGCCCGGCGATGGAGATGAATTCTCCGGCCACCACGTCGAGCGAGACGCCACGCAACGCCGGCACCAGCGTCTTGCCGAGGCTGTACTCCTTGTACACGTCGATGATGCTGACGATGGGGGCCATCCGTCCGTCTCCCTCTGGCAACGGCTAACCGCGCGACCTTGGCCGGGTCAAGCGGCGTCACTGTAAAGAAGCGTCAGCCGCTCTAACACCAGCACCCGTCTTCCGTCGCGCCGCAAGTGGCCCCCCAAGGGGCGGCCAGTGTCACCTGGGCTCGACACGCGTGCCGTCTCGCAGCGCCTCACCGGGGTAGAGGGCCACAAGCTGCCCCGCCGTCAGGCCGGAGAGGACCTCGGCATCCGTGTCGTTGCGTCGGCCGAGTTCGACGCGGCGGAGGTGCGCCCGGCCTTCGTCCACGGTGAAGACGGCCCAGCCTGTCCCTTGTCGGAAGGCGGCCCCAGTGGAGACAAGCAGGACGTCCGGCAGGTCGACCGTCACCACACGTACCTGCACCCGGTACCGGTCGCCCAACCCGACACGGGCCTCCGCGGCGTCGGTCAAGTCCGCGAGCACATTCACCCGCTGCTCCTCCACGCCCAGGGCCGACACCTTGGTGAAGGCGCTCGGCTCGACGCGGCGGACACGGGCGTGCAGCGTCCTGTCCCCGCCCCAGCGTTCGATGAGGACTTCCTGCCCCGGCCGGACGGCCACCGCGTCCGTCGTCAGCAGGTCCGCCACCACCTCGAGGGCGTCCAGGTCCCCCAGCTCGAATAGCGGCGTGCCCGGCTGCACCACGCCCTCGCTCTCCTGTAGGACGCGCAACACGACGCCGCGCACGGGCGACGTCACCTTCCACTCCTGCTGCGTCGCAGGGCCTTCCCCTCGGGTTTGAAGCAGCGCCGCGCGGGCCACCTCGAGGTCGTGCCGCTCGACATCCGCGGCGCGCGCTGCCATCTCCACCTCCCGGGAGCGGGTGCTGGCGGTGAATTCGGCCCGGTCCAGCGCTTCCCGCGAGATGCTGCCAGCCTTGCCCAGGCTGCGCGCCCGCTCCACCTCGTGCTCGGCTAGCTCCAGGGCGCTGCGCGCCCGGGCAAGGGACGCCTCTGCCTGGCGGAGGGCATCGGTGGCGGAGCGTGCGCGCGCCTCGACTTCGGCCCGGGTGCGCGCGTCGAGCAGCGGGGGGGCCACCGGCACCAGCCGCGCCAGCACGGTGTCCGCCTGTACCGCGTCTCCGGCTTTGAGTTCGGGCCGGGACAGCGTCCCGGCCAAAGGGGAGGACACCCCATGCCGCTCGCGGACGCGCACCGTGCCGTCCTCATCCACCGTGACACGCAGCGGGCCCCGGTGCACGACGCCCACGTCTACCAACTGGGGCCTGGGACGCACGGAGAGCACAAGCAGGCCCACCACGACGAGCGCTCCGGCGGCGAGGGCGACTTGGCGCAGCTTCATTCGCTACTCACGTGTCTTGAGGACGGAGACCAAGTCGAGCGTGTCCACGCGACGTCGCACTACCAAACCGCTCAGAACCCCTGCCACTACCACGGTCCCCATCCCCACCACGAAGCTGAGTCCGGAGGCCAGCACGGGCATCCGCAGCATGTCGTTTCCGAAAATGGGGATGACGGTTTTGGCCAGGCCCCAGCCGATGAGGCAGCCGAGCGGCAAGCCCACCAGCATGACCAGGGCGAGCTCTCCGAAGAGGACACCGGCCACCTCGGCGCGCGTGAAGCCGATGACGCGCAGGGTGGCGAGCTCACGGGCACGCTCCGCCAGGGCGATGCGAGCGTCGTTGTACACGACGGCCGCGGCCAGGGCTGCGGCAAAGCCCAGCAGCATGGAGAGGTTGGTCAGGATTGACTGGCGCACCACGTCGCGGAAGTTGCGCCGCACCGAGCGGGCCAGAGTGGCCCCCGTTGTCCGGGGAAGCCCCTTCAACCTCGAGAAGAGTGCATCGACCTGATTGCCATCCAGGCGCAGGAAGGCCGAATCCACCGCGGGCGCTTCGCCCAGGAGGCGGTCGAGCATTTCGGCGTCCATGTACGCGCCGAGGCCAAGCGCTTCGCTCACCACTGCCGTCACCTGCACGTCCCGTATTCGCCGGTCACCTGTCAGCACCTCCACGCGGAGGAGGTCCCCCGGACGCACCGAGAGGCGTTCGGCCAGGACGGCTGACAAGAGAAGGCCGTGCTCGGGCACCGTGACGTTCCGCAGTCCGTCGTTCAACAGTGGCCGCAGCTCGGTCTTTGGGTCGACTCCCTGCAGCGCCACGTCCTCCAAGCGGTGTCCGGCGCGCAGCCGGACAGGTACCTGCCGCACCGCTTCGGCGCGTACGACCCCGGGCAGCGTCCGCAGCGCGGCGAGTGCCCGCGACCGGGAGAGCGTGTCGGTCAAGGGAAGCGCCAGGTCCTCGCGCTGGGCGGCGGGCAGGGAGGCGTCCATCAGGTGGAAGAGGCCGTCGAACATGATGAGCATGACGACGACGATGGCCACGGCCAGGCCGACGGCGAGCGCCGAAAACGTCGTCCGGAGTCCTTGCCGCTGGACATTGCGAATTACCAGCTGCCCCGCGGCCGGTAGCAGCCGGCCGATGCCCAGCCGGTCCAGCAGTGTGGCCCGGAAGACAGGCGGCGAGGGCGGGCGCATTGCCTCGGCCGGCGGCAGCGACGTCGCCTGGCGCACGCTGCGCAGGGCGCCGAGGAGCGCCGCTGCGAGGCTGACGCCCCCCGCGAACAGGACAAGCCCGAAGTCCATGCGCACCAGTAGCACGGGGAAATGAAAGTAATGGGCGTATTGGTTGGTGAGCAGGCGGAGGTAGGCCGCGCCCAGCCCAATGCCGAGCAACACGCCGAGCAACACCACCGTCGCCACTAGCTTCACGTAGTGAAGTCCAATGGCCCCGTTGCCGTAGCCGACAGCCTTCAGCACGGCAATTTGCTCCCGCTCGGTCGCCACCAGCCGTGACAGGACGACGTGCAGGAGAAAGGCTCCCACGCTGAGGAAGATGGCGGGCAGGAAGGTCGACATGGTGGCGAGTTGCGCGAATTCGTCCGTCACCAGCTTGTGCGACATCTGCCGGTCCCGGGCGTAGGCGCCGAGGCTTCCGTAGCGGTCAAGGAGCCGGTCGGTGGCCGCCACCACCGCCTCTGGCCGCGCGCCGGGCGAGAGTCCGAGGCTGACGTCGTTGAAGGCGCCGGTGCAGTCAAACGCTGCTGCCAGGCCTTCCCGGGGCACCCAGGCCACGCCGAAGCGGAGGTTGTCCGGGAACACCGCCCCCTCCTGCAGCTGGTAGATGTACTCGGGGCTGAGGGCCACGCCCACCACCTTCAGGGTTTGGCGGCGCCCGTTCACCACCGCTGTGAGCGCGGTACCCGGACGGAGCCCGGTGGCCGCCGCGAAGGCTTCGTTCAGCAGCACCTCATCGAGGCGCCCCGGCGCCGGCCACCGGCCACTGCGCAGGTGGAGCTGGTTGACCGGGGGCTGGCCTGCCGACGGGATGCTGACGAGGTGCAGCGTCGCAGGCTCGGAGACGCCGGGGACGTCCACCGCGACGTCTTCCACCACGCGCGTCGCCACCTGGGCCACCCCGGGAATCTCCTCCAGCTGCCGTGCCAGCGCTTCTGGCGCGCGCTTGAGTCGCGCGAAGATTTGCGCGAAGTGGTACCGCTCGTAGTACTCGGACTGGGAGACCTTGAGCGTCCGAATGGTGGCCACCGAGCCGACCAGGACGCCCACGCCGCAGGCCACCACCACGGCGATGGAGGCGACCTGGGCCTTCAGCCCCCAGAGGTCCCGGAGGAGTTTTCTGTCGAGGGCCTTCACCAGGAGAGCTCCTCGACCGGCGCCCGCCGCGCGTTACGCACCTCACTGGCCACCCGACCATCGGCGAAGCGCACGACCCGGTCTGCCATCGCCGCGACGGCGGCGTTGTGGGTGATGATGGCCGTCGTCGTGCCGAGCTCCGCGTTGACGCGGGCGATGGCGCCCAGCACCACCTTTCCCGTCTCCTGGTCCAATGCGCCTGTCGGCTCGTCGCACAGAAGCACGTCGGGCTGCTTGGCTACCGCCCGGGCAATGGCCACCCGCTGCTGCTCGCCGCCGGACAGCTGCGAGGGGAAATGGTCGAGTCGCTCGCCCAGACCCACCAGGGCCAGGGCTTGCTCGGGCTTCATGGGGTGCGGCGAAATCTCGGTAACCAGAGCCACGTTCTCGCGTGCGGTGAGGCTGGGCAGCACGTTGTAGAACTGAAAGACAAAGCCCACGTGCTCCCGGCGGTAGCGGGTGAGCGCGCGCTCGTTCATGTGAGCCAGGTCCTCGCCGCGGTAGAGCACCTGCCCGGACGTCGGCTGGTCGAGGCCGCCCAAGATGTTGAGGAGGGTGGACTTGCCACTCCCCGAAGGCCCGAGCAGCACCACCAGCTCGCCGGCAAGAAGGCCGAGATTCACGCCCCGCAGCGCGTGCACCAGCACCTCCCCCATCTGGTACGTCTTCACCAGGCCCCGCGCTTCCAGCATGGGCGCTGACGTGGCTGGCTGGGGGGAGGGCTGTTGCACAGGCTGTCTTTCGTCAGTGCATCCGAGCAAGCGCTGTTCCACGCGTGCACGCTCCAGGCAAGAGCAGAAAGGGGCCGTCAGGCTTGCCGACTGGTAGGCCCGGGCCGCACCGTTTGCGGGATGTCCTTAGGGGGAGTGGTGGCTGGCCATTGCCCGGCGCACGCCAGCCAGCGGGGCCCCATCGTCGTAGACAACTTGACCGTCGCGCAGCGAGACGCCCAGACGGCGGAAGAGGGCGTCCAAGTCCGGGGCGCCCGGTGCCTCGCCCATGCTGTGAAACAGCTCGGTGAAGACGGGCATGCCGGCGGTGGCATCCGCCACGCGGAGGACGTCCTGCATCTCCCAGTGGCTGGTGGCGTTTCCCCCGGCCGCGACCAGGGCGCGCAGGACGTCGTCGACGGAACGGGTGTTGCCGGTGCGCTCACGTAAGGTGACGTCGGCCACCAGCCAGAAGAGGGCGCCGCCCCAGTAGGTGCGGGCCCAGGTGTGGGTGGTTTCCAGCCCGCCGTCGCCCGGGTGGGGCAGGCCCAGTGCACCCTGTTCCAGCCATTCGGACCACAGCACCGCCTCGTCCACCATCCCGGCACGGACGCGGACCAGCGGCTCGGCGAAGACGGCCATGCCCTCCTCCATCCACAGGTGCTTTCGCCACAGCGTCGGGAAGCCCAGGTGCATCAGCTCATGCGTCAGCACCCAGTCCTGGCGCACGCGCGCGAAGGGCATGGAGTCTCCCAGCCGTAGCAGCATGGAGGCCCCACCCTCGCCCAGCGTGAAGCCGCTGAGGCCCCGGCCACCGCTTGGCAGGACGAGGAGCAACAGGTGCCCAACCGGAAAGCGTCGGTAGTAGGCGGCCACCGCGCGACTTGCCTCCGCCACCCAAGCCTCCATCTCCTCGTCTGTGGTGGCGAAGACGACAGGGGCGATGGCCAGCGTCACCTGCGCGGCGTCCACCGAGAGGAGGCGAACACGCCACGGCCCGAAGGCGCACAGGGGAGTGATGCGCAGCCCCGCCGTGGAAGTGTAGCCGTCCGCTGCAGTGGGCTGCAGTCCGCACAGCGCGCGGAGGCCCTCCGGCGCGCTCAGGGAAAGGCGGTAGCCGGGCACGACCCCGCCGGCCGGGTGAAGCAACCAGAGGGAGGGTGGAGACACCAGCGCATCGCCGACGGCCGCTGCGCTCTGCGGGTCGTTGAGGGCCTGGGCCGCCTGCCGCAGCAGGAAGCGGTAGCGGAGGCGGCAGCCCCGGGGACAGCCCGGCAGCCGGACGCCTTGGTCCAAGAAGGGGGCCGGGGCCCAGTGGCCGGCCTGCTGCACTTGCACATCGCGCACAAAGCGCTCGCCGCCGTCCTCCAGGACAAGGGGCCCCGCCGTGCCGGCGGGGAAGGCCGCGTCGACGGAGAGGGTTTCGGCCCGGGCCCCCACGTCCACCCGGAAGGAGGGTGGGGCGGGCGGCGGCGGCGCTGGCGCGGCGAGGGTCCCCCCCGCCCAGGCCACCGAAAGCGTGAGGAATGCGCGCACCACCCGAGCGGCGAATTGACAGCGCCACGCCTCAGGTAATTCCCGGCGCGTCGGAGCGCCAGTCTGCCGGCGCCTGGCGGGCGGGCGCGGCAGCCGCCTAGGGTGCGGGCGTGCTGTCCACGCCACGCTGCACGGTGCTCGCCCTCCTCTTGCTGTGCGCGCCCTGGCCGCTGTCCGCGGCCAGCCCGCCTCCCGTCTGTGGAACCCTCACCACCTCCCCCTACGACGCCTTCGCCCGGTTCCGCGCGGTGCATGTGGATACGCTCGACCCGAAGCTCCAGCACCTCTTCGAGGACGCCCGGCGGGGCTGGCTGAAGGTGCTGGTGCTGCACCACACCACCGACGGACGTGGCTTCTTTCTCCAGAAGGCATCCCACACCTTCCTTACCCTGCGGTCCTTCAATTCCTTCGCCGAGTATGACGCGCTCCGGGCGTTCCGGGCCGCGGTGGGCGACCGCCTCGGCCCGGAGGGGGAAGACGCGGGGAAGCAGTATGACCGTGGCGACGCGGCGCTCCTCTCCCCGCACAACAGCGAGGTCTGGTCACGTCTGGAGAGCTTCGAGTACCGGGGCGAGGGGCCGCGCCTCAGTGAGTACACGGCCGGTTTCATGCAGATGGTGAGCGAGCAGGTGACGTCGGACGACTACGAGTCGGCGTGGAAGGAAATCCGCTCGGCGCTCACCCAAGGGCACTACCCGCTGGGCCGCGTCACCTTCTTCAGCAGCCTTGGCAGCGGAAAGCACATCAGCCTGTGGCTGGCCGCGAGCCGCGCGGCCTTCGACAGGGCTGGGAGTCCCGAGCAGGCAGTGGCCCGGGTGCTCGGCGCGGCCAAGGCCGCCGACCTCTTCGCAAAGCTGAGGGCGGCGTGCAGCGATGTCCAGGTGGCGGACGTCGTGGCCCGCCCGGAGCTGGCCAGTCCCGAGTAGCCCCCCCGGGGTCGGGGCTGTTCAGAGTTCGTCGAGGAACTCGTCGTTGTAGGTGGACCGGGCCAGCCGCTTCACCAGCGCCTCCATCGCCTCCACCGGCTTCACCGCGAAGAGCATCTGCCGCAGCTTCTTCACCTTCTCGTACTCCTTCTGGGTGAAGAGCTTCTCCTCTTTGCGCGTGCCGGACTGGGGGATGTTGATGGCCGGGAAGATGCGCTTCTCGGCGAGCATCCGGTCGAGGGTAATCTCGCTGTTCCCGGTTCCCTTGAACTCCTCGAAGATGACCTCGTCCATCCGGCTCCCGGTGTCGATGAGGGCGGTGCCGACGATGGTGAGGGAGCCCGCCTCCTCGGTGGCGCGGGCCGCGCCGAAGAGTCGCTTGGGCCGTTCGAGCGCCCGGCTGTCCACACCGCCGGTGAGCGTCCGGCCGGAGCTGTCCACTTCCTTGTTGTAAGCCCGGGCGAGGCGGGTGATGGAGTCGAGCAGAATCATCACGTCCCGGCCCGCCTCCACCATCCGCCGCGCGCGCTCCATCGCCAGCTCCGCCACCTTGAGGTGGTCCCCGGTGGGGCGGTCGGCATTGGAGGCGAGCACTTCGCCCTTGATGCTTCGGCGCATGTCGGTGACTTCCTCAGGCCGCTCGTCGATGAGGAGCACCATCACGTGGATTTCGGGATGGTTGGCGATGGCGGCCTGGGCGATTCGCTGCAGCATGATGGTCTTGCCCGTCTTGGGCGGCGCAACGATGAGGGCGCGCTGCCCCTTCCCCAAGGGCGCGATGAGGTCGAGCACCCTGGTCACCATCTCGCGGTGCCCGTGCTCGAGCTTGATGCGCTTCACCGGGTCGACGCTGGTGAGGTCCGCGAAATGAGGAAGCCGTGCCGCCACGTCCGGTGGTAGCCCGTCGACGGTGTCCACCCGCTGGACGACGCCTTTGGGGCCACGCATCTGCGCCTGGGCGCTGATGTACTGGCCCGGTCGCAGGCGAAGCTTCTGGACGAGATTTTTCGGGAACTCCGCGTCGTCCGGGCCGGCCAGCAGGCTGCGCTTGATTTGGCGAAGGAACGCGTTCGGGCCCTTGGCCTCGGTGTCTAGGACGCCTTCGACGGTGACCAGGCCTTGGGGAACATGCGGCTGGGCCACCGGGCGCTGTCCTGCGCCGGCGGGTCCCGTTCCGCCGCCCTGGGTGGCGCGCGCCTGGTGCGCCTGCAGCTCGGCAGGCGAGAGGAAGACTTGCGTCTGTTGCCCGTCTGGACCGAGCACCATCCGGTAGGCCTGTCCCTCGGGAGTAAAGAGGACGGGGGCGCCGCGGCCCCGACGTCGTCGACGACGACGGCGGCGGCCTCCAGCCGGCTGCGCGAGGACATCGCCCGGACCCGACGGACCGGTCCCGCCGGCCGAGGCTGGGCCGGCCGGCTCGGGGCCCTCGTCCGGGCCGCCGTCCTCGCCGCCGTCCTCCTCGGGCTCATGGGCGGCAGAGACCGCTGGGGGCTGCGGGAGTGCCTCGGTTGGAACGGGGTTGTCGGTATCGCTCATCTGGACCTTGTGCAGCCTTTGTTGGGAAGCCTGCGGAACAGCACGAGAAAAAGGAGCGACCCCACTTGCTTGCGGGACGCCGCCGTCCTCTCACCCGTGTCCGCCGGGGATGTCCCGCGGCCGGCCCGTTACTGGAAGGCCCACCTCGGGGAACGGTCCCTTCATAGCAGAGCCGCCGTGCGGCTGCACTGCCCCAATTGCCCACAGGCCCCTGCCCACGGGCTGCCGCGGGCGGGCTAGGACACCCACTGCGGGAGGGCCTGCCAGTGCCCACACTGATTGCAGCCCCCGCCGTCGTCGAGGCGGCAGGGAACAAGCCGAAGCGCATCGAAGAGTTCGTCGGCCGGGTGAACTCGGGCCACACCGCCCTCAGTGTCGCGCGGATGAGCTCTCCCGACGGCTGGCGCGAACCCGGACAGCGCCCGGATTTCGACGAAGTGACGCTGGTGCTGCGGGGAATGGTGCGGGTGGAGCACGCGGGTGGGACGCTGGACGTGCGGGCCGGGCAGGCGGTGGTGACGTCGGCGGGAGAATGGGTGCGCTACAGCACCCCCGAGCCCGGTGGGGCGGAATACCTCGCGGTGTGTCTACCGGCCTTCTCTCCGTCCACCGTCCACCGCGACGGTTGAGCCAGGGCGAGGGGGGTGCCGCAAATAGCGCGCTACCGGCCAACCGCCCGTTGCATCGCCTCGGGGTAGCGGAGGCCTGCCACCGCCTGGCGAGGAATGGCCGCCGACAGGGCCGCCACCTCGGCCTCGCTCAGTCTGAGCGTCGCGGCCGCCAGGTTCTCCTCCAGGCGCGCGCGGCGCTTGGTCCCGGGGATGGGGATGACGTCCTCGCCTTGCGCCATCACCCACGCCAGCACCAGCTGGGCCGGGGTGCAGCCCTTCGCCGCGGCCAACGCCTCGACATGCTTCACCAGCGCGAGGTTGGTGGCCAGGTTGTCGCCTTGAAAGCGCGGGGTCTGCCGACGGTAGTCGCTGGCGTCGAGGTCCTTCAGTGCGCGAATGGCTCCGGTCAGGAAGCCGCGGCCCAGTGGGCTGTAGGCGACCAGGGCGATGTTGAGGGCACGGCAGGCGCTCAGCACGCCGTCCTCCGGGTCGCGCGTCCACAAGGAGTACTCGCTCTGCAAGGCGGCAATGGGGTGGATGGCACACGCCCGACGCACCGTCTCCACACCCGCCTCCGACAGGCCCAGTGCGCGCACTTTGCCGCGCTTCACCAGCTCGGCCATCGCGCCCACGGTGTCCTCGATGGGCACGGCCGGGTCGACGCGGTGCTGGTAGTACAGGTCGATGACGTCCACCCCGAGGCGTTTCAGGCTCGCGTCGCAGGCGGCGTGGACGTAGTCCGGGCGGCCGTTGATGCCCCGTTTGGTGGGGTCGCTTGGGTCACGCACGATGCCGAACTTGGTGGCGAGGACGACTTCCCGCCGGCGCGCCCGGGCCACCCGGCCGACCAACTCCTCGTTCTTGCCCAGCCCGTACATGTCCGCGGTGTCCAGGAAGTTGCAGCCCCGGTCGAGTGCCAGATTCAGCGTGGCCAGCGATTCGGCGTCGTCCGTCGGCCCGTAGAAGTCCGACATGCCCATGCAGCCGAGGCCAATCGCCCCGACACGGATGCCGCTGCTGCCCAGAATGCGTTGTTCCACCGCGAACCCTCCTGCAGCCAAGGCGCACTTCGCCGTGGCTGGATGTCAACGGCTGGCCCGCGATGCAAGGCCTCGTATGGCCGGGGCCCCCCCCGGGAGGCCCCCTCGACGGCTACGGCCGAATGCTTTACAGGTCGGGGTCCCCCGCTAGGATGGCGGTGCTTCAGGGTGCTACAGAGTAGTTAACTTATTGTATTTATTCACGAATTTCGGCGGTGCACCCGCGCCGATGAGAGACCCTTCCGCAGACCGAACCGTCCATGGCGAGACAGTTGAAGATGGTGGTGGAGAAGGCCCGCGGGCGCGGCGGTGGTGGCCGGGCTGCGGGCGGAGGAGCACCGGGGGGCGGAGGCGGGGAGGAGCCCACCGTCCCGCTGCATGAGGAGGCCCGCACCCGGTACCTCAACTACGCGCTGTCGGTCATCACCGCGCGTGCCCTGCCGGATGTCCGGGACGGCCTAAAGCCCGTCCAGCGCCGGATTCTGTACGGCATGTGGCACGACCACCACCTCACCTCGGACGCGAAATTCATGAAGTGCGCCAAGGTGGTGGGCACCATCATGGGCTCGTACCACCCGCACGGCGGCGAGGCGCTGTACGACGCGCTGGTCCGGCTGGCCCAGGACTTCTCGCTGCGCTACCCGCTGGTAGACGGACACGGAAACTTCGGCTCGCTCGATGGGGATGCGGCCGCGGCGATGCGCTACACCGAGTGCCGGCTCCAGCCCCTGGCCAGCGAAGTCCTCGCCGAGCTGAGCAAGAACGTGGTGCCCTTCCGGCCCACCTACGACGCGAGCACCACCGAACCGGTGGTGCTCCCGGCCAAGGTGCCCCAGCTGCTGATGAATGGCAGCACCGGCATCGCGGTGGGAATGGCCACCAACGTGCCGCCGCACAACCTGGGCGAGCTCTGCGATGCGCTGCGGGAACTGGTGAAGAAACCCGACACGCCGCTGCGCGAGCTGCTCAAGCACATCAAGGGGCCCGACTTCCCGACCGGCGGCCAGGTCCTCAACAGCAAGGCCGAGCTCCGGGAGATTTACGAGACGGGCCAGGGGTCGATGCGGGTTCGCGGCGAATGGATGGTGGAGACGCTCCCGCGCGGCGGGCAGCAAGTCGTCATCACCTCCATTCCCTACGCGGTAAACAAATCGACCCTCACCGCCAAGTTCGGCGAGCTGGTCCGCGAGCGGAAGCTCGCGCCGCTCACCGACGTGCGGGACGAGAGCACCAAGGACGTGCGAATTGTCCTGGAGCTGAAGCGGGACGCCGGGCCGGAGATGGTCATGGCGTACCTCTTCAAGCACACGCCGCTGCAGACCAACTTCAACGTCAACCTCACCGCGCTGGTCCCGAGCAAGCAGACCGACGTCGGTACGCCGCAGCGTCTCGACCTGAAAGCGATGCTGCAGCACTTCCTGGCCTTCCGCTTCGAGGTGGTGACGCTGCGGCACCAGCATGAGCTGGGCGAGGTGAAGAGGAGGCTGCACATCCTCGAAGGCTTCGAGATTGTCTACGACGCCCTCGACGAGATGATTCGCATCATCCGGAAGTCTGATGGAAAGCAGGATGCCGCCGGCAAGCTCATCCGGCGCTTCTCGCTGGACGCCGAGCAGGTGGACGCCATTCTCGAGATGAAGCTGTACAGGCTCGCCCGGCTGGAGATTCTGGTCATCCAGAAGGAGCTGAAGGAGAAGCGTGCCGAGGCGGCCCGGCTGGCCGCGGTTCTGAAGGACCCCAAGAAGCGCTGGGCCGTCGTCCACGACGAACTGGACGAAGTTCAGAAGGCTTACGCCGACAAGCGGCGCACCCGCATCGGCGGGGGCGGCGACGAGGTGGAGTACACCGAGGAAGCCTTCATCGCCGAGGAGGACAGCCACGTCGTGCTGTCGCGCGACGGCTGGCTGAAGCGGGTGCGCGAGGTAAAGGACCCCACCTCCACGCGGCTGCGGGAAGGGGATGAGGTGATGGCCGTCCTGGCCGGGTCCCTCAAGGCCAACGTCGTCTTCTTCTCCAACTTCGGCACGGCCTACGTCACGCGCTTCAACGACGTCCCGGCCTCCACCGGCTATGGCGACCCGGTGCAGAAGCTCTTCAAGTTCGACGACGGGGAGCGCGTGGTGGGCGCCCTGTCCCTGGACGGGCGACTGGACCTTCCAGAGACCCTGGTGGCGGTCAGTGCGCGGGGCTATGGACTGCGTTTCGCACTGGCCCCGCACAAGGAGGTCAGCACGCGGGCCGGCCGCCGCTACGCGCGGCCTGGCAAGGAGGACGAGTTGATGGGCGTCGTCCCGGCATCACCCCGCGACCTCCTCGCCGTGGTGACGCAGAAGGCCCGCGCCCTGGTGTGCAAGGTGAACGAAGTCAATGAGCTGTCCGGTCCCGGACGCGGCGTCACCGTCATCAAACTGGAGAAGGACGACCGGGTGCTGGCCTTCCTGTGCACCGGCCGGAAGGACGCTGCCCTGGAGCTCGAGACCAGCAAAGGCCGGAAGCTGACGCTTAGTCCCGGGCGCTACGAAGTGTCGACCCGCGGCGGACGGGGGCGCGAGATGGCCAAGAAGGAGACGGTGAAGCTGCTTGCCACGCCGCTGACGTGGACGCCGTTGCCTGAAGAGAAGGACAGCTGACGCCATGGCCACCGCACGCAAGGCGACGTACACCGCGAGCGACATCCAGGTGCTGGAGGGCCTGGAGCCGGTCCGCAAGCGCCCGGCCATGTACATCGGCGGGACTGACCCGTCCGGCTACCACCACCTTCTCTGGGAGATTGTCGACAACAGCGTCGACGAGGTCATCAACAGCTACGCCTCGAAGGTCGAGGTGACGCTTCACAAGGATGGCAAGACGGTCACGGTGGCCGACGACGGACGCGGTATCCCGGTCGACATCATGCCCAAGTACAAGAAGTCGGCGCTGGAGGTCATCCTCACCACGCTGCACTCGGGCGGGAAATTCGAGCAGGGGAACTACCTGCACTCGGGCGGCCTGCACGGGGTAGGCAGCAGCGTCGTCAATGCGCTGAGCAGCAAGCTGCTGGTGGAAGTCCGCCGGGATGGCAAGCGGCACCAGCAAACCTACGCCCGGGGGCGGCCCACCTCGGCGCTCAAGGTGGTGGGGCCGGCGCGGGGGGCGGGCACCACCACCACCTTTACCCCGGACGCGGACATTTTCGGTGAGAAGCTGCGCTTCGACGCGGACCTCATCCGCGAGCGGCTGGAGACGAAGAGCTACCTGCACCGCGGCATGGTGGTGCACTTCCGTGACGAGACGGCGAGCCCGGTCTCGGCGGTGACCTTCCTGCACGAGGGGGGAATCGCCGAGTACCTCCCCAAGCTCATCGCCGAGCGGGGCAAGGCCCTGGTGCCTCCAAGCGGCGGGCAGTTCTACCTGGCGCGGGAGAACGGCGTGCGGCTGGAGCTCGCGCTGTGCTGGACCGAGTCCACCGACGAACACGTCCTGTCCTTCGTCAATGGCATCCCCACCGCCAACGGGGGGACACACGAAGCGGGCCTTCGTGGCGGGATGGTGAAGGCCGTCCGCAACTACATCGAGACGCACAGCCTCACGCCCAAGGGTGTGAGTCTCACCGCCGAGGACATCCGCGAGGGCATGGTGGCGTTGCTCTCCACCTACGTGCTCGAGCCGCAGTTTCAGGGGCAAACCAAGGGGCGCCTCAACAACCCGGAGATGGTGGCCACGGTGGACTCGGCGGTCCGCCCGGCGCTGGAGAAATGGCTTAACGACAACCAGAGCGTGGCCGAAGCCATCGTCGGCCGCATCGTCCTGGCCGCCCGGGCCAGAGAGGCCTCGCGGGCGGCGTCACTGGCGGTGGGCCGCAAGGGAGTCAGCCACCACCTCAACCTCCCCGGCAAGCTCGCCGACTGTGCTTCCACCGACCCGCGCGAGAGCGAACTGTTCATCGTCGAGGGGGACTCGGCCGGCGGCACCGCCAAGCAAGGGCGCGAGCGGCGCACGCAAGCCATCCTTCCTCTGCGTGGCAAAGTCCTCAACGCCGAGCAGGCCTCGCTGGACAAAGTGTCGAGCAACAAGGAACTGCAGGACATCGTCAGCGCGCTCGGCTGCGGCATCGGCCCGACGCTGGACATGGCCAAGCTGCGCTACGGGCGGGTGTTCCTGTTGATGGATGCCGATTCCGACGGCCACCACATCGCGACGCTGCTGCTCACCTTTTTCTACCGCCACCTGCGGCCCCTCATCGTAGCCGGCGTGGTCCACCTCTCCCAGCCCCCGCTGTACCGCATCGACATTGGCAAGGAGACCTACTGGGCGCTGGACGAGGCGGACCGGGACCGGATTCTGAAGGAGAAGGTGAAAGGCAACGCCAAGCCCAACATCATGCGCTTCAAGGGCCTCGGGGAGATGCAGGCCTCGGAGCTCAAGGCCACCACCCTCGACCCGAAGCACCGGGCCAGCCTTCGGGTGTCCATTGCCAACGAACTGGAGACCGACCGCGTCATCAACGACTTGCTGGGCCGCGATGTGAGCGCGCGCTTCAAGTTCATTATGGAGCGGGCAGGCGAGGTCGCCGGCGAGGAGCTCGACGTCTGAGCGGGATGGAGTTCCGCTGGGTGAGTCCGTCGGACCCGCTCCACGCCGAGGAAGTTGCCCTGCGCTGGCGCGTGCTGCGGGCGCCCCTCGGCCACCCCCTGGAGGCCACCCGCTTTCCCTTCGAGGCTGAAAGCCTGCACCTGGTGGCCCTAGACGCGGGTGCGGTGGTGGGGTGCGTCCTGTTTCACCCGGAAGGGGCCGACACCGGACGCCTCTTCCAGATGGCGGTGGAGCCGGCGCGACAGGGTCAGCAGCTGGGCCGTCAGCTGGTGCGGGCGCTGGAAACCGAGGTGGCCGAGCGCGGGTTCCGCACCGTGACGCTGCATGCCCGGGAGACGGCCGTCGGCTTCTACGCGCGCCTTGGCTACCAGGTGGTGGGGACACCCTTCGTGGAAGTAGGGATTCCCCACCGGCACATGCGACGACATCTGGCCTGAGGCGCTCAGTGGTCGCCCGTGGCGGCCGGTGGTCACGACGGGCGCCGGCGGCGGGCGAAAACAGGCCCCTGGCTGCTTTTTTACAGGGCGTTGTGCAAGCGGCCCGGACGGGCGGCGTACTGTGCCGTGACGTCCGGACTCCTCCCGGACTCGGGGGCAACCATGCGGCTATTTGTCGCACTCGCAGTGCTGGCGGCGGTGCTGGGGCGTCCCGCGGGCGCAGTGGAGCGTTCGGCCATCCCGGTGAAATACACCTGGAATCTCGCCGACATCTACCCCTCCCAGGAGGCATGGACGGCGGCCAAACAAGCGCTTGTCTTGCGCATCCCTCGCCTCGTCGAGAAGCGCGGGCATCTCGGGGATTCGGCCGACGCGCTGTACCAGGCCCTGTCCGAAGTCTTCGCGGTCGACGAGGCCGTCACGCGGCTTTCCGTCTACGCTTCCATGCTGGCGGACCAGGACACCCGGGAGGCAGCGCCCCGCGAGATGCGCCAGGCCACCGCGCAGCTGGGCGTGGACTTCGGGGCCGCCACGTCCTGGCTCCGGCCGGAGTTGCTCGCCCTGGACCCGGCCAAGCTGCGCGCCTTTCTCGCCCAGGACAAGCGACTGGCGCCTTACCGCTTCTTCCTGGAGGACACCCTGCGCTGGAGGTCCCACACGCTGGGCGCGCCCGAGGAGCACGTAATTGCCGAAGCCGGCAGCGTCACCGACTCGGGGGCAGCGACCTACGGCGTGTTCAAGGACGCGGAGTTGCCGTACCCGAGCATCAAGCTGTCCACGGGGCGCGAGGTCCGACTCGATTCGGCCGCCTTCACCCTGGAGCGCGCCTCGCGCGTCCGGGAGGACCGCGACAAGGTCTTCGCCGCCTTCTTCGGCGCCTTCAAGGACTTCCGCGGCACCCTGGGGTCGACCCTGTACGCCCAGGTACAGGGCCACGTCTTCATCAAGAAGGTGAGAAACTTCGACTCCGCCCTGGCGTCGGCGCTCTTCCGAGACAACATCCCGACCGAGGTGTACCGGCAGCTGCTCGCCGACGTGCACCGGAGTCTCCCCACGCTGCACCGCTACCTGAAGTTGCGCCAGCGGATGATGGGGCTCGACTCGCTTCGCTACCAGGACCTTTACGCGCCGCTGGTCGACAAGGTGGACCTGACTTTCAGCCCCGAGGAGGCACGGAAGTTGACCCTGGACGCCTTCGCGCCGCTGGGCAGCACCTACGTCCAGGCCCTGAGGAAGGGGTACGAAAGCCGCTGGACGGACTACCTGCCTTCGCCGGGCAAACGCCCCGGTGCCTACTCGAATGGGGTCTACGGCGTGCATCCTTACCAGCTGCTCAACTTCAATGGGGCGTACGAGGACCTCTCGACGTTGGCCCACGAGTCTGGGCACTCCATGCACACCTACTTTGCCAATGCGACCCAGCCCTACGTGACCAGTGGCTACGCCACCTTCGTCGCCGAGGTGGCGTCGACCTTGAACGAGAATCTTTTGGTGCACTTCATGGTGGAGCGGGCGAAGGACGATGCGACGCGCCTGTCCTTGCTGGGCAGCTACCTGGATGGCCTGCGGACCACGCTCTTCCGGCAGACCCTCTTTGCCGAGTTCGAGCTGCGCATCCACGAGATGGTGGAGCGAGGCGAGACGCTCACCGGGGACAACCTCTCGGCCCTGTACCTGAAGCTGGTGCGCGAGTACTACGGACACGACCAGGGCATCTGCCGAGTGGACGACGTCATCGCTTACGAGTGGGGGTACATCCCCCATTTTTATTACAACTTTTACGTGTACCAGTACGCCACCAGCCTGGTGGCGTCGACCTCGCTGGCCAAGGCCATCCGGGCCGAGGCAGGTGCCGCTTCGACGCGGGCTCGCGACGCCTACCTCGCGCTGCTCCAGGCCGGCGGCTCGGACTACCCGGTCGAGCTGCTGAAGAAAGCCGGGGTCGACATGACCACCTCGGCACCCTTCCAGGCGGCCATGGCCGAAATGAATTCGACGATGGACCAGATGGAGAAGCTGCTCGCGCGAAAGGCCAAGTGACGGGTCCGTGGCAGCCCCGGGGGCCCGGCTTCCCCACGCGCTGCAACCTGAATACAGTCCGTAGCGCCAGCATGCCTCCGGTCTTCGTCCACCAGTTTCCGCTCGGGCCGATGCAGAACTTCGTCTACCTGGTGGGGACGGCCGGGCATCCGGAGGTCTGCGTGGTGGACCCGGCCTGGGACGTTGACGCCATCGAGGCGGCCTGTGCCGCCCAGCAGAAGACGCTGGCAGCCATTCTCCTCACCCACAGCCACAAGGACCACATCAACGGCGTGTCCGAGCTGCTCCGTCGACGCGACGTGCCCGTCTACGCCCAGCGGGCGGAGGTGGACTTCTCCGAGGACCTCCGGGCCTTCGGCGATGCGCTCCGGCGCCTGGCCCCAGGCGACGAGGTGCCACTTGGCGGAGTGCAGGCGCGGGCCGTTCACACCCCCGGCCACACGCCGGGCTCGCAGTGTCTGTTGGCGGGCGACGCGCTGGTGGCAGGGGACACCCTCTTCGTCAACGGATGCGGGCGCTGTGACCTGCAGGGGGGAGACCCAGCGAAGATGTTTCACTCCCTGACAGACGTTCTCGGCAAGCTGCCGCGAGCGACCCGGCTGTTTCCTGGGCACGACTACGGCGACGTCCCGATGTCCTCGCTGGAGCGCGAGGCCACGCAAAATCCGTACTTCCAGTTTGCGGATGTGGCGTCGTTCGTGAAGTACCGGATGCGGCCGCGCCGCTGACCCATCCTTCGGCGCTCGTCCTGTGCAGGGCGAGCGCCGCCTGGCCGACAGGACACGTTAGGGGGCCGGCATCGGCAGCCCGCGCCCGGAGGCAGCGGTGTTGCCGGCCGTCGGCTCCTTGAGGAGCTGGCCCTCGGCATTCCGCAGCTGTGGTGGCGGAAGTTTTAGCCCGGTCTCGGCCTTCAGCTGAGGGAGGACGGCGGCCGCGTCGCCCGCGATGGCCAGCGTCATCTGGTCGGGGTGCAGGGTGCGCCGGACCGCGTCCTGGACGGCGGCCGGGGTGAGTGCTTCCAGGCGGCTGACGTAGGTGCGGTATTCGTCCAGCGGCAGGTCGAAGAGGAAGATGTCCCCCACTGCCCGCGCCGTCGCCTCCACGCTCTGAAGGCTCTCCACCAGCTGGAAGGCCAGCAGAGCCTTGCCCTTGCTCAACTCCTCCGAGGAGAGCGGCTCGGCCACCAGGCGGTTCAGCTCGTTGAAGACCTCCGTGACGGCCTTCCCGGTGACGTCCGTCTGGACGCTGCTGCTCGCGGCGAAGGGCCCGGGCCCTCGACCGAAGGCGAACCGGCTGCCGGCGCCGTAGCTGTAGCCGTGAAGCTCGCGCAGGTTCTGGTTCAGCCGGCTGGTGAAGCTGCCCCCGACGATGCTGTTGGCCAGCTCCAGGGCGAGCACATCCGGGGACGAGCGCGGCACCCCGGGCTCCCCCACCAGTAACACCGACTGCGGCTTGGCCGGGAAGTCCACCAGCACGAAGCGCGGCCGGGAAACGCTGGCGGCGGGCCGGGCTTTGGCCATGGGCGGCTTCGCGGCCTTCCAGCCGCCGAAGGCCGCTTCCAGGGCCGAGCGCACCGCCTCCGCCTGGACACCGCCCACGGCGACGATGGCCGAGTCGGTCGGGGAGACGGAAGCCAGGAAAGCCCGGACGTCGGCCAGCCGCAGGCGCTTCACCGAGGCGAGCGTGCCTTCCGGCAGGTGCGCGAGCGGCCCGTTGCCGTACAGCGCCGCGCGGAAGGCGGCCCGGGCAGCCACCGGGGGTTGGCTTTCCTCCGCGGTGAGCTCGCCAATCCGCTGCGCCTGCGCCTTCTTCCAGTCGGCGGGCAGCAGGTTGGGCCGGAGCACCACCTCCGCCAGCAGCTTCGACATGTCCACCAGCCGGGGTTTCAGTGCCGACAGCGACACGCTGAGGGCGTCCGTCGACGCGGAGACGGCGAGGTCCGCGCCCAGCGCGTCGGCAGCCGCGGCCACCTCCGCCTGGGACTTTCCGGCGCTTCCCGCCTGAAGCATCTCGGCAGCCAGCGAGGCCAGCCCCTCCTTTCCCGACGGGTCGGCGGCGGCACCCTGCCGGGTGACAAAGGCCAGCGCCTCGAGTCCGGCACTGGAGCGCTCCACGACGAACAAGCGGAGCCCGTTGGGCAGGGTGGAGACGGATGGCACCGGGGCGTCGAAGGGGCGGAGCGGCGCGATGAGAGGCCGCTGGGCAAGGACGGCCTCGCCGGGCAGCGTGGCGGCCGGTCCGGCATCGGCCTGGGCCTTCTCTGGCGGAAGCGGCAGCTGCATGTCCGGCTTGGCTGGCGCGAAGCTGCATGCGCCGAGGAGGAGGAGAGAAGCGGTGGGGAGGGCACGCATCACTTGGCCTCCTTCGCGGTGGCCACCTTGGGTTCGGGCCGGACTTCCACCACCACCCGCCCCGTTCCCAGGACTTGCCGGGCCGTCTCCTGGACGCTGGCCGGGGTCAGGGGCCCGTAGCGGTTGAGGTCCCGCTGCACCGTGGCTCCCACTCCGTAGGTGAGTTCGAGCCGGTTGAGGTAGGTGGCGCGGCTCACCAGGGACTCGAGGCGGCGCGCGGCGGCCGTGTAGATGAGCGTCCGCGCTGCATCAAGCTCTTCGGGCGTCGGCCCCTCTGCCCGAAGCCGCTGGAGCTCCTCGTCGATGGCTTTCTCGAGCGCGTGGACGTCCACGCCCGGTCTGGCCAGCGCCGAAACGTAAAAGACACTCTGCAGAGTGCGTGACTCCTGCTGGACTTCCACTTCGGTGGCCAGCTGGTCGCGGTACACGAGGCGCTGGTAGAGGCGGGAGGCCTTGCCCCGTCCGAGCAGGACCGAGAGAACGTCGCAGGCCGCATCCCCGGCGCTTCCGTCGGGGGGGCTAAGCCAGGCGATGACAACCTTGTCCAGCTCGACCTTGTCGGTGAGTTGGAGCCGCACCTCGGAGTTGAGTGTTGCCGGCGGCGCGGTGACTTGCTGGGGCACCGGCCTCTTCGGGAGGAAGCCGAAGTACCTGTTCACCAGGACCATTGCCTGGGCTGGCTCGACGTCTCCGGCGATGACCAGAGTGGCATTGGACGGGACGTACCAGGTGGCGAAGAAGCCCTTGACGTCCTGCAGCGTCGCGGCGCGCAGGTCCGCCGCCGAACCGATGACGGGCCAGCTGTAGGGGTGCCCCTTCGGAAAGAGCGCCGGCGGAAGCACGTCCTCCACCTTCCCGTAGGGGACATTCTCATAGGACTGGCGGCGCTCGTTGAGGACGACTTTGCGCTGCGTCTCGAGTTTCTCCTGCGTCATCTCCTGCCCGAGGGTGAGCAGCCGGTCCGACTCCATCCAGAGAAAGGTCTCGAGGAGATTGGAGGGACCCACCGAGAAGTAGTCGGTGATGTCGTTGGCGGTGAAGGCGTTGTTCGTGCCCCCGGCGGCCTCCATCAGCGTGTCGAACTGCGGGTACGGTACATAGCGCGCCCCCATGAACATGAGGTGCTCGAAGAGGTGGGCAAAGCCAGTCCGTCCCGGCTGCTCGTCCTTGCTGCCCACGTTGTACAGCACGTTGACGGTCACCCCGGGCACTGTCCGGTCGGGCGCGATGAGAACCTTGAGTCCGTTGGGGAGCTCCGCCCGCGTGACGGGCACATCCAGCACCGGAGCGGCGGCGAGCAAGAGAGCCAGGGGAAGCGCGAGCACCATGACGACCTTCCGGAAGCAGCGGGGGTTTGCGGCGAGGTGTCGCGTCTAGGACGGGCCCCTCGCCGGAGCAAGCCCGGACTGCGCCGCCGGGCGCGACTTGAGCGCCACGACGGCACCCCAGCCGAGGATGATGACGCTGAGCAGGGTCCAGAGGCCAGCCCACAGAAGCGCCGGAACGGGAGTGTGCGCCGCCAGCAAGGCTGCGTCGCTCTGCGCGCGCACGGCCGAATTCCACAAATCGTCGCGCAGGTCGAAGAGCGCGTAGAGCCCGGTGAAGGTGGCCAGAAACAGCACCAGCAGCCGCACACCGAGCAGCGGGAGCCAGCGCGCCGCAGCGCCGAGGAGGGCCGCCATGCCCAGACAGAAGGCGACGGTGAAGAGACTACCTGCCACCAGCAGCGCGACAGTGGCGAGCCACAGGGCATAGGCCGCCAGAACGCCACGGGCCATCTGGAAGCGGAAGGCCAGCAATAGGAGCACGGCGCCGGCGATGGCGCTTCCGACGTAGCCGGCCGAGTAGACGAGGATGGTTCTCCAGGTGCCCGGTGGCAGGGCAGACAGGCAGGCGCCGGATTGGTCGGCCGACAGCACCACCCGCTGGACTTGCCCGCCGGCCAGCAGTGTGGCGACGGCGTGCCCGCTCTCGTGTCCCATCACCACCAGCAGCTTCACCGGGGTGAGGAGTGGCGAGTCCCAGAAGATGAGGCCAAGGGCGAGGAAGGCCAGAAGCAGCAGGACCCTTCCCAGGTCCAGTCGGGCCGGCGGGCGCGCTTCCACGGAGGCCATCGGACCCAGAGTCGCCGACCGCACGGGGGCTGTCCACGACACCATTCCCCAGCTGTACGGACGGGCCGCGGAGAGATTTCCCAGGGGCGCGCCTATGGCCCTTCCGGATGGGGAGGGCGGAAAGTCCAGGGTGGCCGCCCCGTTACGCTGCCGGGGAGACGCCAGGCGGCGGCTCGGGTTCCCCGTGCCGGGTGAGGCCCCAGTCCTTGAGGCGCTTGAACAGGGTCGAGCGGGCGACGCCTAGCTCTCGGGCGACGCGCTCGCGGTTGTTGTCAAAGCGTCGCAGGGCGCTCTCTACAATTTCCCGTTCCTCCTGGCGCAGCATCTGGTCGAGCGTCAGGCCGGGGACAAATTCCCGTCGGGTAGGCAGTCCCTCGCCGGAGGCCTCGGCGTCGAAGCGCAAATCCGAGACCTCAATCCGGGGGCCCTGGCGCAGCAGGAGTGCGCGGCGGATGACGTTCTGGAGCTCTCGGAGGTTGCCAGGCCACCAATAGCGAGACAGGCGGGTGAGCGCCTCGGCGGTGAGACGCACCGGTTGTCCGCGGGGACTGAAACAACGGACGAAGTGCTCCGCCAGGGCAGGGACGTCGCCGGGCCGGCGGCGCAGGGGCGCCAGGACGATGGGGGCAAGACACAGCCGGTCGTACAAGTCCTCGCGAAACAGCCCGGCCCGCGTGTCGGAGAGGAGGTCCTGGCTCGTCGCCACCACCACCCGGCCCCCGTCCGGCCGTGCCTCGCGCAACGCCACTCGCCGTAGAAAACGCGCCTGGACCTCGAGGGACAGCTCCCCCACCTCGTCGAGAAACAACGTTCCACCGCGCGCCTCGGTGAATGCTCCCGAGCCCGAGGCACCCTCGGTGTCCGGTTCACCCGGTGCACCGAAGAGCTCAGCGGCCAGAGTTTCTTTGTCCCTCGCTCGGCAATTCACCCGGATGAAGGGTCGCTCGGCGCGGAAGCTGCGCGCGTGGATGGCCCGCGCCACCAGCTCCCGACCGGAACCCGCTTCCCCGAAGATGGCCACCAGCGCCGGGGATGAGGCGACCCACTCGATGAGGTGCGCGAGCTGACGAATGGTCGGGTCTGCGCCGATGATGGGTTGCGCAGTTGTCGGCGGCCCGGCGGGCGGAACGTCCGCGGTAAGGGCCGGGGCAAGGCAGCCCGATGCCGGAAGGAAGGGCGGCGAATGAATACGCACCCTGCCGAGGCCGTGGCAGGACCAAGAGCTCTCGAGCGGAGCGCCCGGCGCGTGCAAAACGGCTTGCCACGGGCCCAGCGCAATGTCGGCACCCAAGGGGAGGGAAGCCCGGCTTGTCCTGGCGCCGGACACCACCGTCCCCTTGCCCGAGAGGTCCTCCACGACGAGTTCATGCCCATCGAAGAGCACGGCCGCCTGCTGAGCGCTGACATCCGGATGGGGAATGACGACGTCGCACGTCTCCCCGCGTCCGAGCACCGTCCTCGAACGGTCCAGCGCAATGCGCAGCAGTTCCTCACCCCGCCGCAGAAACACCAATTCTGGCATGTCGGTCCCCCCCGAGACGCACCGACGAAATCCTTAGCACGCCCGGTTTCCGGGTTTCAAACGTCACCGGCCAGCGGCGAAGGAGGGCCGCCCCAAGTACCCGCTCACCCGGGCATCCCGGAAGCCCGGAAGCTCGCCGTCGGCGGGCAGCACCGTGAACCCAGCCCCCACCACCCCCAGCCGCTTGAGAAACTCGGCCTCCAGGCGCAGGCGCAGGCCGAGCGCCAGCTCGACGTACTCCGGCTTGCGGGCCAGCTTCACCGTGCCGGTGGCGAGGGACTCGAGGTCGTCCCCCTTGAGGTGCAGCCGCTGCACGGTGCCCGCTCCCTTGTCGAAGCTTATCTCAGTGTCGAGTGTCCCGAGGGCCGCCCGGGGCAGGTCCACCGGCGTCGGGCTGCCAAACAGCGGGACCGTCACCGTCCCTCCCCGCACCACCAGCTCCGTGCCGTTGAGGCGCAGGACGCCGCTCGCCTGGGAGAGGTCCGGGTCTCCGCGGACGACGGGCATGTCCAGGGCGAGCTCACCATCCAGCTTCCCCTCGGCGTCGATACCCACCAGCGCCTTCAGGTTGGCCCGGGAGAGGTCGACGCCAGTCAGCTTGACCCGCAGGGACTGGCCGGACCTCGGGAGGGACGCGGTGGCATTTCCGCCCAGAAGGCCAGCTCGCAGGGCCACCCCCGACGGGAACAACGTCGGCCGCAGGGTCACCTGGTCCACCAGCAGCGGCACGGCGTCCGTGTCCGAGGCCCGACTGACCCGGACGCGCCGGGCCGTCACGCTGAAGAGGCCTGAGGAGATGCTGTCCATCCGGAGGACCAGACCGCTGCGCTCGGCCTCCGCCTGGAGCCGCGCCCGGGCGGCCTCGACCGGAAAGGTGAGCGAGAGGAAGAGAAGGAAGCAGACGACGCCGAAGACGCCGAACCCGAGGGTGCGGTGCCACGGCTTGAGCTTGAGCCGCCAGCGTGGCGTGGCTTCGGTCACGGGCCTTCCTTCAACTTGTAGGTGGCGACCGTCGCCCAGGCCGTCAGAACGTTGTCCTTGGGGCGTGGCTCCAGGCGCAGCGACTTCACTCGCACCATCCCCGGCCCGCGCTCCACGGCAGTGAGAAAGGCCAGCAGCTTGGAGAGGGACACGTCGGTGAGGGTGAGCTCGACGGTGCTCTCGATGATGCGGCCGTCTCCGACGGGCGCATCGGCCTTGGGCGTCAGCGCCGGGATATCGAGCCCCGCCTGCGACCCGCGCTCCTCGAGGTAGGTGATGAGGCTGACGCCGCTGGTGGACAGCTGGGCCTCGTCGGCTTTTCTCACCCGCTCGGCCTCGGCGTAACTCTGCGACAGTGCCTGCGCCGCAGCCAGCTGGCTGAGCTTGGTGGCGGTACGCCGGCGGGTGTCGTCGGCGGCATTGGCCATCGCGAACAGCGTCACGAAGAGCACGAAGGCCACCACCGCCCCACTGGCCGAAGTGACGAGCACCTTCTCTCGACGGGAGAGCCCGCTCCACCACGTCTGTGCGTCTGCCCACAGCTGTCTCAGCTGGTCCATCGCCTCACCCCGCAGGCGGCGCCGTCTCGCCGCAGTCGACCAGGACGTCCAGTTGGAAGCTGACGCGAGCGCCGTCCTTGGTGCGTTCGACCTTGCCCTCCTTGACGTCGCGGAAGCAGTGGAAGGCCTTGAGCGCAGTGCTCAGCCGGTCGATGCTCTTGGAGCTGTCGGTCTCCCCCCGCATTTGCACGCGGTCGAGGTCCACCACCACCTGGTCTAGCTTGAGCGTCAGGTCCGGAGGCACGCGCGCCGCCACCTCAGCGAGCAACCCGGCGGCAGACACTTTCGGCAACGCGGCCGCCGGACTCTCCTTGCCCCGCAGCAGGTTGAGCGCCCGGTCATAGTTGCGCTCGCACGTCCCGAGGACCCGCCGGGTCAGCTCACACAGCTGCGCATCCACCGCCACCTCCCGGCGGCCAAGCATTGCGCTGCGCACCAAGCCAAACGTCACCAGCAGCGCCACCAGCACCCCGGCAAAGACGGCCAGCTGAGGGAGCCGCCCGCGCAACCAGTCGAGCTGCCCGGAGTAGGCCTGGTCCCCGCGCCGGAAGTTGAACCGGTCGGCCCGGGTGCCGCCGCACAGCGCCAGCGCCCACGCCTGGGCCCCCCGCGAGCGCTGCTCCGGGGCGAGCTCGGCATGGCCGCTCGTTGCCAGAAGCTTGACCGGGAGGCCGAGCTCGGCCGCCCAAGCCTCGCCGAGGCCGGTGAGCTGGGAGGTGCCGCCGCACAGGAGCAGCTGTCCCACCGGACGCCGGTCGCGGGTGGTGGCGGCCTTCAGCGTGGCGCGGACCTCGCGCAGCAGCGGCTGCAGGGCCCTCCGGATAGCCTCCCGCGCGCGCGCATGTTCCGGGCCACCCACCGGCGTGAGGGAGCCGTCCTGTTCCTTCCACCGTTCGGCGTCCACCGCAGAGACGCCGAATTCGCGCTCGAGCGCAGCGGTGATTTCCCGGCCGCCGCCCGGCAAGACGCGCGCGTAGCTGAGTCCCTGGCCTGGGGTGCCGATGGCCACCGCCGTTCGCACATGGCCGAGGTCGACCAGCGCTGTCAGGCTGCCCGCCTCGGCACCCAGTACTTCCGGTCGACCGACGAAGAGTGACCGGTAGACGAGTGCCGGATGCGTCACGACGCGCGGCTCGAAGCCGCTCGCCACGAGCAGCTCGAGCAGCGCGCGAAGCTCTTCCTTTCGAACGACGCCCACCAACAGCTCGGTGCCTTGCTCGGTGCGCGTCCCCGGCTGGTAGTCGAAGAGAACGTCCTCGAGCTCCACTGGGAGCTGGCTCTCGACCTCGAAGGGCAGGGCCGCCTCCAGGCGCTTGGCGTCCCTGAAGGGAAGCACCAGGGCGTGGGTGGCCACCGCCGCGCCGGGCATGGCCACCACCACCTGGTCGACCTGCCAGGGGTGCTCGGCACGCAGCGTGGCCAGCGCGGCCCGAAGCGACTCCTCCGGGCTCCCGTCGCCCCGGCGGACTTCCGCCCAGCCGGCCAGCGCCGTATTTCGCCCGACGTCGAGCAACACCGCCTTGAGCGCGTGGCTGCCGAGGTCCAGGCCGAGGATTCGCGCCATGCGCTGTTTAGTCCGCCTTCCAGTACAGCAGCCGGCCGAGGCCGTCCTGGGGTTGCGTGATGCGAATCACCGCGGTGACGGTGCGCTGCACGTCGCCGACTTCCCCGGTGGCCGTCACCCGAAACGTCTTGGTGTGGTCGCCGAGGAAGGAGTTCCCCACCAGGTTGCTGGTGATTTGCGGGTTCACAGCAATGCCCGCTTGCACCAGGACGGTGACGAAGGCCGACACCGTCATCCCCATCGGGTTGAGCATTCGGGCGGCGGCCAGCTTTTGCACGAGGGCGTCCAGGAAGACCGGGTCGGACAGCCGCCCGTCGGGCTTGGCCGGGTCGGCGGCAGTCCGCACCGCCAGCGCCAGCACCATCGGGTCATCGGTGTTGACGTTCAACCGGGCGTTGACGTCCGGGTAGACGGTGAGCCGGTCGCCGAATGCCGCCATGAAGCGGTCTCCGACGCCATGGACGAAGTACATCTCGTCCAGGGAGTCCATGGAGGCGTTCTTGGGGCGGTAGCGGGGAAGGTACCGGCTGTAGACACCCGGTTCATCGGCAAAGCCGGCGCTCACCTGGGCGCCCGCCTGGCTGACGGTGAGCGTCGAGACCAAATCATCCGAGTCGGCCCAGTCCTTGATGTTGATGAGCGTGTCGGCGGGGGTGACTTTCACCTTGTTGGCGTCCTCGCGGTCGAAGACGAATTCGAAGCGCTTGTCGGTGAGAAGCAGGTACAGCCGCTGCACGGCGGCACCGCCGGCGCCCGCGGTGAGCAGGCTGTCGAGCTGGTTGACGTTCAGCTTGGCCTCCTCGTCCTCGATGGTGCTGCCGTAGCAGCCACGAAAGTTTCCGTAGTCGATGAAGGGCGTGCCCAGCCCGGAGAGCTGGCCCTCCGGAAGGCGGCTGTCGAGCCCCGGTTTCTTCACGGCAGCAAAGCCTGCGTCCGCCGCATCCGGCAGGAAGCGGCCGAGGGTTTGGCAGTCGATGTGCGCCATGCGCCACAGCTGCAGGTTGAAGCTGCCTCCCAGGCCCCCGGGAAGGCTCGCGGTCAAGCTCTGCAGCGAGGTGTCGAGCTGCTTCTGAAATTGCAGCAGGAGCCGCGCCATGCCGAGGCCGCTCCGGGCGAGGTACTCGGCCCGCAGCGCGTCGCGCTGGTGCGTTGCCAGCTGCAGGTCGACCCGGGAGCTGTAGGCGAACTCGGCCGCCACCGCTGCCAGGATGGCAATGGACACCACCACCAGAAGCAGTGCCACGCCGCGCTGATTCTTGGGGCGCCGGGAAAGCATCAGAATCTCGGAATCTCGGTGTTCAGCATGATGCGCGTCTCGGTGCTGTAGCGCTGCTCGTGCCCACTCTCGTCGGCACGGACCAGGGTGATGCGGACGCGGGTGGGGAGAATGGACTTCCGGTCCAGCTTGCGAGTGTCCCACTCGTTGACCCAGTCCTTTTTGTCCGAGTCCCAGTAGGAGAATTCCAGCCGCTTCACGTCCTCCAAAAGGACGTCCTCGACGCCGCCGCGGTCCATCTTGTCCTCGCCATAGAGGTTGGGGTTCTCGCGGCGCATGAGGTCCTGCTGCCCCTTGGCGCCCTTCTTGGTCGAGGCCCGAACGCTGTACTCCACCACCATCTGGTCCGATTCCTTGGCATCGGCGTACAGCCGTTGGTGGGCCATGGAGGTGAAGAGCAGCTTCTCCCGCGTCCCGATGAAATTGGTGGGCCGGTCGTTCTGGTCACGGTAGCGGCGCTGGTCATAGCGGTCGCTGACGAAGGCCGCGCCAATCTCGTGCACCATCCGGTCCAGGGTGGTGCGAAGACCCCGGTACTGCTCGGCCTCCGCCTCCACCAATTCCTTGGCCCGAAAGCCGCTGGTGAAGGCGGCGGCGATGGTGATGCCAATCATCGCCGTGATGCCCACCGCCACCATGATTTCCAGAAGGGTGAAACCTCGCCGGGCCATGACGTCAGTTCCCGCCGAAGGGTTGGAAGCGCCCCACTGGGCGCGTGGTGTTCACCGGCGGCCCCTGAGGCACCGCTCCGCCGGGCTGGCCGAAGCCGGGCAACCCGCTTCCAAGGACAAACGGATTCGCGCCACCTGCGGCCCCGCCGGGACCCACCCCCGCGGCGCTGGCGCCGGGCGTTCCAGGGACGGCCCCGGTGCCGCCTACGCCGAGGGCAACGCCGGGGGTGCCGTTTCGGTCGGAACCCTGCTGCAGGGACACCACGTGGGTGACGGCGCCCGGATGGCCGGTGGCATCGGGGTCGAGAAGCGCAGGCACTGGCACACCGCGTGCTGGCAGCACCGGCTGCGCCGCGGACCGGGC
>CAVXCY010000010.1:0-255965 GCA_963760425.1 uncultured delta proteobacterium | reverse complement strand
GCGTGAGCAGCAGACAGCACGCTCAAGGGTTGCTATCAGAGCGTGCTTTGGCAGGCAGCGTGCCCACCATCGGTGACAAGTCGGGACCTGCCCACGGCCACGAAGTCCCAGAAGGCCACCATCCAGGCTTCGCCTGGAGATACAGCGACGACGGAAGCATCTGCGGGCCGCTGGCCGGATTCCACACGGTCGTGTTGTGGACCGTGTCGAAGTTCCCCTGTCGATAGATTGAAGTGGCCGACACGTCGGTGGCGCCCGAGCCGTTGGCGCCGAGCTCGTAGATAGAGTACGGACCGCTATTGTAAGCGTCGTAGACCGTGCTGAGGCCGGCCATCCCAAGGACGTTGCCCACCACGTTCATGTTGAGGTCACCCCCATCGAACTCAAGGGCCGTGACATTTCCAGTCTGCGCGGCCGTCGAACCGTAGACAGCGGGCGGGGCGAAGTAGCTCGACGCGTAGTTCCTGAAATATGTGAGGTATCCCGCGTTGCCGTGGGTGTTCGACGCACCCATGTGCGGTGCGTAGTTGCCCTCCATGAGCTCCATATGCGGGAAGGAGCAGTGACAGTCGATGTTCACCTCCTGCCACGCAGGTGGCGTCGCCCATGAATTGTCCGCGTAGTTATAGGCAATCACGTTGCCGCCGCCGGACGCGTTGAACAGAATGGGTTTGTTCATGTAGCGGACGATGTTGTTCTCGATGAGGTTGTCCGCGGCGCCGCAACGCAACACGATTCCGTAGCAATCGGCGCCGAATCCGTAGTTTGCGGAATGATGGATGAAACTGTCGCGCACAACGCAGCGATAAGTGCCGGTGAGGGACACATGCATACCGCCAATGGTGCCGTCGGTCTGGACATCCTTGACCCAACAATACGCTGCGTTGGAAATGTCGATACCACCGGCCATCGCCCCGTCGTAGCTGGTGTTCGTCCCCCCCTGGACCCGGAGGTGCTCGATGCCTGCCCACTTGGTGGTGGTCCTGGCAGCTCTCGTGATTTGGGCTTGGTAGGGGCTCCCCGAAAAGAACGTCCAGTGAAGGGGTGAGCTCAGAGTCAACGTGCCGCTCGCGCTGTCGACAGCTTTAATTTCGACGCGCTGGCTGCTCGACCGACCGCTGACCCGTTTGAAGAAGCTGCAATCACCTTGCTGAATCGTGCCGTCGTCAACAGCGTCCAGCAACGCGAGATCGCCCGCTAAGAAGTTCGCCGCGGCAGACCCCACCGAGAGTGTCGTCGTTTCCTTCACTCCATCCTGGGTCAGCCCATATCCCGTCCCCCCGTAGCATGTGGCGTCGCGATCAGCACCGATGGCCAAGACGGTTCCCCCGCCGGTTCTGGCGATGGTGGTGCCCGTCGGCCCACCCTGATAGCCCGCCCCTCGCAGGACGACACCCTTCGCGAGCGTGACGGTCGACGAAACGGAGAACGTGCCGGCGGTGAGCTGGACTACTTGGCCCTCGGGGCAGCTGTCGATCGCTGCCTGGATATTGGCTCCCGGCGACAGCGTGGCACAGACGGTCGCGCGCTGTGGAATGCCGTCGGAGCCGAGCGGCAGTCCGAGCTGACCGTCAGCAAGGATGCCCGGGTTCCACACGGTGCCGCGATCGGCAGGAACAATATCGGTCGAACCACCTCCAGAGGAGGTTACGTTAACCGCCGCGGCCGCGGTCCGCGTCGGATCGGCGACGCTCGTAGCGAGTACGTGGTAGGTCCCTGGCGATGCCGGCGCAGTGTACTGCCCGGTCGCGTCGACAATCCCTCCATTCGCCTCCTCGACTGACCATGTGACAGCTTGCGACCCGGTGGACCCGGCCACCGTGGCCGTGAAGGCGACCGTGCCTCCAGTGGCGAGCTGCGCGGTGTGAGGGATCACAGTGACGGCGATCGTCGCGCCAGTCGGGCTCGGAGAGCCGACGGCCCCAGTGCAGGCGCTCCCCACGGCAAGGGCCAGCCAGGCAACAGCTTGGAGGAACGCGGCGTGAGGCGATTTCATGAAGCGGGGCGGCCGAGGGAGAAGCAGGAGAATTCGCGCTACGCAGCTCGGCGCGTCAAGGTGACGATGTATGAAAGTGCCCCACGCTTTGGTCCCTTGGAGCTGAATCGACGACACGACAATGCGCACGCGCGACCTGCACCGAGGATGTCGACCTTGTGACGCGGGCCAATCGTGCGCCCACTGGTCCGCGCGCTCAGCCGAGCGGACATCGCCACCTGCATGTCAGCAACGCCATCTGCCCATGGCCTCGCGACGAGGAGTCTGTCGGATGGGTTTCGCGCGGTTATGCGACAGCGGACGCGTTTAGCGGGTGCCCAGCGCTGACACCCAAGGCGGTTGACGGGTCCGCTCCGCCCGCGCGGCCGCTGACATGGTCGCGCGGCGCCCCGCTGGTAGTGCGGAGGCCATTCGTTTCACTGCCTCCTCCAACTCGCGTTCCGTGAGGGGCGAGAAGCCAAGGCGCATGGCTTGGACAACTGCACCGTCAAAATCGAAAATGCGGCCGCCGATAAAGGCTACGCCGTGGTTCACCCCACGCGCCGCCCAGTCAGCAATATCGACGTCCGGAGCCACTCGGGCCCAGAGCGCCATGCCGCCAAGCGGCACGTTGAACTCCACAACGCCGGCCAAGTGCCGCTGAAGCGCCCCGACCATTGCATCGCGCCGGGCGCGGTACACCCGGCGCATCCGGCGGACGTGGCGCATGAAGTAGCCCTCCTCGAAGAGTTCGGCCACCGCGCACTCGTGCGCCAAATCGCCCTGAAGGTCTGCCACCCGCCGAAGTGTGCGCACGCGTTCCAGCAATGGCGGTGGCGCCACGACGTAACCAATGCGCAAGCCCGGCGCGAGGACCTTGGATAGCGTCCCGATGTAAACGACGACGCCGCCTTCGTCTCGGGCAGCCAGCGGTAGAACCGGGCGTCCCTCGTAGTGGAAGTCATGGTCGTAGTCGTCTTCGATGATTGCGATGCGACACTCGCGAGCCAGCTGGAGCAGCTGCATGCGACGCGTAGCCGGCATCATCGCTGTCGTGGGAAACTGATGATGAGGCGTGACGTAGACCGCCTGAATGCGCCGGCCCTCGGCAAGCCGGGCCAATGACGCGACGTCGAGGCCGGCTCCGTCGACCGGGACCGGCACGAGCTGCGCGCCGGCTGAGCGAAAGGCCGCCCAAGCCGGGGGGTTGCCGAGCGCCTCGACGGCCACTGCATCGCCATGGCGCACGAGCGCGCGCGCGACCAGGTTGATGGCCATCTGGCTGCCGCGCGCCACCACGACGTCCTCGGGCCCAATCGAGATACCACGGGTGGTGCTGAGCATTTCGGCAAGCGCCGTGCGCAAGCGGACATGCCCTGTCGGGTCTCCATAGCCGAGCAGCGAGGGCCCATCACGGGCCAGTGCGCGACGGTAGGCACGGGTTAGCTCGCCCACTGGAACGAGGCGGAGGTCCGGCGCGCCTCGGGCCAGCACCAAGGTGCCAGCAGGCCAAACGGGGAGCGAAGGCAACGCCAAGGGCATGGGGAGATTGTAGCCAGTCAGGGATGGGCGTGGCCCCAGCGGGGCCGGCGCAGTCTTCTGAGGTGGGGGAGGAAGGTGCCTTGCGATGAAGGTCCCTCCTGCTCGAGTCGTCTCAATCCACCCTTGAGCCGCGAGCTCGGCATACGCCGCGAGAACGGTGTTCCGATGGATGTTCTGGGCGGTTGCTAGGGGGCGTGAGCCAGGTAGGCGGGCGCCCGGCACTAGGCGTCCGCTGCGGATGTCCGCCAGCACCGCGTCGGCTAGCTGAAGGAAGAGAGGGCGCTTCTCTTCCGGGTCTAGAACAACTGTCGACTCCCACGAACGCACAACATCTCCTCGAGTCGACATCCTGCGCCTTCTTGCCTTGTCCTTGAAAATGGATTCGATTCAGAGGCAGCTCGCTAGGCCAGTGCGCGTCCTCGTCCGGGGGGGTTGGGAGCCCCTTCGGCAGGGGATTCAGTTCATCCCGGGTGAAGAGTGAAATTCTTGACGGATTGGGGCTGTCTTTCTTCATTCCCAGCTGTCTGAGCCGGCTAGCGCTGTCGACGGCCACGGGCGGACGCAGATGCCTACAAGCGTCTGCTGGTTGGCCCCCAGGCCTAAGTGCCTATGCGCTTCAGCACGCTTGCCCCAGTCAACTCGGCATGAGGGCCGGTCAGTCGTGGCAGTCATGGAGGTTCTCGAGCGCGGCGACGTGTCGGTGGCGATGCGCAACGCGCACCGTCGTGCCCCTCGAGAGATGCGAGCGGAGCTCGAACTCAAGAAACTCTAAGGAAAACGAGTGCTTCTGTGCGACCACGAAAAGCGGGACAACCCGTTGAGGAGGCAGGCGAAACACCAGCCGCCTCCGGCGTTTCCGTCACAATCCTTCGAAAACGCTCCACGTCCTGTCCGCTCCCGTCTCATTCTGTCCGCCCCACTCCTTTTGAGTCTCAAGGAGTTGGAAGCCACCAGTGACCCCCGAGCTCGGCGCCCAACTCTGAGATCCGAGATGTTGGCGCACCAGGAACGGAGACGTAGAAGAAGCCCCGCGACCTCCGGGGCTTGAGCGGGAAAAGGGGTTTGAACCCTCGACCCTCGCCTTGGCAAGCCGCTTGGGATTGATTCCAAGGGGTACGGACGCTCTCGGAGCCTGCCTACCCTTAGTCATTCCAGGCCGGGCAAACACTCGCGGCGAATCCCGGCATCGGCGGTCGGCGCTTGTCGCGGTCAAGACGGGCAGCATGAGTGGCCATTTCTGTCCGCTCTTCGTCCTAAGACGTCATTGTTCCCATCGGGCGTGCGCCGCTAATCTCCATGGTGCAAATGGCGAAAACCGTCCACACCCCTCCCTCCCTCGATGCTCCCGAGCGCATGCGACGGGTGCTCGTATTGGTGTTGCCCTACGTTCACCTTCAGGACCTGGGGGGCCCAGTCCAGGTGCTTTCCGAGGCGGCGCAGCTTGGTGGGCGGTACCGCCTCAGTTTCTGCGGCGTCAAGCGTGAGGTGAAGTCGGCACAGGGTTTGGAATTGGCCAACCTGGAACCTCTGCCCCAAGTCCATTCAACCGACGTGGTTCTCGTCCCGGGAATTGCGTCGTCCGCCATTGACCGCATGGAGTGGCTTCCAACCCAATGGCTGCTCGACGCCCACCGCGGCGGAGCTCGCATTACCTCGGTCTGCTCCGGAGCCTTCGTCCTGGCTCGAGCCGGACTTCTCGATGGCCGTCAATGCACTACGCATTGGAAGCTAGTCGACAGGCTTCGTCGTGCAGCCCCAGAGGCAAACGTCCTCGAGAACCGACTCTTCGTCGAGGATTGAGGTGTGGTCACCAGCGCCGGAGTCGCGGCCGGCATCGATATGGCGTTGTCGCTCGTGGAAAAGGACCACGGCCCACTGGTCGCCGCCCGAGTTGCACGCGAGATGGTCGTCTATGTTCGGCGCAGCGGCGACAGAGAGCAGCTCAGCGTCTACCTCGACCATCGCACCCACCTCCACCCAGGAGTGCACCGAGTTCAGGACTTCATCGTCCAGCATCCCGACCTGAAGCCGAAGCTCGCACAGTTGGCGCAAATTGCAGCCATGAGCCCGCGCAACCTCACGCGCGTCTTCTCTCGCGCGACCGGCATCACACCCAAACAGTTTGCCTCGAAGGTGAAGCTCCAGGTTGCCCGGGACCTCATCGACGATCCGCAGCGAAGTGTTCAGGCCATCGCCTCGAGCTGCGGCTTCGATGACGCGCGCCAATTGCGTCGCATTTGGAGGCAAACCTTTGGCGTTTCCATCGCCAACTTTCGAGCGATGCGGTCGACGGAAAGCAGGGCACCATGAGAAAGCTCTCGGCGCTGGTTTCGCTAGTCCCCTTACTTCTCGGGAACGCGGGCAAGGCGGATACGTCCGGGCCCCCTGCGCCGTTGAGCCCAGCGACGCGCAACGTGGCTATCGTCCTCTACGAGGGCGTGGAGCTACTGGATTTCGCGGGGCCGGGCGAGGTCTTCGCCGCAGCCGCGGTCGGTGGACACCCCGCTTTTAACGTTTACACCGTAGCGACCTCCAAGGCGCCGCTCGTAAGCCAGGGCTTTGTGAAAATCGTCCCGGAATTCACCATTGATGATGCGCCGCATCCCGACCTCATTGTGGTGCCCGGCGGAAGGTCTGGGGCATTGACCAATGACGCGCGTTTCATGGCCTGGGCACGCAAGGCATTCGAAGGTGCCGAGGTGTCAATGTCTGTGTGCACCGGAGCGTTTGTTCTCGCCAAGGCCGGGTTCCTTGACCGTCGAGTTGCGACAACGTGGTTCGGAGCAATCGAGCAGCTTCGAAAAGCGGCGCCAACTGCCACGGTTCAAGAGGGACGGCGCTTCGTCGACCAAGGACGAATCGTCACGACCGCCGGGGTGTCGGCAGGAATCGACGGCGCGCTTCATGTCGTGGCCCGGCTGCTCGGAAGAAGCGTCGCCGACCAAACCGCGCGCTACATGGAGTACCGATGGAGCCCCGAAGCCTACCTCGTCGAAACCTATGCCAGCCCGAGCAGCGCACTCAACCACGGGACACCAACCCCGTGAGCCTGGGGGCGGGTCTGGACCTCGTTCGAGGTCCGTGCTGGCTACAAATGCCATCCGCACGCCGACGGAGGGTAAGGCGACACCTGATTGGTCTCCCTCGGTTCGTTCTAGGACTCGCCGCCGACCTTTTCGCCGTCACGGTGAACTCGCCGCAGGCGTAGAGGTATGGGCCTGCGCCCATCGCCCCTGCCGGTACATGGCACAGTTCTCGGCGCGGACGTGGCGCTTCTGCGGTGTGCCGAAGGGCAGCTTCCACTGCCCCTTGAGCGGCGAGGCGCTGGCGACGGTCAGCCGGTCGAGACCTTGGAAGGCCTGGCCCCAGTTGCATCCATGATGCGGGCGACTCGGGCTAGCAAGCCCGATGGCTACCTTCTCGGCTCATACCGCATCGCCACTGCCCCCGAGCCGAATTCCAGCCGACTCACGAGCTGCAAGTCGATGTGCTTTGATAGCCCCGCGAACAACGTCGGCCCATGGCCCGCTAGCCTGGGCTGCACAAAGAACTCGTACTCATCGATCAATCCCAGCTCCGCCAACGCCAGCGGGAGCTTCACGCCTCCCACGAAAAGTCCTTTACCCGACTCCCGCTTGAGCTGCTGAACGGCCTTCCCCAGGTCCCCGCGCACGAGCTCCGCGTTCCAATCGACCCGCTCCAGGGTGCGCGACACGACGTACTTCCTTGCCGCGTCGATCGTCCGGGCGAAGGGTTCCATCCAATCGGGCCTCGCTCCCGCCTGCGCCGGCCCCCGCCACGCTGCCTCCATCATTTCGTAGGTCACCCGGCCAAAGAGGAGGGCATCGGACTGGGCGAGGTTCTCGACCGCGTGACGATGCAAATCTTCGTCCGCGAGCATTGCACGATGGTCGCAGCACCCGTCCAATGTGACGTTGATGGAATACCGAAGGGGTCGCATTAGACCGAGCGTACCGCAAGCTATGCCCTTTGAAAGTCACTCAGTTGCTTCGGGTAGCCACGGGTCTACCCCTCCGTGATAGCTGCAGGTGCTGGAGCGATGGGAATATGAGTACGTGCCGTCTCAGCAGATGGCATCCGTGCGTCAGGCGCTGACAGTTCGGTTGATGGCCGCAGGTGATGGCTGTTCTGCGGGTCCCAGTCATGCCCGGGCACGTCTAAAATCAAGGAGAGACGCCGTGAAGCGATGGTGAGCCATTGATGGAAATCGTCCTTCTCAGCAAAGACGACGAGGTGCAGGCCACCCGCGAGCTGTTCCGTGAGTACCAGCGGCACATCGGCGTGGACCTTTGCTTCCAGGGGTTCGAGGCAGAGCTGGAGTCCCTGCCCGGTGACTACGGGCCGCCCTCGGGTCGGCTGCTCCTCGCCAAGTCAGGCGACCAGCTCGCGGGCTGCGTGGCGCTCCGAAGGTTGCCCAACTCCGCCTGCGAGATGAAGCGGTTGTTCGTCAGGCCCGAATTCCAGGGTCAGGGCATCGGGAGAAAGCTCGCCACCACCATCATCGCGGTTGCGCGAAGTATCGGGTACACGACCATGAGGTTGGACACGCTCCCGACGATGAAAGAGGCGACGGCCCTCTACGTCGCGTTGGGGTTCCAGCCCATCCCGACCTACAACGCGAGCCCGATAGCGGGGACTTTGTACTTCGAGCTTGATCTACACTGACTCGGCTCATTCACCTGCCTTCCGTCAATCGGAGTCGAGCGCCGGCCTCGCGCCAGTCGCATTGAAAGCTCGAGCCCGTGGCTGACATCGAGCGGAGGACTGACCTGCCCGCCGTCCATAAGCCAAAGGTGCCGTCGGTTTTGCTCGTCGCATCCGGTAGGAAAGCCGCGGAGGGCTGGACCTTATCGCGCAGCCCTCGCCATATCGCGGGACACGCGCCACACGGGCTGCCTACCGTACCGCGGGCGTCAGACGCCCATCGCTTGTACTGGGTCAAGACGCCTGACCACAACGAGCCCTGGGACGACGAGCACTAGGATGACCTTTGTACCGTCCCAGATGAGGTCCGCGTTGTTGAAAAGCGCGTGGAAACGAAACCGCCGGCCTCTCTCGAGGTGCCGCTGGCGGGCAACAGCCCACCGGCGCAGCTGGCTACTTGGGTGGGAAGCTCGACAGGATTCCGTTCACCGCGTCCTTGAGGTCGCTCGACGTAGCGCTGGTCTCGATGTTGCCAGACGCCGCTCCACGCCATACCGTCCTGCCGTCGTCCCTGCGGACGGCGCGCAGCTCGAGCTGGCTGAGCACCCAACGGCTCTCGTAGGTGTAGTAGTAGGTGTAGTTGCCGTTGCCATTGATCGAGAACAGCAGTTCCGGCTGGTCCGACACCTTCTTCCACCCCTTCGCCTCGAGGTCCCGGTCCGCGTAGAAGCGGACGTTTGCCTCCAGCAGGCTGTCGTGCGACCAGTTGTATGACGGCGGCGCCCACTGGTAGGTCTTCGCTCCCGAGAAGTTCACTCCTGGGTCGTAGGTGTACCTCATCGACGAACTGCATGCGGTCAGCGTGGCTACGCCAGCCAGCGCGGCAAGGACCACGAGCAGAACTGCCACAGCGGGCTTCCGTCGAGCCATGAGTCCACCCCAGATTCAAATGCCAATCGTGCTTCGAGGAGTATCCGCGCTGCAAGGAGCCCCGCCACTCGAAGGCGCAGGACATGCATGCGTCGCGCCCGCGGCTGTCCGTCCCGCGCTAGGTCTCTCCATCATCTTTGGGGTCGGCCCTTCGGTCGTGGTGATGAATCGTACTGTGGACCCCTCTCCGCGGCCAAAGCCGAGAGCGCATTGAGGCGACGCGTGGATAGCGCAGAGAGCATCGGCTAGTCACTCGGCGCGAAAATCCTTCGCCCGACAGTGGAGCCCGAAAACCGAGCTTGGCGTACCAGATGCACTTGTAACTAAGGACACCATGGCGAAGACGGGTGCTACTCCGGCGCGAGACGCGCGGCCCATGGCCCTCCCCTACCACAGGGGACCCTCCTCGGTCCGCGCCCCGGACCGGAGATCACTTCGACGCGGAGCCGTACTCGGCGGTCGAGCCGCCCGCTCCGGTAAGCCTGCGCGAGGGCTGACCTCTCATCCAGGTGGAACCCCCCACCCCGAGCGGTAGTCTCGGCCCTCGATGCGGTTCCTCCTCGTCGCCGCCCTTCTCCAGTGGCCGCTCGGGCCAGAGGCTCCTGCGCCGGCTGCCGAGCCCGCTCCGGTGCCCGAGGTGCGCGATGCCGGGCCTGCGGCGATCTTGCTCCCGGAGGTCCTCCGCTCTGCCGAGGAGGCCCATCGCACCCTAAAGTCGATGGTGAAGCCCCTAGCGGACCGCCAGCTGATCGAGGAGGTCAAGCAGGGACTCCCCCCGTTGGTGTCGAGCATCGATCCACTGGTCCGACAAAGCCCACTGCCCCCGAAGCAGGACCTGACCGATGTCCGCCCGGCGCTGCAGCGGGCAGACGATACCCTCTCCGCGTGGGACGATGGGCTCGAGTCGGCCGTCCGCGCCGTGTACGAGAACACTCAAGAGCTACAACGCATGGACGAGGTCTGGTCGCTGACCGAGGCGCAGGCCCGGCAAGACGGGGCCCCTACTCCAGTCGTGGAGCGCATCGGCGCGCTGCGCGCCTCCATCGCCGCGACGGCCGCACAGGCGCGGACTCAGCTTGGTCAGCTACTGGCCGCCCAGAATCAGGTGGCCACGGTGCGGATGCAAATCGGGGACTCGCTGGTGAGCGTGGCGGAGGCCGAGGCGCTCCAGGCCCAGCAGCTTTTCGAGGTGGAGAGCGTCCCGTTCTGGAAGCTGCTCTCCCGCCCGACGCAGGTGGAGAAGGTCCGCCAGCAGATCCTACAGACGCTCCGCACCCACGCCACCGCTCTGAAGGACTTCGTCCGGAACCAGAGCGGGCGAGTCCTGGCGCTCTTCGGGTTCCTGGTGGTCCTCACCATCGCTCTCTGGCGGGGACGGAAGCGGCTCGAAGCGGAGAGGGCCAGCGATCCCAGCATCTCGAGCGTGGTCGACGTGCTCCGGCACCCGTTCGCTGCGGCCTCGCTCCTGGTCCTCACCCTCGCCATGCTCTTGCTCCAGCGACGCCCGGTGGTCGTCTCCCAGCTGCTCCTCCTCGGGATGCTGGCTGCCTTCTTCGCCGCAGCGCAGAGCCTCATCCCGGCCCGGGCCCGGCGCTCGGCCTACACACTGGGGATCCTCGTCGCCATCCACGCCGTTTCCTCCCTCGCGCCCGACCTGTCGCTGCTGCGGCGGGTCATCATGCTGGCCGTCAGCCTCTCGGCGACCGCGATGCTGGTGGGGGAGCTTCGCCGGCGCGGCTGGGAGGCGGGAGATTGCGTCGAAGCGCTGGCGGTTGCGCTTCCGCGCGGCACTGATCGCAGGGACGATTCTTCTCCTCGGCTCGCTCGTGGCCAACCTCGTCGGGAACATGGCGCTCGCGCGATTGCTGGCCGGCGGCACGCTCTACAGCGGGGCGCTGCTGCTCCTGCTCTCCGGAGTCCTTCGGGTCCTCCAGGGCCTCTGGGTCATTGTGCTCCGCAGCCCCAGGGTGAGCCGCAGGCCACTCTTTGCCGACAACGTCGAGCTGTTCCAGCAGCGCGGAACGAAGTACCTCCGCTGGGCCGTCGGCCTGCTCTGGCTCTTCGCCACCGTTCGGCTCTTCCGCATCGATGCGCCACTCTTGGACGCGGTGCAGCGGGTCGTCTCATGGCGTGCGCGGATGGGCTCGCTCGACCTGTCGCTCGGAGACGTGCTGGCGTTCGCGATCACCCTGTGGATTTCGGTGCTGCTCGGGCGGCTTGTGGGGTTCGTCCTCAACGAGGGGCTCAAGACCGGTGGCCTGGGCCGTGGGGTGCACACCGCCATCTCGCGGACGGCCACCTATGCCGTCATCGCTCTGGGCGCGGTGCTCGCCCTCCTCGCCTCGGGGACGGAGCTGACCCGGCTCACGGTCCTCCTCGGCACCCTCGGAGTGGGCATCGGCTTCGGCCTGCAGGACGTGGTGAACAACTTCGTCTCCGGACTGATCCTCCTCTATGAGCGCCCGGTGCAGGTGGGCGACGTCATCGAGGTGGGGGACGTGACGGGAATCGTGCGACGGATCGGGATCCGCTCGAGCACGGTCGCCACCGACCTAGGCTCCGAGGTCGTGGTCCCCAACGCACACCTCATCTCCAACGAGGTGACCAACTGGACGCTCTCCGATAAACGGCGTCGGACCGACATCGACGTGGGCGTTGCCGAGGCGACCTCGCCCGAGCGCGTCCTGGAGCTGCTGCTCCAGGTCGCCGTGGCGCATCCCGAAGTGCTGAAGGCTCCCGAGCCGCTCGCACTCTTCGCCGGCTTCGGGAACAGTGCGCTGAACTTCCAACTCCGGATTTGGACGCCGGAAGAGATCCGTGAGCGGGTGGCGAGCGAGGTACGCACCGCCATCGGCCGGGTGCTAGGCGAGGCAGGCATTGACTTCCCGCAGAACGAGGTGCACCTGGTGTCGGTCGTTCCGTCCGTCCCGGGCCCGCTCGCCGGCCGCGGAGAGGCGGCCCGGCCCTCCCCCACCAACCCCGGCGGCAAGGAGGAGTGAGGCACGGGATTCGGCCAGCGGATGCTCATCTCCGCCCAAGCACCTAGGGGTTCCAGGTCCAGCGTTAGGACTGCGACCGGGGACATTCCAGCTCAGGTGAACATCGGGCTCTCGGTTTCGCCTCTTTCCAAACTGTCGAGGCCAGCCTTCCGGTAACGATTGACCGAGGCGTCCCGACGGCAGGAACATCCGCTTGGGGAGGGCGCTTCATGGGGCACCCCAGGGTGGTTCTTGCTGGATGCGGAGTGGCCTTCCTGCTGCTCTGCCTCTTCTGCATCGGCGGCCATGCGGCGACGATGACCACCGCGCACCCCGGCCACCTTTCGCCGCCGGCACCGGCGGTGGTCGCTCCTCCGACGATAGACCCGGGTGCTTCAGCGCACGCGCTGCAGCGCGCTGTGGACGCCGAGCTCAGCCAGGGCACCATTGAGTTCCCCACCGGCAAGGCGGTGCTCGATCCAGGTGGGCAGCGAGTCCTGGATCGCCTGGCCATCCTCTTGAAGGAAAGCCCCGAGACGAGGCTGGAAATCGTCGGCCACGCCGACGCGCTGGGCACCGCCGCCAGCAACCAGTCGCTGAGCGAGGCACGGGCCGAGTCGGTGAAGCGGTACCTGATCGACCATGGCGTGAACGCAGAGCGCCTCACCGCGCGGGGCGAGGGCGAGGAACAGCCGTTGGGCGACAACGCCACCGAGGCAGGGCGGCAGCTGAACCGAAGAATCGACTTCCGGGTGCGCTGAGCACCAGCCACCCTTCACCGACGGAGCTGGGGCATGTGGCAGATCGCGTCGCAGATGTTTCTGTGCTTGCTGCTCGCCGGTCTCATCGGGGTGGTGGCCGGCTGGGCGGTGGCCTCACTGATGGGTCGGGACCGCACCGCCCGCCTGGAGGAGGCAACCGCGCGGGTGGCGAGCATAGAGCGGGAGCTGGCCCTCGCCGCACGCCGCGCCACCGTCGCCGAGGCGGCCCGGGAGCGCATCGCTGGAGATCTCGACGGCGCGCTCGCTCGGGTGCAAGACGTCGAGCTGCGGCAGCGGAGCGCCGAGGACCGGACCATGGCTGCCGAGGCCGGGGTGCGCGTGGCTACGGAGCGCGTTAAGGCCGCCGAGGAAGCGCTGCGCGTGGCGCTGTCCCGGGTGTCCGTGGCGGAATCGGCGGCCCGGGAGTCCGGCGGGGCCCGAGAACAGGCCGAGGCCAGAGTACGTGAGGAGACGGTGCGGGCGGCCCACGCCGAAGAGGCCATGCGCGCGCTGGAGGGACGCACCGCCGAGGAACTGGAGCTGCTGCGCACCGATCGGGAGCGCCTCCAGGCCAGCCTCCGCGAGGCGTTGGAACGGCTCGAGTTGCTTCCGGCCCAGCTCACCAGCTCCCGCGAACGGATGGAGGCGTCGCTGAACACCGAGGCCGGCGAGCGGGCAATGCTGGAGCAGCAGCTGCGCCAGACCCTGGATCGGGTGGGACAGCTGGAGGTCAGTCACCGCGCTTTGGAGACCGCGCGCGATGGCGCGGAGGCCCGGGTCAGGAGCCTGGAGGACGCGCTGCGCGACGCAGCTGCCGAGCGCAACGAGATCGGGTCCCGCCTGGAGGGGGTCGAGGCGCGGCTCCGCGCCGAACAGGAGGCGCACCAGCGGGCCCAGATGCGGGTGATAGAGCTGACCCGGCAGCCCAAGGTCGAGAAGGTCCGGCGGGAACGTCGCGACGACCTGAAGGAGATCGTCGGCGTGGGACCGGTGCTGGAGCGTCTTCTCCACCGCCACGGGGTCCATACCTTCCGCCAGGTTGCGCTCTGGACCCGCCAGGACATCCGGCGCGTCGATGCCTCTCTCAACGAGTTCCACGGGCGCATCCGGCGCGATCACTGGGTGCGGCAGGCGCGGACCCTGCATCGACGGCGCCACGGTGAATCGCTGACGCGGCGAACCGTCCAGCCGGGGAACGGCGGCCCGATTCAGGCCAGTCCGTGAGGACAGACGTCGCGTCCCTCGTTGGACTGGACATCGGGCCGAGATGAGGGGGACTTGTGAAAGCCACATGGTTCGCAGCCCTGCTGCTAGTCGCGTCGGCGTCGGCGCAACAACTCTCCGGCGACAAAGTGAAACTCGGTGTACTCGTCGACATGAACGGGCCGTACTCAGCGGCCCTTGGACCCGGGGCGGTCACGGCGGCGCAGATGGCTGCCGACGCCTTCATGAAGAGGCACCCGGCGTACGCCGGGAAGGTGGAGGTCATCGGCTTCGACCACCAGAACAAGGCAGACGTGGCCACCACCAAAGCACTGGAGATGATTGAGCGGGAGGGCGTCGACGCCATCTTCGGTGTTGGGAACTCGGCGTGTGCATTGGCCGTCGCGGGGGTGGTGAAGACGCGCAACGCTCTGCTCATCGAGAGTGGTTCCGGCACCACGGAACTCACCAACGAGCACTGCAACAGCCACACCTTTCACTACGCATACGACAACTGGATGCTCGCCAACGGGACGGGGACCGCGGTCACCAGACGGGGAGGCAAGACCTGGTTCATCATCTTTCCAAACTACACCTTTGGGCGGAACCTGGACGCCCAGATGCGCAAGGCCGTCGAAGCTGCCGGCGGGAGGATGGTCGCACCAAGCGATGCGACTCCCTTCCCGAACACTGACTTCTCCAGCTACCTCCTCAAGGCTCAGTCCCTTCAGCCGGAAATCTTCGCCACCCTGCAAGCCGGGGCTGACCTAGTCAACGTTGTGAAGCAATACAACGAGTTCGCCTTGAAGAAGAAGGGCATCGGCCTCGCCATCGGACTGCTGGGTGAGGCCGATGTGGATGCGCTGGGGCAAGACGCCTACGCGGGCGCGGTCGTGACCCTCCCGTGGTTCTGGAACATCGACGAACAGAGCAAGGAATGGAGCGCCGAGTTCGAGAAGGCTTTTTCAAAGAAGCCGACCTGGCAACACGGCGGCATCTATTCCGCGGTCAGCACCTATCTCGAAGCCGTCGCCCGAGCGAAGTCCGACAATGCGGAAAAAGTACGGACGTCGCTCGAGGGGTACCAGTTCAGCGACTTCTTCGCGCGAAACGCCACTATCCGGCCGCAGGACCACCGAGTCACGCTAGATGTCGTGCACGTCGAGGTGAAGCCGAAGACCGACGCCAAGGAGGAACGCGACTACTTCAAAGTCGTCTCTCGCACCCCGGCCGCCAAGGCCTTCATGCCGCTCTCCGAGTCGAAATGCCAGATGAGCCAGTAGCGCAGGTTCGCAGATAGTCTCGTTCTGACTATCCAGAACGGTTACCCGGATGGCGGGCTCTCTTAGGGATCACGCGCTCGACAGCGCCGAGCATTTCGCCGGACAGAAGGGTGGCGGGTCCGCCTACGCCGCCCGGACTCACCGCCCCGCTACGAGGACGCGATGCGCTCCTTCGCCCGCAGGACCAGCACCGTTCCGGCCAGCACCAAGGCCATGCCCGCCAGCGCCGTCCCGGTCCAGCGGTAGCCCTCGAAAGCAGTGGAGGCAAGCATGGCCACCGCCGGAATCACCGCAGCGGTGTAGCCCGAGCGCCCAGCGCCGATGCGTCGCAACAGCGTCAGGTAGGAGACAAAGGCCACCACCGAGCCGAAGAGGGCCAGGTAGAGGAGTGAGAGCACGTAAGGCGGGCGTGGGTCCAAGGCCAGCGGGACGCCCCGCATCACGCACCAGCCAAGGAGGAGCAGCGCCGCATAGCCCATGGCCCAGGCCGTCCCCGGCACGACGGCCACGCCCCTGGCGAAGAGGCGCTGGGACTGGAGGTTCCCGGCTGAGGCCACCAGGGTGGCGAGACTAGCGAGCGCAATGCCAGTCGCGTGGCCTCGCAGGCTCGCCAGCTCAGGCCAGAAGAGGAGCCCGACGCCTGCCACGCCGATGGTCGCCCCGAGCAGCACCGCCGGTGGCACTTGGGTGCCGAAGAGAAGGCTTGTGCCCAGCAGGTTCCAAAAGACGATAAAGGCGAAAAGGACCGCCACCAGGCCGGAGGTGAGGTGCTGCTCGCTCCGGTAGACGAGCACATAGTTGATGCCGAACAGCAGCACCCCGAGTAATGCCAGGCCGATGTGGTCCCTGGCCGTGAAGCGCAGCGGAATCCTTCGCAGCAGACACCAGCCCAGCAGCAGCAGCGAGGCGAGGGCGAAGCGCCAGACCACCGAGGCCTCGGGCTCCACCACCCCGAGCTGGAACTTGATGACGAGCCAAGTCGTCCCCCAGATGGCGCTAGGTAGCAGAAACAGGAAAAGGGTGGATGCGGTAGCGGCCTCGCGGGTCGCCGGGGTAACGGGAGCGCGGTCCATGGGAGGGTCGGGAGAGCATAAGCGCCTGCCGGGCCGAATTAGTTAACGACAGCGATCTTGCTGGGCGACGGAACGCCCCAGGTGAGGCGCCGCCGTTCGAGGCCGGCACCCTCGGTCAGTGCTTCTCGAATCGGTAGTCCCGGTGGGCCCCGGGGGGACCAACGTGCTCGAGCAGTCGCCCCTCCTCCTCGAGCGCCGCCTCAGTTGACTGAGGTAGTCGTGTGAAGGCTTTCGCGCGACGTTGCAGTCAGTTCAAGAATCTCGTCGTGCCGCTCTTGTCGAGCTGAACGTGCACCGCGTCCCCGCCTCCACTGTCTAACCACAGTATGTGAATGGGGAGCTGAAGCTCGTCGTCGGGAACATTTTCCACGTTCCAAACGGGGTTGACGCCGCTCTGCTCCCCTTGAACGACCCGTCCCTTCATGCATGCGCCATTTTGTGCCAGGGCGACAAAGTGAAACGGGAACAGTTTGCCGCGCTCCAAGAGTGAGGCAAGCATCCCGCCGACGGCACGGGAGAGCTTCGCGAACCCCTCAAGGGGCGTTCCGGTCTGCATGGCGGCACCCTCTCCCTGGGGCGAAGCGAGGTTGTTGCCATCTCCAACTTCCCAGCCTGTGTGGGTCATCGCGGGGCCTCCATGTGGTGTGAATAGGTTGGCCGCTGCTGGGCGAGCCCGTCACTCGACCCCGCGGGTCTTTCATCAAGGCGGGTAGTCATGCCACCCACCTATCCCCTGGCTGAGAACAGCCCACACACGGCCACCTGCCCGACGGTCGGCTGCGAAGCCATTCCTTCCAGCGCTTGGCGGGCCCCGCTTTCCGGTGGGGCGGGCCCTCCGCACGCAGTGCCTCGGGCTGGTTTCGTGGGACGATGGTGACATGCGTCGGTCGGGCATGGTCGCGCTTTGGGCTTTGGTCATCGGCTGCGTGAAGCCGGATGCAGCGGGGATTGTCCAGCCGCTCGAGACCACGCTCGGCGCCGCGGTACCGGCGGCGTACTTCGCGGCGGTGTCCATGGCGTCGCTCAACGGTCGACCGTCACCCTGCGCCACGGTTGTCACGCCTGGGGGCTCTGGGGGTGACGTTCGTGTTGACGTTAGCCTCGGCCCTGAATGCCCGCCGATGCTCGGCGCCGATGGGAGTGGCACAGCGGTCGTAACTGGCACCTGGACGCCCCAGCTCGCGACCTTCGTCATGGACTTTACGGGCGTGGCGTACCGTGGTCACACGATGGTCGTCGTCGGGCTCGCGTCGATGACGGTCGCGCCGTTGAACACCACCCACCTGGTGATCGCATATGGCGGACAGGACATCCTGGTGGGGAGCAGCCCTAGCGGGGCCGCCGGCATCAAGCAGGTGGCCTGGGTGGTGGATGTTGACACGGCCGGTACGGACGACCCGTCCGACGATTCGATCGCCATCTCCGGTGGCGATCAGACTCTGTTCGCGGCGGGCGGCCCGACGGCTGCAGCCGACGTGACGCAGGTGGCGGTCGGCAACGCTGTGTTCAAGGCGGGCTGCCGCAAGAACCCCAGTTCCGGTGTTGCCGCCGTTCAGCGCGCCGGTACCCTGGGTGGTGGTTGGGTTCTCTTCGGTTTCCACGACGCTTGCGACGGCACCGCCAATGTCGTTGCTGCGCTTGCACCGTACGAGCTGCTCATCACTAACGCGCTGCCGCTCGGGTTCCTCCAGCAGTAGCGCGGCTTGTGCAAGAAGTGGCCCCGCCCTTGAGAAAAGGCGGAGCTTCAGCGGGCACACAAACGGGGCGCTAACTGCCGCCGCGCCGCTTGCGGTAATACGGCGACATTCCCAGCATGTACTCGCGCACTACCGGCTGTGACAGCCGAGCAAAAGAGCGCTTCCACCCGAGCAGCGCAGCGACGTCGCGGACGATGTCCTCGAAGCTGTGGCGTTGGTACTGGAACACCCGCTGGGTCTCTTCGGTGTCGAGCCAGTCGGTGCAATAGGGGGTGGTGCTAAAGGCAGACTCGGGCAGCGGACCCCCCATCTCCATCGCCGCCATGAATTTGGCCAAGTAGTCGCCGTACTTCACCTGGCAGCGCGGGCCGCCGCCCACCAGCCACACTTTGCCCCAGGTCTCCTCCATCGTAGCGCCTTTGGCCGTCACGAGGCCCGCATCATGGGGGTGAAGCGTCTCCATCCGCTGCGAGAGCGGAATCTCGAACATGATTGGCACCGGCTGGCGCAACGCTAGGGGGGGCACGTCGGCGTAACGGAAGATGGCCCAGGTGAGTCCGCTCTCGCGTACGAGCGCCTCACCGGCCAGCTTGTGCTCGGTGTAGGCATCGGTCGCCTTGACCGGGTCGGTTACCTTGCGCGGCGGCGGCTGGTCGGCAGTGCGACCGAACACGTCGAGGGACGAGGCGAACAGGAATTTTGCCGCCGGCGCGTGGGCCTTCACCGCCTCGAGTACGTTGCTGGTGCCGTTGACGTTGACCTTGAGCGCCTCGTCGGGTTTCTCGAGGCACGCCGGTGGGATGACGTACGCGAGGTGCACCACCCGGTCGATGCCTTGTACCGCTGGGGGCAGTGTCTCAGGCCGGGTGACGTCGCCGCGCACGACCTCGACCTTGCTTCCCCAGGCCTTGGTTAGCCTGGCGTCAGGGGTTCCGAAGCTGAGCGCGCGCACGCGATGGCCGAGCTTCAGCAGCGCATCAACGCTGTGGCTCCCGATGTTTCCGAATGCGCCGGTGACGAGGACGTTCATTCAGCGGAAGAACTTGATGTTTTCCTTCGGAATCGCCGGAACTTCGGGCGGCGGGCGCAGCCGCTCGGTCAGGGTGCGGGCGGCCGCGCTCACCAGCGAGAAGGGCTTCTTGAGCGGGGCGTAGCGGCGGCCGAGGCTCTGGCACACCAGGTCCGCGTAGAGGGTGAGCGTCTGCGCTGCGGTGACCCAGTCCCAGCAGCTGAGCAACTCGTCGGCGACGCCGAACGGCAGACTGTATGGAATCAGCCCGCGCGCGTACTCGACCGCCCACACGCCATCGGTGAAGTTCATCGCCCGCGCTTGGCCCGGGCCGACGTAGATACGGTCGCCCGGCTTGTAGACGGTCTTCTCGAACTGGCCTTCGCCGTAGTACCAGGCCTCGCCGTCAAGCACGGTGTCCCAGAAGCCGGTGAAGTGACGCCCGGAGTGGCCCTCGGAGCCGATCGGCGTTCCCCAAATCATAATGTATTCATGAATGGACGCGTAATAGAGCTTCATCTGAATCATCGCGCCGCCGGCGATGCTGTAGAGCCAAGGCTGACCGTGATCGAGAACGTCCGGGTACTCCTGGTCCATCGCGTCGGCGAACACGTCGAACATTTGGGGCTTCGTGTGCCCGAGGCTCTTCAGGGAGCAGGCGTGGACCACGTCGGGGTCGAAGACGTACTGGGGCATGGGCTCCTCGAAAGAGAGAACGCGGCGGGTACCGTGTAGCGCCCAGCTCCCGGGCTAAGCAAGCTCAGTGTCGCCGGGTGGTATACTTCTTTGTCTGGGCGGCAATCATCCGCAGGGTCGTCGTGCGGGGCAGCGGGGCGAGCAGCCAAGTGGTCAGTCGGTTGAAGAGCCCCGGCACCACCCGCGGCCGCCTCCCCAGCGCGCCGAGCGCGGCGCCTACCACGTGTTCCGGGTTCATCGCCGGGGGAAACGCCGAGGTCCGGACCTGGGCGTAGGTGGGCGTCTCAGTTGGGCCTGCGGCGCAGGTGACGACGTCCACGCCACGGGGCTCGAGCTCCGCCCAAAGGCTGTCCCCGAAGCCCAGGATGAAGGCCTTCGAGCCGGCATACGTGGCTGAGTAGGGAGAACCGATGATTCCCGCCACCGATGACATCAGCACCACGCCGCCCCGCCCTCGCCCGGCCATCTGGCTGCCGAACAGGTGGACAAGCACCAGAGGAGCCCGCACGTTCAAGTCGACCGAGCGCAGCACGTCTTCGAGTTCGAGCTCGAGAAAGCCCGAAATCAGCGACAGGGCAGCGTTGCAGACCAGCAGGTTCACTTCCAGGTCCTTGGTTACCTCTGCAACTGCCGCGTGCAGGCCAGAAGACGTCAGGTCCAGAACCAGCACCTTTGTCTGAATGGCGTATTTCCGGGAGAGCTCCGCCGCCAGCGACTCGAGAGGTCCCTGGCGTCGAGCGAGGAGGACCAAATTCAGCCCACGCGCGGCCAGCGCATGAGCGAAGCACGCGCCGATGCCCTCCGATGCGCCGGCCACCAGCGCCCAAGGGCCGTAGTGGGCCAGGAAACGTGGGTCCTTCAAACCAGCCATGGAATGACCGCGCGCCGCTCCGGCGGGTAGTCGGGGAACTTCTGTTTGTACCAGCGGTGGTGAGAAATCGCGCGCGGTACCAGGTTGGCCGCGGTGAACAGGAAGAAGGAGAGTCCTGCCAGTGACCAGGTCGCCAACGCCCAAGCGCCCCACTCGATGAGTTCACCGAAGTAGTTGGGCGCCGACACCCAGCGGTAGGCGCCGCCGTACGGAATCTTGTAGCCAGTCTCGTTCGGCTTCCGAAGCGCGAAGAGCACGTTGTCGGAACTTATGTTGATGGCCATGCCAGTGGCGAATAGGGCCACGCCGATGATGAAGCGGGGGTCCATGAACCAGCTCCGCTCGTAGTGGCCAAGCTGCGAAATCCACCGCGCGTTCACGTATGCGTTGAGCAGGTTGAAGGTGATGGCCATCGCTGCCACCGACAAGGGCATCGGCTTCTGCCCCCCCTTCAGCCGCAACGGGTAGATGAATGCCCGGTGTACGTAGTGGGTGAGCCACATCGCCGCCAGGGCGAGCGGCACTGGCTCCAGAGCGTTTGCACCAACTGCATAGATGCAGGCGAAGGCAAGCGCAGCGGGGCTCTCCATGAGCATCCAGCCGGCGCGGTTGGAAATCATGACTCCCCAGCCCGCACGGGTGTGACGGCCGTAGGGGGCCACCACGAAGAGGAGCGAGATGAAAACCATCGCTCCGACGGCGATTAGGCCCCAGGCAACCCAGTGGTGGAACTGAAGTTCGTTCATGGATTCTTGGCTTCCTGACGCTCGGCTTCTGGCTTCATCGTTTCAAGACACTTCACTTCAGAAGCCCTCGCTTCTGTGCGTGTTCCCGAGTGGCGCCGGCTCCGTTATTCGGCAAAATGAATCTCTAGTCACGAGCAATTCGCGGGCGGCTTCACTACGCTGAATGACTCGAGCCAATGGCGCCTTTCCTACCGGAGGGGTGCGACTGTCACTTTCGAGCCGTTCGACGGGAGCCGAGCTGCGCCCGAGAGGCCATTTGCCTTGACCGCGAGTCATGCACCGGTAAGAAGCCGTCGTTTCCCACCCCTTCGAGCCGAGCTGACTGGAATGTCCTCGCCAAGTCTCGTCTTGCCGAAGCGGAGACGACGGAGTGGAGCGAAGGCTTGGCTATGCGCCCTATTCACCCTCTGGGTGACGGCGTTGCTCGGCGGCTGTGACACGCCTGCCACCTTTGTAGTGCTGGACAACCACTATCCAGAGTCGGCTCCCGATGCGGCCGTAGTTTACCAGGCGTTTTGGCAAGCCATCTCGTTTCAGACGCCCATCGCGCCGGGCTCCTCGTCGAGCCCCCAGAGTACAATCGCTGCATCGGCCAACCTGGCCTACGTCGTCCTCGCTCCGGGGTGGGACATTACAAGTTCCACACCGCCGACGTCCCTCGTCGTCATGCAGTCGCGCAGCGGCTTCTCTGTCAGCCTCAACCAGACGCTGCACATTCCAGTCGATGACGCCACCTTCGCCGGCAACTGTGCGGCCGGAAGCGTCCTCTCCCAGGCCGAGGCGAATTTTCTCACGGAAATCGTTTTTGCACCTCTCTTCATGGCGGTGAGCTACGACGCTGCGACCTGCACTTCCACCCCCAAGAGCGACGCAGGCGGTTCCTGATGCGGCGGGGGTCCGGGGCTGCGCAAAACCAATTGTGGTGTCAGGCCAGGCAGCACGTCGGCGGGGGGCTTCGTCTGGCCCTGGCCACCCTGGCGCTTCTGGCCGCGCCGCAGGCGCATGCGCAGGCAGAGGCTCAGGCGTCCCCCGCCGATGGCGCGCCGTTCAGCCTCATGGGGCTACTGGCACAGCACGGGTTGCACGACATTCACAACGAGAGTTGGAACCTCTACGGCCAATTCACCTACATCTCGAGCTGGAAGCCCTCCTTCCAGGCGCCGTACACGAATGCCAACGGCAGCATCAACTCGCTGGTGCCGGATGCAGAACGAAGCTTCACCGGCACGTTCACCCTCTTCTTCGGGCTGAGACTCTGGCCCGGGGGCGAAGGCTACTTTGTCCCGGAAGTGATTTCCGAGCGCCCCTTCTCCAACCTCCGGGGCATCGGCGGCGCCATTCAGAATTTCGAGCTCCAGAAGACGGGGGGCGAGACGCCCCAGGTGTACCACTCACGAATTTTCCTCCGACAGACCATCGGGCTGGGTGGTGTCGAGGTTGTTCGTCCTTCGGCCCCGATGGTGCTCGGGACGGTGGTCGACAGCCGCCGCATTGTGCTGACGGTCGGCAACTTCTCGGACCTCGATGTCCTCGACAGAAATAACGTCGCGTTTGACCCCCGCCAGACGTTCCTCAACATGGCTTTCATGACGTATGCCGCGTGGGACTTCGCGGCGGATGCTCGGGGCTACTCATACGGGGCCGCGGCGGAGCTGTACTGGGATGACTGGGTCCTGCGCTTTGCTCGACTGGCCCCGCCGCAAAACCCCAACCAGCTGCCCATCAACTTCCACCTCTGGCAGTACTACGGCGACGCCCTGGAACTGGAGCACGACCACGTCCTATTTGGACAGCCCGGGGCCATTCGGATTCTCGGCTACCGGAACTTCGAATTCATCGGGCGCTTCAGTGATGCCATCTCGGCATACGAGTCCAACCCTTCCAAGAATGCCGCTGCCTGCACCAGCTTCAACTATGGCTCGGGCAATTTCACTGCGCCGGACCTGTGCTGGGTGCGAAAGGGGAACCAGAAGCTGGGCATTGGCATCAGCATTGAGCAATTTGTCGCCAAGGACATCGGCCTGTTTCTACGGGCCATGTATGCGGACGGGGAGAGCGAAGTCGACGCTTTCGACCCGGCCGACCGTTCCTTCACCCTGGGCGCCGTTGCCCGGGGCTCCTGGTGGGGACGGCCCTTCGACCTCACTGGCGTGGGCTTTGGCATGAGCTGGATTTCCACCATCCATGCCCAGTACCTCGCGATGGGGGGCATCGACGGCTTCGTTGGCGATGGCCATCTCCAACAGGGCGGCGAGGGAATCTTCGAGGTTTTCTACAGCGTGAATTTCCTCAAGGCCATCTGGCTCTCTGGGGACTACCAATTCCTCTGGCACCCAGGCTTCAACACTGCCCGAGGTCCGGTCCACATTTTCGGAGTGAGGGTCCATGCGGAGTTTTAGCCCGCTCGCCCTCGGCGTCCTGTTGCTCGCCACGAGCGCCCAGGCACAGCAGCCGGCCCAGGGTTTCGCGGTGGAGCGTCTCTACCTGTCGGCTCCGGGCGCTGGCTGGTTCGTCATGGACGGCCTGGACATGCGTGGTGGACTGGGAGGGGCGGTGAACGTCACGGTGGGTTACGAGAGGAATGCCCTTCGCCTCACCGAGGGCACTCAAAGCCTCGCCGTCATCTCGGACCGAGCCTTCCTCGACATCGGCGGCGCGGTCACGTTGGGCTGCTGGCGCTTCTACCTCAACCTGGACCTTCCGCTGGACACCCAGGGCGAGTCTGGAACCCTGGGCGGCTACTCCTACACCGCGCCGTCGGTGAACTTGGCCTCCCACCCGGACACCATTTCCGACGTGCGCCTCGGAATGGACGTCCGGATTCTAGGAGGCCCAAGCGGCCCGTTTCGCCTCGGTGCCGGAGTGCAGCTCTTCATCCCCAACGGCAACCGTGCCGACTACGACACCGACGACACCTTCCGGGCGATGCTTCGCCTCCTCTTTGCCGGCGACGTGGGGCTCTTCACCTACGCCGGCCAACTCGGGGTGCACCTCCGGCCCCTGGACAACTACCCGGTGCCCGGGAGTCCTGAGGGCAGCGAGCTCCTGTTCGGCGTCGCCGCGGGGGTCCGCCTGCCCGTCGGTACCCTAGCGTTCGTGGTCGGCCCTGAGGTCTACGGCGCCACCGCATTCCGAACTTTCTTCGCCTCCACCAGCACGGCGCTGGAGGGACTCCTCACACTGAGGCTCGAGGGGACGGGCGCCGAGGGGCCCCACCTACGCTTCAAGCTGGGTGCTGGCGGCGGACTCAACCCACAGTTCGGCGCGCCTGAATGGCGAGTCGTTCTGGCCATCGAGTTCTTCCAATACTGAGAAGGTGCAAGCCCACTGCTGGCGGTACCGCCCAAACTTCCGACTGCCATGCCAGCGGCGAAAGCCGTGCGGACTCAGAGACCGAACCACCGCGCGCGGCGGCTGGAGCCGAACTGCTCCTTGTCTAGCCGCAGTTGCTCGGAGGGTTCGTGAAACATCCCGGTCGGCTTCGGCCCCGAGAAGAAATCGACGTCGACCCGGGCAATTCGATTCGCGCCGAATTCGATGTAGCAACTTCCCGCGCCCGGGTTCCTCGCGGAGGGCTGCTGCTGGTGCTGAATCGCCACCAAGTTTGCCGCGACCGTGCGTGCAGCGCCTTCGGCGAAGACACCCGCCTTGGGTGCGCCTGTGTTCGCGAGGTCGCCGATTGCATAGACACCGGGAAACTTGGTCTCCATCGTCTTCGGGTCGATGGTGGCCCAACCGTCCTCGGTCATCCCAGTCGCAACGACGACGTCTGGCGCACGATGCTTGGGCACTCCCAGGAACAGCTCGCACGGGAGCTCGCGGCCGTCATCGAGGGCGACCACTTTTCGCCCGGCGTCTACGGACGCGACTCGGCGGTTGGGGAGGTACTCGATGTTGCGCTCGGCGAACGCCGCAATCAGGGCCTTCGACGTCTCCGGTGAGGGCGGCACTGGGCTCGGAAGCGGGTTCACGAGTGTGATGTGACAGTCGCTGCGCATCCGGCGCGTGAGGAGATAGTCGTGGAGCAGTAGGGCACACTCGCTCGGCGCGGGTGGACACTTGTAGGGTGCTCCACAGACGCCGATCACGGCGTGCCCTCGGTGGAAGGTGGGCAGCACCTCGCGTAGGTGAAGCGAGCCTGGGACGGAGTAGAACTCGTTCTTGCCGAGTGTGATTCCGGGTGTGGTGGAGACGTCGTAGGTAGCGCCCAGCGCGATGACGAGAACGTCGGCGTCATGGGTGCCGACGTTGGTTCTGACCCGGCGAGCGATCGGATCGATCGCCGTTACGGTCTCGCGCCTGAGATTGACGCCCGGCTTCACAAACAACTGATACGGCAGCTTCACGGATTCTGCAGTCGCTCGACCAAACATCACGTCCAGCTTCGAATACCCGAAAACAAAGGCCTCTGACTCCTCGATGACGGTAATCGCCGCGCTGGCTCCGAGCGCCTCGGAGAGTGACGTGCTCAGTTCAAGACCACCAAAACCCGCGCCGAGGATGAGGAACCGCGTCGCCATCAGCCTGACTCCCGGGCCTACGGTGCGTAGGCTGGAAGCTAGCCCACTGACACACTGAAGTTCGCACCTTCGCGCATCGGGGCAGCACCCGCAAGGCGCCAACAAGGCTGGCGACGACTTCTCGGCAGGACGACTCAGACCTTCACGGTCCCTTGCACGTCTCCTCCAGCGTTCCGCCGAAGCGTGCGAAGCCCGCCCTCAGTTTCGGAACAACTGTGCATCTGTTTTCGACCTACCATCGCGCACGAGCACGGGCAGCTCCGTAGGCACCGGAGCGTCCACAGCAGCGGCGAGGGCCGCATGAATGCTATCAACCGGTGTGCGACTCATCGGCTCGCAGGCGCGACGTCGCTGAGGCGTTAAGCTCGCCTTTTGCGGGGCTCCGGGGAAGCCAAGTGCAACAAACTGAGAACCTCAACGTCATCGGCTTTGATGTCATGCCCTCGCCAGACACGGTGAAGGGAGAACTGCCTCTCAGCGCCCTGGCGGCCAAGTCCGTGCTCGAGGGGCGCGCGGCCGTGGAGGCCATCCTCGATGGAGGGGATTCCCGGCTCTTCGTCGTCGTCGGCCCCTGCTCTATCCATGACCCCGTGGCCAGTCTGGACTACGCGCACCGGCTCAAACAACTGAGCGACGAGGTGAGGGAAACGCTTCTCGTGGTGATGCGCGTCTACTTCGAAAAGCCGCGCACCGTCGCTGGATGGAAGGGCTTCATCAACGACCCTTACATGGATGACACTTTTCGCGTGGACGAAGGCATCAGCAAGGCGCGCCGCTTTCTCCTGGATGTCAACGAGCTCGGCCTGCCCGTGGGGACGGAAGCTTTGGACCCGATTGCCCCCCAGTACTACGGCGACCTCGTGTCCTGGACGGCCATCGGGGCACGGACGGCCGAATCCCAGACCCACCGGGAGATGTCCTCTGGCCTGTCCACCCCCGTCGGCTTCAAGAACGGAACCGACGGAGACATCGGGGTTGCCATCAACGGCATCCTCTCCGCACGCCAACCTCATAGCTTTCTGGGCATTAACGGCCGGGGCGAGTCCGCCATTGTCAGGACACGCGGCAACCGCTACGGGCACCTCGTTCTGCGCGGCGGTGGAGAGCGTCCCAATTTCGATGCCGCCTCCATCCGGATGGCCGAGGAGGCGCTCGGCAAGGCGTCCTTGCCCAAAGACATCGTCGTGGATTGCTCACACGGCAATTCCTGGAAGCAGCCCGAATTGCAGCCTCTGGTGATGAAGGACGTCATCCAACAGGTCGCCCATGCAAACACATCCCTGGTGGGCTTGATGGTGGAGAGCTTTCTGGTCGCAGGCAATCAGTCCATTCCATCCGACCGAACCAAGCTCAAGTACGGCTGCTCCGTCACGGACGCGTGCGTGGGATGGGACACGACAACCCAAATGCTTCGGGAGGCCCATCAGAGCCTAGGCAAGGTCTTACCGCAGCGTGACCGACCTCGCAGGTCGCGTGTCGCCTAGCACGCCGCGCTCCGTTGCCGTGCTCGGGTATGGCCGCTTTGGCCAAGCCTTTGCGCAGCTTTGCCGGGCAGCAGGCTTCTCGGTGCGCGCGCTCGACCCCGGGGTGCAAGTGCCAAATGAGGTACGGGCTCTGTCTCTGGCCGAGCTGCTCAGCGGGGCGCGCCTGGTCGTGGTGGCCGTTCCTCTGGAGAGCTTCGATTCGGTGCTCATCGACCTCTCTTCTCACGTGACACCATCTCAGGTGGTGGTGGACGTGGGCAGCGTCAAGGTCATGCCCAGCAACTCGATGGCACAACACTTCGGAACCGCCCGCCCGTGGGTGGCCACTCACCCTCTGTTTGGGCCGGCGAGCCTTGCCCGAGGCGAGCGCCCTTTGCGCGTGGTGGTGTGCCCCACCCCTGCGCACCCGCAGGCGGTGGCCGAAGTGGAGGCATTCTTCCGCGCCGTCGGGTGCGAGACGCTGCGCCTGAGCGCCGAAGCGCATGACCAGGAAATGGCACTCACACACGCCCTGGCCTTCTTTGTCGCCAAAGGAATGCTGGACGTCGGAGTTCCGTCGAATCCATCGCACGCGCCACCATCCTTTCAAGGGATGGCAAAAAGCATCGAAGCCGTCCGCGTCGATGCGGGCCACCTCTTGCCGGCCTTGCACCGCTTCAACCCCTATGCCGCCACGGCCCGCCATGAGCTACTTAGAGCGCTCCGGGCCATCGACTCGGCGTTGGATGCTCCGAGCCCGGTGCTTCCGGCGGTCGAAGCAACTGCCCTGGCGATTCCGGACCTCGGAGACTTGTCCCCCGCGCTGAAGGAGACCCGCGAGCTCGTCGACGAGCTGGACCAAGAGCTCGTGACCCTGCTCGCTCGGAGAGCCGTACTCTCCAAGCGGGCCGGCAACAGCAAGGCCGCACTCGGGGTTGCAGTGCAAGACCTGGGGCGCGAGGCCAGGGTCTTGGAAACTCGACGACGCTGGGCGCAAGAGTTCGCGCTGGACCCCGACGCCGTCGAGGACATCTTCCGGGCAATTTTGCACTTTTCCCGAACAATTCAGGGCTGAACCGAGCCAGCACGTCCTCGCGGCTCCCAGGATCTCGACCTGTCAACACCGCGCCTCCCCAGCAACTCCCGCAGCCTCCCGGCCATGCTGACAACTTCAGGGGGGGTGTAGCTGCCAAAGGCCTTGGCTTGACACGAAGCGCCATCGGCTCGTACCGTCACTGCATGTCCGCGAAGTTTCATCTTCTGAGTGCGTCCGCGCCTGACTGCGCGCGCTCGTCCGGACACGCTCTGCTTCTCGGCATCGTCGGCCTCATCCGCCTTACGGGCGGGTGCGGACCGCCGTTCTAACCGAGAAGGATTTCGGAAAGAGCAGCCCCCGCATCCGGAAAAACGGTGCGGGGGCTTTTTCATTTTCTGGGGTCGACGTTGTGGAGGTCGTGATGGCAGTGGCAACCAGCGAACTTGACCGGCAAACGCCAGGAGCGAGCGACGGCCGGAGCAAACCCAACGGAAGCGAAGTCCCGCGCGCCATGAAGAGCGGCGCGCAAATCATCTGGGAGGTGCTCGTCCAAGAGGGCGTCGAGGTCGTCTTTGGCTATCCGGGCGGCGCCATCATGCCGACGTACGACGCGCTCCCCGGCTATCCCATGCGCCATGTGCTGGTTCGGCACGAGCAAGGTGCTTCGCACATGGCCGATGGGTACGCACGTGCGTCGGGCAAGGTCGGCGTGGCCATCGCGACCAGTGGTCCGGGCGCAACCAACCTCGTGACGGGAATCGCCACCGCCATGCTGGATTCGACGCCTGTGGTCTTCATCACCGGCCAGGTGCCATCCCCCCTCATCGGTAGCGACGCCTTCCAGGAAATCGACATCACCGGCATCACGCTCCCCATCACCAAGCACAACTACCTCGTCACGAAGACGTCGGACATCGCACCAGCGTTGCGCGAGGCGTTCTTCATCGCGCGCTCGGGGCGACCTGGACCGGTGCTGGTAGACATCACCAAGGATGCCCAGCAGGGCATCATCGAATACACCCCCGACCGCTCACCAGTCCGTCTGCCCGGATACCGGCCGGCGCATCGCGTGGCAGCAACGGACGTCGCGCGCGCCGCCGCTCTCATCGACGCCGCCGAGCGGCCTGTCATTCTCTGCGGACACGGCGTCCTCGAGGCGGACGCGACCGCATTGCTCCGCGAACTGGCGACCCGAACAGGAATTCCAGTGGCGAGCACCCTACTAGGACTCGGCGCCTTCCCGGCCACCCACCCCCTCAGCCTCGGAATGATGGGAATGCACGGCGAGGCATGGGTGAACAAGTCGATTCAGGAGGCTGACCTCCTGCTCGCGCTCGGGATGCGTTTCGACGACCGCGTCACCGGCCGGCTCCAGACTTACGCGCTCAAGGCGAAGAAGATTCACGTGGAGATCGACCCTTCCGAGGTCAACAAGAACGTTAAGGTCGACGTCCCCATCGTCGGCGACCTAAACGACGCGCTCACTCGGCTCGTTCCTGAAGTGAAGCAGCGCGAGCACCGCTCCTGGCTCGAGCGAATCGCCGCCCTGAAAGGCGACTCTGCGGTTCGCGACGTCCAGGCAATCCCATCCGATGGCCATCTCCTCGCGCCGCACGTCATCCATGACCTGTGGCGTCTCACCGACGGTCGCGCCCTGGTGGTCACCGACGTCGGCCAGCACCAGATGTGGGAAGCCCAGTACTACAAGCACGACTACCCGCGGCGTCTCATCACCTCTGGTGGGCTGGGCACGATGGGCTTCGCACTGCCGGCAGCCATTGGGGCGCGCTTGGCCCGGCCCGCGGATGACGTGTGGGTCGTCGTCGGCGACGGCGGCTTCCAGATGACCAGTTGCGAGCTGACGACGCTCGCGCAGGAAGGGCTGAAGGTCAATGTGGCAATCATCAACAACGGCTACCTCGGCATGGTCAGGCAGTGGCAGCAGTTCTTCTACGGGGGCCGCTACGTGGCGACACCTCTGAAGAGTCCCGACTTCGTCAAGCTCGCGGAAGCGCACGGGGTCGTCGGTTTGCGCGTCGAGAAACGTGAGGACATCCCGGCCGCGGTAGCACGGGCGCTGTCCGAGCCGAGCAGCGTGGTCATCGACTTCCGGGTGGAGCAGGAGGACTCGGTTTACCCGATGGTCCCAGCCAACTGTGACCTGCACGACATGATCCGACGTCCCTCACCCATCGTGGAGACCTCCGATGAGCCGTGATCCCTCCCAACGCAGTTTCATTGCCTACCTCGAGGACCGGCCGGGCGTCCTGGCCCGAGTGGTCTCTCTCTTTCGCAGACGCGCGTACAACATCGAGTCGTTGCTCGTCGGTCGCTCGGAGCGCCCGGGGGTTTCCCGGCTGACCATCGTGGTTCGGGCCGACGACGACACAGCGCGCCGCCTCGAGGCCAACCTCTACAAGCTCGTCAACGTGCTCTACGTCGAGGAGGTGAGCCGAGCACCGAGCGTGGACCGAGAATGGCTAGTCGTGAAGGTCGCAACCGGACCAGACCGACGGACGGAGCTGCTCCAGCTCTGCGAGGCGTTCGGTGCCCGCATCGTGGACGTGAGTTCGACCTCGCTCATCTTCGAGATGACCGGCCCCACCGACAAGGTCGACGGGTTGCTCGAAACAGTGCGGCCATTCGGTGTCGTCGAGATGGTGCGCACCGGAATGATCGCTATGACGCGCGGTGAGACTGCGCACCAAGGGTTGCACTTCTCGCGAGCGGCGCCGTCGGAAGACGAGCGCGCGGCATAGGCAGGGCAAATCTAGAGCGCTTCCCATGGCGCTGCATCCACTGAGGACCCCATGAAAATCGATGGACACGACCGAGTGACAATCTTCGACACCACGCTGCGCGACGGCGAGCAGGCGCCCGGAGCGAGCATGAACCTTGCTCAGAAGCTTCAGGTGGCCCGCGCGCTTCGCGATCTTGGCGTCGACGTGATTGAGCTCGGCTTTCCCATCGCCTCGCCCGGCGACTTCGAGTCGGTGCAGACGATCGCCCGGCAGGTCGAAGGACCGGTGATGGCGGGGCTGGCCAGGTGCGGCAAAGAGGACATCGACCGCGCTTGGGAGGCCCTGCGAGACGCGCCCCGGAAACGGCTGCACGTGTTTTTGGCGACCAGCCCCATTCACCGCGAGCACAAACTGAAGATGACCAAGGCGCAGGTTATCGACCGTGCTATCGCCGGCGTCTCGCTTGCGCGCGGATACTGCGACGACGTTGAGTTCTCGGCTGAAGACGCCGCGCGGACCGAGGTCGACTACCTCGCCGAGGTGGTCGAGCGCGTCATCGCGGCGGGGGCCACCACCGTGAACATCCCCGACACGGTTGGCTACGCCATGCCGGCGCAGTTCGCCGCGACCATTGCCCACCTCAAGCGCACTGTCCGCGGCATCGACCACACGGTCATCTCCGTCCACTGCCACAACGACCTTGGCCTCGCAGTCGCGAACTCATTGGCCGCGCTGCAAGCAGGGGCGCGTCAAGTCGAGTGCACCATCAACGGCATCGGCGAGCGTGCTGGTAACTGCTCCCTCGAGGAGGTCGTGATGGCCATCCGCACTCGCGCCGATTACCTGCGATTGCGGACTGGCATCGAGACCAAACATCTCTACGCAACCAGCCGCGTCGTGGCGAACGCGACCGGATTCCATGTACAGCGCAACAAGGCCATCGTGGGCCAGAACGCCTTCGCCCATGAGTCCGGCATCCATCAGCACGGCATGATGTCTCACGCAGAGACCTACGAGATTATGCGACCCGAGGACGTCGGCATTCACGCGACCAACCTCGTCCTCGGCAAACACAGCGGGCGCCACCTCCTTCAGCGCCGCCTCGGTGAGCTCGGCTACCACCTGGATGCCGCTGACCTCGACCGAGTCTTCGAGCAGTTCAAAGTGCTCGCTGACAAGAAGAAGGAAGTCTACGACGGCGACCTCGAGGCGTTGATGCTCGGGCTGTTTCAGGATGCAGCGCATGGCGCATGGCAACTGGTCAGTTTGTCGGCCGCGTCGGGGTCTCCCCCCAGCGCAGCGGTGTGCCTGCAGCACCGTGATGGACGGCGGCTCAGCGACGCCGCAACTGGCAACGGTCCGATCGACGCAGTCTTCAACGCAATCGAACGCATTACCGGGATTCGCGCGAAACTTTGCGATTACCAGGTGACCAGCGCCACTGCGGGCGAGGACGCGCAGGGAGAGGTCTTCGTGGAAGTGGAACACGCTGGCACGCGCTACCGGGGCCGTGGCGTGAGCACCGACATCATCGAAGGCAGCGCGCACGCGTACCTCGAGGTGCTCAATCGTATTGCGACGCGGCGCCTCCTAACGGTCGTCCCAATGGAAGCGGAGGCGCTTTGTGGCGCCATCTAGTTCATCGGCACCGCTCACGCTATTCGAGAAACTCTGGCGTTCGCACCTGGTGCGACCAGAGACAACTGACACGCCGGCGGTCCTCTACGTCGACCTCCATCTCATCCACGAAGTGACCAGCCCGCAGGCGTTCGACGTCCTGCGGACCCAGCGACTTAAGGTCCGGCGTCCAGAGCGCACCATCGCCACCATGGACCACTCGACGCCGACCACGCCGCGGCAGAACGGGCGCTTCGTCATCACCGATGCCCAGTGCGCGGCCCAGCTCTCGCAGCTCGAGAAGAACTGCGCCGAATTTGGAGTCGAGTTGCATGCCCTCGGAGACGATGCGCAAGGCATTGTCCATGTGATTGGCCCTGAGCTTGGGCTCACTCAGCCAGGGACCACCATCGTATGCGGTGATTCCCACACGGCCACCCATGGAGCATTCGGAGCGCTCGCCTTTGGTGTCGGGACGACTGAAGTCGGCCACGTTCTCGCCACGCAATGCCTCCTTCAAAGGCGCGCCAAGACGCTTGAAGTCCGGGTCGACGGCCGTCTGGGGTCAGGGGTCACCGCCAAGGATGTCATCCTGGCAGTCATCGCGAAGCTCGGCGTCGGGGGCGGTGCGGGCCACGTTCTCGAATACACCGGCTCGGCCATCCGTACGTTGTCGATGGAAGGACGAATGACCGTCTGCAATATGTCCATCGAGGCCGGGGCGCGCGCAGGCCTCATCGCGCCTGACGATACAACGTTCAATTACCTCGCCGGCCGGCCACGGGCGCCAAAAGATGAGGCCTGGGACCGCGCGGTTTCCGCCTGGCGGCAGCTCCCCACCGACGACAGTGCAACTTACGACCGCACGGTCGGGCTCGACGGTGGCGGGCTCGAGCCGATGATTACGTGGGGCACGAACCCTGGAATGGCCATCCCGATTCGCGCACCTGTTCCCCAGACCGCCGACCTCGGGGCGCTCCGCTACATGCAGCTGGAAGCCGGAAAGCCGATTCTCGGGCGCGCCGTCGACGTTGTCTTCATTGGCAGCTGCACCAATGCGCGCCTGAGTGACCTGCAAACCGCTGCCACTGTGCTGCGTGGCCGCCGGGTGGCCGCCAGCGTTCGAACGCTGGTCGTCCCCGGCTCTCAGGCCGTCAAGCGTGCAGCTGAAGCGGAGGGTCTCGACCGAGTCTTCCGGGATGCCGGTGCTGAGTGGCGCGAGCCAGGCTGCTCGATGTGCATCGCGATGAACGGCGACATGCTGAAGCCCGGCCAGTACGCGGTCAGTACGAGCAATCGCAATTTCGAGGGTCGCCAGGGCCCCGGTGGGCGCACCTTTCTCGCCAGCCCGCTCACGGCAGCTGCGGCCGCAGTACGCGGGGTCATCGTCGATCCGCGGGAGATGCTGTGATGGAACCCTTCGTCAAGTTGACGTCACGGACCGTGGTGCTGCCGGCTGCCAATATCGACACCGACCAAATCATCCCGGCCCGCTTCCTGAAGACCACCGACAAGCTCGGTCTCGGTAAGCACGCATTTTCCGGCTGGCGCTACGACGAGGGCGGTCGACCACGTTCGGATTTCCCCCTCAACGCCGCCGGAGCAGCTGATGCGAAGGTGCTGGTCGCCGGCGACAACTTCGGCTGCGGCAGCTCACGCGAGCACGCGCCATGGGCCCTCCTGGACTTGGGCTTTCGCGCCGTCGTGAGCTCGGCCATTGCCGACATCTTTCGGGCCAACGCGCTGAAGAACGGTCTATTGCCGGTGGTGGTGGACAGCGCGATGCACCGGCGCCTGCTTGCAGGGCCTACGACGGTGACAATCGACCTCGAGTCGCAGACCCTCACGGCCCACGGCGAGAGCATCCCGTTCACGGTCGACCCCTTCGCGAGACGCTGCCTCATCGACGGTGTGGACGAGCTGGGCTTTCTCCTGGGACAGGTAGACGCAATTGCCGGCTTCGAGGAGGAGCACAGGTGAAGGCCTCGATTGCGGTGCTCGCCGGAGACGGCATCGGCCCGGAGGTTGTTGCGCAGGCAACCCGCGTTCTTGACGCTGCAGCCGCGCGCTTTGGGCATGATTTCGCCCAGCGTGAGGCGCTGGTGGGTGGCATCGCCATCGACAAGACGGGTGCACCGCTGCCAGCCGAGACGCTGGCGCAGTGCCGCGAGGCCGACGGGGTGCTGCTAGGTGCGGTCGGGGGGCCCAAGTGGGAACCAGCCGCTAAGGTCCGCCCCGAGCAGGGGCTGCTGGCGCTCCGCAAGGACCTCGGCCTCTACGCGAATCTGCGGCCAGTGACCCTGTTCCCGCAGCTCGTCGCGGCATCGCCGCTCAAGCCCGAGGTTCTGGCCGGAGTGGACCTCCTCGTGGTGCGGGAATTGACGGGCGGCATCTACTTCGGTGCCAAGCGGCGCGAGGGAGACCGCGCTGTGGACGAGTGTGTGTATACGACGGCCGAGATCGAGCGAGTCGTCCGGCTGGCGGCGCGCTTCGCCCGGGCACGTCGCGGACGGCTGACATCCGTGGACAAGGCGAACGTCCTGGAGACGAGCCGGCTCTGGCGCGAGGTCGCAACGCGGGTTTTGAAAGCGGAGTTCCCAGATGTGCGCCTGGACCACCAGCTGGTCGATTCGTGCGCGATGCAGCTGGTTCGTAAGCCGTCGCAGTTCGATGTCATCGTGACGGAGAACATGTTTGGCGACATCCTGACGGACGAGGCCTCCGTTCTCGGTGGAACACTGGGGATGCTGCCGTCAGCGTCGCTCGGCGAGGGTCCGCGCGGGCTGTATGAGCCCATCCATGGCTCGGCGCCCGACATCGCCGGCCGCGGCGTCGCCAATCCCTACGGCGCAATCCTCAGCGTCGCCATGTTGTTGCGACATTCGCTCTCGCTCGAGCGCGAAGCCGCCGCCGTTGAGCGCGCGGTGCGCACCTCCCTGGACCAAGGGGCGCTCACAGCAGACTTATCGCCGCGCCCCGTGTCAACCAGGCACGTCGGCGACGCCGTAGTCCGCGCGCTCCTCGAGGAGAGGCCGTGATGGCACACGACCCTCGCGAGAAGAGTCGGGCCATCACCGAAGGCTACGAGCGCGCACCAGCTCGGGCGATGTTGAAGGCAATTGGCTTCAAGAGCGAGGACCTCAAGAAGCCCATCGTCGGTGTCGCCAACACGTGGACCGAGACGATGCCCTGCAACTACGGCCTCCGGCGTCTTGCCGAACGCGTAAAGGAAGGTGTCCGGGCGGCTGGCGCAACGCCGATGGAGTTCAACACCATCGCCATCAGTGACGGCGTCACGATGGGGACTGAAGGGATGAAAGCCTCGTTGGTGAGCCGCGAGGTGATTGCTGACTCGATTGAGCTCGTCGCCCGTGGGCACCTGTTCGACGCGGTGGTCGCGCTGGTCGGCTGCGACAAGACGCTTCCTGGCGCCGCCATGGCGCTTCTACGGCTGAACGTCCCGTCCTTGCTTCTCTACGGCGGCTCGATCGCACCTGGACGATTCGAGGGCCGCGACGTGACCATCCTGGACGTCTTTGAGGCTGTTGGCGCACACGCGGCTGGGAAACTGCCGCTCGAGCGACTGCAGGCGCTGGAGGATGTCGCGTGCCCTGGTGCAGGCGCGTGTGGCGGGCAATACACCGCCAATACGATGGCGTTGGCTCTGGAGGTACTCGGCCTTGGCCCAGTCGGCTACGCGACCATTCCCGCTACGGACCCGCGAAAGGACGAAGCGACGAGAACAGCAGGAGAGCTGGTGGTCCACCTGCTCGAGCGAAACCAATGCCCACGCGACATCGTTTCGCGAAAATCCTTCGACAACGCCATTGCTGCGGTCGCTGGCACGGGTGGCTCGACGAACGCCGTGCTTCACCTGCTGTCCATCGCTCACGAGGCAGGGATTCACCTCGAGCTCGCGGACTTCGATCGCATCAGTCGGCGGACGCCGCTGCTCGCAGACTTGAAGCCGGGAGGGCACTTCGTCGCCGTCGACCTCGACCGCGCAGGCGGCGTTCCACTCGTCGCACGCCGGCTCCTGGACGCCGGCGCGCTCGACGGCGCGGCGCGCACGGCGGACGGAACGACGTGGGCCGAGCACGCCAGGGGAGCGCGGGAGACTCCGGGCCAGGCGGTGGTCCGACCGCTCGACAACCCCGTCAGCGCCTCCGGTGGACTGGTCATTCTCGCCGGCAACCTCGCGCCCGACGGCGCCGTGCTGAAAATGTCCGGCCACGAGCGGACCCTGCACCGGGGACCCGCTCGCGTCTTTGACCGCGAGGAGGACGCGTTCGCGGCTGTAAAGGGCAATCGCATTGTGGCCGGCGACGTCGTCGTCATCCGCTACGAAGGGCCTCGCGGCGGACCCGGAATGCGCGAGATGCTGGGCGTCACCTCGGCGCTCGTTGGCCAAGGCCTTGGGGCCTCCGTCGCTCTCCTCACCGACGGCCGCTTCAGCGGCGCAACGCGTGGCCTCATGGTTGGGCACGTCGCCCCGGAAGCGTTCGTGGGCGGTCCCATCGCCGCTTTGCGCGATGGTGACGACATCACCATCGACGTCGAGGCGCGGCGGCTCGACGTAGGGCTGGCGCCGGCGGAGCTCGCCGCACGGCTCGCCGCATGGGCTCCGCCTCAGCCTCACTACCAGGGCGGCGTGTTCGCCAAGTACGCCTCCCTCGTCTCCTCCGCGTCCGAAGGCGCGGTTACCTCCCCCGCAGTCACCCCCAAGTAAGGACCAAGTCATGGCAACTCTGTATTACGACACGGACGCGAACCCGAAGCTGCTCGCCACGCGCAAGGTTGCCGTCATTGGATATGGCAGCCAGGGCCACGCCCACGCGCTGAACCTGCGGGAGTCGGGAGCGGACGTCCGCGTCGGTTTGCAAGCTGGGTCAAAATCGCGCGCCAAGGCCGAGGCCGCCGAGCTCAAAGTCACCAGTGTGGCCGACGCCGCGCGCGAAGCCGACCTCATCATGGTCCTCGCGCCCGACGAGAAACAGAAGCAAATCTACGAGGAGCACATCGCCCCATTCTTGACGAAGGGCAAGGCCCTCTTCTTCGCGCACGGCTTCAACATTCACTATGGCCAAGTGAAGCCGCCGCCTGACGTCGACGTGGTGTTGATTGCTCCCAAGGCACCGGGGCATCTGGTCCGCCGGCTGTACCAGACTGGGCAGGGCACTCCCGCACTCATTGCCGTCCATCAGGACGCGACGGGCCAGGCCAAGGCGCTCGGGCTCGCCTATGCCAAGGCACTCGGGGTGCTTCGCGCGGGGGTGCTGGAGACGACTTTCAAGGAAGAGACGGAAACCGACCTCTTCGGCGAGCAAGCCGTCCTGTGCGGTGGTGTGACCGCACTGGTGCTTGCAGGCTTCGACACACTGACGAACGCCGGCTACCAGCCGGAGAGTGCCTATTTCGAATGCCTGCATGAGCTGAAGCTCATCGTCGACCTCATGTATGAGGGTGGCCTCGACTGGATGCGGCACTCGGTCAGCGACACCGCCGAGTTCGGCGACTACACCCGCGGGCCACGTGTCGTCGGCGAGGCCGCGCGCGTGGAGATGAAGAAGATCCTCCGAGAGATTCAGTCCGGCGCGTTCGCTCGAGAGTGGATTCTTGAGAACCAAGCGGGTCGCCCGATGTTCGACAAACTTCGCGAGGAGGGCCGCGCGCACGCGATTGAAGACGTTGGCCGGCGCCTGCGTGGAATGATGAGTTGGATCCGCGACTCAAAGAAGGACTCGAGCGAGGTCGGCGCGAAACAGAAGGAACTGCCGAACAGATGAAGACGACTCACATTTGGCTCAACGGCAAGCTTGGCAGTGTCGCCGAGGCGAAGATCGACTTCCTCACGCCGGCGCTGCATTACGGGGTTGCGGTCTTCGAGGGAATTCGCTGCTACCGGACGACGCGCGGCCCAGAGGTCTTTCGCCTAACGGAACACTTGGAACGACTACTCGAGTCCGCCCGCATCCTCGGTTGGCGGGAGCTCCCGTACGATGTCGGGACGTTGTCCCGGGCATGCACGGATACCATCCGCGCCAATGGATTCGACGAGTGCTACGTCCGCCCGGTCATCTACCAGGCAGAGGGTGGCTGGAACCTCAGCATCGACGGAGGCAAGCCGCACGTCGGCATCGCGGTCTGGGAGTGGGGCGCGTACCTGGGACCGGATGCACTCGAGCGGGGCGTCCGGGCGAACGTCTCATCCTTTACCCGACACCACGCGAACGTAATGATGACGAAGGCCAAGATTGCAGGAAACTACCCGAACTCTGTCCTCGCGAAGACGGAGTCGCTGCGCCTCGGCTTCGACGAGGCCATCATGCTCGACCCGCAAGGGTACGTGGCGGAGTGCACTGGCGAGAACCTCTTCGTCGTGAAGGGCGGGCGCATCAGCACACCAGACGCGGGCGCCATCCTCGAAGGCATCACCAGAGACACGCTCTTCACGCTCGCTGCCGACCAAGGGCTTGAGGTCGTCGAGCGACCCATTTCGCGCGACCAACTGTACTCGGCGAACGAGGTCTTCGTCTGCGGGACGGCGGCCGAGGTCATCGGTCTGCGCGAAATCGACTTCCGCGTCATCGGTTCGGGTATGACCGGTCCAATCACGCGCAAGCTGCAGACCGCCTATCACGCGCTGGTGCGAGGCGATCACCCGCGCGCTCAGGCGTGGCTCACGCCCGTGCGGTGAAGGGCCGACGGTTGCTGCAGCGGGCGTTGGCAACTGCCCAGCGCACCGAGCCTCCTGGGCTTCAGTGTCGCCGCCGGTTCTTCAAGTTCGAGTGCGAGGGGGCCAGCGAGCCACGGAACCGGCCGGCCTCGATGCCGTACTTGTGCACCTTGTAGCCGATGATGCGCTCCGTGGTTCCGAGCAGTCGCGCCGCCTTCGCGCGATTTCCCCGGGCACTCTTGAGTACGTCCAGAATGAGGTCCTTCTCGTACTGGGCGACCGCGTCGGCGAGTGACGACTGGACGACTGTTCCCGAAGCCTCCGCCGTCTGCAGCGTTGGGGGAAGGTGATGGCCGTGAATGACCTGCCCGTCGCAGGTCAGCACGGCACGCTCAATGGTGTTCTCCAGCTCACGCACGTTGCCCGGCCAATGGTAGCTCATCAGCATGTCAATCGCCGGCGTCGCGATGCGCTTGATGAGCTTGCGATGCTCCCGCGCGTACTTGACGAGGAAGTGGTCGGCCAGAAGCATCACGTCCGGCTTTCGGTCGCGAAGCGGCGGAACGAAGATGGAGAACACGTTGAGCCGGTAATACAGGTCCTCGCGGAACTGGCGCTCTGCCATTGCCGTTTCGAGGTCGCGGTTCGTCGCGGCAATCAAACGCACGTCAGCCTTCTGCGTCTCGGTGCCTCCCAAGCGCTCGAATTCACCCTCCTGGAGGACTCGTAGAATCTTCACCTGCGTGGGTAGGTTGAGCTCGCCCACCTCGTCCAGGAAGAGGGTGCCGCCGTGCGCGAGCTCGAAGCGACCGCGCTTGCGCGTCTGTGCGCCGGTGAAGGCGCCACGCTCATAGCCAAACAGCTCCGACTCGATCAGCGTGTCTGGAAGCGCAGCACAGCTTACCTTGACAAAGGGACGCTTCGCGCGCGGCGAATTGTAGTGGATGGCGTGGGCGATCAGCTCCTTACCCGTGCCCGACTCGCCCCGGATAAGCACCGTAGTGTTGGTCTGTGCCACCTGTGCAATCTGCTCATACACCTGCTTCATCGGCCCGCTGGTGCCGACAATGTTCGACAGCTCGTAGCGTTCCTCCAGCTCCGAGCGGAGATTCGTGTTCTCGGCGAGCAGGCGGGTCCGTTCCTCTTCAATGACACGTTGTGCGCGAAGGGCCTGCGCCATCATCGTCGCAACCACGGAAAGAAAGCGGGCCTCTCCCTCGAAATCGCGACTCTTACTGAAACGGAAGTCCACTGCCAGCGCGCCGGCCGCGCGACGCTCTAGGAGGATTGGGACAGAGATAAAACTCGCTTCAGGGGCACCGGAGCGCCGGCGCTGGAAGGCGCGGTCCAGCAGGAGTGGTTCGCGACCCGTCGCAGGAACAATCACTGGTCTGCCGCTCTGGACCACCCGGCCGACAAGGCCCTCGCCCCGCTTGTACCGGGCGAGTAGGCCATCTGCCGGGATGCTCAGGGCGGCCTCCACTCGGATTTCACCCGTGTCCTCATGGACGAGAAAGACCGCGCCTCGCACGACGCCACGCCCCTCCAGCTTCTCTAGGGTACGCTCGAGGGCCGACCGCAGGTCGGTCGAGCCGCTTAAGACGACCCCGATCTCGAAGAGGGCAGAGAGCGCCGGGAGACTTTCGCGGGTGGGGTTGAAGCGCTTGGACACCAATCCTTCGCCTAGCAGGCCCTCGAGGCCGGATGCAACCTGACCGACAATTTTGTCTGGGTGATGCGTGAAACAGACATCTTCGTCGGGAGGCAGGGTGGAGGTGCGAGGAGCTAGCTTGGACCCTGAGGCTCCGGATCCCGTGGGGTTGGCGCCGCGCCGGCCGAGTCGTTCAATGGTCCCTCAACCATGACCACTGGACGGGGCGACCGCCGTCGTCGGGTCTCCAGAGTTGTGCTGACCCTCTAGAAAGCCCCTCCCCTGTTGGTCCTGTAGGTTCCTACAAAAGTGTCGGCGGATGGGCCTGAAGTTACACCATTGTCAGCTCCCCAACGACCGCGGCAGTGTCTCTTCCGAGGGCGGGACGCGCTGCGTCAGTTTGGCATCTCCTTTGCTCTTAGCGCCCTCATGCGGAGATGGGCGCGGGGTGGAAGACGCTGATGACGAAGAAGGACCTCGTCGTGATCGGCAATGGCATGGTGGGGCATAGGTTCATCGAACTCGTCCTGGAGAGTGAGCAGAGGTCGCGATGGAACATCGTCACCTTCTGCGAGGAGGCGCGCCTCGCCTACGACCGAGTAAACCTCACGAGCTTCTTTGGCGGAAAGACTGCCGAAGAGCTGTCGCTCGCGAGTCCCACCTTCTACGAGCAGGCAGGGGTCACCGTCCACGTTGGCGAGCAGGCGGCGTCCATCGACCGGGGACGCAGAATGGTGACCTCCGCCTCTGGCAAGAACGTGACCTACGACAAGCTGGTGTTGGCCACCGGCTCCTTTCCTTTGGTTCCCCCCATCCCGGGGCGGGAAGCGCAGGGGTGCTTCGTCTACCGAACCATCGAGGATCTCGAGCGCATCCGGGCGTGGGCAGAGCAGGTGGAGACCGGGGTGGTCATCGGCGGGGGGCTCCTGGGTCTGGAGGCTGCCAACGCGCTCACCCGGATGGGACTCGAGACGCACGTCGTCGAATTCGCGCCGCGGCTGATGTCGATGCAGGTCGACGAAGGCGGAGGCCAAATCCTCCGCGCCAAAATCGAGGCGCTTGGCGTCTCCGTACACACGGGGAAGAACACCTCGCAAATCGTCTCAGCCGGCGGCCGCGTCGTGGAGTTGCGTTTCGCAGACGGGGGCGCGCTGGCAACGGGTATGGTGGTCTTCTCCGCAGGCATCGGCGCTCGCGACGAGCTGGCTCGCGAATGTGGCCTCGCCATCGGCGAACGAGGTGGCGTCGTCATCGACGACCGCTGCCGGACATCCGACCCAGACGTTCTCGCCATCGGTGAATGCGCGCAGTACCGGGAGCGCACTTACGGACTGATTGGCCCGGGCTACCAAATGGCCCGCACCGCGGTCTCCACCCTCGCCGGTGGCGAGGACCGCCTCGGCGTCTTCGACATGAGCACCAAGCTCAAGCTCCTGGGCGTCGACGTCGCCAGCTTCGGCGACGCGTTCGGCGACCCGACCGGCGCAGCCGGGTCATCTCCTTCACCGACTCAGTCACGAGCATCTACAAGAAGCTGGTGGTCTGCGCCAGATCGCAAGCTCCTCCTCGGCGGCGTGCTGGTCGGCGAGGCGTCCAGGCTACGGCGCAGCTGCTGCAGCTCGTGCAGAACCAGGTGTCGCTTCCGCGCGCAGCCGGAGCAGCTCGATCCTCCCCCAGGCGGCGGGCGGGCGTTCGGCCGGGATTCGGCGTCGACGCGCTGCCCGAGGCCGCCACCATCTGCACTTGCCAGAACGTCAGCGAAGGGCGTCATCTGCCGGGCGATCCGCGACCAGCAGCTGCCTTCCGTGGCGGCGGTGAAGACCGCCACCATGGCCGGTACGGGCTGCGGCTCCTGCGTCGCCGCTGCTGGGCGAACTCCTCAACGCGCGAGATGAAGAGGGCCGGCGAGACGCTCTCCAATCATCTCTGCGAGCACTTCCCGCACTCCCGACAGGAGCTCTATCACCTCGTCCGCTTCAATCAGGTGCGCAGCTTCGACGCGCTGTTGGCAAACACGGCCGCGGCAGCGGATGTGAGATCTGCAAGCCCGCCGTGGCCTCGATCCTCGCCTCGACCTGGAATGAGCACGTGCTCGAGACCAAGCACCGGTCGGGCTGCAGGACACCAACGATCGCTTCCTGGCCAACATCCAGCGCGACGGGACCTACTCGGTGGTGCCGCGCGTGCCGGGCGGCGAGATCACGCCCGAACAGCTCATCGCGCTCGGCCAGCACCGCCAAGCAAGTTCGGCCTCTACACGAAGATCACCGGCGCTCAGCGGATCGACCTGTTCGGCGCGCGCGCTCGAGCAGCTGCCGGAGATCTGGCAGCGAGCTGATCGCACGCCGGGTTCGAGTCCGGGCACGCCTACGGCAAGGCGCTGCGCACGGTGAAGTCCTGCGTCGGCAGCACCTGGTGCCGCTTCGGCGTGCAGGACTCGGTCTCCTTCGCCATCCGGCTCGAGAACCGCTACAAGGGGCTGCGCGCGCCGCACAAGCTGAAGTCCGCCGTGTCGGGCTGCGCGCGCGAGTGCGCCGAGGCGCAGGGTAAGGACTTCGGCATCATCGCCACCGAGAAGGGCTACAATCTCTATCTCTGCGGCAACGGCGGGATGAAGCCGCAGCACGCCCAGCTCTTCGCCACCGATCTCGACGAGGCGACGCTGATCCGGTACCTCGACCGCTTCCTGATGTTCTACGTCCGCACCGCCGACCGGCTGCAGCGGACGGCGAGCTGGCTCAACAACCTCGAAGGCGGCCTCGACTACCTGCGCAAGGTGTCTGATCGACGACTCGCTCGGCATCTGCGCCGAGCTGGAGGCCGAGATGGCCCACGTCGTCGACACCTACCGCTGCGAGTGGAAGGCGACGCTCGAGGATCCGGGCAAAGTGCGCGCAGCTTCCGCACCTTCGTGAACTCGAGCGCGCCTGATCCCAGCCTCGTCTGCGTCCGCGGTGCGCGGCCAGCACCGGCCGGCACCTGGGAGGAGAAGTCGAATGCGTTTCCCGCCGGAGGCCGGATGAGGGCCGTCGCGCTCGAGCTCGCGACGCCGGCAGACTGGGAAGACGTCTGCGCGCTCGAGGAAATCCTCCCGGGCACCGGCGTCGTGCGCGCTGGTGGCGGGCCGACAGGTGGCCATCGTCCGGACCGCCGACGCCCGTCTACGCGATTGACAACTTCGACCCCTTCAGCAAGGCCTTTGTCATCTCGCGGGGAATCGTCGGCGACCGCGGAGGAATCCCGAAGATAGCCTCTCCCATCTTCAAGCAGAGCTTCGACCTGCGCACCGGGCAGTGCCTTGACGATCCGCGCGTGCGCGTCCCCACCTACGAGGTCCGCGTCGAGCGCGGGCGGATCCTCGTCCATCGCGAGCCGCGCCTCGGAGAAAACCGTGGAGCTTGAGACAATCACAGCGATGGCAGCAGCAGCGCGGGCCAAGGCCAGCCTCCTTCGCACTGGCCCGTCGCAGTACTTCGTCCTCTCCATGCTCGCCGGCGCCTATGTGGGGCTGGGCATCGTGCTCATCTTTGCGATAGGAGCGCCGCTCCAGGCCGCGGGTTCGGGCGCCACCAAGGCGGTGATGGGCGCCTCCTTTGGTGTGGCACTGACTCTGGTCATTTTCGCTGGCTCGGAGCTGTTCACCGGCAATAACTTGGTGATGACGGTGGGCGCCCTGTCCCGTACCGTCACCGCCGGGACGCTCGCCCAGGTCTGGGCAGTCAGCTTCGCCGGGAATCTCGTCGGTTCGCTGTTGCTCGCGCTGGCGACGGCGAGCTCTGGGGTTCTCGGCAAGACGCCGGCGAAGGAATTCGTGCTCGGTGGCCGTGCGGCGAAGATGGCCGCGCCGGCGGCGGAGCTCTTCTTCCGCGGCGTCCTCTGCAACGCGCTCGTTTGCCTCGCGGTCTGGATGGGCATGCGCACCAAGGACGAGACGGCGCGACTTGTGCTTATCTTCTGGTGCCTATTCGCCTTCATCGGAGCGGGGTTCGAGCACAGTGTGGCCAACATGACCCTCCTGGGAATCGGGCTTTTCCTTCCGCATGACCCGAGTCTTGTGTCGTGGGCGGGGTTCGCGCGAAACCTCACGCTGGTGACCGCCGGGAACATCGTTGGCGGAGCCGTCATGATTGGACTGCCGTACTGGTATGTCGCCCAGGGACAGCGACGCATGCTCGCCGTCCGGCCCGTCGAGGATTCGGCACCCATCGCGGCGGCGGTTAGATGAGGCAACAGCTGAGTGGGCAGCGCATCGCTCTGTTCGAGTCTCGGCTGGCCAAGGAGCTGTCCGAACTCGTCCAGCGTAGTGGAGGGGTGCCCGTTTGCGTCCCAGCGGTGCGGGAGCGCCGCCAACCCGCGGACGGTGCCGTGGCGTTCCTCTTGGACGAGATGAAGAGCGAGAGCTCTCCGCTTTTCGCCTTCTCCACCGGGGTGGGAGCGTCCGCACTCTTCAGCGAAGCACGCGCGTTGGGCCGCGCTGACGAGTTGCTCGACGTACTCTTGCGCGGGTGCGTTGCCTGCAGAGGCCCGAAGCCCGTCGCCGCGCTCTACAAAGAAGGCGTCGTTGCGGTGCTCAAAGCACAATCTCCGTTTACGACGGCGGAGTTCACTGAGGTACTAGCCGGACTTGAACTCGACGACCGGATGGTCGTGCTCATTCACTACGGCGAGAAGAACGTTGCGCTCGTCGACGCGCTGTTGTCGCGAGGCGCTCGGCTCCGCGAACTTCTGCTTTACCAATGGGAGTTGCCGGAAGACACCGCGCCGTTGGTCTGCGCCATCGAGGAGCTGGTCGAAGGAGGTTTCGCTGCGGCAGCGTTCACATCGCAAATCCAGGCCAGACACCTCATTCTGGTGGCGAACGAAATCGGCCGCCGCGAAGCGCTCGTCGCTGCGTTGCAGTCACACGTCGTGGTGGCTGCCGTGGGTCCGACCTGCGCGCGCGTCCTTGCTGAGCTGGGCATTCCCCCCCAGGTGGTGCCCGAGACACCGAAGATGGGCCCCATGTTGAATGCTCTGGTCGCCCGGATGGTCGCAGAGAGGGCCCAATGACACTCTTCCCCGTATTCCTCCAATTGAGCCAACGCCGTGTACTGCTTGTCGGCGGCGGCCGCGTGGCCGCCGGAAAATTGCCCGGTCTTCTTCAGGCCGGAGCCATCGTGACGGTCGTCGCACCACGGATTGGCGCCACGTTAGAGCAGCTTGGCGTCACGCTTCATCGTCGACCTTTCGTGCCAAGCGACCTCGACGGTTGCTGGCTGGTAGTGGCGGCGGCAACCCGTGAGGTAAACCAACAGGTGGCAGCAGCCGCCCACGAGCGACAGCTGTTCGTCAACGCGGTTGACGATGTCGAGGCCGCAAGCGCCTACCTGGGTGGCGTCGTTCGGAAGGGTGGCGCGACCCTGGCCATCTCGACTGGTGGCCGTGCGCCAGCGCTGGCGGGCCTCTTGCGCGAGGCGCTGGAGAAGTTGCTCCCTGATGATTTGGGCGACTGGCTCGCCTGCGCCGAAAGCCTGCGAGCGCGCTGGCGCGAGGAGGGCATACCCATGGAGGCTCGAAGGCCGCTTCTCCTGCGTGCGCTTGACGAGTTGTACGCTGCTCGGAGGGCAGCATGAGGAGTCCGGGGCTGGTATCTCTGGTGGGTGCCGGGCCTGGAGACCCCGACCTCCTGACGGTGCGCGCCGTGGCGCGGCTAGGCGCCGCCGACCTGATTCTCTACGACGCGCTGGTCGACCGTGAAACCTTGCGCCACGCCCCGCGAGCGCGCTGGGCCTACGTCGGCAAGCGCGCGGGACGGCACTCCATCTCTCAGAATACCATCGAACGGCTCATGATCCGCACGGCGCTTCGTGGTGAGCGGGTGGTCCGGCTCAAGAGCGGAGACCCCTTCGTGTTCGGTCGTGGAGGCGAGGAGGCGCTGGCGCTGGCGTCAGCTGGGATTCCCTATGAAGTGATTCCCGGTGTGTCCGCGGCGGTTGCGGCGCCCGCGCTCGCGGGAATCCCGGTCACGCACCGCGGCCTCGCGTCGGCCTTCCTCGTTGTCTCGGGCCATGCCGAATCCGCGTTTGCGCCGGCGCTCGGTTCGCTCGAGCCGGGCGCAGCGACTGTCGTGGTGTTGATGGGACTCGCCACGCGCGGGATGACCGCCGCGCTGCTTCTCTCTCGCGGTTGGCATCCGGGAACACCGGCTGCCGTGCTGCTTTCCGCCGCCACGGCGGAGGCACGTTCCTGGCGCGGAACCTTGGCCGCCCTGGCCGAGTGCAACTTGCCCGAGCTGTATCCCGGCTCGCCAGGGCTGCTCGTGATTGGCGCCACCGTGTCAGTTGCAAGCGAACTTGAAGCGTTGGCCGCCTCTCATCTGCGTGAAGCGAGAAATGCGCCCAGTTGCTTGCCAACCACCTCTTGGCCGATCGCTTCGCGCTAGCCGCGCGTCCCTACCGCCTGGGCCGAGCGGGTCGCTGGGCTGGCGATAATGCGTTCGGCGCGTCGCGCCGTGCCGCGGTCAGGCTTGCCTCGTCGATGGATTCGCAGTTCCGGAGGGGCCCGGATCCGCGGAGTAGGCCTGGACGCCCATTTCCGCGAGGTCGAGGCCAGCCACCTCCTCCTCGGCCGAGACACGGTTCCCGACAGCCTTTCCAACCAGCCAGAAGGCCAGGGCTGTGACCCCGCCGACGAAGGCGATGTTGGCGAGAATCCCGAGGACCGAGGCGACGAACTGGCCGGCATCTCCGTAGAACAGGCCGGTCACACCGCCCGTGACGCCGTTGAGGCCATTCCCGTATGTCCCATTCGCGAAGAGGCCGAGAGCGAGGACGCCCCAGGCGCCGCTCACGCCATGCACCGCCGAGGCGCCCACCGGGTCGTCGATTCGGAGCCGGCTCTCGATGAAGGCGGTGGCCACGATGGCCAGGATGCTACCGGTCGCTCCCACGACGACGGCAGCCCAGGCCGAGACGAAGGCGCAGGAGGCGGTGATGGCGACCAGGCCGGCGAGCATGCCGTTGGCGAGCCACGATGGGTCTGCCTTCCCCCACCGGGTCTTGACATAGACGTATGCGGCGAACGCTCCTGCGGCGCCCGCGAGCATGGTGTTGGCGGCCACCACCGCGAGGCGGCTGTCCATGCCGGAGCGCGTGGAGCCGGCGTTGAATCCGAACCAGCCGAAGCCGAGGATGAACGTGCCCAGCACGACCTGCGGGATGCTCTGTGGCGCGATGGCGCGAATCCGGCCGTCTGGTAAATACTTCCCAAGCCTCGGTCCAAGCTGCCTGGCAACGACTAGAGCCGTGATTCCGCCCGTCAGATGCACCGCCGAGCTACCGGCGAAATCGACGTGGCCATGTCCAAAGCCAAAGTTGGAGCCGAGTTGGGAGAGCCAACCACCCCCCCAGACCCAGTTGGCGTAGACCGGAAACACCAGCGTGGACATAACCAGACTGAAAAACACGAGGCTGGTGAGCTTCCATCGCTCCGCCCCCGCCCCAGTCGGGATGGTGACCGCAACGCTCATGAAGACCGTGGCGAAGAGGAACGTTGCGGCGACGCCTGGGGTGTAAGCCGAGAGTGGCTGGAGCCCGAAGCCAGTCATCCCAAACAGCCCGAAACTCTTGCCAAACAGGCTGATGGTGAACTCCTCGTTCAGGACGCTCTGGGCACCGAAGGCCCCACCGCCCCCGCCCATCTCGAGTCCAAACCCCAACGCGGCGAAGCCGATGACACCGACTGCATAGACGAGGAGATTCATCCCCATGGTGTGGGCGGCGTTCTTGGCGCGGGTGAGCCCGGTCTCCACCAGGGCGAACCCCGCCAGCATGAACATCACCAGGAAGCCGGCCACCATCGTCCAGACGATGTCGAGGGCGGCTTGGGTTTCCGCGAGGCGCTTTGCAATCTCGGCCAGGGTCGGCTCCGTCATGGTTCTCCCTCCATGGGTACCTTTCGCTGCCCCTCAGACCGCCAGCATCTGCTTCACGCCATCTTGGTCCATGGAGGCACCCGCGCCACGTTTCACAATCTCGCCCCGCTGCATCACGAGATACTGGTCGGCGAGCGACCTGGAAAAGTCGTAGTACTGCTCGACCAGCAGGATGGCCATCGTTCCCTCTGCGGCCAGGGTCCGAATCGCCCGCTCGATGTCCTTGATGATTGAGGGTTGGATCCCCTCGGTCGGCTCATCAAGGACGAGGAGTCGGGGGCCCATTGCGAGCGCGCGACCGATGGCGAGCTGCTGCTGCTGGCCGCCCGAAAGGTCCCCGCCCCGCCGCCCACGCATCTCGGCGAGCATCGGGAATAGCTCGAAGACGCGCGGGGGGATGGGCGTGCCGTGGGGACGGGAAGCCAGCCCCATGAGCAGGTTCTCCTCCAGCGTGAGCCGGGGGAAAATCTCGCGACCCTGTGGCACGTAGCCGATCCCGGCAGCAGCGCGGCGGTAGGGCGGGGCGCCGGTGAGGTCTAGGCCTTCGAAGGAAATCTGCCCGGAGGCCACTGGGACCAGGCCCATCAGAGCGCGCAGCAGCGTCGTCTTTCCCGCGCCGTTTCGTCCGAGGAGAGCCGTCACTTGCCCCGGCGGCGCCTCGAAGGAGATGCCTCGTAGGATGTGACTGCCACCATAGTATTGGTTCAGCCCTTCGACCTTCAGCATCGCTATCTTCCCAGGTAGACCTCGATGACGCGGGGATCCGACTGAAGCTCCTCGAGATCGCCCTCGGCGAGGACCGAGCCCTCATGGAGGACGGTGACCCGGCCACCGAGCCCGGCGATGAAAGCCATGTCGTGCTCGACCACCACCAGCGAGTGCGTCTCCGCCAGTGACCGGATGAGCTGGCCGGTGCGCTCGGTCTCTTCGTCGGTCATTCCCGCCACCGGCTCGTCGAGGAGGAGGAGCCGCGGCTCCTGAACGAGCAGCATGCCAATCTCCAGCCATTGCTTCTGGCCGTGGGACAAGAGCCCCGCCGGCCGGTGGGCATCCGCCTTCAGGTGGATGCGCTCAAGCATCTCGCCAACACGTCCCTGCGCCTCAGAATCGAGGTTGCCCCGGAGGCTTCGACGAACCCGGCGGTCCCCCTTCATCGCGAGCTCCAGGTTTTCCCGCACCGTGTGTCTTTCGAAAACGGTGGGCTTCTGAAATTTTCGACCAATGCCTGCCCGCGAAATCTCGGTCTCAGACATCTTCGTCAGGTCGAGACTCTGCCCAAAGAAGGCCGCACCGCGATCCGGACGCGTCCTGCCGGTCACCACATCCATCATGGTGGTCTTGCCAGCACCGTTCGGCCCGATGATGCAACGAAGCTCTCCCACCTTGATGTGTAGCGTGAGTTGGTTCAGCGCGCGGAAACCATCGAAGAAGACGGTGATGCCTTCGAGGTAGAGGATGACGTCATGGGAGGTGTCGAGCTCACCGGGTGCCAGCGCGTGCGCCCACGACGGATGGCTCCCGTGCGGCGCCGTGAGGAGCGGCATCATGTGGGCTTCCTCGCGCGCCGCAGGCGACCCAGCAGGCCGACCACACCGTCGGGGAGCAAGAGGGTGACCAGGATGAACAGCAGGCCAAGAAAAAATGGCCAGAGTTCGGGGAGGGCCACGGTGAACCAACTCTTGGCAAGGTTCACCAGCGCTGCGCCCACCACTGGTCCGACCAGCGTGCCCCGCCCGCCGACGGCGACCCAAATCGCAATCTCTATGGAATTGGCGGGCGACATCTCCGAGGGGTTAATGATGCCGACCTGCGGCACGTAGAGCGCGCCCGCGATGGCGCAGAGGGCCGCCGAGAGCGTCCAGATGAAGAGCTTGTACCAAAGCGGGTCATAGCCAAGGAACCTCGCCCGCGGCTCCGCATCGCGGATGGCGGTGAGCACGCGCCCGAACCGCGAGGAAACGAGGGCGCGGCCGAGGACCAGAGTTCCCATCAGCAACGCGGCGCTGAGCATGAACAGAACGGCGCGCGTCGCAGGAGCAGTGATGGGAACCCCCAGGATGCGTTTGAAATCGGTGAAGCCATTGTTGCCACCAAATCCCGTCTCGTTTCGGAAGAACAGCAGCATGGCGGCATAGGTGAGCGCCTGGGTGATGATGGAGAAATAGACGCCGCGCACCCGCGAGCGGAAAGCAAAGAGCCCAAACACAAAAGCCAGCGAAGCGGGCACCACAACCACCAGGAGCAATGCCCAGAGGAAGTGATTGGTCCCTTCCCAGAACCACGGCAGCTTCTTCCAGTCGAGAAAGACCATGAAGTCCGGGAGGTCGGATTGGTACACGCCGTCATGCCCGATCGAGCGCATGAGGTACATGCCCAGCGCGTAGCCCCCGAGGGCAAAAAAAAGGCCGTGACCGAGTGAGAGGATGCCGGCATAGCCCCAGACCAAGTCCAAGGCGACAGCGACCACCGCGTAGCACATGATTTTGCCACCAACCGTGACGACGAAGTCGGAGACGTGCAGCCGGCTGCTGGCGGGCGTGAAGAGGTGGAGGGCGGGCAGCACCACCAGCGTTGTGAGCGCGAAGGCGACGAGCCAGAGCCAGGCGGCGCGAGGTGCGGCGGCGAGGTGCCGCGCGACCAGGGACCCTCGGCGCGAGGAATCCGTCATCCCTACCCTTCTACCGTCCGGCCCTTCGGGGCGAAGAGACCCTGCGGGCGCTTTTGGATGACGACAACGACGAAACACAGGACCACAATCTTTGCAATCACCGCACCCCAGGATGCCTCCAGGAACTTCGCAGCCACCCCGAGCCCGAGGGCAGCCCACACCGCACCGACGAGCTGGCCCACGCCGCCGAGCACCACCACCAGGAAGGAATCCACGATGTAGCCCTGGCCCATCTCGGGGCCGACATTTGCAATCTGTGACAGGGCGACTCCCCCCAGCCCGGCGATTCCAGCGCCCAGGCCAAAAGCGATGGCGTCGACGCGGCCAGTGGGGACCCCTACGCACCCGGCCATCGCCCGGTTCTGGGTGACAGCACGGACAAACATGCCGAGGCGAGTGCGGTTGAGAATCAGCCAGACGACGGCCAGGACGCCCAGGGTGAAGACAATGATGGCGATGCGATTCCAGGGAAGAACAATGTCGGCTGCGAGGTGAATGCCGGCCGACATCCAAGAGGGATTGGGGACCTGCACGTTCTGCGGACCGAAGACGGTTCGCGTGCATTGGACGAGGAAGAGTGACAGGCCCCAAGTCGCAAGAAGCGTTTCCAAGGGTCGGCCGTATAGGAAGCGAATGACCGTCCGCTCCATCGCGATGCCGACAGCGAAGGCAACGGCAAAGGCTACGGGAATCGCCACGATGACGTACCACTCCATGGCGTGCGGGAAATGACGCTCAAACACCCGCTCGACCACGAAGGTGGAGTACGCACCCACCATCAGCAGTTCGCCGTGGGCCATGTTGATGACGCCCATGACCCCGTAGGTGATGGCCAGTCCCAGCGCTCCGAGGAGAAGGATGCTGCCGAGAGAGAGACCCGAAAAGACCCGGCCCAGTGTGTCGGCAATCACCAGCCGCGAAGCGACGAGGCGCAGCGAGACGCGCGCCTGTTCCCGCACCCGGGCATCAGGCTCGGTCGCCGCATCCAGCCGTCCCTCGATCAGGCTGACCACGGCGCGGTCGCCGCTCGTGCCCAGCAGCTGAACTGCCGCCAGGCGCGCCTTGGCGTCAGGGCTCTTCAGATTTGCTCGGGCGTGAATGAGCGACAGAAGCGCTCGAACCTCGACATCGCTCTCGCGTGCGAGGGCCGCTTCCAGCACCGGGGCCAGCTCCGGATCGTCAGCGTCGTGAAGCTGTTGTGCCGCGGCTAGCCTGACCTTCGAGTCTGAGTCGAACAGGCGAAGAGAGGCCATTGCCCCGGCGAGTTCCCGGCGTATGCGGTTGTTGACGGTAATCGTCTCTCGGTCGGGGGGGGGAGGCACCACCTCGGCACCCGTCGCGGCGTCGTAAATCCTCTCGCCGCTGACCCTCAGCACCTTTCCGCCCGAGACTTGGAGCACCTCGTCGGAGAGTGCCTGGAGCAGGGGCAGTGCCGCCGGGTCCGCCTCGCGAACCAAGGCACGGATACCCGCGATTTTCTCGTCCGAGTCCTCCGCGCCGAGCTTGGCGACAGCCGCCGGGTCGAGCGCCGAGGCGTCCGTTGCCCAGAAGAGAGCCAGGACGAGGAGGAAGGGGCGCATGGGCAAGGCGGCAGACGGGCTTTGCCGGCCACCGCCCAGAATCGGGTTAGAGGCCCTGCTTGCTTTCGTTGCCCGGGATGAAGGGGCTCCAGGGTTGAGCGCGGACAGGAGCGCTCGTCTTCCAGACCACGGTGAACTGGCCGTCCGCGCGAATCTCTCCGATGAAGACCGGTTTGTGGAGGTGGTGGTTTGTCAAATCCATCGTGAGGATGAACCCCGATGGCGCATTGAAGGTCTGGCCCGCCATGGCGGCGATGACCTTGTCCGGGTCGGTCGTCCCGGCCTTCTCTACCGCCTGCTTCCACATGTGGATGCCGACGTAGGTCGCCTCCATCGGGTCATTGGTGACAACTTTGTCGGCGTCCGGGAGGCCCTTCTTCTTCGCGAAGGCGCGGTACTTGGCGATGAATGCCTCGTTCTGCTTGTTCTTGAGCGACATGAAGTAATTCCAGGCGGCGAGATGGCCGACCAGGGGCTTCGTGTCGATGCCGCGCAGCTCTTCCTCGCCCACGGAGAATGCCACCACGGGAACGTCGGTCGCCTTCAGGCCCGCATTGCCGAGCTCCTTGTAGAAGGGGACATTGGAGTCGCCGTTGATGGTCGAGATGACGGCCGTCTTTCCGCCCGCTGAGAACTTCTTAATGTTGGCGACGATGGTCTGGTAGTCGCTGTGGCCGAAGGGGGTGTAGACCTCCTCGATGTCGACTTCCTTGACGCCTTTTGACTTCAAAAAGGCGCGCAAAATCTTGTTGGTCGTCCGCGGGTAGACGTAGTCGGTGCCGAGGAGAAAGAACCGCTTGGCGCCACCACCCTCCTTCGACATCAAGTACTCGACTGCCGGGATGGCCTGCTGGTTCGGCGCGGCGCCGGTATAGAAGACATTCTTCTCCAGCTCCTCACCCTCGTACTGCACCGGGTAGAAGAGCAGCCCGTTCAGTTCCTTGAAGACGGGTAGCACGGACTTGCGAGATACCGAGGTCCAGCAACCGAAGACTACGGCGACCTTGTCCTGCGTGAGGAGTTGGCGGGCCTTCTCCGCGAAGAGTGGCCAGTTGGAGGCAGGGTCCACCACCACGGGCTCGAGCTTCCGGCCCAGGACTCCCCCCGAGGCGTTGATTTCCTCGATGGTCATCAGCGCCACGTCCTTGAGCGCCGTCTCGGAGATGGCCATGGTGCCCGACAGAGAGTGGAGGATGCCGACCTTGATGGCCTTGTCGGCACCCAGTGCGCGCATCGGCAGCCCGAAGACGGCCAGCGCGACGGCAGACCCCACCAGCGTTGTAAAGAATCGTCTCTGCAAGATGTCCCCCTCGGTGAGTTACGGGATTTGACGCGGAAAGTCAGAAGCGTGCCACGCAGCGCGTCGCCAACCTAGGGTCGCCCAGACCTTTCAATTCACCTTCAATAAATCTCGGGGCTTGGAACTAGAAGCAATGCTGAAGAGGGTGCCCTCCACGGAAGACCCCACCCGGGAGTTCCAGCAGGGCTGTTCGGCGACTAGCCGAACCAGCCCCAGGTGCTCTTCCACATCGCCCCTGCTCGGCATCGGCGCGGGTCGCACGCGCTCGCCCCTTCTCACCGGCGAACACCGTCGGGTTTGCGTTCACGCGGGAGGCACGCGCCCAAAGCTGCTCGTGCCCATCACCCCCGGGGGGGGGTGGCCGCAAGACGAAAGACCCGCGGGGCCGCTATCATCCCGCCCATCGCAACGAAGCCGAGCGCTGCCGTGCCGTCACGCATCTCGCGGATGGCTCCATCGGGGGCGCCTCCCTCCCCTTCGGACAGCACAGCGCGGCTCGCGCCAGGCGAAGGACGAATCGTCTTTGCTCGGGTCGCCGGCGAAACCGCACTTGTCTCCTGCGCGGCAACAAGTCCGCTTCAAGTCCTGTCCCCCCGGCGCCGAGGGGACTCGGCCTGGGCTGTGCTGTCGAGTCATGGCGGTGGGCTTGTCTCCGGAGACCAGGTTGCCCTCTCGGTCGAGGTTGGCAAGGGAGCCACTGGGCTCGTCACGACGCAGGCCGAGGGAAAGGTCTACCGGTCGGCCGTGGGGAGCCAATTCCGGGTGGAGGCGCGTGTCCGTGCCGACGGACTTCTCGCCTTCCTGCCCGACCCGGTCTCGTGCTTCTCTGGCGCGAGGTACTCGCAAGCCCAGCGATTCACGCTCGACACAAGCGCCAGCCTGCTCTTCTTTGACGCCATCACCGCGGGACGTACCGCGCGCGGCGAGCGTTGGGCCCTGGAGCACTACGTCAGCCGAAACGAGGTCACGAGGAGCGGCGTACTGCTGTTGAGGGATGCCCTCGAACTCGGCCCGGGCGGCGTGTCACTTGCTGAGCGAATGGGCCCGTTCGAGGTGTTCGCCCTGGCGGTCCTCGTCGGACCGGCCTTCGCTGCTCCCGCGCGCAGCCTACTGCAGCAGATTTCGAGCATGGTCGCGGTGCGGCAATCCACGCTCAGGGTAACCGCAAGCCCGCTCGCCGACGGGGTTCTGCTGCGCTACGGCTCCGAGCGAGTGGAGGAGATCGCGGGGGCTCTTCGAAACCACTTCTCGTTTCTCTCAAGCCATTTGGGCGAGGATCCGTTTTCTCGAAGGTGGTGACCCGGAGGTCCCATGCGTCTGACGCCCCGCGAACTCGACAAGCTCACGCTTCACCAAGCGGGGTTCCTCGCCCAGAAGCGGCTCGCCAGAGGCCTTCGCCTCAACCATCCGGAAGCTGCGGCCCTCATCGCTACGCAGATTCTCGAACTGATTCGCGACGGTCGCCGCGTGGCCGAGTTAATGGACCTTGGCCGGCAGATACTGGGCCGCCGGCAGGTACTAGCGGGCGTGCCAGACTTGCTGGCGGAGGTCCAGGTGGAGGGCACTTTCCCCGACGGCACGAAGCTCGTCACGGTGCACCACCCGATCGCATCCGAGGATGGCGACCTCTCGCTCGCGCTATACGGGACCTTCCTCCCGGTGCCGGACTTATCTCGCTTCGAAACGGCCGAGGAGAACTCGGGGGCTCGCGAGCCGGGCGCCATCTATGCTGCCACGGGAACGGTCGAGCTCAATGCCGGGCGTCCCGTGACGACGCTCCGGGTCACCAGCCTTGCCGACCGACCCATCCAGGTTGGTAGCCACTACCACTTCATCGAGGCCAATCCATACCTGGAGTTCGACCGGCGAAAGGCCTACGGCAAGCGGCTCGACATCCCTGCTGGAATGGCCGTGCGCTTCGAGCCGGGCGAGAGCAAGACCGTGTCGCTGGTCCCCATTGCCGGCAGCCAGACCATCCGCGGTGGCAACGCCCTTGCGAGCGGGCCCGTCTCAGAGTCGGGACTCGCCGCCGCGCTCGAGCGCGTGCGGGCCCTCGGCTTTGCGCACCGGGAGGAAGACTAGCCATGCCGCGAACGATGGAGCGCAGGCACTACGCCGAGATTTATGGTCCGACCACCGGTGACCGGGTCCGACTCGGCGACACCGACCTCATCCTTGAGGTGGAAAGGGACTTCGCCGTTCCGGGCGACGAGTGCATGTTCGGTGGAGGCAAGGTGCTCCGGGACGGAATGGGGCAAGCGGCCGGCGTGGATGACCGTGGCGCCCTCGACTGCGTCATCACCAACGCGTTGGTCCTCGACTACTCGGGCATCTACAAGGCCGACATCGGCGTGAAGGGCGGTCGTATCGCCGGCATCGGCAAAGCGGGAAATCCGGACGTCATGGTGGGGGTGAGCCCGGGCATGGTCGTTGGGGTCACAACGGAGTGCATCGCGGGCGAGGGGCTCATCCTCACGGCCGGGGGAATCGACAGCCACATCCATTTCATCAGTCCGCAGCAGGCGGAGGAGGCCATCGCGAGCGGCGTCACTACCTTTCTTGGAGGGGGCACCGGTCCGGCGACGGGGACGTGTGCGACCACCTGTACACCGGGTGTCTTCTTCATCGAGCGGATGCTGCAGGCGACCGACGGCTTACCGTTGAACATCGGGCTGCTCGGCAAGGGGAATACGTCGCTTCCCGAGGGTCTGGCGGACCAAATCCTGGCGGGCGCCGTGGGCCTCAAGCTGCACGAGGACTGGGGGACCACGCCCGCGGCCATCGACGCGTGCCTTCGTGTCGCAGACGAGCAGGACGTCCAGGTAGCCATTCACACGGATACGCTGAACGAGTCGAGCTGTGCCGAGCACACCATCGCGGCGTTCCGTGGCCGCACCATTCATACGTTCCACAGCGAGGGCGCAGGCGGCGGCCACGCGCCGGACATCCTGCGGGTCTGTGGCGAGCCGAACGTCCTGCCATCTTCGACCAACCCGACCCGGCCCTTCACGGTCAACACGCTGGACGAGCACCTGGACATGCTGATGGTGTGCCATCACCTCGACCCCGCCATTCCCGAGGACGTGGCCTTTGCGGAGAGTCGCATCCGAGGCGAGACCATCGCTGCGGAGGACATTCTCCACGATTTGGGAGCCATCTCCATGATGTCGAGTGACTCTCAGGCCATGGGTCGTGTTGGAGAGGTGGTGACGCGCACCTGGCAGACAGCCGACAAGATGCGCCGACAGCGGGGCCGGCTCCCGGAAGACACCGGCAACAACGACAACTTCCGTATTCGCCGCTTCGTGGCCAAATACACAATCAACCCCGCCATCGCCCACGGAATCTCGCACCAGGTCGGTTCGGTGGAAGTGGGGAAGCTTGCTGATCTCGTGCTTTGGAAGCCCGCCTTCTTCGGGGCCAAGCCGGAGATGGTGATGAAGGGCGGCGTGATTGCCTGGGCACAAATGGGCGACCCCAATGCCTCCATTCCGACGCCAGAACCCGTTCGCATGCGGCCCATGTTCGGCAGCTTTGGCAGAGCGGTCGGTGCCACTTCCCTCGCCTTCGTCTCCCGGGCCTGTGCCGAGAGCGGCGTCGCGGCGCGCTACGGACTCACCAAGCAGCTCGCGCCGGTGAGACAGTGCCGGGGCCTCGGCAAACGCGACATGCGCCTCAACGACGCGCTGCCGAAAATCGAGATTGACCCGGAGAGCTACGAAGTTCGCGCCGACGGTGTTCTGTTGACTTGCGCTCCAGCGGTTTGGCTTCCCCTCGCGCAACGGTATTTCCTGTTTTGAGCGCTCCCATGGACGACTGGACCCTTTGGCAGCTGGCCGACTCCGCATTCCCGTCCGGTGGCTTCGCCCACTCGGCCGGGTTGGAGGCGGCCCTGCAACTGGGCGAGGTGGTGGGCCCGAACGGGCTCGAGAGGTTCGTGATGCGTGGCCTCTGGCAGGCGGGCGCCTTCACTTTGCCCGTCCTCACCGAAGCGCACTCCCAGCCCGAGGCCATCGACCGAATTGACCGTCTCTGCGATGCGATGACGACAAACCACGTCGCCAACCGCGCCAGCCGGGCCCAGGGCCAGGCCCTCCTGCGCGCGGCTGCTGCCGCGTTTCCCTCGACGATCGACGAATTTGCATCCCACGTCCGGCTCGAGCGGCTGCCAGGCCACCTCGCTCCCATCGCCGGCGCGGTGTTCCGGAAGCTCAGTGTCTCGCGAGTTCAGACGCAGCGGCTCTTCCTCTTTCTAACGCTGCGCGGGCTGGTGTCGGCCGGGGTTCGGCTCGGTCTGGTCGGCCCCCTGGAGGGACAGGCCATCGAGGCGCGCGCTCCCGCGACGGCAGAGCGGGTACTCGCCGAATGCGCTAGCCGTGGGCTCGACGATGCGGCTCAAGTCGACCCGCTGCTAGACCTGTGCCAAGGACATCAGGAGCGCCTCTACTCACGCCTCTTTCAGAGTTGACGATGAACTCCCCTCCCCTGCACTTGCACTCGGGCGGCCACGCCGGCGGCGCGGGCCAGTTCCACGACCGCGAGCAGCCGATCGCCCTGCGCGACATGAGCAGACGCGCCTTCACGGTTGGCATTGGAGGCCCCGTCGGCAGCGGCAAGACAGCGCTCGCGCTAGCCCTGTGCCGTTTGCTCCGCGATTCGCTGTCACTCGGCGTCGTTACCAACGACATCTTCACCCGCGAGGATGCCGAGTTCCTTCTCCACAACCAGGCGTTGCCGCCGGAGCGCATCCGGGCCGTCGAGACTGGTGGATGCCCGCACGCGGCCATTCGCGAGGACGTCTCGGCGAACCTTCTGGCGCTCGAAACGCTCACCGAGCTGCACCACCCAGACCTTCTCCTGATCGAATCGGGAGGGGACAACCTGGCGGCGCACTTCAGTCGGGAGCTTGCGGACTACACGCTGTACGTCATCGATGTCGCCGGAGGGGACAAAATCCCCCGCAAGGGGGGTCCGGGCATTACCCAGTCGGACCTCCTGGTCATCAACAAGACGGACCTGGCGGCGGCAGTGGGTGCTGACTTGAGCGTGATGGAGCGGGACGCCAAGCGGATGCGAGGAGGCGGCCCGTTCGTCTTCGCACAGGTCGCGCGTGGAGTGGGCGTCGACGCCATCGGCGCACACGTGCTGCACGCCTGGCGGCACGGGGTGGGCGAGGCGCACTAGCCAACTCCCGAAGCGCACCACGGGTTCAGACAGCGACCTTCAAGTAAGGCCTGGCCGCAGCCAGCATTCCACGCGCGACCGCTTTCGTGCTGCTGGCCAGGGACCACGTTCTCGCCCTGGGGACGGACCCGCAGAGGGAGGCCAGGGAGCGCAGGGTGAACCAGGTCCCGAATGAAGACGTGACGGCTGGGGTGAATGAGGCTCCAGCCCGTGAAAGGGCGGAGCCTGGGCCGGGCCTCAGTCCGCCAGGGCCTGGCTGGTCTCGCGTAGGGTGACGCGCTCCCGGACGAAGTCAATGTGCTGCTTCAGGTGGTACAGGCTTTGGGTGAACTTGGCCGGGACGCGCAAGCGGTTCACCTTCGCCTCCAGCTGGTCGATGCGTGCAGAGAGACCCGAAGCACTTTCGCCAGGGGCGAGGCGGTCGAACTTCTCCTCCAGCAGCTTGAGCTCGGCGTACAGCGCAAGGACCCGCCGTTCCATGGCCCGGAAGTACAGGTCGGGCACCACCCGCAGGGCTGGAAACAGCAGACCAAGCACCGGGATGAGGAGGATGAGAAGTCGCTCCACCATCACCGCCAGCCAGAAGGGCAAGTAGCGGTGGAGAAGTGGGGCACCGGACTTGTAGAAATGTCGCGCATCCGGACTGAGCGGCACGCCCATCGGCTCGCCTGCGGGGAATTGACCCGCCTGATGAAAAAGGGCCGGTCCGCTGTGGATTTCGGAAGCTGCCTCGAGCAGGAGGTACTGGAGGGCCGGGTGCAGGTCCTCGCGAATCAGCAGACTGGTCTTGGTGGCAATCAGAGTGACGTCGGTTGCTGGCAGGTTCTTGGCCAGGTCACCAACCCCCATCGGAACAATGAGCTTGGTCAGGTAGGGGTCGAGCGCCACATAGGCGTCCGCGCGGGGAAAGCTCGTCAGCCAGACCCGAGGGTCTCGAAGCAAGCGCCTCACCACCGGCGCATCCCAGGAGGCGTCGACGGCCAAGCCGTCGAGATTTCCGCTGAGCAGTGCCTGCTCGGCCTCCTCCGGCAGGTCGGCCTCCAGCTTGAGCTTCTGCCGGTCCACACCGAGGAGGGCCAGCAGTCGCAACACTTGGAAGCGAGTGCCACTGCCTTCAGGTCCGATGGAGAAGTGCTTGCCCGTGAGGTTAGCCAGCGGCAGCGTTGGGCTGCTGCCCCGCTGAAAGACCCACAAGGGCGAGTACATCAACGTCCCGAGCGAGAAGAGGCCGGACCTCTCGGCTTGGCCCACAATCCCGGCTTCAACGAAGGTAGCACCCACCTCGGAGTGAGGGTCGCGGAGCCTGGCCAAGTTTTCGACGTCCCCTGCCGTCGCCAGAAGTCGGACCTTGATGCCATCGCGTGCAAGGATTTGTTGGTAGCGCAGCCCCAGTTCTGCGTACGCGGTGCCCACCGGCCCGGTAGCCATGGTGATGGTCCGGGGCGGCGGCGCCAGGCGCGGAGCGAGAATCCAGACCGCCACCACGGTGACGACGGCCAGAAAGCCGAGACCCACGTACCGCAGCTTCCGTTGGGAGACGAGACGGGTTCGTTCCATCACATCTCGGAACTTACACAAGATGCGGCGTGGCTTCTGTTGTGAACGCGCATCTTTCGCGGGGTCCCCGTGCTGGGCCGTGAAGCACGAGCCATCTCCTGACCACCCGAAGGATGGCCCACCGCCTTGGCTGCCGGCCACACCAGCAGTCCACCAGGCCCATCAAGAAGGCCGTCGAAGCCCCTGCCCGGGGCGGTAGACTTGACCGGTGGGCACTGCCTCTGCCGTTGCCAATGCAGGCGGAGCCGCCCTGGTGACGGGCGGGTGCTCGGGGATAGGCAGAGCCATTGCCTACCGGCTCGCCCTTCGCGGCTACCCGCTGCTCCTCGTCAGCGAGCGCGCCGACCGGCTCGAGACCGCGGCCGCCGAGATTCGCGCGGCCCATGGCGTGCCCGTCCAAGTTCTCTGTCTCGACCTTGCCCGGCCGGACGCCGCGAAGGAACTCCACGCCCACGTCCACTCGTTGGGGCTAGCAGTGGACGTCCTCGTCAACAATGCCGGCATCTTCTTCTTCGGCGAGGCCGCCGACGCCCCGCCGGACCGGGCGAACGCCCTGCTGCAGCTGCAGGTGGTCACCCCCTCGCTGCTCTGCACGCTTTTCGGCCGGGAGATGCGGGAACGGGGGCGGGGCCACATTCTCATCGTCTCGAGCATCTCGGCCTGGCGCGACTTCCCAGGCATCGCCTACTACGGCAGCAGCAAGCGGTACCTGCGCGGGTTTGCCCGGGCCCTACGGAGCGAGATGGGCATGCACGGCGTTGGCGTCACATGCCTCGCCCCAGGCCCGACGGCCACCGCACTGTACGGCACCGCACCGGAGACGTTGCGGCTCGGCCGGAAATTCGGTCTCTTCCTCGCGCCAGAACGGGTGGCCGAGGTCGGCCTGCAAGCACTGTTTGCCGGACGTGCGGAGTGCGTGCCCGGCGTGGTGAACCATCTGCTGGCCTTGGCCGCGGGGCTGACGCCACAGTGGGTGGTGGACACCATTCGCCGGCGGGCCTCATGGCTGAGGCCACAGCCGCGATGAGCCTGGCGTTCACGCCCTTCATGCTGGCTGGGCTCCGCCTGCGGAACCGGCTGGTGAAGCCGGCGACGTTCGAAGGGATGTGCCCTGGAGGCATGCCGTCGAATGCGCTGGCGCGCTTTCACCGCCGGGTTGCGGCGGGCGGGGCGGCGATGACCACCGTGGCCTACGCGTCCGTCTCCCCCGATGGGCGCAGTTACCCGACCCAGCTGCTGCTTCAACCGGAAACAATCACGGGGCTTCGGCTTCTCACCGACGCGGTGCACACCGAGGGCGCGGCAGCGTCTCTTCAAATCGGCCACTGTGGATACTTCGCCGACCGGCGGCTCATCGGGGGCAGGCCCCTGGGAGCGTCGCGTCGTTTCAACGCCTACGGGCTCTCCTTCGCCCGCGCGATGACCGAGGCACAGCTCGAGCGCGTCATCGGCGACTTCGCGCAGGGGGCACACATCGCCACCGAGGCCGGCTTCGACGCCGTCGAGCTGCACTTTGGCCACGGGTACCTGGTCTCGCAATTCCTGTCGCCGTACACGAATCGACGTCGCGACCGATGGGGAGGCTCGCTCGAAAATAGGAGCCGCCTGGCTGTGGAAGTGCTGCGCGCGGTGCGGCGGGTCTCACCGCGCATGGTGGTGCTGGCGAAGGTGAATCTCCGTGATGGCTTCCCCGGTGGGCTGGAGTTGGAGGAGTCGATGCAGGTGGCGCGGCGCCTGGAAGCCGAGGGCATCGCCGGCTTGGTGCTCTCCGCCGGTTTCGTCTCCCGGACGCCGCTTTACATGCTGCGGGGTGACGTTCCCCTTCGGCCGATGATGGCGGCGCAGGACCGCTGGTGGGCGAAGGCGGGGTTGTTTGTCTTCGGCAGCGTGTTGGTGAAGGCCTACCCCTTCGAGGAGGGCTTCTTGCTCCCCGAGGCTCGACGCATGCGTGCCTCGGTGAAGCTGCCCCTGGTTCTGCTGGGCGGGGTCAAGTCGCAGAGCTCCATCGACCAGGCGCTCGGGGAGGGCTTCGAATTGGTCGGGATGGGGCGAGCCCTTCTGCACGACCCCGACTTGCCGCGGAAGCTGCAGGCGGGTACGGCCTCCAGGTCCGGCTGCGTTCCCTGCAATGAATGCATCGCCGAGATGGACCGAGGCGGGGTGCGCTGCACCCGACGGTGACGGCTGTGCCCGCCAAAGCGCAGAATTTGCGGGGCCTTCCGGTGCTATCCGTGAGAATGCTATTGAGAATCACGGTTGGCGCGTCCTTTGCTGGTGAACTGAGAAACGGGGCCTGCCCCCGCCCGTCAACCCAACTCTGGCCGCTGGCAGCACGCACCGCATGACCACCCTCCGTGACATGGCGCCAGGCAGCGATGCACGCGTCCAGAGCTTTTCTGTCGGGCTGCAACCCGAGGTCAGCCGCCGGCTTCGGGAACTCGGCTTCGGGCAGGGCGACCTGGTGCGGTGTCTTCGGGTCGCGCCGCTGGGGGGACCGCGAGTGTACGCCGTGTCGGGCGCCGCCTTCGCCCTGGAGGCGGAGCTCGCCGAGCGAGTGCTGGTGAGCCTGGTGGCGTCTCATGACGACGGCTGAGCGCTCCGACGTCCTCCTCGTCGGCAACCCCAACTCCGGCAAGAGTCTCCTCTTCAGCCGTCTCACCGGGTTGAAGCAGAAGGTGGCCAACTACCCCGGTGTGACGGTGGAAGTCCGCTCTGGCCGGGCCGCCGGGATGACGATGGTCGACTTCCCCGGCATCTACTCGCTCGAGCCGCTGACTGGCGACGAGCGCGTGGCCATCGCTCGTTTCGAGGGAGCCCTGGCCAGCGCGGCAACCCACGGCATCGTGTGCGTGCTGGACGCCACCAGGTTGGAGCGGAGTCTCTACCTTCTCCTCGAGCTGCTGGTTCGCGCCCGGGCGAAGTCGGTGCCCATCCTCGCCGCAGTGAACATCATCGACGAGGTGGTCTCGCGGGGAGCCCACGTCGACGTCCAGGGACTTCAACGCGCACTGGGCTGCGACGTGCTCGCCATCTCGGCCAAGACGGGCGAGGGTCTCGACGCGCTGCGCACGGTGCTGGCCGGATGGCACGAAACCCGCCCCGTGGAAGCCCCCCGGGGGCCAGTGGCGGGCTCGCTCGAGGAGCGCAAGCGGATGGCGGCTGACCTGGCACGCCGCTACGGACCCTCGGCCGACGTTCTGCTGAGGAGCCAGGAGCGGCTGGACCGGGTCTTCCTGTCCCCCTGGCTCGGCTTGCCGGTGTTCGTGGCAGTCATGGCCGTCCTCTTCCAGGCGATTTTCACCTGGGCAGCTCCGGTGATGACGCTGGTGCGGCGGGTCATCGAGGTGAGCGGGGTCTGGGTGGCGGCCCGGTTTCCAGAGGGAGTCGTCAGCGACTTCGTCCGGGACGGGCTATTCGCGGGCGTGGGTTCTTTTCTCGTCTTCGTGCCTCAAATCTTCATCCTCTTCGTCGTCATCGGCGTCCTCGAGGATTCGGGCTACCTCGCCCGCGCGGCCATCATTCTTCACCGGCCGCTTGGGTGGTTTGGCCTGTCCGGGCGGAGCTTCCTCCCGCTTTTGTCCGGGCACGCGTGTGCCATCCCCGCGATGATGGCTGCGCGGACCATCGAATCTCCGCGGCGGCGGTTGCTGACCGTGCTGGTCATCCCTTTCATGTCCTGCTCGGCGCGCCTGCCCATCTACGCCCTCATCATCGGAGGCTACGTCCCGGCCCGCACCGTGCTGTGGGGGGCGGTGGGACTGCAGGGCTTGGCCTTCACCGGCGTGTACGCGCTGGGCATCGTCGCCGCGTTGCTCAGCTCTGCCCTGCTCTCCCACTGGGTCCGGGGTGGGGCCATGGCGGACGCTCCCTTCGTCGTCGAGCTGCCGCCCTACCGGGTTCCTGGAATCCGACCCATTCTGCTCGCCGCGGCTGGACGCTCGTACTCCTTCGTCCAGCGAGCCGCACCGGTCATCTTCTGGGTCGTCGTGGCGGTGTGGGTGCTGGGCTACTTCCCGAAGGGCGCTGGGCACCTCGACCAGTCGTGGCTGGCCTTCAGTGGACGGTGGTTCGAGCCAGTCTTTCGGCCGATGGGCGCGGACTGGAAGAGCGCGGTGGCCATCCTCACCTCGTTCGTCGCTCGCGAAGTCTTCGTCGGGACCCTCGGGACCCTGAACGGTCTCGAAGATGCGGGCCAGCACCTGTCGGCACTCTCATCACAGCTTCACGCGAGCGGCATGACCGCCGCCGCAGCACTCGCCCTACTCGTCTTCTACGCGCTGTCCCTGCAGTGCGCGTCCACCCTGGCGGTCATGCGCAAGGAGACCGGCAGCACCCGCATTCCAGTCCTCGCCTTCTCGTCGATGACCCTGCTCGCCTACACCGCGGCCGTGGCCACCTACCAGCTGGCCCGTGCCGTCAGCGGCTGAGGCGGGAGCAAGCCAACGTCAGCCCTGCACGGGTAGCGGCATTCAGGCGGTGCGAACTGGCTCGATGCGACAGACGCCCGACCTGAAGGCAGGGAAGCCGGAGATGGGGTCTCGACGTTTCGGGTGATGCAGGAGGTTGACATTGGCGGTTTCCCAGCCGGCCGGCGCAACCGCCGCGTCGGGGTGGACGTCGGCGGTGACGCGAAGCCGCATCTCGACGCGCCCATGGGGGGAGACAATCGCCACCCACTGGCCGTCGGTTAGGCCACCGGCCCGGGCCCGGTCGGTGTGCAGCAGCACTTCCGGCTCCCGCATATGCGTTCTCACGCTGGGCACCTGATGGAACTGGGAGTTGATGAAGGCCCGCGTTCGTGGACCCGTCACCAGCAGCAGCGGGAAGTCGGCGTCCGGCCGCTCTGTCGGCGGGTTCCACTTCGGCACGGCGTCGAAACCGTAGCGGCGAAGAAGGTTGGAGGCGAGCTCCAGCTTGCCGGAGACCGTCCCGAAGGCAGGCGGGGGTGCCTTCTGCTGGGGTGGATTGGGGCGGGGCTGGTGCTCGGGGTCAACCCGGTACGGCCGCCGTGGGGACTGCATCGCCTCCTGAAAGGAATTCCAAGGAAAGTAGCGGCCAAGGCCCAAGGCGCGCGAAAGCTCGAAGACAATCTTCCAGTCGGGCCACGCCTGGTGTTGCGGAGCCACCATGCTGCCCTGGGCGACCTCCTCGTCACTGGCATCCACCGTGGGGGCCTCGGCAAAGGTGCAGGCGGGCAGGACGAAGTCTGAGACTTCGGCGGTCGCGGTGAGGAACGGGTCGACGGTGACGAGGAGGGCCAGGCGGGCGGCTGCCCGACGCAGTTGCTCCGAGCCCGGCGCAGTCACCAACGTATTGGCGGCCACCACCATCAGGGCGCGCACCGGGTACGGGTCATCGCGGAGGATAGCGTCCGCCAGCAGGGCGCCGTGGGCTTCCCGGTTGAAGGTCTCGAAGAGCGGATAGGTGGCGTACCCGAGGGGCCTGGCCCGAGCCGGCGGCGGCACCGGCTCGGCAGTCGCGGGGCGCACCAGTGCCGGAAGCGGCTCGTCGTAGAAGTTAGGCCCCACCGGGGTGAGCAGCTCATTCACCTCCGGCTGCCCAGCCCGACGGCACAGGGCTTCGAGGACGGCCACCGCGCGCACCGTCTGCACCCCATTCTCGTGGTGCTCGATGCCCAGACCCTCCCAGACGGAGGTCGGGACCTCGCGCGCCAACAAACGCGCGACGCGGACGATTTGGTCCCGGGGAACCGTGGTGAGCCCTGCCGCGGCTTCGGGTGGGTACTGGGCCGCCAGCGCCTGGAGCTCGTCGAAGCCCACGGTTTGGCTCTCGATGAAGGACGGGTCGTACAGGCGCTCGGCGAGGATGACGTGCATCATCGCCAGGGCGAGTGCGCCGTCGGTGCCGGGACGGACCGAGAGGTGCTCCGAGGCGATGGCGGCCAGCTCGGTGCGCACCGGGTCCACCACCACCAGCCTTCCGGTTTTGGCCTTCTCCGCAACGAGGTGGGTGGCGATGGGGAGGGCGTGGGTGGGATTGGCTCCCCACAGGACGAGCGTTCGCACGCGGTGGAAGTTGGGAGAGTACTTGCTGCCCAGCGTGAGCGCCTTGCCCATCCGGCCCGCCGTCTCGCAGAAGCTCCCAACGGTGGCGAGGTTGGGCGTCCCGAAAGCCTGGCAGAAGCGGTGCAGGAGTCCTACCAGGGGGTGTCGCACGAGGGGCCATCCGGTCTGCACCGCGAGGGCCTCCGGTCCGAACTCGGCCTTCACCTGTTGAAGGCGCTCGGCGATGCGCGCCAGCGCCTCGTTCCAGCCGACTTCCCGAAACGTGTCCCCCTCGCGTACAAGTGGCATGCGCACGCGCCGTTCAGAGTGGACCACCTCTGGCATGGCGTGCCCATGCAGACAAAGGAAGCCTTTGGTCTTGGACGCGACGTCCCCTTCCACCCGCACCAGCCGGTCCCCTTGGGTGGTGGCCGTCACGCCGCAGTGGATGAGGCAGAAGCGACAAACCCCATGGGTGCGCCGTCCTTCCCGGCGTTCCTTCCCCGCCCATCCGAGACCGAGGACCGCGGCACCCACCCCAGCCACCGGCACCGCCTTGAGGAGGTCTCGCCGACGCAGGCCCAGCCGCTGAAGGAAGCGCACCGGCTCCCGTCCGTCGCTCATCCTCGCGCCTGGGCCACTTCCGCCGGGGAGCGAATGCGGATGGCATTCGCCTCGTCCGGGCAGGCTTCCTCGCACAGGCCGCACCCGACACACGCCTCCGGATGAAAGAGGGGCGCCAGCCGGGGGCCCACCAGTTCAACCGCCCTCCCGGCGTATGGGCAGACGTAATAGCAGAGGCGGCACAGCCCGCGGCCACTCCAGGGAAGACAGGACTCGCGCTTGAGCAGCGGGACGCCCATCCGCACCGAGCTAGCAATGGCGGCTGGCTGGGCGGCAACCGGGGTCAGCGCGTCCGTCGGGCACACCAGGGTGCACCTCATGCACAGGATGCAGGCCGTTTGCCGGGCGGCGATGAAGGGGTGGACGGCGTCCCAGGACAGGGCCGACGGGAAGTGAATGGCCTTGGGGGGACAGACTTCCGCACACCGAAAGCAGCCGATGCACGACTCCTCGAACTGTCCGGGGGGCAGGGCCCCCGGCGGGCGGAGGCCGATGGCTGAGGCGTGGGCGCGACGGGGCAGCAGTGTCGCAGCGGCTGCTGCGGCCAGCGCTGCCAAAAGAGCGCGCCGGTCCGTCACGTCTTCTCCACGGCCGGTGCCACCTCGCCCCGGCGCATGCCGAGCGCTAGGGCGCCCGTCGGGCAGGCGGAGACACATTTGCCGCACCGCTCGCAGCCCGCGTCGAGGCGGTCGCTCATCGGTTGCTGCCCGAGATTGCACACCACGTCGCAGACGGTGCAGTCGGTGCAGCCCGACGCATCCCGCCTCACCCGAATTGGCGACACGACGGACAGCAGACTGAAGAGTGCACCACCGGGGCACAGGGAGCGGCAGAAGCCGGCGCGCGAGACGAAGCTGTCCAGGACAAACGCCGCCGCGACGACCAGCGCGCCAGCGCCGAAGCCGCCAAAGAAGATGGCGCGGAACGCCTCCCGTCCAATCAGCGCGGGCGGATAGACGAGGGGCGCCACCTGGGTGCCCAGCACCGCCGTGGCGCCGAGGACGGCGACCAGCACGACCAGGTTTGTCCGCCGCGGCAGTCGGATGTCGAGCGGCTTGAAGCCGAGTCGGCCGAGAACCCAGCGCAAAGCATTGCTGGCGGCCAGAAGCGGGACGTACGGGCACACCCACCCGCAGAAGAAACGCCCGAGCAAGACCACCAGGATGAGCGCGGGGAGCGCGACCAGCGACAGCGAGCCCCGCAGCCCGTGGGCGATGGCCACGCCCAGCGTCAGCAGAGGGTCGACAAGTTCCAGCCCGAAGAGCGACACCGCGGCCGGCGCTCCGACGGCCGGAGGCGGGTCGGCCGGGAGTCCCAGCACGGCGGCGAGCCACGACCAACCGCTGCCAGCTGAAAGCCCCCCGCTGGCCGCCCCCGCCACGCGCAGCTGCCACAGGGGCAGCCCGACCACGAAGAGCAGACTCAGCGCGAGGGACGCGCGCCGCAGCCACTGAAACCTCCGCGCGCGGCGCAGCATGATGTCGACGGGCTGCAGGCGAGCGCGTGCCGAGCCGGCAGCAGCAGAGAGGGCGCCATGGCGGGCTGGGGTTTGCACAGAAGACATTCCAGGGCCGAGCATCTCGGCCTTTGAAGAAGAGGCGTCTTGGAGTTTACCGCCGCCGCGCCGCGCCGCTGCGCCGGCCGGACGGCGCACGGCGGGCGGACGCACAACTTGCGCGCTCCAGCGAGCTTCCCGGAAGCAGACACCGCGGTGGGCGAGGTGCGTACAAAGTCCCACTGCGCTGGGTCTCTAGGGACCGCCACGCCGGCTGCCGCCGCGCAGTCGTCTACCGAACGGACTCAGGCGCTCCGCAGTCTGTCCGGGGCAGCCAAGGTCTCGGATGGGCGCGGCACCGACGGCCAGAATGCGACAGAGGTCAAGGGCACCCTAGCGCGGGACCGCATTCCCTTTGTGGTACAGACCGCGCGCGATTCTCGGGATGGCCAAAGGGGAGGTACCATTCCCACTGAAAGGGCCGTCAATGAAGCTGCCAGGCGTCGGTTCGTCGCGAAGCGCCGGTGAGGCGGCGCCCGCCGACGCGGCGCGGCTCCTGACTGCCTTCTTGTGGATTGTGCTCGTCGGCTTCGTCGTCTACCTGGCGGTCGAAACCTGGGTCGACCCACCCGCCTTTACCCGGTACCTGGTCCAGGCGGGTGTAGCGGCAGCCATCCTCGCGGTGCTCATGCTCGCCGTGCGCCGGGGGCACGTGCGCTCGGCGGGCATCGCGTGCGTTGTCTTTGCGTGGGCCTTCTACACGGCCAATGCCTACACGGGCGGAGGCATTCGGGGGTCGGCCTCCATCGGCTATCTGGTGAACGTGCTCGCCGCCGGCCTTCTGGTCGGCAGGGTGGCCGCCGGGTTGACGGCGGGGGCCTCCATCCTGGCCGGGTTGTGGCTCGTCTTGATGGAAACCCACGGGAAGCTTCCACCCTCCGCGGCGGCCAACTCCCCCTTGGACTTCTGGGCCAACTTCTCCCTCTTCTGTGCCGCCACCGTGGCGCTGCAAGTGCTGGCCGCGCGCATCCTCCGGGCTTCGGAGGAACGCTACCGTCTGCTGGTGGAACGCGCGCGGGACGCCATCTTCACCCTGACGCCGGAGGGCGCGTTCGCCTCGGTGAATCCGGGGTTCGAGAGCATCACCGGATGGCACACCGAGGATTCGATGGGCAAGCCGTTTGCCGACGTCCTGGCCACGGCCGAGGACCGGCGGAGGTGGGCGGAATTTCTCACTGCGCCCGAAGCGCAGCAGCGGCATTCCTTCGAACTGGGCGTGCGTAAACCGGACGGTGGGACGGTGGCCCTCGACGTGAACTTCGCCGTGTCGAGAGACGGGACGACGGCAACGCTGGGAATCGCTCGCGACGTGACTGGGCGCAAGGAGGAGGAGCAGAAGCGGGCGGGCCTCGAAGCCCAGCTCCGCCAGTCCCAGAAGATGGAGGCCATCGGGACATTGGCCGGGGGAATTGCGCATGACTTCAACAACGTCCTCACCGCCATCATCGGCCATGCGCAGCTGTTGCAGGACGACGTCGCCAAAGGGAGCAAGGCCCAAGAGAGCTCGAGCGAGATTCTGAAGGCGGGCGAGCGAGCCCGCGACGTGGTTCGTCAGCTGCTGACCTTCGCCAGAAGCAACGTCCACGAGCGCCAGGTCACCCGGCTGCAGTCCGTCGTCCGCGAGGCCTTGCAACTCATGCGCGCGTCGGTCCCCACCTCCATCGAGATGGACCTAAAGGTCGATGGGTCCGCGTCGGCCGTGCTGGCCGACCCCACGCAGATGCATCAAGTCATCGTGAACCTGGTCGCGAATGCAGCCGGAGCGATGCGGGAACGGGGTGGCCGGCTCAGCGTGCTGCTCGAGTCCCTCACGGTGAGCGACACGCCTTCTGGCACGGCCTCCCTGCTTCCGCCCGGTCGCTACGTCCGGTTGGCGGTCTCGGACACCGGCCACGGGATGGAGGCGCCGGTCCTGGAGCGCATCTTTGAACCTTTCTTCACGACGAAGCCCGAGGGCGAGGGCACCGGACTCGGCCTGGCGGTGGTCCACAGCATCGTGCGGGACCATGAGGGGTTCATCACCGTGAAGAGCCAGCCCGGGGCTGGCACCACCGTCGACATCTTCCTCCGGGCCCTCGAGGGGGAGCACGCCCCGACCTCTCCCCGGCCTGACGACGCGGTGTCCCGTGGCCGCGGGGAACGACTGCTCATCATCGACGACGAGCCCGCCATCGGGCGCGTGCTGGCGCAACACCTGGAGCGACTGGGGTACCAGGTGACGACGTCGACCGACCCGGAGGAAGCCCTCGAGGTCCTCACCGAGGACCCGACCGACTTTGACCTCGCCATCACCGACCTGCAGATGCCCAGGATGGATGGCGTTCAACTGGCGGCCCGCTTGGCAGCGGTGCGTCCCAACCTGCCGGTCGTCCTCATCACCGGCAACCGGATGAGCGTCCCGGCCAGCGTCATGCGCGCCGCCGGTGTCCGGGCTGTGGTGGACAAGCCCTTTCAGATTCGGGAACTCAGCCAGGCTGTCCGAGCGGCGCTGGACGACAGTCCTCCGGAGGCGAGCCCCCCCGAAGTCTCCGAGGCGAGTCGGACGCAGCCGAAGCGATAGGGCGAGCCGTCGGGCCGTCGCCGTGGAGCGGCTACCAGCGGAAGGGTTCGTCGGGGCTGCCCATAGTCCACGGGACCCGGGCGGCGGGGATGTCCAGGCGCTGCCAGCGTGGGTCGTCGAGATGAACGCTCCGAATGCGGCGGAGCCAGTGGAATGAACGGGCCAACAGGTGACTCTCGACGTCGATGTCGAAGCGCCTGGCCAGCTCTCGCGCGACCTCGAGCGCTCGCGCTTCAAGGGAGGCGACGTAGCGGATGAGCGTGTCCTCGTTGACGTACGGGCGCCGCCACCGCGGGAGCGCGACGTCGGCGGGGTTCACCGTGCCGGCCCAGGCCATCAGGGACGCGGTGCGGACGCCGAGCAGGCCCGCGCCGCCGACCAGCGCCCGAACTTCCGCCTGGGTTACTTTGAAGACCATCACCTCGCAGCGAACCGCGACGGCCCATTTCTCGGCACTCTCTAGAAGGCTCGCCTCCGGGTTCCAAGGAGGTGGAAGTGGCTCTGTCATCTTCATTCGGCTGAGCGTCTTGGCCTCCCAAGCGGGGTGAACGCCCCTCCACACTGTGGTGGCGGGCCTCCCCCTTTCTTGTCGGGAGGTCCGCGCAGCCGTCATTTTGTTGCCCCACCGGAACGCTGCAGTGACGGAACGGACCGCCCCGGAGCAAGAAGGGAGTGCGGGCGGCGATGGCCCTGCCGGAGGTGTGTCCGTAGGCCAGGCAAGGCCTAGGGCTGCAGGCAGCCCCGGCGGGTTGGGGTCGCTTGGGCCCCGGGCAGCGGCCCCCGACCCAGCCTCCCCTGGCGCAACCCTCCGTCCTGCCTGAGGTAGCGCGTGGCCCAGGGTTTGCGCTGCTCCTCCCCAAATGGAGCCCAACCCTCGGACTGTGCTCGTCGTCGATGACGAGGAAAACCTCCTCAGCGCACTCCAGCGCACCCTGCGGCGCGAGAACTACACGGTGCTGACCGCCAGTGAGCCGGCAGAGGCCTTCACCGTGCTGAGGCAGCGCAACGTAGACGTGGTGGTGTCCGACCACCTCATGCCGAACATGAGCGGCCTGGATTTCCTGAAGGAGGTCCGTGCGCTGCATCCCGACGTCGTGCGCATCATGCTCACCGGCCACGCCGAGGTGTCGACCGCGATGGAGGCCATCAACGAGGGCGAGATTTTTCGCTTCCTCACCAAGCCCTGGCAGGACGCCGAGTTGAAGGTGGCCCTCCACCTCGCCTTTGACAAGCTGGCGATGGAACGTACCAACCGCGGACTGCTGGCCGCCGCACACCACCAGCGGGCGCTGATTGGCCAACTCCAGCGGCAGCATCCGGGGCTGCGCCATCTGCTGCGCGACCAGGATGGTGCACTGCTGGTGGACAAAGAAGAAGAGGCCACCCTAGCCATCGGCTAGCCCACTGGGGACTGTCGGAGCGACCGCACGCCATGGCTGCCGCCCTCCCCGCCTTGGTGGTGTCCACGGTGTCGCCGGACCAGGACGTGCTCCTGGCGCTCAGCGGCGCGGGCCTCGAAGTCCGCCACGTCACCCCGAGTGAGGCCCTGCGACAGGTGGGAGGCGGCGCGGCGGACAGCGTCGTCTGCGAGCCGGTTCCCAACTGGCGCCTCCTGGTGTCCCGGCTGAGTGCCGCCGGTGCCGCCACGGTGCTGTACCTGGGGGACTCGCCGGAACCGGCGGCGCTCCCGGCCGGCGTGCACGCCGTCCACGCCCTGTCCGACTTGGTTTCCACGTTGGCCCGCGCCCAGGCCGAGCGCCGCACCATGCGCCCCACCGCCCTCGGGCCGACCCTCGAGGAGCGGGTGGAGGAAGCCGAGCGCTTCGCCGACGCCGTCCAGGGGCTGCACACCCTGACCGAGCTCACCGAAATCCTCCGCGACACGGTGGTGCGCGCCCGCACCCTGGCGCAGGCGGACCGGGCCACCGTGTGGCTGACCGATGCCACCGGGGCCCTCGGCCTGGCAGCCGTCGACCCGCCCGAGCCCCCGCTCCGCGACGCCGGGGCCATTGGCCTGGCCGAGCTGGCCGCCCGAGACTTGGTGCCCCTGGTGCACGCCGACGGGGAAGCGGCACGGGACGTCGCCCGGGCCGTGGAGCGGCGGACCGGCGAGCGTCCCGGCGCCCTGCTGGCCCTCCCCCTTGTCCGAGGCGCCTCGTGCTTCGGTGCCCTGGAGCTGGTGCGCCGTCCCGGCCTCCCCGGCTTCGCCGACGCCACCCTGCACCGGATGGAGGCCTGGGCGGCACAAGTGGCAGTGGCGGTGTCCAACGCGCAGCTAACCGGACGGCTGCGCGAGGCACAGGCCGAGGTCCTCACCGCCAACGCCGCGCTCGAGCAGAAGGTGGAGGAACGGACCGAGCTGGTGGTGCGCGCCAAGCGCGAATGGGAGCGCACCTTCGACGCCATCACCGAGCCCATCGTCCTGCAAGAGGGCTTCGTCATCCGACGCGCCAACTTGGCCTACGCCCGGGCTGTCGGTCGGGACGTGCGAGAGGTGGTGGGGCAACGCTGCCATTCACTTCTGGCCGGAGGCGACCGCCCCTGTGGTGGCTGTCCGTTGGCCCGCGGCCTGCCCTGCGAGGAAGGAGGCGAGGTCAGCCTGCCCGACGGCCGACGCTTCCACGCCACGGCGTTCCAGCTTTCCGAGGACACGGCTGTGCAGCGGACGGTGGTTCACTACCAGGACGTCACCGCGCGGCGGGCGCTGGAGAGCAAGCTGCGGAGCACCGAGCGCCTGGCGTCGCTGGGGCAGCTGGCGAGCGGCGCATCGCAGGAAATCAACAACCCACTTGGCTACGTCATCGCCAACCTGCAGTCCCTGCAGTCGACGCTGCACGAACTGGAGGTGAGCGCAGGGGCCGTCGAAGGGGCGGCCCGCCGGTGTGGGCAGAATTCCCCGGCCGAGGCGGTACGGGCGCCTTCGGAGGCGCAAGCGCGCGAGCTGGCCAGCGAGGGGCTGGAGGCGGTGGGCGAGGCGCTGCAGGGGGCCCAGCGGATTTCCGGAATCGTCAAAGGGTTGCGCGAGCTGGCCAGGCAGGACCTCGGCAAGATGGAAATGCTCGACGCCAACGCCTGCGTCTCGCGCGCTGTCCGGGGCGAGTTGCAACACATGCCACCGGGCGCCGTCGTCACATCACTGGCCGCCCGCCGGCGTGTCTCCGGCTCGCCGTTGCAGCTGGACCAGGCGGTGGCAGCCCTGTTGCGCAACGCGAGGCAAGCATGCCCGGCCGGGCCGGTCCAGGTGCGCACGCTGGACGACGGCGCAGAGCTGGTGGTGGAGGTCCAGGACCGGGGCCCCGGCATCGCCCCAGCCATCCTCCCCCGCATTTTTGAGCCCTTCTTCACCACCCGGGGGGCCGAAGCGGCGGTCGGTCTCGGGTTGACGCTGGCCTACGGCATTGTCCAGCGGCACGGCGGACGCATCGACGTCGCCAGCACCGTGGGCCAGGGCACCACCGTCACCTTGCGGCTGCCGGTGGCTGTCCAGGCGGACAGCGGCGCGGCCCCCTCCCACGCCCGCGGCTCAACAGGCTAACGGCTGGGGCTAGAAGGCCCGGCGCCCGGCCAGCTCCCGCTCCAGCCGCCTGCGGTGCATCTCGTTCCCCATGGCGCCGCGGCGCTTTGCCGACGGCTACAGGAGAAGGCGCACGGGGTGCTCGAGGAGCACCTTCACCTCCTGCAGGTAGAGGGCGCCCAGGGCACCGTCCACCACCCGGTGGTCTCCGGAGAAGGTGACACTCATCGTCTTGCGCACCACCGGATGCCCATCCCGCGCCACCACCCGGTCGGCCACGGCGCCCACGGCGAGGATGGAGGCTTGGGGCGGGTTGATGACGGCGATGAAGGCGTCGACGCCGTACATGCCCAAGTTGGACACGGTGACGGACCCGCCGGTGTACTCCTCCGGCTTGAGGGCCTTGCGCCGGGCGCGCTCGGCGAGCTCGCGGGCCTCGGCGGCGATGGTGCCAAGCGACTTGAAGTCCGCGTCGCGGATGACCGGGGTGATGAGGCCATCCTCGATGGCCACGGCGATGCCGACGTCGGCGGTGTGGAACTGCAGGACGCGGTCTCCCTGCAGCGAGACATTCACCTTGGGCACCTGGTGCAGCGCCAGCGCCGCGGCCTTGACGATGAAGTCATTGACCGAGACCTTCACCTCCGCCGCCTTCGCCTCCTCGCGCAGCGCGAGCACCGCTTCCATGTCGACGTCCACCGAGAGGTAGAAGTGCGGCACGCCGGGCTTCACCTCGGCCATGCGCTGGGCAATGAGTTTGCGCATGCTGCTGAGCGCCAGCACCTCTGGCTCGGCGCGCGCGCCCGGCAGCGAGCGTCGGGCCGGCGCCGGCTCGCTCATGGCGGCCTGGACGTCCCGCTTGACGATGCGTCCCTGGGGTCCGGAGCCCTGCACCGCGCCCAGGTCCACCCCGGCCTGCTGCGCCATGCGCTTGGCGAGGGGGGAGGCGCGGAGACGGCCGGCGGGGGCTGCCTCTTCCCGGTGCAGCTGCACCACCTGGGCCGCTGCCGCCGGACGCGGAGACGGGGGCGGGGCCGGGGGCGCCGGCCTGGGCGGGGGAGCCGCCGCCACGGGGGCGGCGGCCGGCTTGGCGACCGGGAGTGCGGTGGGGGCGGCGGCCGGCTTGGGCGCGGCGGCCGCAGCCTCCACCGTCTCGCCCTTCTGCCCGAGGTAGGCGATGGGGGCGCCCACCTGTGCCACCTCACCCTCCGGGACGAGGATTTTGAGCAACACGCCGTCGTCGAAGGCCTCGACCTCGAGGTTGGACTTGTCCGTTTCCACCTCGGCGATGGCGTCGCCACTGGACACCTTGTCCCCCTCCTTCTTCAGCCACTTGAGGAGTTTCCCCTCCTTCATGGTGGGGGAAAGCGCAGGCAGCTGGATTTCGGTGGCCATGGCGTCTCTTTCTAGCCTTCCTCTCGGTACAGGACTTGTTTCACCGCGGCCACAATCCGGGCCGGGTTCACCTCGGCCGCGTGCTCCAGCACCGCCGCGTAGCTGCGGTTGACGTCGAGTCCGGTCACGCGCTGCACCGGGGCATCCAGGTCATCAAAGGCCTGCGACTGGATGAGGTCCACCAGCTGCGCGCCGACGCCGCAGAAGCTCCACCCCTCCTCGACGATGACGGCCCGGTTGGTCTTGCGCACCGAGGTGAGGATGGCCGCCTCGTCGAGCGGCTTGAGGGTACGCAGGTCGAGCAGGTCGACGTGGATGCCTTCGGCCTCCAGCTGCCGTGCCGCTTCCTCGGCGTGGTAGTACATCCGGGACCAGGTAATCAGCGTGCAGTCAGACCCCTCCCGCTTGAGGGAGGCCTGGCCGAGGGGCAACACCAACTCGCCCGGCGGGACCTCGCCCTTCACGCCGTACAGCAGCTCCCCCTCCAGGAAGATGATGGGGTTGTCGTCGCGGATGGACGCCTTGAGGAGCCCCTTGGCGTCGGCGGGTGTGGAGGGTGCCACCACCTTCAGCCCGGGGAAGTGGGCGTAATTGGCCTCCAACGACTGGCTGTGCTGGGCCGCCAGCCGGCCGCCCGCGCCGTTGGGGCCACGAAAGACAATCGGACAGCGCAGCTGGCCGCCGGACATCTGCCGCACCTTGGCCGCGTTGTGCACAATCTGGTCCATCGCCAGCACGGCGAAGTTCCATGTCATCATCTCAATGACCGGCCGCAGGCCCACCAGCGCAGCCCCCACGCCCAGGCCGGCGAAGCCGAGCTCGCTGATGGGCGTGTCCACCACCCGTGCGCTGCCAAACTTGGCGAGCAGGCCCTGCGACACCTTGTAGGCGCCGTCGTACCGGGCCACCTCCTCCCCCATCAGGAAGACGTTCGCGTCTCGCTCCATTTCCTCAGCGAGCGCCTGGTTGAGCGCCTCTCGCCATGCGATTTCCGCCATTCGCCGTCCTTTCCGGAGATTACGCGGGCTTCTTGAGATGTGGCTCGCCGTCCTGCACCGGGATGCGCGGCTCGAGCTCCCAGCTGACCCGCAGCTCCTGGCCCGACGGGTAGCTCGGCCAGTCCACCTTCACCCCGCGCACCCGCTCGCGGGGGGGCACGTCCCGCTCCCCCATCTCCACATAGTGGTCGGTCCACAGCTCCTCCACCGGGGGCTCGGGCGAGGCGTCGGCGAACTTCACCGCCTCGTCCACGGTGGCCTTCACCTCGGCCTCGAGGGCGTCGAACTCCGCCTCGGTGGCCAGCTGGGCCGAGACCGCCCAGGCCCTCAGGCGCGGAATGGGGTCGCCTTTTCGCTCGGCCTCCACCTCCTCCTTGCTGCGGTAGGTGGCCGCGTCGGACATGGAGTGCCCGCGGTAGCGGTAGGTGTCGGCCTCGAGAAGGACCGGGCCCTTGCCGGAACGGCACCAGGCGGCGCAGTCCTTTACCGTCTCGTACACCTTGAGGACGTCGTGTCCGTCGACGGACTCCCCGCGCATGTCATAGGCCACCGCGCGCCGGGCGACCTTGGCCACGGCCGAGACGCGCGCCATCGCCGTTCCCATCCCGTAGCGGTTGTTCTCGCAGAGGAACAGCACCGGGAGGCTCCACTTGGCGGCCATGTTGAGCGACTCATGGAAGCTCCCCTGGTTGGCCGCCGCGTCACCGAAGTAGCAGACGGTGATGCGGTCGTCGTTCCGGTAGCGTGCGGCGAAGGCGGTGCCGGCGGCCAGCGGAATCTGCCCGCCGACAATCCCGTAGCCGCCCAGGACGTTGTGCTCGACGTCGTAGATGTGCATCGAGCCGCCCTTGCCCTTGCTGTAGCCGGTGCCCCGGCCAAAAAGTTCGGCCATCACCATCCCCACGTCCGCCCCGCGCGCCAGGGCGTAGCCGTGGTCCCGGTAGGCGGTGATGAGGTAGTCGCGCGGTTGCACCGCTTCGTTGACGCCGACGGCCACGGCCTCCTGGCCAATGTAGAGATGGCAGAAGCCGTTGATTTTGCCCTGGCCGTAGGCTTGCGCGGCGCGCTCCTCGAAGCGGCGGATGAGGTACATGCTCCGGAACAGGCGGAGCACCAGGTCCTTCGGGTACGCGGGGGCCACGCTTTTCCTCCACCAAGGCCAGGCGACTCGCGCAGCTTTACCGGCGGGATGCGGCGTTTTCCAGGCGATTCCGAGGTGTATGCCGCAGTGCGGCGAGCGGGCCCGGCCTTCAGCCCGGGGTGACTGTCTCGTCGAGCTGGACGGGCAAATCCGGCTGTGGCCCTTCCAGCGGCGGTGCCACCGGGGCCGGGGGTGGGGTCGCCTCTTCCTTCACCGCGTCGGGGGGCGCACCGGGGTAGAAGAAAAGGATTCCCAGCTCGCGGTCCCCCTCGGTGGGGTTGCCGTCCATGTCCAGCGCGGGCCGGAAGCGCTGCCGCACCGCGCACTCCCGGGCTGACTCGTTGAAGACGGGCTGGGCCGGGCCGGAGGATGGTGACGTGGGTGGGCTTGCCCGCCGCCGAGACGTGCACCCGGATGCGCACCACCACGTTGTGGGTGGGGCCCCCGGCCGGAAAGCCGCAGTCCCAGCCGGAATCCTCTTCCTGGGGCCCCCGGGCCAGCGAATGCCGGCGGATGGCCCCTCCCTCGACGCCAGTCGACCAGCCGGGCCCAAGCGCATAGCCCGTGCCCACGCCGCCCAGCCACTTGCCGGTGGCTCCCGGGGTTTGCGGCTCGGGGGACGCGGCAAAGGTGAGTTCCATGTCCGGCTGTATGTCGCGCGCCACCGCCTTCGGCAGTGTAATGCCGCGCCCGCCTTTTCTCGGGGCCTGGCTGTCGGCCATGGGCGGCGGTGGGGAACGCGGCGTGGGGCGGCGGAGGACGACGGACACCCCCTCCTCGCGCGAGATGGCCACGGCGCGGCTTAGCCACAGCGTCAGCCCGATGAGGGTCACGTGCAGGACGATGGAGAAGACGCTCGACCAGCCGTAGGCCGGGCCCCCGGGCCGTCGGCCGAAGGTGTGTAGGACGATGGGGGCGGGCGCGGGGGGGACGGACGCCGGGGCTGTCTGGCCCTCCGGAGCGCCGGCTTCCGCGTCAGCAGCCGGCGGTAGCCGCGCGTTCGTCTCTCGACTCTCCTCGTACATGTCCGCCATTCCCGCGCTGTCCCATGTCCACCGACCCCGACGCGGGCCAATCCGGAAGCACGTGCTGCCTCCCACCCTTATTCTTGCATACCCATCTTCGCCAGGGGGACGGAGAAAGGGCCTGGCCGGGGCGGACGGCCCGTCGCCACGCGGGGGACGTCACTCCTGGCCTGTGTCCAGCGCGAAGTGGGGGACGGGGATGACCCCTGGGGCCAGCGCGCTGACGCGTCCGGAGTGTCCGGTGGTGAGGAGCACCACCGTCGCCCCGGGGAAGGCGGCGCGGTAGTCATTGGCGTGTCCCGGCTCATTGTCGAAGGCAGCCACCACCCTGCCCCACCGGGCGAGGCGGGGGTGCGTGCCCCGCTTGAATTCCTCGTCGGTGCTTTCCTCATCCTCCCGCATCCACAGCTGCACGCCGGGCCCGGGAAGCGGAAAGCCGTGGCGCCCCAGGACGTCCAGCGTGCCGGGCCGCATTTCCTCGGGCCTGGCCGTCACGTACGCCAGCTGCGCGCCGGCGGCCCGGGTGCGCCGCACGTATTCCGGCGCTCCGCGCACGGGCACGTCCAGCTGGCACGCCTCGCTGGTGAAGAAGTGCGCCCGCCAGTAGGGGCGGAAGTCCTGGAGGAAGCTGTCCACGGCCTCGGGCGAAAGCCCCTGCCGCGCCAGGGCCTCGCGCATGTCGAAGCCGGTGTGCAGGTGCCGGGCGTCGAAGTCCGCCAGCAGCGGGGACAGGCCGTACGCCCGGACGAAGCGGTGGACGAGGGCCGCCTGCCTGGGGCGGTTGTCGAGCAGCGTCGAGTCCAAGTCAAAGGCCACCACCGCATCGGCCTGGAGCCGCGCGGCCTCGGCCAGGACGTGGCCTAGCACCTGCCGCCAGCTGGGGTGGACTTCAAAGTGCGCCGCCACGGGCAGACGAAACTAACAGGGCCGCCCGGGCCGGCGCCCGCGTCAAGTGCCTCGCCCCGGGGGGGGAACGGTACACCCGCCCACGTCCGGCCGTGGCTGGGGCCCCACCCCCCGGGGAAGTCAGGCCGCCGAGGGGTGCGCCTCCAGAAAGCGCAGGACGCACAACTCCGTCTTGGCGTCGGCCACCTCGCCCCGCCGGCAGGCGGCCAGCAATGCCGCCACCGGCCACCAGCGCAGCGTGGCCCCTTCTTCCAGCGGCGAGCCGTCTCCCACCGGGCGCCCGGCCTTCTGCCCGGTGACATCGACGGCGGTGGGATGAATCTTCTCGGAGATGATGCCGGGCAGCATGAAGAAGGCCGGGCCGAGAAGTTCCACCGCCTCGGGGCGTACCGAGTAGCCGGCCTCCTCTTCCACCTCCGCCGCGGCCCGCGCTTGCACCCCGGCCCGCCCCTTGTCCTCGGGCTCCAGCACGCCGGCCACCAGCTCCTCCACGGTGAGGTAGGTCTCCGGGTCCGGGACGGGCAGCGGCAGCTGGCGCCGGAAGTACGCCGCCGGCCGCAGCGTGCGCCGGGTGAGGACCTCCACGCCCTGGGGGCCCTTTCGCCACAGCAGCACGGCCACCGCGTCGGGCACCGGCCGGTCCACCACGTCGACGGTGTAGGTGCGGGACACCGAGCCGTCCGCCCGGCGGTTCCGGCAGCGCAGACGCCGCAGGTGCAGGAAGCCCTCGTTCAGCCGCGCTTGGGCGCTGAGGTCCTCCACCACCTCGATGTCCACCACCTCTTCGTTGGGGGGCAGCAGGAGAGCCTCCCTCGTCCAGCGCCTAGGGGGCGGACGTCATGCGCACCACCTCGGCAAAGCTGGTCTGGCCTTGGGCCAGCTTGCGCACCGCCGCCTCGCGCAGCGTCCGCATCCCGGCGGCGCGGGCCAACTCCACCAGTTGCGCCTCCGCCGCCTCGTGGGCGATGGCGTCGCGGATGGTGCCATTCACCGGCAGAATCTCGAAGACGCCCGTCCGTCCGTAGTACCCGGTGGCGCGGCAATGTACACAGCCTGCGCCCAGTCGCAGCTGCAGCCCTCCGGGAAGCAAGGGCAGCGGCGCCCCGAGGGCCACCAGCTGGTCCGGCGCGAGCTCGGCCTCCTGGGCGCAGCGGCTACAGACCCGGCGCAGCAGCCGCTGGGCCATGACGCCAATCAAGCAGCTGCCGAGCAGGAAGGGGGGCACGCCGAGGTCCTTCATCCGCGTCACCGCCCCCACCGAGTCGTTGGTATGCAGGGTGGACAGCACCAGGTGGCCGGTGAGCGCGGACTGGATGGCATTTTCCGCCGTCTCCGGGTCGCGAATTTCGCCCACCATGATGACGTCCGGGTCCTGGCGGAGGATGTGCCTGAGGGCATTGGCGAAGTCGAGGTCGAGCTTGGGCTGGACCTGGACCTGGTTGAAACCCTCCCACACCATCTCGATGGGGTCCTCGATGGTGGTGACATTGACGTCGGGGCCGGCCACCGCCTTGAGCGCGGTGTAGAGGGTGGTGGTCTTCCCGCTGCCGGTGGGTCCGGTGACGAGGATGAGGCCGTGGGGCTGGTCAATCCACGACTCGAAGACGCCCTTCTCGTCCTCCTCGAAGCCGAGCTGGGCGATGTCCTGCACCAGCGTCTCCGGGTCGAAAATCCGGATGACCACCTTCTCGCCGAAGGCGGTCGGCAGCGTGCTGACGCGCAGCTCGACCTCGCGACCGTCGCGCTCCGTCTTGATGCGCCCGTCCTGCGGCCGGCGCTTCTCGGAGATGTCCATGCGGGAAATCATCTTGGTTCGCGAAACGATGGGCGCATGCACCGCCGCCGGCAGCGTGTAGACGGTGTGCAGCACCCCATCGATGCGGATGCGCACCATGGAACTATCGCGCTTGGGCTCGATGTGGATGTCCGAGGCGCGGTTGTCGAAGGCGTAGCGCAACAGGTAGTCCACCGCCTGGACGATGGGCTTGTCCGAGGCATCCAGCTCGCGCCCGGTGGACAGCGACACCAGCTGCTCGAAGTTGTGCAGCTGGGGCGCACCGGTGGTGGAGAAGTCGCTCGCCGCCTGCGCCAGGGTGCGCTTGAAGCCGTAGATGTCCGCAATGCAGCGGAGGATGTCCGACTTGGCAGAAAGCACCGGCATCACCGGGACCCCGGCCAGCCGGGTCAGGCTTTCCACCGTCTCCCGGTCGAAGGGATTGGCGGTGGCCACCACCAGCGTCCCTTCCGGCGTCCGGTCCAGCGGCAGAATGACGTGCTTCTGCGCGTAGGGCCGCGAGACGGTGCGGGTGGCCAGGGCCATGTCCAGCTTGAGGGGGTCGATTTTTCGGTAGGGGATGCCGAGTGCCTCGGCCACCGCCTCGCTGATGCGGTCCTGGTCGAGCAGCCGGCCGTTCCCGAGTGGCACCTGGAACACCGCCACCAACTCGACGGGGGACACCGAGTAGCGCGCCTCGTCCTTCTGGGCGCCCACCTGCTTCAGCACGCGCACCTTCGCCGCCGCCTCCTTGGCGGCCACGTCCTGGGCCTGCGAAGGCGTCAGCAGCTGGCGCGCGACGAGAATCTGCAGCACCAGGGCGAGGTTGAAGTCCGAACCGGAACGTTGCAGCTGAAGCGCGGGCAGTGACACGGGCAGCCCGGCAGTCTACCCGCGAATGGCGCGCACCGCCGCTTCCACGAGGCCGGCCGCGCTCGGCCGCTCGGCAACGTGGGCCTTCTGTAAGCCCAGCGCCAGCAGCGCGGCGGCCGTGGTAGGGCCGATGGCCACCAGGTGCGCCTGGGCCAGCACCGGACGGCCACCCGCCTCCAGGAAGGCCTCCGCCGTCCGGGGGGAGGCAAACAGCACCGCCGCCGGGGGATGCGCACGCAGGTCTCCCCACACCGACTCCGACACCGGGAGGCGGGTGCTGCGGTAGGCCGCCACCCGCGTCACGCCGGGGACGCGGCCGAGGGCCACCTCCTCCCCGGGTCGCCGTGGCTGTGCCGCTCGCCTGGCCACGGCCGCCTCCACCAGGGCCGCCTCCAGTTCCGGCCGTCCCTCCTCGGCCGCCGGCAGCAGCACCTCATCGGCAGGTAGAAGCCGGCTGGCCAGCTCCCGGCCCAGGGCGGCGCCCGTCGTCCCCTCCGGGGTGAAGTGCACCGGAAGGCCGGCTGCCTGCGCGGCGCGCGCCGTGCCGGGGCCCACCACCGCCACCTTGAGGCGCCGCAGGGCGGCGGTCGTCCCGGCCACGCGCGCCGCCTCGCTGAGGGCCTCCACGGCGGCCGGAGAGGCAAAGGCCACCCAGCTGAAGCGCCCCAGCGTCTCGGCCGCGGCGCGCAGCGGCCGCGCGTCGGAGGGCGGTTCCAGTTCCAGCATGGGGAGGGCCACCACCTCGGCGCCCTCCTCCTCCAACAGGAAGCACAACTCCTCGCTTCGCTGCCGGGGCCGGGTGACGAGGATGCGGAGCCCCTGCAGACGCGGCCCACTCACCGCGCCCGGGCCTCCAGCGCCGCCAGCAGGCGGTCCGCCCCACGCCCCAGTAGCTCCTCGGCCAGGGCCCGCCCCAGCTCTGCCGCCTGGGCGGCGGGCCCCCGGCGCTCGCCCCGAAGCACTTCCGTCCCATCCGGAGCCCCGACGAAGCCGCGCAGCCACAGCTGCTGCCCCTCCAGCACGGCGTGGCCGCCCAGCGGCACGCTGCAGCCCCCCTCCAGCCGGGCCAGGAAGGCCCGCTCGGCGTCGATGGCAATGCGGGTGGCGGGGTGTTCCAGAGACCGGGCCCGCTGCCAGGTGTCGGCATCTGCCTCCCGGGCCTCCAGCGCCAGCGCGCCCTGCCCCACCGCCGGAAGGCTGACTTCGGCCGGCAGCACTTCGGTCACATAGCCGTCGAGGCCCAGGCGCAGCAGCCCGGCTAGGGCGAGCACCGTCCCGGCCAGCTGCAGCTCCTCCACTTTGCGCAGGCGCGTCTGGACGTTGCCGCGCAGGCCCACCACCTCCAGGTCCGGCCGCGCCGCCTTCAGCAGGCACGCCCGCCGCAGCGAGGAGGTGCCCACCCGCGCGCCCTTGGGAAGCTGCAGCAGCTTCACCCCCCGGGGGGACACCCACGCATCCCGGGGGTCCTCCCGTTCGGGGACCGCCACCAAACCCAGCCCCGGCGGAAAGGCCGAGGTGACGTCCTTCAGGCTGTGGACGGCGAGGTCCGCCCGCTCCTGCAGCAGCGCCTGCTCCAATTCCTTGATGAAGAGGCCCTTGCCCCCCACCGCCTGCAGCGGGGCCTCGAGGAAGGTGTCGCCGGCCGTCGTCATCTCCACCAGCGACACCTCGGCGTCGGGAAAGCGGCTGCGCCAGAGGCTGGCCACGTGGTGGGCCTGCCAGCGGGCCAGCGGACTTTTCCGCGTCGCGATGCGCAGCCGGCTCACGACTCGCCGCTGCCGGTGTGGCGCGAGGCCGAGTCCAGCCCGAAGAGCTCCGCCACCGCTTCCGCCAGGGGGTTGAGCGCCTCGCCGGGCCTGACGCCGCGCAGCTTGACGGTGGGCTGGTGCAGCACCTTGTTGACGATGGCCGACGTCATCGCCGTCACCACCGCCGCCTGGGCCTCGGTGAGGGGCGTGGGAAGGTTGGCCAGGGCCCGCTCCAGCTCCGCCCGGCGGATGGCCTCTGCCCGGGCGCGCAGCTGGGCCAGCACCGGGACGCCCTCGCGCAGCGCCCGCTCGCGCAGGAAGCGGGCCAAGTCCTCCGCCACCAGCGTCTCGGCCCGCGCCGCGGCGTCGGCCCGCAGCGCGGTGTTCTCCGCCACCACCTTCTGGATGTCGTCGACGTCGTAGGCGTAGACGTTGTCCAGGCTATTCACCTCCGGCTCGACGTCTCGCGGCACGGCCAAGTCCACCAGGAAGAGCGGACGGTGGCGACGGGCCCGCAGGGTGCCGGCCACCATCTCGCGCGTGATGATGGGAGTTGGCGAGGCCGTCGTGCACACCACCACGTCGGCCGGGCGGAGCGCCTGCTCGAGCGGGTGGAAGGGCACCGCCTCGCCGCCCAGGGCCTGGGCCAGCGCTTCGGCCCGCTCCTGGGTCCGGTTGGTGACCAGGAGGCGGCGCGCGCCGGCCGAGGCTAGGTGCCGGCCGGCCAGTTCCGACATTTCCCCCGCCCCCACCAGCAGCACCGTCTTGCCGTGGAGGCCGCCAAAAATCTTGCTCGCCAGCTGGACCGCCGCCGCGGCCATGGAAGTGGCCGCCCGGCCGACGTCCGTCTCGGTGCGGACGCGCTTGGCGGCGGCGAAGGCCGCACCGCACACCCGCGCCAGCTCCCCGCGCGCCGCCCCCACGCGCTGGGCCAATTCGAAGGCGTCCTTCACTTGGCCAAGAATTTGCGGCTCCCCCACCACCATCGAGTCGAGGCTCGCCGCGACGCGGAAGAGGTGAAGCACCGCCTTCTCGCCCCGGTGCAAGTAGGCGTGGCTGAGCGCCTCCTCGCCCCCCAGTCCCGTCAACTCCGCCCGCAGGGTCTCCTCCAGGCTCTCGCCCGTCCCGAAGGCGTACAGCTCGACCCGATTGCAGGTGGAGACGAAGAGGGCCTCGGCCGGCGAGGCACCCACCCGCTCGAGGACAGCCGACTGGCGCTCGACGCTGAGGGCCAGCCGCTCGCGCAGGGCCACCGGGGCCGTCTTGTGCGAGATGCCGAGGCAGACCAGCACGGAGCTCATCGTCCGCCCCCTGGCCCATAGGTGCCGACGAAGGACAGCACCAGCAGCCCGAAGCCGGCCATGGTCAACCAGGCCACCCGGCGACCGCGCCAGCCGGCCAGCACCCGGGCCTGCAGCAGCCCGGCGAACACCAGCCAGGCCACCGCGGTGGTGAGCTCCACCGCCTGGAGGCTGCGCGCGCCCTCGCTTCGCCAGGCCACCCACAGCCCCGTCACCAGCGTCAGTGACAGGGCGACGAAGCCCCACGTCACCAGGGCCCGGTTGAGGCCGTCCAGGAATTCGAGAGATGGAATCCGTTCATACAGCACGCCGAAATGCTTGCCCTTCACCTGCCGCTCGAGGAGGAGGAAGGCCACCGCCACCGCCGTGGCCACGCCGAAGACGGCCAGTCCGGCCAGGGCGACGCCGATGTGAAACAACAGCATCGGCTTCCAGGGCCCCACGCTGGAGGGCACCCCGCCGGCGGGAAGCCACAGCGCCGGCAGCCACACCGCCACCGCCGCTGGCGCGAGAAAGGCGCCCAGCACGGGCACCTGGGTGCGCAACTCAATGGTGAGCAGCAGCGCCACCAGGAGGAAGGCGAGGATGCTGAGGGCCTCGGCGAAGCCGTGCGGGCGCCACCCCTGGCCCGACAGCAACAGGGCAAGCCCTGTCCCTTGCAGCAGCCAGCCCACCCCGGTGAGAACCCGGGCTGTCCAGACCAAGCCCTTCCGCCGGCCAGACAGCAAGGTGACGTACGCAATGGCGCCGAAGCCATAGGCGTGAAAGGCGAGGACGAAGCAGAGGCGAGAGAGGGGCACGGGCGGGGAGGGCTAGAGCTTGTCCAGCAGGAATTGCGCCAAGAGGTCTGCTTCCTTCTCCGGCTTGAGCGCGGCCGCAAATTCTGCGTCGGGCAGCTGGACCAGGTACCCGCGCTCGACGTCATAGGCGCTCTCGCCCACCAGCACCGAGTCCGCCAGCTGCTCGGCCGAGAGAGCGTCGAGCTGTGAGATGGTCTTCACCTTGTGCAGCAGCTTCTGCTCGTCGGCCCCGGACACCAGCCGGGCGACGTGCACCGCGTCGTCCACCGGAAGCCGGCCCGCCTCGCCATGCACGACAAGGTGGTGCTCCTGCACGTCCGCCTTGTCTGCCAGCGCCCACTCCTCGAGGGTGGCCTGGGAGAGAAAAAGTTTCATCGAGGGCATGACTCTAACACCGCCCTCAGCAAGTCCCCGACTTCATTCGCCTCGACCGCGCTGCAGCCGGGGCGAAACCCAGAGCCCCCTTTGCGCGTCTAACATTGCGTCAGGCCAGGCTAGGGAGGTAGTGGCTGTCCGTGACGGCTGGCCAACCTACAGTTGGTTGTCTTTAGGGAAAAGGAGCTGGACGCAAATGGCAGGAGAAGACGTGTTTCACACCTCGGACGCCGAGTTCGCCAAGCAGGTGCTCGAGTCGCCGGAGCCGGTGCTGGTGGACTTCTGGGCCACCTGGTGCGGTCCCTGCAAGGCCATTGCCCCGACCCTCGACGCGCTGGCCACCCAGTACAAGGGCAAGGTGAAGGTGGCGAAGCTGAACATCGACGACGAGCGGCAGACGGCAGAGGCCTACGGCATTCGCAGCATCCCCACCCTGCTTCTCTTCAAGGGCGGAAAAGTCATCGACCAGATAGTCGGCGCGGTGCCGAAGGCCAAGCTGGAAGAGACCTTCAAGCGGGCGCTGTAGTCCCTCACCGCTTCGGGGGCACCAGCGTCTCGCCAATGCGCCAGGGGTCGGCGGGCGCTGTCACCTTCAACAATTCCCAGGCGGCCAGGGCGTCCACCACGCGGTCCAGCTCGGACTCGATGGCGCGGGTACGGGCCGTCTGCAGGTAGCCCTCGGCGAAGCGGCGCAGCTGCTCGCCAAGGAAGAGGCGGGCCAGGGTGACTTCCGTCTGTTTGAAGAACTCGAGGAAGCGCAGGCCCATGCCGGTGCGTCCGGTGCGGTCGTCGGTGCGCTCCTGCCGCAGCACCTCGGCCCGCGCCTCCACCGGCGCTCCCTTGGGGTCCAGCTCGAAGCGCACCATCAACTCCGTCCCCACCGGGAGGAAGAAGGTGGACTCCATGAAGGCGCCGCTGACGCTGAGGTTTTCCGAGCCTAGGGTGGCGCTGAAGCGACGGTCCTGACCCTCGCCAATCCACACCCGGAACGGCACGCGCAGGCGGGCCCGCGGGAAGGAGCGGTGCTCGGGGCCCGGCGCGGAGGTGTCGAGCAGGATGCCCCCCGGCAAGCTGGCGGGTGGGGCTTCGGAGCGGAGCACTCTCCCAGCGGATGGACTGCTCGCCGGGGCCGCTGCGGACCGCGTGGTGGTGGTCGTCTTCGCCATGCCCCCTCCAGGAAACGTCGCCAAAAAGACGTAGGCGCTCGCCCCGGACTTCATACACCATGTCGGCCACGGGGAGACCGCACATGCTGGGCAACCTGCTCAAGCCGGAATTCGAAGAGCTCCTGCAGTCCCGAGACTACGACGCCTTGCGAGCGGCTTTCTCGGAGATGTCACCGCCGGACATCGCAGAAGTCATCGAGGACCTTCCCGGCGACGAGAGCGGCGTGCTGTTCCGGGTCCTGCCCCGGGATGTGGCCACCACCGTCTTCGAGTACCTGCCCCTGGACCAGCAGACGGAGGTGGTGCAGACGCTGGGGAAGGAGCAGCTGGTGGGTCTCCTCAACGAGATGGCGCCGGACGACCGGACCCGTCTCTTCGAGGAATTGCCGGCCGAGGTGACGAAGCGCGCGCTGGCCACCCTCAAGCCCGACCAGCTGGCCCAGGCCCGCCAGTTGCTCGGCTACCCGGAGGGGAAGGCCGGCCGGTACATGACGCCGCGCTACCTGGCGCTGCGGCCCACCGCCACCGCCGAGGAGGCCCTGCACTACGTCCGCGAGCACGGGCAGGGCCTCGAGACGCTCGACGTCATCTACGTCACCGACGAGAAGGGGGTGCTGCTCGACGACATCCGCCTGGTGGCGCTGGTGAAGGCGCAGCCGCGCACCCCGCTGGCGGACCTCAACGACGGCCAGCTGGTGAGCATCCGGGCCACCGACGACCGCAGCGACGTGGTGGCGATGTTCGAGAAGTATGACTTGGTGGCGCTGCCGGTGACCGACAGCCAGGGGGTGCTGCTCGGCATCATCACCGTCGACGACGTCCTGGACGTCGCCGAGGCCAAGGCCACCCAGGACATCCAGGGGCTGGGCGGCGTCGAGGCCCTGGATGCGCCCTACTTCGACGTGGGCTTCGTCAGCATGTGCAAAAAGCGCGGCGGGTGGCTGTCGGTCCTCTTCCTCGGCGAGATGCTGACCGCCACGGCCATGACGGCCTTCGAGGACGAGCTGGCCAAGGCGGTGGTGCTCTCCTTGTTTCTGCCCCTCATCATCTCCAGCGGGGGCAACTCCGGCTCCCAGGCCACCTCCATCCTCATCCGCTCGCTGGCGCTGAGGGAAGTGCGCCTGCGGGACTGGTGGCGCGTGGCCAGTCGCGAGCTGGCCTCGGGTCTCACCCTGGGCGTCCTGCTCGGCAGCATCGGCTTTCTGCGCATCCTCGTCTGGGCCAAAGTCTTCCACCAGTATGGCGAGCACTTCCTGCTGGTGGCGACGGTGGTGGCACTCGCCCTGGTGGGGGTGGTGCTGTACGGGAACCTGGTTGGGTCGATGCTCCCGTTCCTGTTGCGCCGGCTGGGCTTCGACCCGGCCAAGGCCTCCGCCCCCTTCGTCGCCACGCTGGTCGACGTGAGCGGGCTGATTATTTACTTCAACATCGCCAAGCTGGTCTTCCGCGGGACCCTCCTCTAGCCGGGCCACGCCCCGGGGTCAGAAGAGGTGGCGCCGCATGGACACGTTGGCCACCAGGCCGAGCGAGAGCAGCACGCTCACCATGGAGGAGCCGCCGTAGGACATGAGGGGAAGCGTAATCCCGGTCACCGGGAGCAGCCCCACCACCATGCCGATGTTCTCGAAGACCTGCCAGAACAGCATGGCAGTCACGCCGGCGGCGAGAAACGCCCCGAAGCGGTCCCGTGCCTGGAAGGAGACGCTGAGGGCGAAGGAGAAGATGAGGCCGTAGAGGACGAGGAGCAGAAGGCAGGCCAGGAAGCCGTGCTCCTCGGCCCACACCGAGAAGATGAAGTCGGTGTGCTGCTCGGGTAGAAAGAAGAGGCCGGTCTGGGTCCCCTGCATCCAGCCCTTCCCCAGAAAGCCTCCCGAGCCCACGGCAATCTTCGACTGCGCCGCGTGGTAGCCACTTCCGCGCAAGTCGCTGTCGGGCGACAGCCAGCCGGCGATACGCGCGCTCTGGTGGCGCTTGAGGACATTGCGGATGAGGGTGCGATGGCCATCGGAGGGGTCGCGCACGTAGTCGTTCCAAATGACGGCCGATAGCGCCAGCACCACCACCAGGCCGGTCACCAGCAGCTCGCGGCGCAGCCGAGCAAACAGCAGCACGGTGGTGGCGGTGAGCAGAATCATCATGGCGTTGCCGAGGTCGGGGAGGACGAGGGCCGCGGACGCCAACGCGAGCAGGGCCGGCTTCCAGATGTCCCTCAGCCCGAGCGACTCGTCGGCCTGCTTCTGCTGGTCATGGAAGAGCTTGGCCAGGACGACAATCAACGCCACCTTCATGAACTCGGCCGGTTCCATGCGCAGCGGGCCCAGCGCCAGCCAGCTGGCCGCGCCCTTGGCGCGGTGCCCGACGACGCGCAGCAGCAGCAGCAGGGCGACGTTGAAGCCGTAGAAGGGCCAGGCCATCCGCTGCAGGAAGCGGTAGTCGACCAGGCACACGCCGAGGGCCGCCAGAAGGCCGACCGCCAGGTTGATGCTCTGCCGCGTCCAGAGCGGGCTGTGGGGCGGCCGCGAGGCGGAGGCGAGGTTCCAGATGCCGAGCACGGCAATGGCCAGCGTCACCGCCACCAGCCCCCACGGCACATGCGGCACCATCCGCCGCTCGATGCGAAGCAGCATGGGGCCTAGGGGCTCCCCCCGGCCGGCGTGACGCGGGCCAGCGGCCGCACCTGCCCGGCCGTGCGCGTCTCCTCGGGGTCGGCCACCGGGGCCGCGGGACGGGCCGGCTTCAACTCCACCGGCGGACGCGCCGGCAGCGGCACCGCGGGGAGCGAGGTGGAGGCGGCGATGCTGGCATTGGCGTCGGCGCGCTTGAGCTCGAAGAATTTTTCGATGATGGCTGCCGCGGTGGGGGCCGCGTCCGAGGCGCCGTGGCCGCCATGCTCATTGAGGACGACCACCACCAGCTCTGGTTCCTCCACCGGAGCGATGGCCGCGAACCAGGCGTGGTCGCGCTGCAGGAAGCCCATCGCCATTTCCTTCAGCCGCACCTTTCCCAGCGTCGCCACCTGCGCGGTGCCCGTCTTGCCAGCGAAGCGAATGTCGGCCAGGCGCGAGCGGTAGGCGGTGCCCCCCGGCTCGTTCACCACCGCGGCCAGTGCGTCCAGCACCAGGTGCTGGTGCTCAGGTTCCAGGGGCACGTCCCGCACCACCTCGGGCTGGAATTCCCGCAGCGTCTTGCCGTCCGGGCTCTCGATGCGCCGCACCAGCTGGGGACGGAAGACCTGGCCGCCGTTGGCCACCGCGGCGTACAGGACGGCCAGCTGCAGCGGGGTGACGTTGACGTCTCCCTGGCCGATGGCGCTGTTGAGGGCGAGGCCCTTGGTGTAGCCGCCCGGCGTGACCCGGTCGTGGTAGGCGCTGTCCGGCATGATGCCGGGCACCTCCGCCACCACCCCCACGCCGGTGGGCGCGCCCAGGCCGAGCGAGCGTCCCATCTCGGCGATGGGGTCGAGCCCCAGCATGTCGCCCAGGTGGTAGAAGAAGCTGTCGCACGAGTGCTGGAGCGCGTTGTGGAAGTCCATGAAGCCGTGCTCGCCCATGCAGCGCCAGCGCCGCGCGCCGAGGCTGTAGCCGCCCGCGCACGCCCAGGTGCTAGAGGCCGTCAGGACGTGCTGGTGCAGGGCGGCCAGCGCGGTCACCACCTTGAAGGTGGACCCGGGGCTGTAGTGCTGCTGGGTGGGCCGGAAAATCATCGGCTGCAGCGGGTCTCGGGCCAGCTCCGCCATCTGCGCCGCCGTCACCCGGCCCGTCAGCAGGTTCGGGTCGAAGCCCGGGCGGGACACCACCGCCAGGATGAAGCCGGTGCGCGCGTCCATCACCACCACCGCGCCGGCCACGCCGGGGAAGGCGCGCTCCGCCTCGGCCTGAAGACGCATGTCCAGGGACAGCACCACGGTGTCACCGGGCCGCGGCTGCACCGGCGTGCGGCCCACCAATAAGTCGCTCAGCTCCTGGATGGTTTCCCCCCGCGCATTCACCACCTCCTGGCGCGTGCCGTCGGTGCCCCGCAGCTCCCGCTCAAAGTAGCGCTCCACCCCGCGGCGGCCGACGAAGTCGCCCAGGGCGTAGCCGCTCCCGGCCGGGGCCCGGTCCAACTCCTCCTGGGAAATCTCGTTCATGTAGCCGACGACGTGGCTGAGCACGGAGCCGGCCCGGTAGTGCCGGTGCGGCACGGCCGGCCAGTCCACGCCGGGCAGCTCCGTCTTGTGCGCGGCCAGGGTGTCCAATTCATCGCGGGTGAGGTCGAGCTGTACCGGGACGCTCTGGAACGGGGCGCTCTTCCTCGCCGCCTGCAGCAGCGCCTCCACCCGGGTCCGGTTGGCGTCATCCCAGCCGAGCCAGCCGGCCAGCCGCGGCAGCACCTCCTCGCTGCAGTGCTCGCAGAAGGCCGGGGTGAGGAAGACGTCGAAGGACGGCCGGCTGTCCACCAGCACCTCGCCGCGCCGGTCCTTGATGTTTCCCCGGTCGGCGCGGATGCGAATCTCCTTCACGAAGTTGGCGACGGACTTGGCCGCGTATTCGTCGCCCTGGATGACCTGCAGCCGGTACAGCCGCACCGTGAGCAGCAGCAGGCCCGACAGCATGGCCAGCCCCAGCCACAGGGCGCGGCGCTTCAAGTCCCGTCCAGTGCTAGAGCGCCCCAGTGTCATCGGGGCAACCCGAGCAACCCGGGCTCCGCCCGCTCGGCCACCGGCCCGAAGCGCTGCAGAAGCGGGTACAGGCAGAAAGCGGCGGCGCCGGTCAGCAGCACCTCCAGGGGCAGCCCGGCCGGAGAGAGCGCGGCCACGCCCCACGTCTGGCTGGTGAGCCAGCTGACCAGCAGGGCGAGCAGTCCGTGCACCGCGTCAGCGCCCATGGCGAAGAGGGCGAAGCCGCCCGGCCCGCGCACCTCGACCAGAGACCGCGCCACGCGACCCAACAGGAAGGTGAGGACGGCGAGGAAGGTGTACAGCCCGGTGGGTCGGCCACTCATCATGTCCAACAGGTAGCCCACCGCGAAGGCGCCGCTCGCCCCTTCCAGCAGGCCGGCCCGCAGCGACAGGAAGGCGACGATGGCCACGGTGACGTCGATGCGCGCCACCGTCAGACCGAGGTACTTCACCACCACCGACTCGACGGCCAGCAGCACCAGTGCCAGCGCTGCGGCGAAGAGCAGGCGCACCCCCATCATGGCCGGCGCTCCTCGACGCGCGCCGGGACGCTCGCGCCGCGGGGGACCAGCCCCGTCGCCACCTTGGGCGCGGTGAGGACCAGCACCTCCTCGAGCCGGGAGAAGTCCACGGCCGGAAGCAGGTTGGCCCCGAGAAACATGCCGGCGCCCTGGCGCTGCACCTGGGTGGCGCGCCCCACCATCAACCCGGGTGGGTACACGCCGTCGGTGCCGGACGTCACCACGGCGTCGCCCTCCTCCAGGTCCTCCGCCCGCGCCAGGTAGTCCAGGCGCAGCAACCGCTCATCCCCGGTGCCGGCGGCCCCGGCCCGCGCGCGCGTCCTTTGGACGCGCACGCCCAGGCGGGAGTTGGGGTCAGCCAGCAGCAGCACGTCGGCCGAGCCGCTGGTGGCGCGGAGCACCTGCCCCACCACGCCCTCCGGCGTCACCACCGGCATGTTGCGGGCAAGCCCGTCGGCCTCCCCCCGGTCGATGCGCACGGTGAGGCGGTTGGCGTCGGGGTTGATGCCCACCACCCGCGCCGCGACAACCGGCCCGGCCTCCGTCCCGGTGTAATTCAATAGACGCCGCAGCCGCTCGTTCTCGCTGCGCGCCTCCTGCATCCCGCTCACCGCCTTGCGCAGCCCGGAAATCTCCTCCCGCATGGCCTGGTTCTCGCGCTCCACCCGGCGCAGCGAGACGTAGCGTTCCCAGGCCGAGCCCACCCCGTCGATGACGGCCACCAGTCCCCGCTGAAGCGGGGCCGTCACGCCGAGCAACGCTCGGTCGACGACATTGGGCTCACGCACCCTGCGGCCGGAGCCGAGGAGGCTGATGAGGGGGTATGCCAACAGCACCATCACGAGCAAAGGCTCGAGATGGCGCTTGAGCAGGGCCAGCACGTTCGGGAAGTGTCCTTCTAAGACTGCTCAATCCCTTGCACTTTCCCCCCGGGTTGCCTATGCGGTCAACCCCTTCCATGAGCGCCTTCGAACCCCGACGACTGTTCAGTTTTCTCTTCGTGCTCGCCATCGCCGTGGTTTTCGTCCTGCAGTTCGGCCCCGGCAGCCGCGGTTGTGACGCCCCCCTCACCCCCAACGTCAGCACGGCGGCGGCCCTGGTGAATGGAAAGGAAATCCCCCTGCGCGACTTCCAGCGCGCCTACGCGCTGCGGCTGCAAGCCTACCGAAGCCAGGGGGAGCTGCCAGAAGCCTTCCTGCAGCAGGTGGCCGCCGGGACGCTGGACGAGATGGTGAGCTTCGAGTTGCTGGGCCAGGCGGCCGAGGCCTCCGGGGTGGGCATCTCCGATGACGAACTCTTGGAAATCCTCCATAAGAACAAGGATTTCCAGAAGGACGGCACTTTCGACTTCGAGCGCTACGAGCAGGTGCTCCACGACTATTACGGCAAGTCCTCGGCCGACTTCGAGGCCGAGCTGCGCCGGCGCCTGGCCGCGGTGCGCATGTTGGAAATGGTGGAGTCCACCGCCGTGGTGAGTGACGACGAGGTGTACGCCCGCTTCCTCAAGGACGGGGACACCGTGACGCTGACGGTGGTGCGCTTTCTGCCCAGCATGTTTGCCCCCCAGCTGAAGGCGCCCACCCCGGCGGAGGTCGCCGCGTACGGGGCCGCGCACGCCCCGGCCGTGCAGGCCTACTACACGGAAAACCCGACCGCCTACCGCACCGGCGAGAAGGTGCACGCCCGCCACCTTCTGGTGCAGGTGCCGAAAAACGCCCCGGCCAGCGCCGTGGCGGAGGCCAGGGCGCGGGCCGACGCTTACCGGCGGGACATTGTCGGCGGCAAAAGCTTCGCCGACGTGGCCCGGGCCTCCTCCGACGACGCCAGCAGCAAGGCAGGCGGCGGGGACCTCGGCTGGGCTGAGCGCGGGGCCTTTGTCCCGGAGTTCTCCCAGGCCGCCTTCAACCTGAAGGTGGGGGAGGTGTCGGAACCGGTCCGGACGCCCTTCGGCTGGCACCTCATCCTGGTGGAGGAGAAGCAGCCGGCGGTGTCCAAGCCGCTGGCCGAGGTGGCCGACGAGATTGCCACCCTCCTCCTCAAGCGCGAGCGCGCCCGGGCCCTGGCCGAGGCCGAGGCGAAGAAGACGCTGGCCGCCGTCCAGTCCGGCAAGTCCCTCACCGCGCTGCACCCGGCGAAGAAGGAGAGCGAGGCCAGCTTCGAGCAGGCCAAGAAGCCCGAGGCGGTGGACACCGGCAGTTTCAGCGTGTCGCGGGCTTTCGTCCCCCAGGTGGGGCCGGCCCCGGAGCTGCTCGCCGCGGCCGCCGCGGCCGAGGCGGTGGGCCCGCTGCCCGTCGTCTTTCCCGCCGGGGAGGGCTTCGTGGTGGCCGAGGTGACGGCGCGCGAGCGGGCCACCCCGAGCGCCTTCGCCCTGAAGAAGGACAGCGTGCGCGCCGACGCCATGCGGGCCAAGCAGAACCTTCTGCGCACCTCCTACCTCGAGGCGCTGAAGAAGACGGGCAAAGTCGTCACCAACCAGAGTCTGGTGGGCGGCGCGCCGCCCAATCAGGCGGGCTGAGGCGGCAGCGCCTCGCTGCTCGGCCCGGGGCGCAGCCGGGACGACGCCGGGGCGGCGGAGGCCACCCCGTCGCGGCCACGCGCCTTCACCGCGTACATGGCCGCGTCCGAGGCGGCGATGAGGCCGAGGCCGTCCCGCGAATGGTCCGGGAAGCAGGCCACGCCGATGGAGGCGGTGACGCGCAACTCGAGTCCCTGCTCGGCGGTGAAACGGTGGGCACGAAACGCCTCCACCAGCTGCTCGGCGGCTTCCACGGCGCGCTGCGGGCCGGTCTCCGGCAGCAGCACGGCAAACTCGTCGCCGCCGTAGCGAAAGGCCGAGTCCACCGGCCGGGCGTGCTCGCGCAACAACACCCCCACCTCGCGCAGCACCGCGCTGCCAGCCAGGTGGCCGTGGGCGTCGTTGACGGACTTGAAGAAGTCCAAGTCCAGGAAGAGTAGCGCCAGCGGGTGGCCAAAGCCGCGCGCCCGTGTCACCTCCCGGTCGAGGAGCGCCCGGAGCTGGCGCACGTTGCCCAGGCCGGTGTGCTCGTCCGTCAAGGTGAGGTCCTGGACGCGCTGGAAGTTGCGTGCGTTCTCGATGGCGATGGCGGCGAAGTCCGCCACCGCAGTGACGGCCTGCAAGTCCTCGTCGGTGAAGGCCGGGTCCCCTTCCCCGTTCACCAACTCAATGACGCCCAGCACCCGGCGGCGGAACACCAGCGGCACGGCCAGGACGCTGCGCGTGCGGAAGGCGGAGGCCGCGTCGAAGCGAGGGGAGAAGTCCGGGGCGGTGCGCACGTCGTCCACCCGGCGCGGCTGCCCGTTGAGGAAAACCTGGCCGGCAATCCCCTCCCCGGGCTTGACGCGGAGGTGGCGGAGCTTCTGGGCCCCATCGCCCACCGCAATCTCGAAGTACAGCGTCCCGGAGTCCTCATCCAAGAGAAGCAGGGACCAGTTGGCCGGCTTGAGGACAGCCGATACCTTCTGCATGACCAGCCCCAGCACCTCACGCGTCTCCAGCGTCGAGGTGAGCACCTTGGCAATCTCGTTGAAGGCGGCCAGCTGTTCCACCGTCCGCTTCAGTGCTGAAAGCAAGTCCGCAGGCTTCATCGACGCCCTCGGCTCTCCGGGGGGACTCCCCACTGGCTTCTTGCACGCTGCCCCCCGGCGCGGTCAAACATCATTTCTCATGCCCAGCTCCCCTCCAGCCCTGGTGCTAGCCTCGGCTTCGCCCCGGAGGCAAGCATTGCTCGCTCAGCTCGGCATTGCCTTCAGCGTTGACCCGGCCCACGTCGATGAGTCCGTGCTGCCCGGGGAGTCACCGAGGACCTACGTGGTGCGTCTGGCCCAGCAGAAGGCCGAGGCGGTGGCGGCCCGGCATCCCGGGGGCCTGGTGCTGGGCGCCGACACCACCGTCGCCCTGGACGGGGAAATCCTCGGCAAGCCGGCCGACGTCGGCGAGGCCCGCGCCATGCTTCACCGGCTGGCGGGGCGGACCCACCTCGTCCACACCGCCGTGGCCACCGCCGGCCGGCGCACCGCCGTGCAGGCGGTGGAGACGGCCGTTTGCTTCGCCCCGGCCTCGCCGGCGGCGCTGGACTGGTACGCCCGGAGCGGCGAGCCCCTGGACAAGGCCGGGGCCTACGCCCTGCAGGGACTGGGCGGCTGCCTGGTCGCCACCATTTCCGGAAGCCACTCCGCCGTCATCGGCCTGCCCCTGGTGGAGACGCTGGCCCTGCTGAAGGCGGCCGGGCTTCCCCTGCCGTGGGAGGGGCTAGCGCTTGGGTGACTTCGGGGCGCGCTGGGCGGCGGTGCAGGCCGACGTGGCGCAGGCCTGCCGGCGTGCGGGACGCCCTGCCTCCAGCGTGGAGGTGCTGGCCGTCAGCAAGCTGCAGCCGGTGGAGGCGCTGCGGGCGGCCTACGCGGCCGGCGTCCGGGCCTTCGGGGAAAACTACGCCCAGGAATTGCGCGACAAGGCCGCCGCCCTGGCCGACTGCCCGGGCATCCGCTGGCACGCCATTGGCCCGCTGCAAGCCAACAAGGCCAAGTACGTGGCGAAGACGGCGCACGTCTTCCACGCCCTGGACCGCGTCGGGCTGGCCGAGGAGCTGGCGCGGCGACGCACCGGCGCGCCGCTGGAGGTGTACCTGGAAGTCAACCTGGCCGCAGAGGCCAGCAAGAGCGGCCTCGCCCCGCAGGCCATTGGCCCGGTGCTGGCCGCCGTGCGGGCCCTCCCCCAGCTGACGGCGGTGGGGCTGATGTGCATGCCCCCCTTCTCCGAGGACCCCGAGGCCTCACGGCCTGCCTTCCGGCAGCTGAAGGCCCTGGCCGACGCCCACGGGCTGACCGGCCTCTCCATGGGCACCACCCAGGACTTTGCCGTCGCGGTGCAGGAGGGGGCGACGGTGGTGCGCGTCGGGACGGCCCTCTTCGGGCCCCGGCCCGCCGCCTAGAGTTCCTTCAGCTTCATCCGGCCTTCCGGGCTAATGCGCACCTGGTACTCCGCACCGCAGTAGTGGCAGGAGATTTCGTCACGGTCCCGTAGCGCACTCTCCATCGGATTGTTGGCGCTGCAGGTGGGACAGTCGAAGTCGGTGGCCCGGCTGTGCACCACCTCTTCCTTGAGGTCCTCCTCGTCCGCATTCTTGTCGACGGGCATAGACACCTCCCTCCGTCTGCCCCGGTGTGGGGCGCTGTCGCTGCGCGCTGCGGGAGTCTACCCCGGGCGACCCTTCCCGGAATCCTGCGCTATTCTCCATTGTTAGGACTCCTTGCCCATGCCGCAGCTCGACCGCCTTCTTGCCGCGCTCGCCCTCTTTCTGGCGCCGCTCGCGGCGGCGGAGACGACGGCCTTCGGACCGGGAGAGCAGGTGCTGTACCGCGCCAGCTACCTGGGCATCCCAGCCGGCACCATCCAACTCACGGTGGGGGAAGACTTTCCAGACCAGCCCGGCGTGTGGCCTATCCTCGGCCTCGGCCGTTCCGACCTCGCCCTCTTCTTCTTTCCCATCCACGACCGGGTAGTCATCCACTGGGATGCCGAACATGCACGGACGCTGGGCATGGAGATGTGGGCGGACGAGAACCACAAGCACCACCACCTGAAAATCTCCTTCGACCCGCCCGAGGCCAAGGCCACCCTGCAGACGCAGTATGAAGGACAGCCCATGGTGCAGCAGGAACTGCAGGTAGAGCCGGGCGCCGCCGACGTCGCCTCGGCCTTGTACCTGCTTCGCACCCGACCGCTCGAGCCGGGGACGCAGTTCGTCGTCCCGGTGGTGACGCCGAAGAAGCAGTTCCCGATGCGGGTGGTGGTGGAGGGGCGCGAGCGGCTGCACACGCCGCTCGGCGAGCAGGCGACGGTGCGGGTGCGCCTCACCACCGACTTCACCGGGAAGCTGAGCCAGAAGCGGGACTTCATCATCTATTTCACCGACGACGAGACGCGCCTGCCGGTGCGCATCGAGGCCGACCTTGCGCTCGGCACCATCATCGGCGAGGCGGTGGAGTACCACTCCGGGCTTCGCCCGAAGGCCCACCCCAAGGCCGCCGCCCGCACCGGGGTCCCCTGACACCGTGGACGTCCCCCCGAGCGAGGAGTGGCGGGTGTCGAGTGTGCTCAGGAACTCCGCCGACTGGCTGCGCGGCACGGTGCGCCCCAGCGAGCGCGAGCGCCCCACCCGGCGCAGCCTCTTCCTGACGGCCCTGCGCATTGGGCTGGTGGGCTTCGGCGGCGGCCTCAGCGTGCTGTCCAACATCGACGACGCGCTGGTGCGCCAGCGCCGCTGGCTGACGCCGCGGGAGTTCGCCCACACCATCACCGTCGCGCAGATGTTGCCGGGCGGGGCCGCCGCCAACGCGCTGGCCTACGTCGGCCTGCGCTTCGCCGGCTGGACAGGCGCGCTGTTGGGGTATGCCGGCTTCGTCCTCCCCGGGGCGGTGGCGGCGCTGGCCCTCTCGGTGGCCTACGTCCACTTCGGCGCCATCCCCACCGCCAGCCAGGTGCTGTCCGGCTGCAACGCGGCGGTGGTGGGCATCATCGTCGCCATTGCCCTGAGGATGGTGCGCACCGCGGTGGGCATGCCCTGGCAGATGGCGGTGGCCGCCGGGGCGCTGCTTCTGTGCACGGTGGGCAGCGCCTCCCCGGCCGAGGTGGTGCTCCTCAGCATTGCGGTGGGCGTGGCGGTGGACCTGGGGGCCCGGCGGGCACTGCCGCGCGCCCTCGGTGCCCTGGCCCGCCTGCGGGTGGCGCTGCCCGAGGATGGGCGCGAACTCGGCCGGGCCCACCCGGAGGGCAAGCCCCTGGACAAGGAAGGGCCGACGACTTCCTTGAGGACACCGGCGGTGCTCGGCGTCCTCGCCCTCAGCTTGACGCTGCTGCACACCGGCGGCCTCGACGCGCGGCTGGTGGAGATGGCGGTGGTGTACTTTCGCACCGGACTGGGGGCCTACGGCGGCGGCTTCGCCGTCGTCCCCCACCTGAAGGCCATGGTGGCCACGCACGGCTGGGCCACCGACCGCCAGTTCACCGACGCGGTGGCCATTGGAAAGCTGACCCCGGGGCCGGTGCTGCTGATGGCCACCTGCCTCGGCTACCTGCAGCAGGGGCTGGCCGGGGCGGCGGTGGCCACCGTGGCCATCTTCACCGCGCCCTTCCTGCTGGTGGTGGTGCTCGGCAGCTGGCTCGACCGCATGCGCTCCCGGCGCTGGGTGCGCTCGGCGCTGCGCGGCCTGACCCCGGCGGTGGTGGGGCTGATGGCCGGCGCGGCCATCACGCTGGGCAGCGGCTTCCAGGACAAGGCAGAAATCGGCATCGCGGCGGCGACCGCGCTCACCCTGTCGCGCTTCAGCGTCAACCCGGTGTGGATGCTGGTGCTGGGCGGCGGGGTGCGGGTGGCGCTGGCGGCGCTGGGCGTCTAGGCCTTCCGCGCCGGGGCGGCCACCCGGGCCGCGGCCTGGGCCAGCCGGCGGCGCAAGCCGCCCAGCGTACCCTCCAGCGCCGAGAGGGCTGCCTGGGCGTGGCCGTCGTCGGAGGCCTCCAGCAAGTCGAGCGGCGTGGGGCGGGGCGCCAGCAGCGCGCCCAGGACGTCCTGCAGGTGGGCGCGGAGGGTTTCCAGGCCCTCCAGCGCGGCGCGCAAGTCCTCCTCGAGGAGGTCGGCCAGTACCGCGCCGTCGTGGCGCTGGCGCAGGGCAGCCCGCAGCTGGTCCGCGGCCAGGCGGGGAAGGTCCTCGGCCACCGAGGCCCTGGACGTCTGAAGTGCGGCCGACCCGGAGACAGGCATGCGTCAGCCGGGGACGCTACCGGCAGGGCCGGGGCCGTCAACTTCCGCCCCCGTCCCGCCAACCCTGGGCGGGAGACCAGGAAGGGCTTGGGCCGCGCCCCGGGCGCTAAATCAACCCGCGGGCGCGGCGAATCTGCTCGACCGTCTTGTTGTACTCAATCTCGAAGGCGCTCGTGCCTTCCTGCAGGTGCTTGAGGCGGGCACGGGCCTCGCGGTCAATCTCCTCGTCGACGTCGAGGTGCCGCTTCATCACCGAGAAGATTTTGGTCCGCAGCGCGTTGTCCGGCGCGAAGACTTCCTCCACGTTGCGGCTGATGAGGAGGAATTCAATCATCTGGTTGATGATGTACTCCACACCTTCGTCACCCATCTTGAAGCCGCGGACGTCTGCCATCTCGCGCTTCACCTGGTTGAACTTGCTGTAGTCGTAGCCACGGCGCTCCAGGGCTTCGCGGGTGGCCTGGTTCACGCGGTCCTCGTTGGTGAGGTACTCGCGCATGATGGCGGACAGGTCCATCTCCGCATCGGAGATGCGCATCGGCTCGATCTCGACGTCACCGTCTTGCATCAAGAGCTGAACAATTTCGCGTGAGATGACGGGGATCACCTTTGGGTAGATCCGCATGGGTCTTCCTGGCCTCTTGGGGGGGCCGGCCCCGGCAGTGCGGGGCCCGGGATGTGTTGTTTCCCTCATAGCGCATCCAGGCGAAAGCGCTCGGGAAAAAGAACGACTTCCTGTTCACTTGCCATCGCTGGCCGGCCCCGGTCCCGGGGGCGCCGCCGCCGAGGCGTCCTCCAGCGAAGCCTGCCGAACGGCGTCCTCGCCACCGGCGTCCTGCTCCCGCAAGGTCTGCGCCGCACTGGCGTGCAGTGCGGCGTGAATTCGCTCCGCCAGCCCGACGCTGACGCCGTCCACCTGGGACAGCTCCTCGATGGAGGCCTCGCGGACGCGCTTGAGCGAGCCGAAATGCCGCAGCAGGGCCCCCTTGCGGCCGGCGCCCACCCCCGGAATGTCCTCCAGCACGCTTTGGAAATTGCGCCGGCGCATCAACTTCTGCTGGTAGCCGATGGCGAACCGGTGGGCCTCATCGCGCAGCCGGGTGAGGAGGAAGAGTTCCGGCGCATTCTGGCGCAGCACCACCGGGTCCCGCCGTCCGAGGACGAAGACCCGCTCCGGGCTGCGCACCACCGGGGCCTCGCGGCCCTCCGCTTCCAATTCGCGCGCCTTGGCCAGCCCCACCACGTCCAGCTGGGTGACGCCCACGTCGCGCATGGCGGCGTGCGCGGCGGCAAGCTGGCCCTTGCCCCCGTCGATGACCAAGAGCTCCGGGAGCTCCCCGGAGGCCAGCCCGCGGCGGAGCCGTCGCGACACCACCTCGTGCAGGCTGGCAAAGTCGTCCTGGCCGCGCGTCAGCTTCACCCGGAAACGGCGGTAGCGGGACTTGTCGAGCTCTCCGTCGGTCATCGCCACCGCACTGCCCACCACCGCCGAGCCCTGGAAGTGGCTGATGTCGAAGCATTCGATGTGGCGCGGCAGGCGGTGCAGCCCGAGGACGTCGGTCAGCCGCTCCAGCACGCCTTCTGTCTCCTGCTGCGAGCGCCGCTGCTCCTGGAAGGCCTGGGCCGCATTCGCTCGCGCCATGTCCAACAACCGCACCCGCTCGCCCCGGCGCGGCCACAGCACGCGCACCCGGCGGCCCCGACGCTCGGTGAGCAGCTCCGCCAGCGCCTCGCCCTCCCCCTCCGGCAGGCCTTCGAGAAGGACTTCGTCAGGCACCAGGTTGCCTTGGGCGTAGTAGAGATTGACGAAGCTCTGCAGCAACTCGCTGTCGGGAAATTCCTGCCCGCTGAAGGGGAAGGCCTGGCCGCCGTTGAGGCGCCCCTGGCGGACGTACAGGACATAGACGAGGAAGCGGTCCGCCTCACGGTAGTGGGCGAAGACGTCCTGGTCGACCGGCTCGGTGGAAGCCACCGTCTGCCGTTCGAGCGAGCGCTCGATGGCGAACAGCTGGTCCCGCAGCCGCGCCGCCTCCTCGAAGCGCAATTCCTTGGCCGACTCCTTCATCCGACTCTTCAGCGAGCCGGTGAGTTCCGTCGCCTTCCCCAACAGGAAGAGCGCCACCTCGTGCACGTTGCGGTGGTACTCCTCGGCCGGCACGCTGTGGACGCAAGGGGCCGGACAGCGGCCGATTTGGTAGAGGAGGCAGGGCCGCTTGCGGTTGGCCAGCACGTGGTCCGAGCACGTCCGCAGCTGGAAGTACCGGTTCACAATGCGCAGCGTCTCGCGGATGCTACTGGCCGAGGCGTAGGGCCCGAAGTACTGGGCGCCGTCTCTCTCGAAGCGCCGCACCACCTCCAGCCGTGGGTAGGCCTGGGAGGTGTCCAGCCGCAGGCAGATGTAGTTCTTGTCGTCCTTGAGAAGGACGTTGAAGCGGGGCTGGTGGCGCTTGATGAGCTCGTTCTCGAGCAGCAGCGCCTCCTTCTCGTTGGAGACCACCACCGTCTCCACGTCCCCCAAGAGGCCCTCCAGAAAGGGGATGAAGGCCCGGGTGTCGCTCGAGCGGCCAAAGTAGCTCCGCACCCGGGCGCGGAGGTTGACCGCCTTGCCCACGTAGATGACGTCCCCCCGGCGGTCCTTCATCAGGTACACGCCCGGCCCGGCTGGCAGCGCCTCCAGCTTCTCCTCGAGCCAGCCCGCGCCGTTGCCCATCACCGCCGCCCGCGCGCCCGCGCACCGCCCCGGCGCGCCCGCGCCCCCTGGCGTTCCTTGGACGCCGGGGCCTGCTGCAGCAGCGCGCGCGAGGGAGGCTTGAGGCCCAGGTCCATGTCCTTGAGGACCAGGACCTGGTCCCGCAGGGTGGCCGCCTTCTCGAATTCCATGGCGTCGGCCGCACGGACCATCTCGGCGGACAACTCCTGGATGAACGCCTTCACCTGCTCCGGGGTGAGGACGTCGTCTCCGCTCAGCAGCGCCTGCTCCAGTGGGTCGCTCCGGTACAGCACCTGGGAAAGGTCGAGGATGGCCTTCTTCACCCCGGCCGGAGTAATGCCATTGTCCTGGTTGAAGCGCGCCTGGAGCGCGCGCCGACGTCGCGTCTCCTCGAGCGCCGCCCGGATGGAGTCCGTCTCCTGGTCGGCGTACATGAGAACCCGGCCCTCCAGATGCCGCGCCGCCCGGCCGATGGTCTGGATGAGACTGACTCGGCTGCGCAGAAAGCCCTCCTTGTCCGCGTCCAGGATGGCCACCAGCGACACCTCCGGGATGTCCAGGCCCTCGCGCAAGAGGTTGATGCCCACCAGCACGTCGAATTCCCCGCGCCGCAGGTCCCGGATGATGGCGGTGCGCTCCAGCGCGTCGATGTCCGAGTGCAGGTAGCGGACGCGGACGCCGACGTCGGCGAAGTACTCGGTCAAATCCTCCGCCATGCGCTTGGTGAGAGTGGTGACCAGCACCCGTTCCTTCTTCGCCGCGCGGACCCGGACCTCCTCCAGAAGGTCCTCCACCTGGCTCTGCGCCGGCCGCACCTCCACCTGTGGGTCGAGCAGCCCGGTGGGACGGATGACCTGCTCCACCACGACACCGTGGGCTTTCTGCAACTCATACTCTCCCGGGGTCGCGCTCACGTAGATGGCCTGGTGCACCATCTGCTCGAACTCGGAAAAGCGCAGCGGGCGGTTGTCCAGGGCCGAAGGCAGCCGGAAGCCGTACTCCACCAGCGTCTCCTTGCGGCTTCTGTCCCCCCGGTACATCGCCCCCACCTGGGGGACGCTTTGGTGGCTCTCATCCAGGAAAACGAGGAGATTCTTCGGGTAATAGTCCAGCAGGCACGGCGGCGGCTCTCCCGGAGCCCGCCCCGACAAATGGCGGCTGTAGTTCTCAATCCCGTTGCAGAAGCCCACCTGCTCAATCATCTCCAGGTCGTACCGGGTGCGCTCCTCCAGGCGCTGGGCTTCCAGGAGCTTGCCTTGCGTCTTCAGCTCGCTCAGCCGCAGGCCGAGCTCCTCGCGGATGCCGTGGACGGCCAGCCCCCGCTGCTCCTCCCCCGTCACGTAGTGGCTCGCCGGGAAGACGGACAGCTTGTCCAGCTCGCCCAGGGTGCGGCCTCGCAGCGGGTCGAACTCGGACAGACGCTCCACCGTGTCCCCGAAGAATTCTACGCGGAGGGCGCGCTCCTCCTCGTAGGCCGGGAAGACTTCCACCGTGTCCCCCCGGACGCGGAAGGTGCCCCGGTGAAAGTCGATGTCGTTGCGCTCGTACTGCGCGTCCACCAGCCGCCGCATGAAGACGTCGCGCCCGAGCTCCTCGCCCCTCGCCGCCCGGACGGCCAGGTCGACGTAACTTCTGGCCGTGCCCAGGCCGTAGATGCAGGACACCGAGGCCACGATGATGACGTCGTCGCGTGTCTGCAGTGAACGCGTGGCCGAGTGGCGCATGCGCTCAATCTCGTCGTTCACGAACGAGTCCTTCTCGATGTAGGTGTCCGAGGAGGGCAGGTACGCCTCCGGCTGGTAGTAGTCGAAGTAGCTGATGAAGTACTCGACGGCGTTGTGCGGAAACAGCTCGCGGAACTCCCCGTACAGCTGCGCCGCCAGCGTCTTGTTGTGCACCATCACCAGGGTGGGCCGCTGCACCCGCTCGATGACGTTGGCCATGGTAAACGTCTTGCCTGAGCCGGTGACGCCGAGCAGGACCTGGTGCGCGTCGCCCCGCAGCACCCCCGCGGCCAGTTCCTCGATGGCGCGCGGCTGGTCTCCCCGGGGGCGGTAGTCGGTGACGAGCTGAAAGGCGGGCATGGTGTTCCCTCTAACGCAGCCCCGCTACGGCACCACCGCTGCGCGCACGGTTTTTCCAGCCGCCTCGAATTCGTCCCCCTTCACCCAGGTGGGCAGGCCCGGGGCCTGGGCCACCGCCTCCCCCAGCAGGAAGTACAGCCGGGCGTCCTGGACAGCGCCGCCCAGCTTCCAGTCCGGACTGATTTCGTCCGAGGGCTGGTGGTAGCGCGTGGCCACCCAGGCCTCGTGTTGGGCGCGCCCCCACCCTGCCGGCTGGCCCACCACGTCCGTCCCGGCCGAGAAATAAAGGGCGGGCACGCCGGCGCGGGCGAAGCTGAACTGGTCCGAACGGTAGAAGTACCCCTTGTCCGGAAATTCATCCTTCACCAGCACCCGGCCCTGGGTGCGGGCCAGCGCGGCCAGGGTCATGTCCAGGTTGGTCTTCCCCAGCCCCAGCACCGAGACGTCCCGGGTGGCGCCAAAAATCTGGAAGCCGTCCAGGTTGATGTCCACCGCGATGCGGCCGAGCGGTACCGGCGGGTGGCGGACCAGGTATTCCGAACCGAGCAGCCCCTTCTCCTCCGCGGCGACGGCGGCGAAGAGGATGCTTCGGGCCGGGCGTTTGGGCAGCGAGGCGAAGGCTTGCGCCACCGCCAACAGCTGCGCCACCCCGCCCGCGTCGTCCACCGCCCCGTTGTAGATGGCGTCCTCTCCCGGCGCGGCCCCCTGGCGCACGCCCAGGTGGTCATGGTGGGCGGTGTACACGACCAACTCGCCCGAGCGCTTCGGGTCTGAGCCAGGAAGCAGCCCGAGCACGTTGGCGCTCTGCGCGCGCCGCACGGTGTTGTGGAAGGCGGTGGAGAGAAAGACGCCCAGGGGCACGGGCTGAAACGTCCGCCGCTCGGCCGACTGCCGGAGGACGTCCAGGTCCTTGCCGCCCAGGGCCACCAGGCGGCGGCACGCCTCCTCGGTGGCCCAGGCGCGCAGCGGCGGGCCCAGTCCCGGCGAAGGGAGGAAGAATTGTTCGCCGCCGAAGGTGGTCTGCACCACCTGCCACGGGTAGCCGGCCGAGGGGCTGGTGTGGATGAGGACGACGCCCGCCGCCCCCTGCCGCTGGGCCATCTCCATCTTGTACGTCCAGCGCCCGTAGTACAGCCGCGTCGTCCCGGCGAAGAGGGCCGGGTCATCGGAGGGGTCATTGTTCATGACGAGCAGGACTTTTCCGCGCACGTCCATGCCCTTGAAGTCGTCCCAGCGGTACTCGGGAGCCTGGATGCCGTAGCCGACAAACACCACCTCGGCTCCGTCCAGGCGGCTCTCCTCGGCCCCATCGCCCGCGCCAGCGACCGCTTCGGTGGGCACACTCACCGAGAGGGTGCGTCCCTGGGCGGTGAAGACCAGCGTTTGGGGCTGTCCCCGGACGCCCAGCAACTCAAAGGGCTGCCGGAAGCCGTCGGTGCCGGCCGGCCGCAGCCCCAGCGCCTCGAATTGCGAGGCGATGTAGGCCTCGGCCAGTGCATCTCCCCGGGTGGCCGGCGCGCGCCCTTCGAGGAGGTCCGAGGCCAGAAAGCGCACGTGGGCGCGGAGGACGTCCTCGGTGATGCGGGACTCGGCGGCGGCCACGCCGGGACCCAGCGGGGAGGCGGCACAGAGGAGCGAGAGGGCGGTCGGGAGGAGGAGGAGGGCATGGCGCCGGGCTAGGGTGAATAGCAGAGGGCGGCCCCAGCGCCCGTCCCTAACGCGTCCTTGGCGCCTTTGGTCGGCTGGAAAACGGGGTGCCACGCTAGCCTTCTGGCAAGTGAAGGAAGCTGCCCCGCGGGGATGCACCCCCGCCACGGCCCCGGGCCGACTTCCGAGCCGGCGCTGCAGGACGGCCAGCCCGTTTCGGTGCGGAGGGTGTTTCCGGTGCGCGTCATCCCGTCCTGAGCGCCGGGCTTAACCCTCGTCCCGCACCTTCCACGCCGTCCCGGCCGCGCCGTCGCGCAGCTCCACCCCGAGGGTGGCCAGCGCATCGCGCTGGGCGTCCGCGCGCGCCCAGTCGCGGGCCTTGCGGGCGGCGGCCCGCTCGGCGATGAGGGCTTCAATGCGGGCGCGGTCCAGCCCGCGGCGCTCCACCAGGCGGTCGCGTCGCCGCTCCAGCCAGCGCGGCGGGGACTGCTGAAAAATCCCCAGCACCTGGCCGAAGGGCCGCACCTCGGCGCGCAGCTCGGCCAGGGTGCACGCCACCCGGTCGCGGTCCGTCACCGGGGGCCGGTCGAGCAAGAGGTTCATCTCGGTGAAGAGGGCATGCAGCGCCGCCTGTCCCTCGGCGGCGTTGAAGTCGTCGTCCATGCTGCGCTCGAAGGCGCGCAGGAAGCGGCCACTGTCGCCGAGGGTGGTCGCCGGCTGTACCTCCCTTTGCGCCAGTCGCTCGTCCACCCGCTGCAGCGTCTCATAGAAGTATTCCAGCCGGCGCTCGGCCTCGGTGAGGGCCACGTCGCTGAAGACGAGGGGGTTGCGGTAGTGACTGGACAGGAAGAAGAGGCGGAGTGCCTCGGCGTCCACGCGCTCCAGGGCGTCCCGAAGGCGCACCACGTTGCCCAGGGACTTCGACATCTTGGCGTTCTCCATCTCCAGAAAGCCGGTGTGCATCCACACCTGGGACAGCGGCATCCGGCAGGCCGCCTCGGACTGGGCAATCTCGTTGTCGTGGTGGGGGAAGATGAGGTCCAGCCCCCCACCGTGGATGTCGAAGGGCTGGCCGAGGAATTTGACCGCCATGGCCGAGCATTCGACGTGCCAGCCCGGCCGTCCCCTCCCCCACGGCGCGTCCCAGGCTGGCTCGCCCGGCTTCTCCGCCTTCCATAGGGCAAAATCGAGGCTGTCCCGCTTGCGCTCGCCGGCCACGCTGCGCTCACCGGCCCGGAGCTCTTCCACGTTGCGGTGGGAAAGCTTGGCGTAGCCGGGCCAGGACGCGACGGAGAAGAAGACGTCCCCGTCGGAGGCATAGGCAGCGCCGGTGTCCAGCAGCTTTTGGATGAGGGACAGAATCTCCGGCATGTTGTCCGTCACCCGCGGCGAGGCGTCCGGCTCGAGGAGGCCCAAGGCCCGGACGTCCTCCTCGAAAGCCTGGACGAAGCGGTCTGCCAGCTGCCGGGGCTCCTCGTGGGAGGCCTGCGCCGCCTGAATAATGCGGTCGTCGACGTCCGTCAGGTTGCGCACATAGGTGACGCGGTAACCGCGGTAGCGCAAATAACGCACCACGACGTCAAAGGCGGTGAATGTCCGGGCGTTGCCCAGGTGGACGTAGCTGTAGACAGTGGGGCCGCAGACATACAGCCGCACCTCCCCGGGCCGTAGGGGGTCCAGGGACTCCTTACGTTGCGTCAGGGTGTTGAAAACCTTCAGGCTTGGACTCGACTCTGGCGCGGCCAACGGGTTCCTCGGGACCTTCCTTGGGACAGACAGGCGTGATTGGCTGCATACTAGAACCTCGCCTCCAAAGGGGGCGTGCCCATGGCTCCCCCGAACCCCAAGCGCCCGCCTCGCCCCCGCAACCCTCCCGACGACAACGAGACGTCGGACGAGGGCGAGCTGCCCTTCGATGAGCGGGACGCCACCCCGCTGCGGGCCGATGACCCGAAGCCGCAGCGGGTGACCACCTACCCGGCGCTGAGGGCCGGCCGCCGGGGTTCCCGGGCGCGCGACACTGCGCTGGCTGGCGGCTTCGCCACCGCCAGTCTGGCGGTGCCCGACAGCTCCGAAGTCTTCCTCTACGCCGAGCGCGGCCCTGGCGCCGGGCAACTTCTGCCCATTGCACCGGGTACCCTGGTGCTCGGCCGCAGCAGCAGTGCCGACTTACGTCTGCCCCACGCCTCCATCAGCCGGCGACACGCCCGGCTGCAGCGCCGGGGCGAGCGCTTCTTCCTCGAGGACTTGGGGAGCCAGAACGGCACCTACCTCGACGAAGAGCGCCTGTCCTGCGAGCACGAGGTGCTCCTCGGCCAGCGCATCCACATTGGCCCGGCCGTCCTGCGCCTGCGTCGCCCCGGCGCCGGCGACAGCGCCGTGGAAGAACTGGACGCCAGTCCCGAGGCCTGGCCGCCAGTCCTCGCCCGCCGCCGGCTGTGGCAGGTGGCGGTGCTGGCCGGCGCCGCCGGCTTCCTGTTGGCGGCCCTCTTGTCTTTGGGCATCGCCCGCTACCAGGCGAGCGCCCCGGGGCCAAAGGCCGAGCCGGCGGCCCAGTCCCGCTAGCCCCTGCTGCGCGCGGGCGCCCTCAACGCCGGCGGAGGGCATCCAGCAGGAGCCAGCCGTTGAAGCCGGCGAACAGCAAAAGCAGCAGGGCCGTCACCACCGCGCCCCAGTCCTGGGCCGGGTGCTCGCCTTCCACCACCAGGTACAGCCGTCCGTCCTGTGGCCGGAGCCCGGGGAGTTCCCGGGCGCGGGCAAAGGCGTCGCGGTAGGCGGGCGCGGAAGCCTCGGCCAACAACCGCCCCCGCACCGCGAAGGGCGTCCGCCCCGGCGGGGGCGGTGGCCGGCCCGGCGTCCACGTCTCTGCCGGGAGCGGCGCCCGGCGGACGAGGAGGGGCGTGTCCAGAAGGCCCACCACCACGAAGGGCCCCTGGCGGTCCTGGCCGAAGAAGGCCGTCGTCGCTGGCGTGCCGTGGACTTGCACGTAGCGGTTGGAGGCCAGGGCGTCCAGGCGGTAGTCCCCTTCCCGGCCCAACGTCAGGGGTTCGGCAGGGGACAGCGCGTAGGCCACCTCCGGCCACTCACGGGACAACAGGTACAGCGCCCCCACCAGGCAGAGGAGCGCCACCGGAGCGCGAACGAAGGAGGCCCGGCGCGCGCGCAGCCCGGCTTGCAGCTCGGCGATGCGCGCGTCACGGTCCTCGGGAACCCGCATGGGGGCGTGGCCGACGGCTAAAGGCGGCGCTGCCGCCGTTAGGGGATGTTGAAGATGCTCTTCAAGTCCGCTTCGATGGCGTCCTCGGTGCAGTTCTTCGCCAGGGAGAGTTCCTTGATGAGGAGCGCCCGGGCTGTGTCGAGCATCTTGCGCTCGCCGAAGGACAAGTCCTTGTCGCCCTTCAGCAGGTAGAGGTCGCGCAGCACCTCGGCGATTTCGAACACCGAGCCGGTCTTGATTTTCTCCATGTACTCCCGGTACCGGCGGTTCCAGGTGGTGGAGTCAACCGAGATGTCCTTCTCCCGGAGGATGGCGTACACCTGCTCGACGTCCTCCTCGCTGATGATTTCCCGCAGCCCGACCGAGCCCACCTTGTTGATGGGAATCATGATGCGCATCCCGTTCTCCAGGATGCGCAGCACGTAGAACGACTGGCGCTGGCCGGCGACCTCGGTGTGCTCGATGCCCATCACCTCGCCAACGCCCTGGCCGGGGTACACGGCCTTGTCGCCTGTCTTGAAGCTGGTCTGCACGGACGCGGGTGCCTCCTGCCGGGGGATGCGGCGGATGTAGGGAAAGTGGCGTCCTTACCATAGGTTGCACCGAAAATCAACCACTTCCCTTGACGGACGGAAAGCGAAAACACTAGCGTCTCGTCTTTCGCCCGGGGCGCGGCTTCTGCGCGCCCCCCGGACGCCCCCTCCCCCCCGTCGGCGACGGGCCGCATCCTTCTCCGCCCAGGGCACCCTCCGGCACGCATCGTGGGGGGTCCTGGGGGACCTCGCGGCACCCCTGACCCCCGCACGGCGGACCTCAACCCCATGACTTTTTTGCGCTTTTCCCGTGGTACGGCGCGTGCTCTTACAACGCCCGTGGAAGCGGTGAAAGCCCAAGCACAGCTGCAGGCGGCCGAGGGGACTCGATGAGTTCCCCGGGGCCCCTCGACCTGGAGACGCTCGCCCAGCTGCGCGCGCTGGCCGGGCACCGGGGCGCCTCGCTGGCGGATGACGCCATCGACGCTTTCCTGCGGGAGTGTCCCACCCGCCTGCGCGGGCTGCGGGACGCGCTGGCCCAGTCCGACTGGCGCACGGCCGAGCACGGCGCGCAGGCACTGCGCGGCATCGCCGCCACCCTGGGGGCACGCGAGGTGGTGCGCCTGTCGGGCGAGCTGGCGGACGCGTTGGGGCGTGGCGCCACCGGCGAGACGGCCGCGCTGTTGAAGCAACTCGAGGCCGCCGGGGCGCAAGCCATGGCGGCCCTCGCCCAGCAGCGCTCGCCCGCGCCCTGAAAAGGCCCCCCCCCGGCCGTCTAGCCGTCGAAGACGAGCCAGGCGAAGCGGTTGAGGGCGTGGAAGTCCCCCACCCGCGGTGGGGAGTAGGCCTGCCCCTCCACCTCCTTCCTCCCGTGGTGTTCCAGGCGGTACAGGTTGAAGCGCCAGCGGTCTCCCGGGCGGGGGGGCACGTGAGGCACCGCCGCCAGGCGGTCGATTGGGATGCGCATCTCGACCCGCCACCCCTGGTCGGTGTCGCTCGCGTCGTTCAGGGTGCCCTGCACAGTGACGGCGGTGAGGGCCTGCGAGTCCCAGGAGAGGTCCATCCCCTGGCGTCGTTCGGGGAAGTAGGCGTCGAAGAGGACGTTGGCGGGGCTCACCTCAATCTCGTTGTAGGTCCGCCCGTCGCCGTCGGCGTCGATGAAAATCTCCACCACCTCCTGGGTGTAGAGCGGCTCGTCGCGCTTGGTGAAGGTGCTCCACACGTCCGGGTCCTCGCAGTCGAAGGAGACGTAGAGGTAGCGGTCGTCCCACAGCAGCCGCGCGGTGGTGCGCACGCGGGCCGGGCTGCCGTCCAAGCTGTTGACGAGGTTGACGGCGGCCGCGCGCGCCCAGGCCGGGTCGTCCAGCACGCCGTCGATGGTGGGTGGGGGACGGGCGCGCACCGCGTGGTACTCCGGCAGGGCGGGCGAGGCACTCTCCAGGAGGGGCCCGGCCATGCGGTTCTGCCCGTCCTGGGCGCCCGCCTGGTCGACGGGAAGCCGTTCGTCCCCACGCCAGAAGCCGAGCAGGACCCGGGCCGAGGCGACGCCGGGGGGCAAGGCGATGTCCTGCGTATCCTCGAAGACTTTTCCCACCGGCCAGGATTCCATGGGCGCCGCCAGGGGATGGTCGTCGTTGGCCACCATCTGCCCGGTGTGCGGGTCCACCAGGTGGACGAAGAGTTGGAAACCCGCGGGCAGCGGGCGCAGGGGCAGAAAGACGTGCGTCAGGCGCACCGGCGCACCGGGCTCCGGCCCCAGCGGGACGACGCGCGCGCCGACGTACCGCAGCACCCCGCCGCCCCAGCTGGCCCCGCTGGTGAAGCTGAGGCCGGGCGAGCGCGCGCCAGCAGCGGTGGCACCCGGCAGCCGAGGCTTGGGGCCGGCTTGCTCATCGCGGCAGCTGGCGGCGCACAACAGCAAAAGCAGGCTACTGACGGCTCGGCGCATGGACATGCCCCTTTACCCCAAAAGGCGCGCAGGGCCCCCGGGCCCCGACGGGCCGACGGACAGGCAAGGGGCCGCCCTCAGGAGCTCTGGGGCGCCAGCCCGGCGCGTTCCACCAAAAGCGCCACCAGGCGCCGGTGGTGGGCGAAGAAGCTGGTGAAGTGCACGCCGCGCCCGCGGCCACGGATGGCGTACACCGTCACCGGCCCGGGCCAGACGTCCAGGTGCAGGATGTCCCCGAAGGCGAAGCGCTCGGTCCGCACCATGCCCCGGTAGGTGACGCCGCCGGCGTCCACCTCGATGGCGGCGCGGGCGTAGTAGGCGTGACTGACCCCGAAGAAGGCGACGAAGAAGAGGGCCGAAAGAAACGTCTTGAGGGGCACGCCCTGGAAGGTACACAGGTAGACAAGTACCGCTACCCAGAGGAGCCCGGCCACACCCATGGACACGGCGAGGATGGGGGCTGGGCGAAACACCTCGCGCTGGTTGGCCCCACGCACTTCCACAGAAAACAAGGCTAACGCCTGGGGTGGGGACGCGCCAGGTGTGGGGCGGGCGCCGACGTCAGGGCGCCGGGGCCGGCGGGGGGGGGCTGACTTCAGCGGCAAGTGCAGCGGACGTCCGGACCGCCGCTGCCTGCAGCGCTGGCTGTGCGTCCGGCGCTGTGGAGACGGCGTACTTGTCGTAGTACAGCCGCGCGTCCGCGGCGCGCCCCAGCGCCCGGTAGGCCTCGGCCAGGCCGTAGAGGGGGGAGGCGCGGGTGGCGTCCAGGCGCAGCGCCTCCTGGTAGTCCGCGGCCGCCTCGTAGAAGCGCCGCAGCCCGACGTTGGCGCTCCCGCGCGCGGTGTAGGCCGCCGCCAGCGTGGGGTCCGCCGTCAGTGCCTCGGTCAGGACCTGCACGGCAGCCGCATAGTCGCGCGACAGCACCAGGCGGACACCTCTTTCGTAGGCCTCGCGGGCCCGCGCCTGCCGACTGCCGCCGTCCGCGGCCGCCGCCTGGGCCAGGCGCGCACGGGCCTTGTCCACGTTTTCCTGGGCCGCCGACCGCACGCCGGCTTCGCTCGACAGCTGCACGACGCGCTCCCATTTCTCGATGGCCGAGCGGTAGTCCCGTAGCCTGGCCAGGGCGTTGCCCTGGTTGAAGAGGGCCTCGACGTTGGTGGGGTCCACCTGCAGCGCGCTCTGGTAGGCCTGGACGGCGGCCGCGGCATTGCCGGCGTGCAGGGCCCGGTCGCCCTCGGCGAGTAGCGCGGCGGACCCCGCGGCCGGCGTCGGTGCGCCCGGGGCGACTGCCGGCTGCCCCAAGGAGGTTGCAGGCGTGGGCAGGGCCGCCGCCGCGGCCAGCTGCGCCCTCAGCTGGGCGACGTACCCCTTGGCGCGCTGCACCCAGGGTTGCTCGGCCGGACGGTTCTCGAGGGACAGGTACCTCTGGTAGGCCTGGAGCGCCGGCTCGGCCCTGCCCAGGCCGCGGTAGGCCTCGCCCAGGCCGTAGTAGCCATCGGCGTCGGTGGGGTCGAGCTGCAGGTAGGCCTGGTAGGCCCGGACCGCCAGGGCGAAGTCGCCCATCTTCCGCGCCGCGTAGCCGAGATTGTAGTGGGCCAGCTTGAGGCCTGGGTCAGCCGCGATGGCCGCCTGAAACGTCGCCACCGCCTCGGCGCGCTTGCCCTGCCGGTACAGCACGCTGCCCAGGCCGGTGAGGGCCTCGGCAAACTTGGGCGAGTCCCGGAGGGCTTCCTGGTAGGCCGCCGCCGCCTCGTCCAGCCGGCCTGCCTCCAGCGCCTTCTCGCCGAGCTGGAAGGCGGCCCGCGCCCGCGCCGACACCGGCGTGGCCCCGAGGACGGCAACCAGGGCGAATGCGACGGCCAACATTGCCAAAGCGTGCACCTCCCCTGAGGGCCAGGACGGCGCTGCCATGCCCCTCCCGCCTGCTGGCATACCGGAAAGGCAGGGACGTCTGCACCCTGCGGCGCCAGGAAGCCCTCCCCCCTGGGTGGGCGCAGCGTCTGCCCATAGGAGTCGGCACCCGTCGGGAGTGTTGTACCTTCCTTCAAAAAAGGAGGCGCGGCATGCGCATGGGACGTGGGGTGGTGGCGGTTGCAGCCTGTCTTTTGGCCTGTACGGCGCGGGCTTCCCCCGCCGGCCTCGCTCCGGAGCAAGGGTCCACCTTCGACGCCAACGGCGTCACCCTCTTCTACGAAGTCCGCGGCGATGGGGCCGGGACCCCGCTGGTGGTGGCCAACGGCGGGCCCGGCTTCGACCACAGCTACCTGCACTGCTCAGCGGCGTGGGACCGCCTGGCGCAGGGGCGGAAAGTCATCTTCTACGACCAGCGAGGCAACGGCCGGTCGAGCCCCTGGAAAGACGGGATGGCGTTCGGCCTGGCGGAACAGATTTCGGATCTCGACGCCCTGCGCAACCACCTCGGCCTGCAAAAGATGAATCTTTTGGGCCACTCCTGGGGCGGCTACCTGGTGATGGCGTATGCGGCCCGTCACCCGGAACACATCTCCCACCTCCTCATCGTGGATTCGGGCGCGCCGAAGATTCAGGACACCGTCTTCCTCTTCAAGAACATCTACCCGGAGAAGGTGGCGCGACAGGACGCCGTTGCCTTCGGGGTGGAGCTGGGTGACGAGAAGGCCATCGCCGCCGACATGCAGGTGTACCTGGCCATGCTCTTCTACAGTACCGGGGTGCGCGAGGCGTTCTTGGCCCGGTCGCCTTCATTCAAGTACAGCCAGAAGGTGAACAAGGCCGTGTGGAGCGACCTGCAGCGCTTCGACCTCACTCCGGAGCTGCCCAACTTCAAGTTTCCCACCCTGGTCGTGACGGGGCGCTACGACTTCAACGTCGCGCCGTCGGTGGCCTGGTCCATCCACAAGGCCATTCCCGGCTCCGAGTTCGCCATCTTCGAGAAGAGCGGGCATCTGCCCTTCTGCGAGGAAGTCGATGACTTCGTCGCCCGGGTGCAAGCCTTCCTGGGCAAGTGACGAAGGGGCCTCCGCGGCCACCTGGGGGGGGCGGGGGGCCACCGGGGCTTTGGCTCACCCGCTGCGTGAGCGGGCCTCAACCCACTGGCTGGGCGAGAGGGACCCATGCATCACGACGAAGAGAACCCCGGCTGCATAGACCAACAGGTCCCCTCGGTACTCGTGGCTGATGGCATGAAAGAGAAGGGCCACGCCCAGGCACAGCAAAAGAAGAATGCCGCCCCAAAGCAGGGTCCGCGGAATGAGGAAAAGCAGGGCGCCCAGGGCTTCCACCCCGGCGAGGAGCAACAGGTGAGAGTTCGGTGGGTGGCTCGCCCATCGGACGGTCTGGACGCTGCCGACAAAGAGCACGATGCCCAGTGTCCACCAAAGAAAGACGAAGGCTCGCAACAGGCAGCGAGAAGGCATGGGTCCCCCTCCAGGGCCAACGGGTGAGTCTACGGGCGGGGGCGCGCACCGGACCACCCCGTCCGGCAGCCCGTCAACGTCACCACGTTGTGCCGGTCACTTCGGCACGGGTGGGCGCGTCGACTCCAACGGCAGCCGGCGGTGGTGCCCTCAGCCACGCTCGAGCAGCATGGTAATCCCCATCCCGTAGCCGATGCAGAGCGTGACCGCACCGCGGCGAAGGTCCCGCCGCTCGAGCTCGCTGAGGAGGGTGGCCAGTAGCATCGCCCCGGTGGCCCCCAGCGGGTGGCCCAGCGCGATGGCGCCCCCGTTCACGTTGATGCGGTCCAGGGGGATGCCCAGCTCCTGGGCCACGGCGATGGGGACGGGGGCGAAGGCCTCGTTAATCTCCCACAGGTCCACGTCCTCCACCCGCCAGCCGGCGCGGGCGAGGGCCTTGCGCGTGGAGGGGATGGGACCGGTCAGCATGAGGACGGGGTCTGAGCCGGCGACAGCGCAGCTGACGATGCGGGCGCGCGGGCGGAGGCCCAGGCGCTGAGCGGCGGCCTCCGAGGCCACCACCACCGCCGCCGCCCCGTCCACAATCCCGGAGGAGTTGCCGGCGTGGATGACGCCGTCCTCGCGAAAGGCGGGCTTGAGGGCAGCCAGCGTCTGCACGGTGGTGCCCGGCCGCAGGTGTTCATCCTGGGCAAAGCGGCGCTCTTCTCCGCCCTCGGTGCGGACCGGGATGGGCACAATCTCCTTGAGAAAGCGCCCCTCGGCCTGGGCCCGGGCCGCCTTGGCCTGCGAGTCGGCGGAGAATTCGTCCAGCTGGCCGCGGGAGAGATGCCAGGCCTCGGCCACCAATTCCGCTGAGAGGCCCTGCGGGACGAGGCCGGGGAAGTGGGCGTGCAGCCCGGGGCTGGTGGGCCCGTCGCCACCGACGTAGTCGGACCCCAACGGGACGCGCGTCATGGACTCCACGCCACCGCCGATGGCCACCTCGGCCCGGCCGGACAGCACCTGGCAGGCGACGTCGTCCACCGCCTGCAGTCCGCTGCCGCAGAGGCGGTTGACGGTTTTCCCGGCCAGGCCGATGGGAAGCCCGGCGGCCAGGACGGCGCCGCGGGCCACGTTGAGGCCCTGCTCGCCCACCTGCGTCACGCAGCCAAGCACGACGTCGTCCACCGCCTCGGGCGCGAGGCCGGTGCGGGCCAGGGCCGCCCGGAGGACGTGGGCGGCCAAGTCCACCGGGTGGACGCTGCTGAGGCTTCCCTTGCGCTTGCCGCGGGCGGAGCGCACGGCATCGAGGATGAGGGCGGTGGGCATGGCGGCAGACTTCAGCGCGGGGTTGACTTCCGTGTCAACGCGTGACGGCGCGCGGGTTTCCTGCCATCCGCGCCGGGGCGCTGGCCAGTCCGCGGAGGAGAGCGGCGGCGGCCTCCCGCAGCGCGGGAAGAAACTCCACCCGCAGCTCTGCCAGGTCCCCGGCTTCCAGAAGCTTGGCCACCGCCGCGGGCGGGTCCGACAGCTGCCACAGCCCAATCACCTGGGCGTGCACGTACAGCGCCGCCTGCAGCCCGGCCTCCGCCGTGGGTAGCCCCGCGGCCGCGGCCAGTTGCCCTCCGAAGCGGGTGAGCAGCACGTGCAGGGCCCGCTTGAAGCGCAGCGCCTCGACCTGGGTGAGGTTCTGCTCGAGTTCGACGTGCAGAAGCGCAAGCAGGCGCGCCATGGCCGGACGGCGGGCGAGGGTTTGGCACAGCACGTCGGCCAGCTGCTCGGCGGCAGCGGGCCGGCGCAGCGCGTCCAGCTGCTCGCCCACCTCGGAAAGCCAGCGCTCCAGCTGCGCCTCCTCGACGGCGAGAAACAGCGTCTCCTTGGTGTCGAAGTAACGGTAGAGGGCCGCCTTGCTCAGCCCGACACCAAGGGCCACCTGGGCCATGGTGAGGGCACTCCAGGGCGTGCCCTGGAAGAGGCGCCAGGCCTCATCGAGGAGGTGCTGGCGGCGAGCCGCCTTGTCCTCGGCACTGCGCGCGCGCCGGCGCTTCACTCCAGCCATCGGGCCAGCCGGGCGGTGAGGCGATTCATCCGTCCGGCGTACGGCGGGGTGAGGAAGCGAGACAGGGGGTTTCCACGCTGACGCAGCACCGAGCGCTCGTGGCTGAAGCACCGGAAGCCGGCGCGCCCGTGGTAGTTGCCCAAGCCCGACGGGCCGACGCCGCCGAAGGGCAGGTCGGGGTTGGCCAGGTGAAAGATGGTGGTGTTGACGCAGGCGCCACCGGACGCGGTGCCGTCCAGGACAGTGTCCGCCTCGCGCCGGCTTCCGGCGAAGACGTAGAGGGCGAGCGGCACCGGCCGGGCGCGGACGAAGTCCACCGCCTCCTGGGGCGTCTTGTAGGTGACCACCGGAAGCACCGGACCAAAAATCTCGTCCTGCATGACGGCGGCGTCGGTGGGCACGTCCACCAGGACGGTGGGCGCGAGGTAACGCGTGGCCGCATCCGACTCCCCGCCGAAGGCCACCGTGGCGCCGCCCTTCACGGCCGCGTCGATGTAGCCCTTGAGGCGTCCGAAGGCCCGGTCGTCCACCATGCGGCAGAAGTCGGGACTGGCCTTGGGGTCTGGCCCGTAGAAGTCCTGGACGACGTTGCGCAGCTGGTCGACTAGCCTCTGGCGCAGTTCCTCCGGGACGAGGACGTAGTCCGGCGCCACGCAGGTCTGGCCGCCGTTGATGAATTTGCCGTGGGCGATGGTGAGGGCCGTTCGCGCGAGGTTGGCCGAACGCTCGACCACCGCCGGCGACTTGCCGCCGAGTTCCAGCGTCACGCTGCTCAGATGCTTGGCCGCGGCCGCCATCACCTTCTTCCCCACCGCCGTGCTGCCGGTGAAGAAAATATGGTCCCAGGGCATTTCCAACAGTGCTTCGGCAGCGGAGGCGTCCCCGTCGACGACGGCCACCTCATCCTCGGGAAAGGCCTCGGCCAGGACGGTGCGGATGATGGCAGCGGTGGCGGGCGTCTTCTCGGACGGCTTCACCACCACCACGTTGCCGGCGGCCACTGCCGACAGGACGGGCAGCACCGCCAGGTGGAAGGGGTAGTTGAAGGGGGCCAGCACCAGCACGTGGCCCCGCGCCTCGTGTCGCACCTCGCTCGAGGTCCCGGCCAGCAGCAGCGGGGCGTCCACCGTCTCAGGCCGCATCCAGTCGGCCAGGTTGCGCACCGTGTAGCCCAGCTCCTCCTGCACAATGTGCACTTCGGTGAGGTCCGTTTCCTCCAATGGCTTGGCGAAGTCCTTCTGCACCGCGGCGTTGATGGCGGCCCGATGCTTCTCCACCGCCGCTCCCAGGCGCTTGAGGCGCGCGCGGCGTTCCGCGGCACTCGACTGGGCCAGCGGCCAGCGCTTCTTGCTCTGGGCGTCCCAGATGCGACGGATTTCTGCCGGGAGGCCCTCGGCGTGCACTTCCATTGGCTGTCTCATGCGCCCACCCGCTCGGACATGTTGTGGACCATCCGCGTCACCCACCGGCGCGGCGTGAAACGGACTGACTGTACCAATAGCCGGTTGCCCAGGCCGGGCACCACCACCGCCGCCCCGCGGCGAAACCCCTCATACCCCGCGTGCGCCACGCTGGCAGCGTCCATCAGGCGCTTGCCCTTCACCAGCTTGGAGTCTTCCATCGCCGCCCGGGCCTGAAAGCCACTCTCTGTCGGCCCCGGGCACAGCGCGGTGACGGACACCCCGCTGCCCCGCACTTCCTCCGCCAGCGCCTCAGAGAAGGACAGCACGTAGGCCTTGGTGGCGTAGTACACGGCCATGAGAGGCCCGGGCTGAAAGGCCGCGGTGCTGGCCACGTTGAGAACGCCGCCGCGCTTTCTGGCCAGCATGGCTGGCAGCAGCCGCTTGGTGAGCTCGGTCAGCGTCACCACGTTGAGTTGCAGCATGCCCGCCTCGTCCGCCCACTTCGTCTCAGTGAAGGCGCCGAAGGCGGCGAAGCCGGCGTTGTTGACGAGGACGTCCACCTGGACCCCGTCCTGGCTGAGGCGCTGCATTAGCCGCTCCGGCCCTTCGGGCGAAGCCAGGTCCGCGGCCACCACGCGCACCGCCACCCCAGCGCCCTTCCGCAACTCGGCCGCCAGCACCTCCAGCTTGTCCACCGAGCGCGCGGTGAGGACGAGGGAGGAGCCACCCCGGGCGAAGGCCCGCGCCAGCTCGGCCCCAATGCCACTGGAGGCCCCGGTGACGAGGACGGTTTCCGAGGACGGGGCGGCGGACATGGGGAACTCCTTGGGGGAGGTTACGTGACTTGCGGTCGCTTATTAAGTGACGGGCGGTAACTTGTCAAACGGAGTCTGCCGCAGGCAGATGCGCTGGCGGCAACAGGCCAACCCCTCCCGTTGCCTTGCAGGTTACGGAAACCACGTGTCGGCCAGGTGAAGTGTCTGTTTTCACTAGTGGTTTTGTCTGGCCCCGCAGGTGCAGTCATTGGCTTGCGTAACCCGGACGAATGACCGACCGGGCCCGACTGGAGCACGCACCATGGCTACCCCGTCCAACACCCTGTTTGCTTCCACCCGCCGCACGAAGGCCTTTGGCCTACTGGTGGCAGGCGGGATGCTGTTCGCCATTGGCGTCGGTGGCTCCGGCGCCCTGTTCGCCGCGTACACCGGCGCCAGCGCTGGCAACAGCGTGGCCCGCGTGCACAGCGCGGCCTGACACAGGTTTAAAAGGGGAAGGCATCCCCCCTTTTCTTGCCTGCGGCCCGCCTGACGCCCCCCAAACAGGGGCGTCAGGCGTCGAAGGGGTTTTTCAGCAGGATGGTTTCGCCGCGGTCTGCGCCCACCGAGATGCAAACCACCGGGACGCCGGCCAGCTCCTCCACCCGCCGCACGTAATAGCGCGCCGCAGCCGGGAAGTTCATCGAAGGTGCGCGCGCCCCCCAGACGTTCCGTCCAGCCGGACAGCTCCTCGTAGACAGGCGTCACCCGGCCGAGAGTCATCCGGGTCCGTCGGGAGCTCGCTGAACAGCTGCCCCTGCAGCTGGTAGCCGTTGCACAGCAGCAGCGGGTCCAGGCCCGAGAGGATGTCGAGCTTGGTGAGGGCCAGGCCCCGACAGCCCGTTCACCCGCACCGCGTAGCGCAGCACCACCGCGTCGAGCCAGCCGCAGCGCCGGGGGCGGCCGGTGGCGGCGCCATACTCGTCCCCCACCTGGCGCAGCTGCTCGCCGAGGGCCCCGGTGAGTTCCGTCGGGAAGGGCCCACCGCCCACCCGTGTCGTGTAGGCCTTGCTGATGCCCACCACGCGTGTCGATGGCGGTGGGGCCAAGGCCACTGCCCACCGCGGCGGCGCCGGCCACGCAGTTGCTGCTGGTGACGAAGGGGTACGTCCCGTGGTCGACGTCGAGCAGCGTTCCCTGGGCCCCTTCGAAGAGGATGCGCGAGCCCTGGGCGACTTCCCCGGCGAGAAGAGAGAGGCGTCCTTGACGTAGGGACGCAGCGGCTCGCCGTGGCCCGCCGTACGCGGCGGCGATTTCCGCCGCGTCCAGCACCGGGGCCTCGGTGCCGGCGCGCGCGGCCAGCGCCGCCAGCTCCTCGCGGGCCGAGACCAGGCGCTCCTCAATCTTCTGCTTCAGGCGCTCGGGACGCAGCAGGTCCCGGACCCGAATCCCCCGCCGCGCCACCTTGTCCTCGTACGCCGGGCCGATGCCGCGGCCGGTGGTGCCGATGGGCGACTGCGCCGCGCGCCTTCTCCCGCATGGCGTCCAGCAGCTTGTGCCAGGGGAAGATGACGTGCGCCGCCTCGGAGAGGACCAGCTGGGTGGTGGCGTGGAATTTCCCCGAAGCGCGCAGCGAGGCGAGCTCCGCCACCAGGACGGACGGGTCGAGGACGACGCCGTTGCCGATGACGCACGTCTTGTCTGCCGTGGAGGATGCCCGACGGGATGAGGGTGCAGCACCGTCTTCTGCCCATCCACCACCAGGGTGTGCCCGGCGTTGTTGCCACCCTGGAAGCGCACCACCACCTGGGCATGCTCGGTGAGCAGGTCGACCACCTTGCCCTTGCCCTCGTCGCCCCACTGGGCGCCCACCACCACCACGTTTGGCATTGTCGCAGGGCGCTATAGCCCCGGGGGCCCCGGGTGACAACGGCCAGCAAACCCGCACCCCAGCGCCGCACAGCGTTCCTTCGGTTGAAGCGCGGGGACGCTGTCCCCAGCGTGAAGCAGGGCGTGCGCCGCTTCGCCAAGCTGCGCACGCGACAGCGGCGGCGCCTCCACCCACCGGGGGGCCACGTCCGGACTGTCGACGAAGCAGAGGCCCACCCGCAGCGAGGCGGCGTGGGGCACCGCCGCGTGCCACAGCACGGACAGCGTCACCGGGAAGGCCAGAAGGCCCAGCGGCGGCGGGACTCCGGGCACCAGCAACAGAAGGTGCAGCACGCCGTCCTGCTGCCACCCCAGCGCGGCGCGGCCCAGAAGGCGCGCCTCCCCTGCGTCGAGGACAAACTCGCGCGCCGAAAGCCGCGCCCCGCCCGCCGTCGCCGCCCGTACTGCCGGCGTCGAGGCCAGCAAGCGCAGCGGCTGAAGGACGCCCAGGGCCCGCGCCTCCCCCAAGGACAGGCCAAGGACGGCCAGGTGTGGCGCCAGGGCCGCGTCGGGGACTCCGGCGGCCCAAGCCTCGGTGGAGAGGCGCCCGGCCAGGGTGGAGAGAAGCCACGGGCGCGCGGCGCGGTGTCGCACCGGAAGCTGCCGTGTCCAGCGGGCCTCCGCTGCATCGGCCGGGACAGAAGGGACGCCCACCTGGTGCAGCAGCCAGTGCCGGCGCGGGCAGCGGTGGAAGTCCTCCAGGGCATAGGCCTCCAGCGGGACCGCCTCAAACGTGGGGCGCAGGCGCGCCCGCACCCGGGCTGCCTCGGCGAGGGCCTCCTGCAGCGCGTGCCCCGCTTCCTGGGGCTCCCGGGTGGGTGGGGGAGCCTTTGGAATGTCCTCGGGCTGTAGCTGTCGCACCAACGGGGCAACGTCGTCTTGCCGCAGCGCTGGTTCCAGGCGGCTTCGCCAGGCTTCTGGGGAGGGGCCACCGCCGGACAGGACGAGGCGGTCCTGGGCGCGGCTGAGGGCCACGTACAGAAGCCGCCCGGCCTCGGCGCGGTCCCGGCGTTTGAGTTCCGCCTGCACCTGGGCCCAGCGCGGCGTCCGGCGCGGTTCCGCATCGAAGGGGCCCTGCGGCTTGAAGGCCAGCCCCAGGCGTCTGTCCAACAGCAGCCTGTCCGTCGGCGAGCGCACGCCGGTGGTGGAGAGGTCCGCCAGGCACACCACCGGCCACTGCAGCCCCTTGGCCGCGTGAATGCTCAACACTTGCACCGCGTCCCCGGCCCGCGCCTGCTCCACGCCGCGCGCCCCACCCACATTCGTCTGCTCGGCCAGGACGCGCAGCCGCCGGGCGAGGCCCGCCACGTCTCCCCGTCCGGAAGCGTCCCAGCGACGGGCCAGGGCCAGCAGCGGCTCCAGCGCGGCGAGGGCCTCCTCGGCCTCGGGACCCGCCGCCAGGGCGGTGCGGTAGCCGGTCTCTGCCCAAGACAATTCGAGGAGCTCGGCCAGCGGCAGCGGCGGCACACGGCGCTGCAGCGTCTGGACGAGGCGCGCCAAGCGCCCGAGGCGCTCGGCCTCCTCGGCCGGGAGTCCATCCGGCACCGGGCCCTGCAGCGCGGAGGCGTCCAGGCGGCCCTTGGCGGACAGGCGAAACAGCGCGCTGTCCGACAGCCCGACGAAGGGCGAGCGCAGGACGGCGGCCAGGCTGAGGGCGTCGGAGGGGTCCGCCAGCAACGCCAACAGGGCCCCGGCGTCCAGGACGCTGCTGGCGGTGTAGGGGTTGAGCTCGCGCAGCACGCAGTGGGGCACGTGGTGGGCGCGCAGCGCCGCGCGGTAGGCCTCCAGGCCGGTGAAACCCCGCAGCAGGATGGCCACGTCCCCGCCGCGGGCGCGGCGCAGCCGGCCGGTGTCCACCACCGTCAGGGGCCCCTCCGGCGAGAGGAGGAAGGCCAGCCAGCCCGCCAGGACGTCCGCCTCCGCCGCCCGGCCGCCGCCGCGTGCGGCGGCCACCACCGGCAGCGCGTCCACGCACGCCTCGGGCCCCAGCTGGGGGCGCACCGGAAACAGGCCGTCCTCCTCCGGGCGAAACACCACCTCATAGTCCCGGGGGGTGGCGAGGGCGGGCAGTGCGGCGGCGGCAGCCGCGTTGAGGACGCGCAGCAGCGCTGGCTGGGAACGCCGGTTGTCCTGGAGGAAGTGTCGGGCGCCCCCCTCGGCCACCACTTTCTCCGCCAGCCTCTCGAAGGTGGAGACGTCGGCGCCGCGAAAGTCGTAGATGGACTGCTTCCTGTCCCCGACGGCGAAGAGGAAGTGCGACTCGAGCGGCAGCCCCAGGACAGCGTCGCGGCCACTGCCGACCGGGCGCGGGCCGCCGTCGCGCGCCTCGGACAGCAGCACCACCAGCTCAAGTTGCAGCCCGTTGGTGTCCTGCACCTCGTCCACCAAAAGGGCGCCGGTGCGCGCCTGGGCACCGGCCCGGAAGCCCAAGCTGTCCCGCAGCAGGTCCCGCGCCGCCACCAGCAACTCCGCAAAGTCCATCCACCCGCCGCGGCGCAGCGCGGCCCGAAAGTCCGCCTCCACCTGGCCACACAGCCTCCGCAGGGTAGCCTCGTGCCTGACGGCAGTGCAGCCGGCGTAGGCCGAGACGACGCCGGGCAGCGGCAGCGTGCCGTCCAGCAGGGCCTCGCGCACGGCGCCGAGGGCGTCGCGCAGGCCATTCTTCCCGGTGCGTGGAAGCGCGCCGGCCAGTGCCTCGAGGCGCGCCAGCCGCTCGGGCGGGGCCTGCCCGTCCAGCCCCTGCAGCACGTCCAGGCAGGCCTCCAGTGTGCTGGCCAACTCGTCGGAGGCGGCGGCCGCCTGCACCAGCGTGGCCTGCAGCCGCGCCTCGGCGTGCGCCACCGCCGCGCGCAGCTGCTGGGCGGCCTGCCCCGTCTCCCCCACCGCCACCTCCGCCGCGCCCTGCCCCTCCTCCCGAAGCCGCACCACCGCCGCCACCAGGAAGTCCAGCAGCCCGCTGCCCCGCCCGGTGCCGCGCAACTCCGCCTGGCCGCAGAGGGCCTCCACGTCCGCGTCCCCAGCGTCGAGGGCGTCCAGCACGGCCTGTTCCGCCGTGTCGGCCAGCAGCTCCAGGGCATCCTCCTCGCCCAGCAACTCAAAGCCCTGGGGGATGCCGCTGCCGGCGGGCGCCTGGCGCAACAGCCGCGCGCAGTAGGCGTGAAAGGTGGACAGGCTGGCCATGTCCAGCTGCGCCTGGACGGCGCGCCAGAAGGACGGCGGCGGCGGCGGACGGCCGGAAGCGGCGAAGGCCGCCTCCAATTCCGCCTCGCCGCCCCGCCCCTCGGCCAGCGCCTCCACCCGGGCGCGCAAACGCTCGCGCATTTCGGCGGCCGCCTTCTCGGTGAAGGTGAGGAGGCACAGCCGTGCCGGGGCCAGGGCCTCTCGGCCGCCGGCGCCGGCGAGCAGCCCCAGGGCCGTCGTCAAAAGCCCGTGCGTCTTGCCCGCTCCGGCCCCGGCGAAGAGACAGCCGTTGCGCGCCAGCACTTCCTCCAGGGGCAGCTGACTCACCAGCCGCCTCCCTTGCGCCGGGCGCCAATGCGGCACACGGCCCCGTAGGGACAAAACCCGCAGTCCAGCGGACGCGCGCCGAAGTCCCCGGCGCGCGAGCGCCCCACCAGCTGGTGCACGGCATTGGCCAGGTTGGCCCACCCCTCGGCGCGGGCTTGGGCGCGCGTGGGCGCGTCCATGGCCAACAGGACCTCCTGTCCGGAGGGCGCGTCAAACGGCTGAAACTCCCCTGACTTGAGGACTAGCCACCCGGCGCGCAAGGGGCGCGCCTCCCCCCGCGCGCGCACAGCCCACAGGTAAAAGGGCAGCTGGAAGTCCGTGGTGAGCAGCTCGCGCGCCGCGTCCCGCCGCCGGCTGGCCTTGTAGTCCAGCACCCCTACCCCGCCGGGGCCGGCGTCCAGCCTGTCCACCGTGCCGGTAAGGCAGACGTCTGCCTCCGCTGGCAGGGCCGCCTCCAGCCGCACTTCGCGCCAGTCCTGCGGGGCGCTGGCCCGGCCGAAAGTCGTCTCCACGTCCTGGGGCACCAGCCCCTCGAAGGGCACCCCATGGTGCGGGGTGTCCAGCACCCGTCGCACCATCCACCGGGCCCGCTCGCGGGCCAGGAAGAAGAGGCGCGGGTGGCCGGGGCTGAAGCGCTTGGCGAGGCCGGCCGCCCCGTCGTCCAGCGCCGCCTCCACCAGGGCCGCCGGCACGTCCCGGAAGGGACGGCCCAAAAGCCCCGCGGACAGCAGCCGCGGTACCAGGTTTTCCAGCACCGCGTGCCAGAAGCTGCCCTGGCCGCGGGCGTCCAGCGCCTCGCCGGGCGCCTCCGGCGGCTCCAGCCGCAGGGCGGTGTAGGCGAAGCCCTGGAAGGCGCACCGGCCAAACTTCCCCAGCGTGCTGGCAGACAGCGGGGCGTCCGGGCCGTAGGCGTAGGCCCGGCCCAGCGCCTCGGCCAGGTCCGCCTCCGTCACCGCGCCGCTGAAGCGGCCACTGGGAAGCTCCGGCGACTCGAAGGCGCGCACGCGCTCGGCCTCCATGGCGCCGAGGGCCCGCGCCTGCGTCAGCCACCCTTCCTGCAGGTGGTGGGCAAGGGCCTCCGCCAGGGCGTCGGCCGGGTTGGCCCAGGCCACCGCCTCGCGGAGTTCCCCTTCCGAGGCGGCGCGGACGAGGGGCACCACCGCCGCGTCGGGCACGTCCAGGCGCGGCACGCCGGCGCTGCGGGCAAAGGCGTCGAGGAAGCCGGCCGGGCCGGTGACGTCCTGGAAACCGTCATCGCGCGCGAAGCCCAGCGCGGCGGCGCCGGCCTGCCCCACCACCACCCCCAGGCGCCAGCCGTCCAGGGCCAGGGCCGCCGGGGGCCGGACGTCGGCCGAGCCGTAGCGCAGGGGGAAGGCGTCGCGCCCCAGCGCGCGGTTGACGTGGTGCCTGTCCTCGTCTGTCAGGGCGCCGGCGCGCTGCAGGGGCCGCGGGAAACGCCCCTCGGCGAGGGCCACCGCGCCCACCCAGGCCAAGGGGCCCTCCTCCACGGCCTCCTCGTAGAGGAGGACGGCCACTCCACCCGGGTGTCCCATCTCCTCCGGCAGCCGGTGGTTGGCGGCGGCCTGGGCCAAGAAAGCGGCAAAGCCAGCGCGCTGCAACCTTGGCCCGGGCGTCCCCAGGGCCGACAGCGCGCCCCGCGCCTCCCGAAGCAGGGCGCGCCACGCCTCCCGGGCCTGCACCGCGCGGCCGAGGGCCCGGGCCGCGGCCTCCGCGCCGAGGCCCACCGGGATGCCCGCGCCCGCCGGCGCCTCCCAGAAGCCCAAGCTGGCCAGGGCGCGCTGCCAGGCCTCCAGGTGGGCCGACAGCGCCGCTTCGGCTGGCAGCGCCCGCACCACCGAGAAGAGGGCCTCGCACGCCTGCAGCAGCTGCTGCGCTTCTGGACGCCTGTCCGTCCGCCCCCCGCGCTGGGCCAGGGCTTCCAGCCGCATCCGGTAGGCCCCCTGCCCGGCGCTGCCGCCCAGCGCTTCGTCCCGGACGCCCGCCCGTTCCAGCAGCGCGGCCGCCCCCCGCGGCGCTTCCGGACGAAGGCCCGGAAACAGGCCGCTGTGCAGCAGCCACGCCACGTCCTCGCGCGGGAAGGCCGCTTCTTCCAGGCGCGCCACCAGCACGCCGGCGCGGCCGGTGGCGGTGCTGCCCAACGTCCGGCGCGGGCACCGGCCGACGGCCAGGCCGGCGGCGCGCAACGCCGTGGCCACCGCTTCCGCGCTGCCCGCGTCCGGAACCAGCACCGCGCACCGGGCCGGTGAGGCGCCGGCCTGCACCGCGGCGCGCGCCTGGGCCGCCACCCGCTGTGCCACGGCGGAGGCCCGGGCCGCGCTGAAGACGGTGGCCGGGGCGACCGCCGACGCCGGCCGGCCCAGACATTCCACGGCCTGCGACAGCGGCGCCCCGTCCGGCGGCAAGGCGCGTTCCAGCAACAGGGGTGACAGCTCCGGATGCGCCTCGACGGCTGCAAAGATGGGCTCCAGCGCCGCGTCCAGGGTGGCCTCCCCGGTGGCCGGCACCTGCAGCACCACCTGGCGGCCGTGGCGTTCCGCCAGCTGGGCGAGGGCCAGAAGCGCCTCCAGCACCACCGGTGGCAGCGGCGGGTGCAGCCGGATGTCCAGGTGGCCGAAGCCCTGCAGGGCAAGTGGCCACCCGTCCGCGGAGGCCAGGGCGGCGCGGGCGTCGTCCCAGCGTCCGGCCATGTCGGCCAGCCCCCGGGCGTGCAACAGCCGCTGGTAGCCGCCTAGGGCGCGGGCCACCGCCAACAGGCGTTCTGCCGGCGGGCCCCCCAGCCGCTCTGCCACGGCCAGCAGCGCCTTGGCACGGACGCGTCCGGCCCGCGCTTCCTGGACCGCGTCCGCCAGCCCCGACAGACGTTCCACGTCCGCGGCGCCCAGCACTTTTCCTTCGGCCGCCGCCACCGCCACCGCCAGCCAGCTGCCCAGGCCGTGCAGCGTCCGGCGGGCCAGGGGGCCCTCGGCAGCGAGGACCTCCGCCAGGGCCTCCAGCGGCAAGACGGCGGCGGGCGCACTTTGGCCGCGCCCGGGCACCGGGCCCACCCACAACACGCTGGCGTCGACGTCCGGCATGGCCTGGCCGGGTGTAAGGGCGGGGCCTGACAGCCAGCGGGGCCCCCGGGCGGCGGCGCCCCTTGCAGAAGCGGCCTAGGGAGGGGTCGCCCCGGGGCAGTGCGCCAGCGCCGGGGAGAAGGGTGTCCGGGCTTCGGCGTCTAGGCGCGCCGTATGCGCCTGCAGTGCGGTGCAGCCTTCCGGCCCGACCGAGACCAGTGCCTCAGCGGCCCGTCGCTGCAGGGGCGGGGTGGCCGAGGACAGCACCGGGCGCAGCACCCGCACCGCCTCAGCCGCGGGCAGCGTGCGGGCGACGGCCCGGGCGGCCGCCGAGCGCACCACCAGCGGCTCGGCCGGGTTGGCCACGTCGGCGACGGCCAGCGGCGCGGCGCGGGCGCCGTCCACCAGCGACAGGGCGTGCAGCGCCTTGGCCCGGCGGCTGGGCAGTGCATCGCCTTCGGCAATGGAGGCCAGAAGCGGCGCCGCCTGCGGGCCCAGCGCCGTCCAGCGGGCGTCGGAAATGGGGACGTCAATGGAGCTGAGGTACGTCTCCACCGTCTGCTTCAGCCTGTCCTCGGACGCCGCCGGCGCTGCCGCCGCGGCGGGCGGCAAGGACAGAAGCACAAGGAGCGCGACGCGACGCATGGAGTCTCCGGGCAGGGACAAGAAAAACGGACGGCTGCCTCGGCCCGGCATTGGACAACAAAAGGTGAAGCGGCGCCACCTGGGGGGCGGGGCGCGCCGGGACGCACAAGGCACCTCAGCCGTTGGCGGGCGTCTGCCGCGCCCCCCACACCTCTCCGCGTCTCCACGCCACGCGTCCGCTTGTCCCCCAGCCGGCCTGCAGCGCCTCGCCCCCCTGCCACTCCATCCAAAACACCGCGCCGCCGCTGGCCGTAGCCTCGTCGAGGCACGCGACGCGCGTCTGCGTGCCGTCCGCGTGTGACAGGGTGGTCGCCAGGGCCTCGTGGGAGTGGCCGCACCACAGCCACGCCGGCCGCAGCGTCTGCACCAGGTTCCGGGTGAGGGGGTTGCCCATCCACGGGCGGACGGGGCGGCCAGCCACGCGCTGGAAGAGGCCGCGGGGCCACTCGTGCACCAAAAGCAGCCGAAGGCCCTGGGCCCCGCGCAGCCGTTCCACCTCGGCCGTGCGGAAATAACCGGCCTGCTTCTGGGTGGCCGTCGTGCGGGGCTCCCGCAGGGGCGTGTCCACGTGCCGCGGGGCGTAGATGCCAGACAGCCAGCCGACTTGAATTCCGTCGAAGGCCCGCGTCCCCACCCGGCCGAGGAAGTGCAGCCCGGGGGCCACCTCCCCGCCCTCGGGCAGCGCGTACAAGGCCTGGAAGTCCTCGTTGTTGCCGCCGATGAAGTGCATCGGCCGGTACAGCGTCTGGGCGCCCCGGGCGTAGTCGGCAAATTCCGCCGGCATGGCGCGCTTGGCGGCCTTGCGTCGGGCGTCGTCGGGGTTGCGGAAGGCCTCCACGTCGCCCACGGCGAAGACGACGTCCAGGGCCCGGCCGCGCGCCTCCTCCAGCTCGCGCAGCCAGCCCTGCACGCGGTGAAACCGGCCGTGGATGTCTCCGACACCGGCGATGAACAGGGGACCCCTCCCGAGCACCCGTCTTCTACGCCGCCCTTGCGCTTCTCTGCCACCGTGGGGCCACCGCTCGGTCCGGTGGCGAGGATCGGCTGGATGTCTGGATGGGGAATGAGCACGGCCCCCATCCCCTTTTGCCTTTCACTGGGAGCCTTTGTACACCGAGTTCCGATCGGGAATTTGACGGATGCTGGCACCAATGGAGGCGCTTAGATGCCACGAACCAAGACCTATAGCGGTCGCTGCCATTGCGGATCGGTACGCTTCAAGTTCACGAGCGATGAGATCAAGGCCGGGCTGAGATGCAATTGCTCGATTTGCATTCGCAAGGGTGCGGTCATGTCTGCGGAATACATCTCCCCGGAGCGCTTCGAGGCACTCGAGGGCACCGAAGCGCTCAGCGTCTATCGATTCGGCGACCACGATGTGAACCACTACTTCTGCAAACGCTGCGGTATTTATCCTTTTCACGACCTGACGAAGCAGCCCGGCCACTACCGGGTGAATCTCGGATGCATCGACGACATCGACACTCTGGCACTGGAGGTGAGCGTCGTCGACGGCCGGTCATTCTGACCTAATGTGGAGAACCAGCGGTGGGATTCTCCCATGGTCCAGCCGAGGGGGCCACGAGAGCCCTCAACCCCACAAACCCGCGCCATAGCGTTTGGCGTGCCAGACGTCTGAGGGATTTGTTATTCGACGGCGCTGCCCCCATGGCCGAACCCGACTTCATCGCCATCCGTGGCGCGAGCGAGCACAACCTCAAGTCCGTCTCGCTCGACGTCCCGAAGAAGAAGCTCGTCGTCTTCAGCGGCGTGAGCGGCTCGGGGAAGAGCTCCCTCGCCTTCGACACCCTGTACGCGGAAGGCCAGCGACGCTACGTGGAGAGCCTCTCCGCCTACGCGCGGCAATTCCTCGGGCAGCTGGAGAAGCCCAAGTACGAGACGCTGCGGGGGCTGTCCCCCACCATCTCCATTGAGCAGAAGTCCGCCAGCAACAACCCGCGCTCCACGGTGGGCACGGTGACGGAGGTGCACGACTACCTCCGGGTGCTGTACGCCTCCATCGGCGTGCAGCACTGCTGGAACTGCGGTCGCCGGGTGGGCCGGCAGTCCGCGCAGGCGATTGTGGAGGAGGTGCTGAAGGCCCCGGCCGGCACGCGCCTCATGCTGCTGGCGCCCCTGGTGCAGAACCGGAAAGGGGAGCACCGAGAGGTCCTGGCCGATGCCGCGCGCCGGGGCTTCGCCCGGGTGCGCATCGACGGCAAGGTGCACGCCCTCGAGGAGAAGCTGGACCTCGACAAGAAAGCCAAGCACACCGTGGAGTTGGTAGTGGACCGGCTGGTGCTGAAGCCGGACGTCCGCTCGCGCCTCACCGACTCGGTGGAGACGGCCCTCCGTGAGGGCAAGGGCGTGCTTTTGCTCACCGACGAGTCCGGTGGGCAGGAGCGTGTCCTGTCGGAACTGAATGCCTGCCACCACTGCGGGCTGTCCTTCGCCGAATTGACGCCCGCCTCCTTCAGCTTCAACAGCCCTTTGGGCATGTGCCCGGACTGCAACGGCCTCGGCACCCGGCCGGAGATGGACCCGGACCTCATCATCCCCGACCCGCGCCGCACCATCCGCGAGGGTGCGGTCGAGCCCTGGGCCACCGGCATGGGCAAGGGGGAGGGCTGGACGGCGGAGCTGGTGGAGCAGCTGGCGCGGGCCTTCAAACTGGACCTGGACACGCCCTGGGAGAAGCTGAGCAAGCGCGAGCGGGACATTGTCCTGCACGGCTCGGCCGGCAAGTCCTTCAGCGTCCGCGGCTGGAAAATGGAGTGGGACGGCATCCTCCACAAGCTGATGAAGGGCTTCCGCACCACCCACAGCGAAGGCATGCGGAAGTACTACCTGAAGTTCTTCTCGCCCAAGCCCTGCTCCACCTGCCACGGGGAGCGCCTGCGGCCAGAGGCGCGGGCGGTGCGGGTGCACGGCCAGACGATTGTCGAGCTGTCGCGCCTGACGGTGGCCGAGGCCCGGGGCTTCCTCTCCTCCTTGCAGCTGCTGCCCCAGGAGGAGCCGGTGGCGCGCGAGCTGCTGCGTGAAATCCAGAGCCGTCTTGGGTTTCTGGTGGACGTCGGCCTCGGCTACCTGACGTTGGAGCGGAGCGCAACGACGCTGTCCGGTGGAGAGAGCCAGCGCATCCGGCTCGCCTCGCAGATGGGAAGCGAGTTGACCGGCGTCATCTACATCCTCGATGAGCCGTCCATCGGGCTGCACCAGCGCGACAACGGCAAGCTGCTCTCGACGCTGAAGCGCCTGCGCGACTTGGGCAACTCGGTCATCGTCGTGGAGCACGACGAGGAGACGATGCGCGCGGCGGACCACGTGGTCGACTTCGGCCCGGGCGCCGGAGAGCTGGGGGGCCAGGTGGTGGCCCAGGGGACGCCCGAGCAAATCATGGCCAGCCCGACCAGCCTCACCGGGGCCTACCTGAGTGGCCGTGCCCGCATCGACGTCCCGGCGCGCCGCCGGCCGCCCGGCCCGTCCCGGCTGGTGGTGGAGGGGGCACGGGCCAACAACTTGCAGGACGTCACGGTGGAGTTTCCCTTGGGACTTCTGGTGGCCGTCACCGGCGTCTCCGGGGCGGGCAAGTCCACTCTCGTCAATGAGGTGCTGTACCCGGCGCTCGCCCAGAAGCTGCACGGCTCGCGCGAGGTGGCCGGCCGGCACCGGGCGCTGCGGGGGGTGGAATTGCTGGACAAGGTGGTGGACATCGACCAGCGGCCCATCGGCCGCACCCCGCGCAGCAACCCGGCCACCTACACCAAGGTCTTCGACGCCATCCGGAATGTCTTCGCCCTCACCCAGGAGGCCCGCACCTTCGGCTACGGCCCGGGGCGCTTCAGCTTCAACATGAAGGGCGGGCGCTGCGAGGCGTGCGAGGGCGACGGGGTGAAGCTGGTGGAGATGCACTTTCTGGCCGACGTCTACGTCCCGTGCGAGGTGTGCGGCGGCAAGCGCTTCAACGAGGCCACGCTGCGTGTGCGCTTCAAGGGGAAGAACATCGCCGAGGTGCTGCAGATGAGCGTCCGGGAGGCGCGCCAGCTGTTTTCAGCCCACCGGGAGATTGAGCGCATCCTGGGGACGCTGGAGGACGTGGGCCTCGGCTACGTGCGGCTGGGCCAGAGCTCCCCCACCCTCAGTGGGGGCGAGGCGCAGCGCATTAAGCTCAGTCGCGAGCTGGCCCGGGTGGCCACCGGACGCACCATCTACATCCTGGATGAGCCGACCACCGGGCTGCACTTCGAAGACATCCGCAAGCTGCTGCGGGTGCTGGACCGGCTGGTGGAGGCCGGCAACACGGTGGTGGTCATCGAACACAACCTGGACGTCATCAAGAGCGCGGACTACCTGATTGACTTGGGGCCCGAGGGAGGCGCCGGGGGTGGCCGGGTGCTGGCCGCCGGGACGCCGGAGGCGGTGGCGGCCGTCCCGGAGAGCTTCACCGGCCATTACCTGGCCCGGGTGCTGGGGACCCCCTCGCCGACGCGCTCTCGCTCCACGGCGCGCGCCACCGCCTGAAGCGGCCCCTCCATTTGCCTGCCATGCTGCGCGCTGCCATCTACGACATGGACGGGCTGCTCCTCGACTCGGAGCCGTACTGGGTGCAGGCCGAACTCGAGGTGCTGGGCGGCGTCGGCGTGCCCCTCACCGAGGCGCTGGCGCGCGAGACGACGGGCATGCGCCTGGACGAGGCGGTGGCGCACTGGCACCGCCGCTTCCCCTGGACGGGGCAAAGCCAGGGCGACGTGCTGGCGCAGCTGACGCGGGCCGCCCACCGCCTCATCCTGGCGCACGCCCAGGCCAAGCCGGGGGTGAGGGAGTCCCTGCAGCTTTTCACCCGCCTCGGCATCCGCCGGGCGCTGGCCTCCTCCTCGCCCCTCAGCCTCATCCAGGCGGTGGTGGAGAAGCTGGGACTTTTGGGGGACTTCGAATTGGTCGTCTCGGCCGAGTCGGAGGCGCACGGCAAGCCGCACCCGGCGGTGTACCTCACCTGTGCCGAGCGCCTGGGGGTGGCCCCTTCCCAGTGCGTGGCCCTGGAGGACTCCGTCAATGGCCTCACCTCGGCCAAGGCGGCCGGCATGCACGTCATTGCCATCCCGGAGGCCGCCCACCGCGCGGACGTCGCGTACCGGGCGGCCGACGTGGTGGTGAATTCCCTGCTGGAAGTGGACCAGCCCCTCCTGGAGCGCTTTTCGCTAGCCTGAGGGGCAGGCGCCCAAGGAAGAAGCTTTCTGCGCACCAGCCTTGCAACCGGGCTGCGGTTGGCATTGTCCTCTCGCCCCTCGCCCCACCGCTTGCCGCCGAGGTCCGCCATGCACAACGGTGCCCCACGACGTCCGCTGCGCCGTCTGGTCCCCGCCAGCTGGACCGCGGTCCTGCTCGCCGCTGCCACTGCCCTGGGCCAGACGCCCAGCCCCGCCGCCCCGGGCGGGTACACCGGCCACGGGGCCGGCAGCGTCTCCGCCGAGGTTCTCGCCAAGTACGCCCCGCCTGCCCTGCCGCCGGCGCTGAGTGCACGCATCCAGGCCATGCTGGACGTGCGCTCGCCAGGCGCGGGCTTCGTGTCCCCCGACGGCAAGCGTCTGTACTTCGGCTGGACCGTCACCGGGACGCTGCAGGCGTGGCGCCTGGATGGCCCCCAGCGCTTCCCGGTGCAGCTGACCGGGGGCGAGGACCGCACGGAACCGGTGGCCATTGCACCGGACGGTAGCTTCCTCCTCGTCTTCAGGGACAGAGGCGGCGAGGAGTACCCGGGGCTGTATTGGCAGTCGCCGGAGGGAGGGCCGCTTCAGCTCATCCAGCACCTGCCCCGGGTGCAGACCTTCGCCCAATTCATCTCGGACGACTCGCGCTACGTCTACTTCAAGGCCAACGACATCAAGCCCGACTCCTACGCCATCTACCGCTGGGACAAGCGGAGCGGCACCAAGGAGAAGGTCTTCGACCAGGACGGACTGTGGGACGTCGCCGACCACCGGCCCGACGGGCGGCTGCTGCTGGTGAAGGAGCTGGGCAGCGCGGTGACGGAAGTCTACGAGTGGAACCCGGCCACCAAGGCGCTCACGCCCATCATCGGCCAGGGGGAACGCGAGGAGTACCAGGCGGCCTACGGAGCCGCCGCGGGGGAGGTCCTCATCCTCACCCCCAAAGTCGGTGAGTACCGCCGGCTCTACCGCTGGCAGGTGGGAACCTTCCAGCCGGTGACGCCGGAGCTGCAGCACGACGTGGCGACCTTCCTCATCGACCAGGCGCGCACCCGCATCCTCTACACCGTCAACGAGGAGGGCTACAGCCGGCTGCATGGCCTGGACGCGCGCACCTTCCAGCCGATTGCCCTGCCGAAGCTGCCGGACTCCGACCGCGTCGTTGCGCGCAGCTTCAGCCAGAACGGCCGCTACGCCACGCTGACGGTGGACACGGGCACGGCGCCCGCCCTGGGCTACGTGGTGGACTTTAAGACGCAGAAGGCCACCCAGTGGCAGCTGCCCAGCGCGCCGGAAGTGGACCTGTCGCGCTTCGTCCGGGCGAAGCTGGAAACCTACCCGGCGCGCGACGGCACGCGCATCCCGATGTTGGTGCGCCGCCCACCCGGCTGCGCTGAGCCGTGCCCGGTGGTGGTGGCCTTTCACGGCGGCCCGGAGGGCCAGTCGGTGCCCGGCTTCAACGTCCGCGCGCAACTTTTTGTGAACGCGGGCTTCGTCTACGTGGAGCCCAACGTGCGTGGCAGCGACGGCTATGGCAAGACCTGGTTTCACGCCGACGACGGGCCGAAGCGCCTCAACATCATCACCGACATCGAAGACTGCTCTCGCTACATCCGGAAGGCCTGGGCGACTTCCGGCCAGCCGCCCAAGGTGGGCATCTTCGGCGGCAGCTACGGCGGCTATTCTTCCCTCATCGGGATGACCATGTTCGCCGGCGCCTACGACGCGGGCGTGGATATTGTAGGCATCTCCAACCTCCTCACCTTCCTCAACAACACCGCGCCGTACCGCCGGGCGCTGCGGGTGAACGAGTATGGAGACCCGGAGAAGGACAAGGAGGCCCTGGTGAAGCTGTCGCCCATCACCTACATCGACCGCGTCTCGGCGCCGCTGCTGATTATTGCCGGCGCCAATGACCCGCGCGTGCCGGTGGGGGAAGCGGTGCAAATGCACACCGCGCTGGAGGCGCGCGGCATCAAGAGCCCCCTCATCATCTTCCCGGACGAGGGCCATGGCGCGGCCAAGCGCGCCAACCAGGTGGTGCAGTTCGGCGCCTCCATCGAGTTCTTCGAAGCGACGTTGAAGCCCGCGGCGGCGAAGGCCGCCAGCCGCTAGGTGGCCGGCGCGGGCTTGGCGGGCGCGGCCACGGTGACGTCCTCTGCGCCGTGCATCATCCGGGTCAGCGTCCCGGACAGGGTAAGGAGCACCAGGCCCGAGCCGGCGGTGCCGAGGACAATCATCCCAAACATCCTCTGGTCGCCGACGCGCTCGGCGGCCCCGCCCAGCATCCCGGCCAGCTTGTTGGCGGTGGCGTTGGAGAGGAACCACACCCCCATCAGCGCCGAGGCGAACCTGGTGGGCGCAAGCTTCGTAATCATGGAGAGCCCTACCGGCGAGAGCGCCAGCTCTCCCCAGGTGTGGAAGAGGTAGGCGCCCACCACCCACAACAGCGCCGCCTTGCCCTCCGCCGCACTCTGCCTGGCCGCCGCGTACATGAGCACGAAACCGGCGGACACCATCAGCATTCCCAGGGCCATCTTGGTGGGCGTGCGTGGCTCCTTGCCGCGCGCAGCGAGCCAGGTCCACATCATCGCGAACAGCGGCGCGAAGATGACGATGAAGGCGGAGTTGACGGACTGGAACCAGGTGGTGGGGACTGTCCAGGCGAAGACGCCCCGGTCCACCTTGGTGTCGGTGTAGAGATTCATCAGGCCGCCGGCCTGTTCAAAGGCCGCCCAGAAGAAGACGACGAACAGGACCAGGACGAAGATGACCAGGACGCGGTCGCGCTCCTCCTTGCTGAGCTTCCCGAAGAAGGTCAGGTAGAAGAAGAAGCCCAACATGGTGCCCACGATGGCCGTCAGAAGGACGTAGTCCCAGTTGACGCGGCCGGCGAGCGGACCCCAGATGGCCAACCAGGCGAGGGCCGCCAGCACCACCAGGGCGATGCCGACCGCCCGGAGGAAACGCTTGACCTCCTGGGCCGTCGGCTTCTCCTTCAGGGTGCCAATGCCAGGCAAGAGCTTCCCCTTCAGCGCGAGGAAGGTGGCCACCCCGATGGCCATCCCCAGTCCGGAGAGAGCGAACCCAAAGGACCAGTCCACCTTTTCGGCAAACACTCCAGCGATGGCAGGCCCAAGGAAGCCGCCAACATTGATGCCCATGTAGAAGATGGTGAAGGCGCTATCGCGCCGGCGGTCGCCGGGGGCGTACAGCTGTCCCACCATGGTGGAGATGTTGGCTTTGAAGAAGCCGTTGCCGAGGATGCAGACGAAGAGCCCGGCATACAGCGTCGGGACGGACTTCAGCGCGCACAGGAATTGCCCGCACATCATCAGCGTGCCGCCCAGCACCACCGAGAGCCGCTGGCCGAGGAAGCGGTCGGCGATGTAGCCGCCCAGCACCGGCGTCAGGTACACCAATCCGGTGTACGTCCCGTACAGGCTAAGCGCCTGACCGCGCGACCAGCCCAGGCCCCGGGTCGCGTCCACCAGGTACAGCACCAGGAAGGCGCGCATCCCGTAGTACTGGAAGCGCTCGAAGGCCTCGGTGAAGAAGAGGAGGTACAGCCCCCGCGGGTGGCCCTTGCCGGCAGGCGCAGAAACGGCGGCGGTGGCAGTCGTCATGCGGCCCCTCATCCCCGGGCGGCGCCGCCGGAGGAGCGGGCCGAAGCCGCCCTGTCGTAGCAGAAGCCGGGGCCTTCGCGGGGGAAAGGACGCCCGCCTGTCGCCAGCGGCTGCTCTGGCGTCAGACGTGCACGCGCGTTATGGGCAAGGGCAGTAGGAGAGACACACGCCCCGTGGCCATCGCCCTGCACACGCTGGATTTGGAAGCGGACGTCCGCCAACTCAAGAAGGAACTGAACGCGGTCATCCTCGCCCACTACTACCAGGAGAGCGAGGTGCAGGACGTCGCCGACTTCGTGGGGGACAGCCTGGCCCTGGCGCAGGAGGCGGCCAGGACGCACGCCGACACCATCGTCTTCTGCGGTGTCCACTTCATGGCCGAGACGGCGAAGATTCTGAACCCGAAGAAGCTGGTGCTGCTGCCGGACCTCAAGGCCGGCTGCAGCCTGTCGGACCGCTGCCCGCCGGCGGCCTTCCGTGCCTTCGTCGACCAGCACCCGGGGGCCTTCGTCGTCACCTACGTCAACAGCTCGGCGGCGGTGAAGGCGATGAGTGACGTCATCTGCACCTCCTCCAATGCCGCGCGGATTGTTTCCCGCGCGCCGAAGGACCGGCCCCTCCTCTTCGCCCCGGACCAGCACCTCGGCCGCTGGGTGGCCAAGCAGACCGGCCGCGACATGGTGCTGTGGCCGGGCAGCTGCATGGTGCATGAGATTTTCAGCGAGAAGCGGCTGGTGCAGCTGAAAACCCAACACCCGGAGGCGGAGGTGGTGGCGCACCCGGAATGCGAGGCCAGCGTCCTCGCACACGCCGACTACGTCGGCAGCACCCGCGGCATCCTCGAGCACGTGCTGGCCAGTCAGCGCCGTAGCTTCATCGTCGCTACGGAAGTCGGCATTCTCCACCAGATGCAGAAGCGCGCGCCGGACAAGACGTACATCCCGGCGCCCCCGGACAACGGCTGCGCCTGCAACGAGTGCCCGCACATGAAGCTGAATACGCTGGAGAAGCTGGTGCTGTGCATGCGCCGGCGCACGCCGGAGCTCACCATGCCCGAGGCCCTGCTGGCGGCGGCCCGGGCGCCCCTGGACCGGATGCTGGATTGGTCCCGGTAAGCTTGCCCCCCGGCTCAAGTCCCGTGGTAATGGCGTAGCCCAAAGCCCGTGGCCACCCGCTTCTTCTCCCTGCCGTCGCACCTCCTCGTCCTGCCACCGCGCCTGCTTCCGGCGGAGTCCATCTACGCGCCGGAGCTTCCGGCCGTCGTCGGCGCCGTGGACCGCGCCATCAGCGGGGCGGAGTTCCGCGACCAGCGCCTACCGGACCGGGTGGAGCAGCTGTTGGCGGAGGCCGAGCGCTTCGCCGCCCCGTCCGCCGACACCGGCTACTCCATCATCCTCGCCCGGCCACCGGGGGACTTGCCGGCGCTGTTGCGGACGGCGGACCAACTGGAAACCATGGCCTTGGACACGGACGGGGAGCGGGCCCTGGTGTGGAAGTGCGAGACGTGCGGCACGCGCTACGCCGTCCCGGTGGCGCTGGCCCGCGACGTTTCCATCCACTGCGAGCGCTGCGGCCAGCCGGTGCAGCTGTTGCGCGTGCGCTCGCTCGGCGAGCAGTCGTTGATGGACCCCCACCACAGCGCGGTGAATGTCGCGCGGCGCGCCCTGGCTGCCTTCTTCCGCGAGTCGATGGCCCGGGGCTGGCCCGTCCTCGCCAGCCGCAACCGCAGTTGAGCAGACTTGGGCTTGGCCGGGCCGCCTACGCGCTGGCCCTCCTCTTCGGCGTCCTGCCGCTGTGGGCGGCGCGCCAGCTGCCGATGGTGGACCTCCCGCAGCACTTGGCCCTCATCTCCGCCCTGCACCGGCTGACGGACCCCACCACCCTCTACCCAGCGGTGTTTGCGGCCCGGGGTGAGCTGACGCCCTACCTCGGCTACTACCACCTGGTGTCGTTTCTCAACTGGCTGTTGCCGCTCGAGCTGGCCAACCGCTGCTTCCTCACCGCAGTGGTGGCCGGGCTGCCTCTCAGCCTCGCCTTCCTGCTGCGCGCGCTGGGCCGGCCCCGTTGGCCCAGCCTTTTGGCCCTGCCTTTTTCTTACGGGGACAGCTTCGGCTGGGGCTTCATCAACTACCTGGCGTCCCTGCCGCTGGCGCTTTTGGCCTGCGGCTGCTTCCTCCGGGCGCTGGAGGAGGGGCCCCGCCGCCGCGCCTGGGCGCTGGCCCACGCCGGCGTGCTTTTGGCGGCGCTGCTGATGCACGTGCAGGCCTTCTTCTTCCTCGCCCTGGCCTTGCCCTGGCTTCTCCTCACCACCCGGGTGCCGGGGGGCCTGCGCGCCCGGGGGCCGGCCCTCCTCAGCGTCCTTCCGGCGGTGGCGCTTTTCGCCGTCTGGGGGGCCGGGCGCCTGCTGGCTCCGGCGGAGGTGGTGGAAGGGGCGCCCTGGAAGGCATGGGGGCCGCTCTTCTCGGAGAAGAACCTGGCCTTCAAGCCCTTCGCCCAAAACCTCGCCGAATTCCCCCAAGTCCTCGCCAACCAGCTGCGCGACGGGTCCGACCGCTGGGCCCTGGTTGCCGTGGCCCTCCTCTGGGTGGCCGCCACGCTGGCCGTGGCCTTGGGCGCCCGCGGGACGGTGCGCGAGCAGGGCGTGGCGCGGGTGCGGCTTTTGGGCCTGGGCGTCCTCGCGCTTCTTTTGTACTTCCTCCTCCCCTTCGACATCCGCGGCGCCATCTACTACCTCAACACCCGCTACGCGCACCTGGCGGCCGCCCTCTTCGCGGCCAGCGTGCCGCCGCTTCAGCGCACGCTGCGGCCGCTGTTTCTCGTCCTGTCCTCGGCCGCGGCGCTGCTGTTGGCGGTGCCGCTGTGGGGGGCCTTCCGGGCCTTCGACGTGGAGGCGGCGCCCCTGCTTCGCTTCGCGGCGCTGACGCCGCCCCGCGCCACCGTCATGGGCCTCATCTTCAACACCGGCTCGCGCCTACTGACGCACCCGGTGTTTCTGCACGCCGCGGCCGTCCCGGCGCGCCTTTTGGGCGGCATCACCAACTTCAGCTTCGCCCTCACCCCGCACTCCCCGCTGCGCTACCGCGGTGCGCCGCCGCCCACCTTCCCCTCGGAGTGGCGCCCGGACGGCTTTCGCTGGGAAGGCATGGGCGAGGCCTACAGCCACTTCCTCGTCCGCGGGGTGCCGCCGGAACGTCTCTTCGGGGGCCACCTCGGCACGGACGTCCACTTGGTGGCGCAGGAAGGCGGCATGGCCTGGCTGCAGCACGGGCCGTCGCCATCCCCGCCGAGGAGTGCACTGCCATGACGTCGCCCTCCCTCTCCCAGTTGCTGCGCACCCAAAGCACCCCGCCCGCGGGCCAGGACGGCCAGGCCTGGGCCACCGCCCGCGCGGTGCTGCGCGGCGAGACGGCTGCCACGGCGGCCGAGGCGCTGCCGGAGCCCCTGTTACTTGCGTTGCTGGACGCCCTGGTCGAGGAACGCCTGGCCGCCCCGGTGGAAGTGCTTTCGGCCAGCCCGGCCAAGGTGGTGGCCAAGGCCGCGCGGCGCGCCCAGTACCGTCTGCGTTCGGCCGGCGTGGCCACCCAGCGTCCGGCCGTGCCGGCCCCGGCGCCAGCGCCGCCGGAGGAAGCGGCAGCGGTGTTGCCCTGCCTGCTGTCGCCGCCGGACGGCGCCGGCGACAGCCTGTTGGTGGTGGCCCGTCCGGTGAAGGGCGGCCTCGCCCTGCATGAAGTGGTGCTGTCGGATGAATCGGGCCTGGTGGAGCACCGCGAATTTGAAAGTAGCCGCAGCGGCTACCGGCGCAGCCTGCGCGAGGCCCGCGCCCAGCCGCTGAAGGAAATCTCCCTGGCCGAGGCCCGGACGCTTCTGGCCGAGGCCTACCGCTGCAACCTGGCCACGCGCTCGCCGCTGCCGCGGGGCGCCGAGGACATGCTGCGCCGGCTGGACGTGGCACCGGCCGCCGCCGCCCCGCCTCCCCTGCCCACGCCCGAGGATGGGGACGCGGTCCTTGCGCTGGAGTCCGCGTCTCTGCACGGCGAGCCGGAACTGCGCGGCTGGCTGCCGCCGGAGAGCGAGCTGAAGCTGCTGGCCGCCCGCGTGCAGGAGGTGCAGTCGAGCCCGCTGGCCCTGGCCGACGTCCAGCGGGCAGAACAGATTCAGGAAAAGGCGCGGGCCATGGCCGAGGCCTTCTTCACCCCGGAGCGCTCCAAGTTGTACGCCCGACGCCTGTGGGCGCTGGCCGACGTCTTTGACCGGACGCACCGCGCCCAGGGGGCGGCGCTGGCGCGCGCCGAGGCGCGGCGCCTCTTCCACGGGGCACAAGGCCTCTTCTCCCGCTTCGCCGAGGCGCTCTACACGAAGCTTGTGCCCAGGGCGCCCGGGCCAGAAGCCGAGGCCACAGGCGCCCCGGCGGCCGCGTCGGCCGCGCCCGTCCCGGGCGAGCGTCGCAGCAAGGGCGGGCTGATTCTCCCCTGAATCGAAGGCCCAGGCCGGGCTTGTGCCGGGCGTTACACGAAACTGCTGCCCAAACCGTCCCTGGCCCCGGCGGAGACTCCGGGCCACTCGCCGACTCCCAGCGAGCGCCGCAGCAAGGGCGGTGTCATCCTTCCTTAAGCCCTCGACGTGAAGAAGCGTCCCGGTGATGGCCGACGTTCATCGTCTTCGCGTCCTCAGTCGTGGGAACGACTGCACGGAAGCAGGTCCTGCTGCGCATCGCGGACAAGGGGAAGCGGTGCCGGGCTCCTTTCAGGCCGCACGGCAGCTGCGTTGGACCAAATGCCTCGAGAAACGACGTTTAAGGGCGCGAATTCCGGCCGTCGGTCAGCGCCTCGAACCAAGAAATGTCAAACAGTTGCAAGCGGTGGAACGTTCCGGACGAGTAGGCCGATGGGCTGTTGTCACGCCGGAGTTCGCTTCGGCAAAGGCGCCCGCGATGGCGCGGGACCGCTAGGCGCGGCGCCAGTGGCCGGGGACCCATTTCCACCCGTGGTGAGTGGCCTGCCATTGGCTGGGCACCCAGGCGTAGCCCGACCGGGGGGCTGACCAGGTGCCCACTACCCAGACGTAGCGGTGGCCGCTCCAATGCCAGTACCCCGGAATCCACACTGCCCCGGCGTATGGGGCCGGCGGCTGCCTCTCCTGCAACGCTGCCGGCGGAGCTTCGCTCACATTGACGCTGTAGGCTGGCGGGGGGATGTAGACGGTGGGGGCAGTGGCCGGCGCGGGCGTCCAGTGGCCTTCACGGTAGTACCAGGCGCCCTCCCTCTGGACCCAGCGCGCCGGCACCCACGCGTAGCCGGGGCCGGGAGGGCGCGCCCAGTGGCCCGAAATCCAGACGTACGCGCCTTCCTGCCAACGCCAGTGGCCCGAAATCCAGACGTGTCCGTGCGACGGCTGAGGAGGGCGAGTCTCCACGCGCTCGGGTGGGGGCGGCGCGTGCACTTGGATGGAAACTTCTGGGGGCTCGCCCACCCAGGTGGCGGACGCCGTGGCTTGCGCCAGAGCGCTACACGCGAGCAGCGAGCATGCGACAGCGAAGACACGCAGCATGGGAAGGCTCCTTTGGACTCGGCGTCGTCGTGAATTCGTCGTTCTCATCCGCTCGGCCCCGGCAATCGCCTCCGGAGGTCGTGCAGCGGCTTACCCCGTCTTCCCAGCGCTCGGCGAAGCCCCGTTCAGCGCGCGGCGGCCAAAGCAGACAACCGGGACAGCGTGGCGGCTTCCGTCGGCCGCGGGCACCTCGTCGTCCCTGACCGCAAGGCCGTTACAGTCGCAGCCGGCTGCCGTGCAGTGGCCGACCCCATCCAATCCGTGCAGGCCGGCCAGGTGTCCACAGTCGCACGGGGTGGCTTTCCTCTTGTCCTCGACAACTTCGGCTTCCATGCGGAACAAGCTAGGGCGTGATGGGGTTGGCAGGTAGTGGCCCAGCGCTCCCGTCGCCCATGCGCGCAACCCGGCGACGAGTCAACGCGCCTTGAAAATGGCACCTTCTTCGCGACGAAACCGGTGCTTGGGCGGTAATTGCGCGGTCACTGGCGCGCTCCTTCCGCATCCGGCCTCAGCGCACTCTAGACGGGGCAGGGGGCACTTACCCGGCCCTCCACGCAAGACTACCTTACGCGCATGCAGTTCATCAGCTGGTGTGCCGAGCAAAGCACGTTCGCGCACCCGTTTTTCGGGCGAGGGGAAGCCCGCCGGGCCGCCATCATCTGCGAGAGAGGAACCATGGGAAACAAGACGGCCGAAGAGCGCAACATGGAGTTGATGCAGACGCTGGACGACGCATGGAACGCGCAAGACCTCGAGACGTTCTCCAAACGCCACAGAACCGATGTCGTCGTCCGCTGGCCGGGAAAGGGGCCGACGAACGGCGTCGACGCTCACCGGATAGAGGCAATTCAGTTCTTCAAGACCTTCCCGGATCAACGTCTGGGAAACAGACCCTACAAGACCTTCTTCGCCTCGGGCGATTGGACCTGTTCAATCGCGCATTTCACCGGCACGATGAAAGGGCCCATGTCCGGACCTGCGGGCAAGGAGATCCCACCGACCGGCAAGAAGTTCGACGTCGACTTCTGCACAGTGGCCCACTGGGACAACAACGGACAAATCATCGAGGAGAATCTCTTCTACGACCTGATTACCTTCATGAAACAAATCGGCCTGGGGTGAGCAGGTAATTCGATGTTTGAGGATAAGGCCCTGGAAAAGTAGCCAAAGCCCACAACTGGCCGGAAACGAGCGAGGCTCCTCGGGGCCGCCTGTATTGGCCGCCTCGGAGAAGCGCTTCCACCTCCCCACGTCGCACCCGGATGGCATTGCTCACCCTGACGTGCGGCAGTTCCCCGCGCGCCGTCCTTTCTGCGATGACGTTTCCACTCGCCGTTCAATGGGAAAGCTTTCCGAGTGGACGTCCAAGCCCGGGTGGAGCTAACCAGGGGCCGCCCGTGCACTTGCCCTTCTTCCACGGACTGCGCCCGACGCTGCACATCGCCCACCGCGGCGGGGCGGCGCTGGCGCCGGAAAACACTCGGGTGGCCTTTGACGCCGCCGTCCAGCGCTGGCGCACAGACATGCTGGAACTGGACGTCCACCTCACCCGGGACGGGGAGTTGGTGGTGGCCCATGACCCCACCTTGCAGCGGTGCACCGACGGCGAGGGCCGTATTGTGGACTTCAGCCTGGTCGAATTGCAGCGGCTGGATGCCGGCTACCGCTTCACCCCCGACGGAGGCAAAACCTTCCCCTTCCGGGGAAAGGGCGTGCGCCTGCCGTCGTTGCGCGAGGTGCTTCGGGCCTACCCGGGCCTGCGCCTCAACGTGGAATTGAAGCAGGACACACCGGGGGCGGCGGAGGCGCTGGTCCAGCAGGTGCGCGACCACGGGGCCGAGGCCCGGGTGTGCCTGGGCAGCGAGTTGGACGTTGTCGGCGAGAAGCTGCTGTCCCTGCTTCCGGAGGCTGTGCACTTCTACCCGCGGGAGGCGCTCAGCCAGGCGGTGGTGGCGGCGAAGACTGGGCAGGCCCTGGCCGAGGACAGCCCATACAGCGTGCTCGACATGCCCTACCACTTCGGGGACGTTGTCCTGGTGGACGCGGACTTCCTGGCGGCCGCGGCCCGGGCGGGCAAGTGGGTCAACGTCTGGACGGTGGACGCGGAGGAGGAGATGCGCACCCTGGTGGCCTTGGGCGTGGGCGGCATCATGACGGACCGTCCGGACCTCTTGCGGCAGGTGCTGGGCTAGGCAGTACTACAGCCCCATGCTCGAGCCCAAGGCACCCGCGGACAGCGAGGCGGTGATGACGCAAGTCATCCTCCCCTCGGACGCCAACCCCCTCAACGCCGCCTTCGGTGGCCGCATCATGGAGTGGATAGACATCTGCGCCGGGGTGGCGGCCGGGCGCCACTGCCGGCATGCGGTGGTGACAGCCTCCATGGATGACCTGCACTTCCACACCCCCATCCACGTCGGGTGGGTGGTGACGCTGCGGGCGCGGGTGCTGGCCGCCTTCCACACCTCCATGGAGGTGGGCGTCACGGTGCACGCCGAGGACCTGCTGACCGGGGCCCAGCACCTCACCACCAGCGCGCTGTTGACGTTTGTCGCCCTCAACCCGGACGGCACCAAGGCCCTGGTCCCGCCGCTGCAGCTGCAGACAAAAGCCGCCAAGGCCGCCTTCGCCGAGGCGCACCTGCGGCGCAAGGCGCGGCTGGAACGCAAGAAGTCCGGCGGCAGCTGGCAGGCGGCGTTGCTCGGCCGCTGAAGGGCCTCAGGTGGAGAAGGAGGTCCCGCAGCCGCAGGTGGACTTGGCGTTGGGGTTACTGAATTTGAAGCCAGCGCCAGTGGTGCCCACCACGTAGTCGACTTCCGTCCCGGCGAGGTAGGTGTTGCTGAGGGCGTCCGTCAAAAGCTTCACCCCGTCCTGCTCGCCCGTCAGGTCTCCCGGCTGGACGTCCTTCACCAGATTCAAGTCGTAGCCGAAGCCACTGCAGCCCGACGGGACGACGCGCACCGAGAGGTAGTAGCCGTCGAAGTTTTGCTGCTTCTGGACGGCCTTCACCTGCTCCACCGCGCGCGCGGTGAGGCGCAACGGGAAGGCGCCGCCCTGGGTGGAAACCGGCGCCGGGCTGGGGGTGCTTTGAATGTCCATGGGCCAAACATATAGCGGCCCCACCCGACGAAAGTCCACGGAAGGGGGCCCCGACGCACCAGGCGCCCACAGGTGGAGGGGACAGCCTCCCCTCAGGGACTCCGGCCCCCCCGGAGGCGGCCGCCGTCCACCGCCACCACCTGGCCGGTAATGTAGTCCGGGCCCGTCAACAAAAAGCGCACCGTCTCCGCCACGTCCTCCGGCCGGCCAAAGCGCTGCTGGGGGATGCGCTGGCGTAGCACCTCCCGCTCCGGGCCGGTCATCGCCTCGGGCGGAAGCACCGTGCCGGGGGCGACGGCATTCACCCGCACGGCCGGGGCCAATTCCACGGCCAGCACCTGCGTCAGCATGGCCAGGGCCGCCTTCGACATGCAGTACGCCGCGTAGCCGGCCCAGGGGACGAAAGCGCCGCCTAAGTCCAGCACGTTGAGGATGTCCCCCGCCCCGCGTGCCACCATGCCTTTGGCTACCGCGCGCGACAGCCGGAAGGGCGCCCTGGCGTTGAGGCGCCAGACGGCGTCCAACAGGCCGTCGGGCGTTTCCAGAAAGGCCGCCTGGTCGAAGCGCCCGGCGCTATTCACCAGCACCGACACCGGCCCCAGGCGCGTTTCGACTTGGGGAAGCAGCGCGTCGAGGGCCGCGTCGTCGGAGAGGTCCGCCTGGAAACCCTCGGCCCGGTGCCCGGCGACGCGCAAGGCGCGGATGAGGTCCGCCGCTTCCTCCCCAGAAGCGTGGTGGTGCACGGCCACGCTGGCGCCCGCGTCGGCCAGGCTTTCGGCGATGGCACGGCCCAGGCGGATGGCCGCGCCCGTCACCAATGCCACTCGCCCGTCCAGCCTCCGCTCGCGTGCGGCCACCTTCGGCAACCTCCGTTTGGGTCCACCCCCTCCCGGCTGAGGGGGCCCTCAAAGCCTGTTATACCGAAGGCCTCGCGCCATGCCCTCCTCGTCCGAGTTGCTGGCCCGCGCCCGGGCCGAGACGTCCGAAATTTCCGTGGAGGAATTGCGCACGCTTCTGGGCAGCGGCGCGCCGGTGACGGTGCTCGACGTGCGGGAGGCGGAGGAGGCGGCCGAGGGGCACATTCCCGGCGCCGTACTGCTTCCCCGGGGGTGGCTGGAATTGCGGGTGGAGGGGCTGGTGCCACGGGAGGCACAGCTGGTGGTGTACTGCCAGAGCGGCGCGCGCTCGGCCCTGGCGACGCAGAGCCTCCGGGCGCTGGGCTACGCGGACGTCCGCAACCTGGCCGGGGGCTTCGGCCGGTGGACGGACGCGGGCTTCCCCACCCAGACGTCCGCCGTGCTGCGGGCGGACCAGAAGGCGCGCTACCGCCGCCACCTGACGCTTCCGGAGGTGGGGGAGGCCGGCCAGGCGAAGCTGCTGTCCGGCCGCGTCCTCATTCTGGGGGCCGGCGGCCTCGGCTCACCGGCGGCGCTGTACCTGGCCGCCGCCGGCGTGGGGACGCTGGGCATTGTCGACTCGGACGTCGTCGAGGCGAGCAACCTGCAGCGCCAGGTGCTGCACACCCTGCACCGCACCGGGCAGCCCAAGACACAAAGCGCCCAGGAGGCCATTGCCGCCCTCAACCCGGACGTGCGGGTGGTGGGCTTTCAGGAAAGGCTCACCGCGGCCAACGTCGAGCGGATTCTGGAAGGCTTCGACGTGGTGCTGGACGGCGGGGACAACTTCCCGACGCGTTACCTCCTCAACGACGCCTGCGTCCTTATGGGAAAGCCCCTGGTGCACGGCAGCGTCTTCCGCTTCGAAGGCCAAGTCACCACCGTGTTGCCGCACCAGGGCCCCTGCTACCGCTGCCTGTACCCGGCGCCACCGCCGGCCGACCTCGCCCCCTCCTGCGCCGAGGCCGGCGTGCTGGGGGTGCTGCCGGGCGTCATTGGGCTTTTGCAGGCCACCGAGGCACTGAAGCTGCTGCTGGGGGTGGGGGCCCCGCTGGTGGGGCGCCTCCTCAGCTACGACGCGCTGGAAGGCCGCTTCCGGGAGCTGCAGCTGCGGCGCGACAGCGCCTGCCGTGCCTGCGGCGACGGCGCCCGGCCGACGCTTCAGGACACTGCCGACGTCTGTGCGCCAGGTACCCATGCCCGTGCGTGAAGTGGCGCCCGCGGCGCTCCACCAGCAGCTGACGGCGCCCGGCGAGCGGCCGGTGCTGCTGGACGTGCGCACCCCGGAGGAACACGCGCTGGTGGCGCTACCCAACTCTCTCCTCGTCCCGCTGCAGGAATTCGGCGAGCGCCTGCCGGAACTGGACGCGCTGCGGGGCAAGGCGGTGGTGGCCTACTGCCACACCGGCGTGCGCAGCTTCCACGCCGCGGCCTTCCTCGCCTCCCGGGGCGTCGACGCGGCGTCGCTGGCCGGAGGCATCGACCGGTACTCCGTGGAAATCGACCCCTCGCTGCCCCGCTACTAAAGGCGAGGCCGGCGGGAGAATTGGCGAGAGGCCCCGTGCTTGCCATCCAGCGCGTCAGCTCAGCCGACTGGCTTCTTTTGAAGCAGACGCGCCTCGCCGCGCTGAAGAACGCGCCGCACGCCTTCACCCGCAGCTACGCGGAGGAGGCCGCCTTCCCGGAGGAAACCTGGCGCGCGCGGGCCGAGGCCAACGCCTCCGATGAGAATAGTGCCGGCTTCCTCGCCTTCGCTGCGGACAGCCCGGTGGGTGTGGTGGCCTGCCTGTGGAAGGACCGGCCGCAGGGCCAGGTCCAGCTGGTGTCGCTGTGGGTCGCGCCGCAGGTGCGCCGGCAGGGGGTGGCCTCGGCGCTTCTGGAGGCGACCCTTACCTGGGCCCGCGACGTCGGCGCCGTCACCTGCGAGGCGGACGTCACCGACGAGAACCACGACGCCACGGTGTTCTACTGGCGCCGCGGCTTCCGGCGCGTTGGCGTCCAACCCCCGCGGCCGGGCGTCTCCCGGTGGTTGCGCCAGGTGCAGACGACGCCCGCCGTGGCGTGGCCCCCACAAGACGAATCCGTGCAGCTGGTCGCAAGCGACGCCGGGTGGCCGGCGAAATTCGAGGCGGAGCGGAGGCTGCTCACCCCGGCACTGCTTCCGTGGCTTGACGGCAACCTGGAGCACGTCGGCAGCACGGCCGTCCCAGGGCTTCTGGCCAAGCCTGTCGTTGACATCATGGCGCCGGTCCTGGACTTGGAGGCCGCCTGCCAGGCCATCCCGGTACTGGAGGGCCTGGGGTACTGCTACGCGCCCTACCGCCCACGCCTGCACTGGTTCTGCAAGCCGTCTCCCGCGCGGCGGGAGTTTCACCTCATCCTGCTGGAACACGGCGAGGCCGAGTGGGCGCGGCGGCTGGCGTTTCGCGACCTCCTGCGCGCGGACGCGCGGCGCGCGGGCGACTATGCCCAACTCAAACGGGAGGCGGCCCGGCTGCACCCGCGCGACCGCGAGGCGTACACCAGGGCCAAGTCCGCCTTCGTCGAGTCCGTCACCGAGGAAGCGCTGCGCCGCGGGGTGGCCGGACCGAGCGCCCCCCCGGGGTGACGACTGACTCCTCCCGTCGCCGTGCATTTGCTGCGGCTAGCGTCCCAAGGTGCCCGACCGGGAAACCCAGGGGGGCGTGCCCGCCAGTGCCACCCTGGCCGCCCGCCCGTATCTGGCGCGACTAGGCCGCCCCCGGTACAAGTGCCGCCCGCATGCCGCGCCCTCCCCCGTCCAGCCGCCGTGGCCCTTCCAAAGGCACCCCGCGAAGGCCCAGCGCACGCAGCGGCCAGCCCGACGGCAGCCGCAAGGCGCGCAGCGAATTCCGCCGGGTGCGACGGCGGGAGGAGGAAAGCGGCGCGCGGCCGGAGCGCCCCGTCCGGGAGGACCTGGTGACAACGGCCTGCCTGGAAGCCTACGGCGCCATTCGCCACGAGGGCCGCCTGGCAGACCGCGCCCTGGAATACACCCTGCGGCCCAAGCGGCACCTTTACTCCAATGAAAGGCGCGCAGTGGCCGAGCGCGTCTACGCCCTGGTGCGCCGCCAGCGGACAGTGGACGCCTTGCTGGAACGCACCGGCCCGGGCTTCGGGCGGCTGTCCACCACCGCGCAGGACCGCCTCCGCATTGCCGCCTCCCGCGTCCTGGACGGTGAGGGGGCGCATGCCGTGGCACGTGGCATGGGGCTGGCGGCCGAGGAATTGGGACTCCTCGAAGCGCTCCCCGCGGCGGGCCGCGCCCTCTCCAGGTTGCCAGAATTGGAGCGCTTCGCGCTCGAGGCTTCCTTCCCGGACGCCCTGGCCCGGGCTTGGCGCGCGGAGTACGGGGAGGACGCAGAACGGGCGGCGGCAGCCGTCAACGCCCGTGCCCCTCTCACCATCCGCACCAACACCTTGAAGACGGAGCGGGAGGCGCTGCGCGCCCGCCTGCGGACGGAAGGGGTGGAGGCCACCCCCACGCCGCTCAGCCCCCTGGGGCTTTTTCTCACCGGCCACCAGAATGCGTTTGCCCTGCCCAGCTTCCGGGAAGGCCTGTTTGAGATTCAGGACGAAGGAAGCCAGCTATTGGGACTCCTCGTCGACGCCCCGCCCACGCGCGTGGTGGACGCCTGCGCCGGTGCGGGCGGCAAGACGCTCCAGCTGGCGGCGCAGATGAAGAACCGCGGAGAACTGTTTGCCCTGGATGTCGACACCCGTCGCCTGGACGACTTGCGCCAGCGTGCGCGGCGGGCCGGCGTCCACAACACGCGCGTGCGCCTCATTCCAGCCGAAGGGCCCGAGGCCCGCGACGCGCTGCGTGACCTCGAGGCCAGCATGGACCGCGTCCTGGTCGATGCCCCGTGTACCGGGACGGGCACCCTGCGCCGAAAGCCCGACGCGCGCTACCGCTTCTCAGAGGAGATGCTGGCCGAGGCGGTGGCGCGGCAGAGCGCGCTGCTGGAACAGTTTGCCCCGCTGGTCAAGCCCGGTGGCCGCATGGTGTACGGCACCTGCAGCGTCCTGCGCGCGGAAAACGAAGCGGTGGTCGAAACCTTCCTCGCGCGCCATCCCGAGTTTCGGGTGCTGCCGCCGGCGGACAAGCTGGGGCCCGAGCTGGGTGCCCAAGTCACCCGGGGCGCCTTCCTTCGACTGACCACGCACGTGCACGGCACGGACGGCTTCTTCGGGGCGCTCCTCCAGCGCCAGAAATAAGCCCAGCCGCCTCGGGGCCCTTGTCGCGGTCTAGCGAATTCGCCGCGCGACCGACGACTGGCGTTCCAAGGCCGACCCTACAGTCGGTCCGGCAAGGGCTCGCCTCGCTCCTCCATGCTGCGTCGGACCTCATGCGCCGGCAGTTCGAGCAATGGGGAACCACGCGCTTGCTTGGAGGCCAACACCAGCAGCTCACGGATGCTGACGGCCTGTTGAAGAATTTCCTCGACCTGCGGCGCGAGCAGCTTGCGTTCGACCGATGCGTCCGGGTCCACCTGCCACGCCAGAGCGTGCTTTCCCATCACCATCAGAATCTGGGCCAGACTGTAGGGTTCATCGGGACTGTCGAGATAGAAAAGCCGCGAGGGGAGCTTATCGATTTTCGCTCGCAGCTCCCGCAGAGCCCGATGCACCTCGGCGAGGGGCCCACGAGCGCGAGTCTCCTCAACGAACCAATCCAGAGCAGTGCGCAGGATGGGGTCCATCGGCAAAAGGTGCCTCTGCGCTCGAGCGACGGCAACCCCCCGTCCCTACCCTTCCGCTCTCATCACATCTGAGCAATGCCTTCAGAATTCCCCGGGGGTGCCGCGACGGATAGCGGACACAGCGAACGCACCTGGGGTCGCTGGTCGAGCGGCCGGCCCCGAAGGAAGGGCCTGCTGGACTGCACCCCGCCAGCGAACCCGAACGCTACGGGCCGCGAGGACTGGGACACCGGGCAACGCCCATTAGTGCGCGGCTGCCGCGCCAAGGTACGCCTGCTGCACCGAGGGGTTGGCGAGCAATTCTTTGGCGGAGCCGGCTAACTTGATGCTCCCCTGCTCGATGACGTAGGCGCGGTCGGCGACTTCAAGCGCACGGAAGGCAAGCTGCTCCACCAGCAGCAGCGTGGTATCCCGCGCCGCCTTCAGCCGCTCGATGAGGGCAAACACCTCGTCGATGATGACTGGCGCAAGGCCCATCGACGGCTCGTCGAGGAGAAGTAGCTTCGGCCGGCTGAGCAACGCCCGGGCGATGGCCAGCATCTGCTGCTCGCCGCCGGACAGTGTCCCGGCCAGCTGGTCCTGCCGCTCGCGCAGCCGTGGGAAAATGGAAAACATCCTCTCGGTGTCCTCGGCCACCTCGCGCTTCTGGCCGGACCGCAGCCGCAGAAAGGCCCCCAGCAGCAGGTTGTCTCGCACCGTCTGCTGGGCAAACACCCGGCGTCCCTCTGGCACCTGCGCCACCCCCAGCTTCACCACCCGGTGGGCGGGGACGCCCGTGAGGGGCTTCCCCTCGAACATGACGCGGCCGGTGGTGGGCTTCAGCAGCCCAGAGATGGTCTTCATCATGGTGGTCTTCCCAGCCCCGTTGCTGCCGATGACGGCCACCAGTTCCCCCTGACCAACACTGAGAGAAATGCCCTTCAGGGCGCGAATCCGCCCGTAGTCGACCACCAGCTCCTCGATGGACAACAGCGGCTCTGGCATTTTCAGACCACCACCGAGGACGTCTTGTGCGTGCCGAGGTAGGCCTCCACCACGGCCGGGTCTTCTTGGATGCGCTTCGGCCTGCCCTCGGCAATCTTCTTCCCGAAGTCCAGGACGGAGACGTCGTCACTCATCGCCATCACCATGTCCATATGGTGCTCAATGAGGAGGATAGAGACGCCGGCGGCCTTGATTTTCTGGATGAGGCCGTTGATGGACTGAATTTCCCCGGCCGTCAGTCCCGCCGCCGGCTCGTCCAACAGCAATAGCTTCGGGGAGAGTGCCAGGGCGCGGGCAATTTCCAGGAGGCGGGCCTGCCCGTAGGCCAGGTTGCGGGCCTTGTCGAAAGCCGCCTGCTGAAGGCCGACGAAGCGCAGCAGGGCATAGGCGCGTACCCGGGCCTCCGCCTCCTCGCGCCGGGCCCGCGGCAGCCGGAAGGCCACCTCGAAGAGCGTGGCTTTGAACGAGGGGTGCAGCCCCACCATGACGTTCTCCAGCACCGTCAGGTCGCCGAACAGCTGCAAGTTTTGAAAGGTGCGGGCGATGCCGGCGCGGGCCCGCTGGTGCGTTTTGAGGGGCGCCAGGTCCCGGCCGAAGGAGGACATCCGTCCCGCGGTGGGGGTGTACAGCCCGGTGAGGACGTTGACGGTGGTGCTTTTCCCGCTGCCGTTGGGGCCGATGAGGCCGCGCACCGCCCCGCGCGGCACTTCCAGGTCGAGGTCTCGCACCGCGATGAGGCCGCCAAATTTCATCTGCAGCCCCTCCAGCCGCAGGGCCATGGCGTCGCCCCCCGGGTGGGGGCTGGTCAGGACGTCCAGCCCGGCGGCTTGCGTTTCCAGCGACGCCAGCTCGCCCGCGTGGTCCGGCGGGCGAAGCCGCACCCAGGCGCGACGGACGAGGCCCACCATTCCCTCCGGGACGAAGTACAGGACAACCAGGAGGAGCGAGCCGTACACCATCAGCCGGTAGTCGGCGAAGCCGGCGAAGAGGTCCGGCAGCACCACCACCAGCGCCGCCCCCACCACGTTCCCGGCGATGCTGCGCACGCCGCCGAAGATGAGGGCGATGAGGAACTCCACGGAGAAGCTGTAGGCGAAGGTGTTGGGCGCGACGTAGCTGTCCAGCTGGGCGAAGAAGCCGCCCGCCACCCCGGCCACCGCCGCCGACAGCACAAAGGCCGACACCTTGAAATAGCTGCGACCGATGCCACAGCACTCAGCCGCCACGCTGCTGTACTTGATGGCCTCGAAGGCACGCCCCCAGAAGCTGTGGGTGACGTTGTGGACAACAAACAACACCAGCACCAGCACCGGGTAGACGACGTAGAGGTAATTGACGCCGCTCAGCTTCAAGGTGCCGATGTGAAGCTGCGAGAGGGTGATGCCCTTGGTGCCGTTGGTGAGGGACTCCTGTTCGTTGATGAAGGTGTAAATAATCAGTCCGTAGACGATGGTGATGACGGCCAGGTACGGCCCGCTCGAGCGCAGCGCTGGAAAGCCCAACAGGAAGCCGGCGAAGGCAGCGAGCGCGATGGCCGGGATGAGCGCCACCAGGAAGGGCAGCTGCGGCCAGTGCTGGATGGTGCTGTAGGCGTCGGTGTTGAGGATGGGGCTGGCGGTCAGCACGGCCACCGTGTACGCGCCGATGGCGAACAGTCCGGCGTGGCCGATGGAGACGTCGCCCAGGTAGCCCACCACCAGGTCCAGCGACGCCACCAGCATGGCGTAAACCAGAATCCGCGACACCATGCCCACGTAGTAGCTGTTGTCCACCGCGCGCGGGATGAGCAACGGCAGCAGCAGCAGCAGCGGCGCTAGACGTCGCAGCACGGAAGGCCTGGTCGCGCCTGCGCCCATCACACCTTCCGGATGGCGGCCCGGCCGAAGAGGCCAGACGGCTTGAAGAGCAGAAGCAATACCAGCACCACGAAGCCCGGGACGTCCTTGTAGCCGGTGGAGATGAAGCGCGCGGTCAGGCTTTCCGAGACGCCCAGGAATAGGCCGCCCACCACCACCCCGAAGCCCGATTCCAGCCCGCCGATGATGCTCGCGCTGTAGGCCTTCACCCCGAGCACCGTCCCCATGGTGGCGCTGACCAGGGTGATGGGCGCGACCAGCACCCCCCCCACGGTGGCGATGGCCGTGGACAGCATGAAGGAGAAGAGGATGACGAACTTCTGGTCGATGCCCATCAGCGAGGCGGTGTCCTTGTCCTCGCTGACCGCCACCACCGCCTTGCCGAAGACGGTACGGCGTTTGAAGAGCTCCACCGCCGCCACAATGGCCAGGCTGACGACGATGATGAGGACTTCCTGCGGGTAGACGCCTAGGCCGCCGGACATGGAGCCGTCCGGCTGCGGCTCTCCGAACAAGCGCCAGGGGCTGTCGCCAATGGGCGAGCGAAACTTGAAGTCGTCGGTGCTCCAGAAGACCTCGGCCGCGTTGCGCAGCACAATGCCGACCGCCAGCGTCGCCAGAATCCACCCGTAGGCGCTGCGCTGCTTCAGGGACGGTTCAACCGCCACCTTCAAAAGGACAGCGCCGCCCACCACCCCCACCAGCACCACCGCCGCCAGGGCGGCGAAGAAGGGCCAGTTGTGCGTCATGTAGAGGATGAAGCCCACCACCCCGCCCAGCATGAGGAAGTTGCCGAGCGAGAAATTCAGCGTCTTCGAGGTGGCAAAGGTGATGTTGTAGCCGAAGGCGACCAGGGCATAAATCATGCCCTGCGCCACGCCGCTGATGAGAAGCTGGAGGGTCTGCATCCGCTGGCCGCTGACACCGCAGCCTGGCACAAGTGCCGGTGCAAGGCTGGGCTACGCGGGCGGCAGGGCCACTATTTCTTGTAGGCCGCCTCGGGCACCACCGTGCCGTTGAGGACCACCCCCATCTTCACCACCACCTCCGTCACCGCCTCGTGGTCGGTGGGAGTGAAGGGACGCTTGTACGTGCCGGTGATGCCGCTGAAGCCGCTCTTCAGGTTCTCCAGGGCGTCCTTAATCTTCGTCCCGTCCGTACTCTTCGCCTGTTCGATGGCGGCCTTCAAGAGGTAGAGCGAGTCGTAGCCCTGGGCGGCGGCCACCGCCACCGCGATGGGGTTCTGGTTGTACTTGACGTGGTAAGTCTCAACGAAGGTCTTCTGCCGCGGGTTACTCAAATCCCCCTCGATGAAGGTGAGCGGGGCGGCGGCGCCGTTGCCGTTCTTCCCGGCGTTCTTGATGAAGGCCTCCATGGAGATGGTCCAGCCACCCAGCATGTCCACCTTCCAGCCGATGCGGTCGAGCGAGTTGGCCAGTGCCGCCAGCTCGGGGCCGATTCCGTAGACGAGCAGGACGTCGGCCCCGGCCGCCTTGGCCTCCTGCACCTGGGCGGTCATGTCGGTGTCCTTGATTTTGAACTTTCCGACGCTGACCGGGGTCATGTTGCGCTTGGCCAGCGCGGCCTTCAGCTTGGTGCAGCCGCCCTGCCCGTAGTTGGTGTCATCGCAGATGAGCGCCGGCTTCTTGTACTTGCGCACGTCGACGGCCTCCCGAACAATCAGCTCGGTCTGCAGGATGTCGGAGGCGGCAATCCGAAAGATGTAGTTCTCCACTCCGGGCGCGAAATACTCATTCACCTTGGCCCCCGCCGAGGCGTTGATGATGACGGGGACCTTCTTCTCGTTGGCGTAGCGGGTGGAGTTGTCGGCGACGCCAGTGTTGATGGGCCCCAGCACCGCCACCACTTTTTCCTTCTCGAGGAATTCCTGCATGATTTGCGCGCCGCGCTCGTTTTTGGCCTCGTCGTCGCGCATCACCAGCACCACCGGCTGGCCGAGGATGCCCCCCGCCTTGTTGATTTCCTCGGCGGCCATCTCGACCCCGTTGCGCATCGAGACGCCCATCCCCGCCGAGCCCCCGGTGAAGGGGCCGTACACGCCGATTTTGACTTCCGCGAATGCGGGCGCTGCCAGCAGCAGCGCCGCAAGTCCCAAGCGTCGTCCCGTCATAAGGGCAGTCTCCTCCAAAGCGTGTGGCAGTGCAGGCGACTCTTGCGACGCCTCGACGGGCGGCGCAATGCCTTTCTTGGCACCGGCCACCCCGCATTCCTAACGCGACGCGTCCAAGGCGGCGGGCAGCCGTGCTATTCGGAGGCAGGACGCCCCGGCCCCTGCCGTTGAAGGAGGCACCCGTTGATGGTCGAAGCCGTTCGCTACCGCGTTTCCATGTCCCGCCCGCACAGCCACCTGTTCGAGGTCGAGGCGCGCTTCCCCGCCCTGGACGTGCTCGACGCCGTGCTTCCTGTGTGGACGCCTGGCAGCTACCTGCTGCGCGAATACGCGCGGCACGTCCAGGACGTCAGCGCCCAGGACGAGTCCGGCCAGCCGCTGCGCGTGGAGCGCACCGACAAGCGGACCTGGCGGGTGGAAACCCACGGCCGGCCGGCCGTGCTGCGCTACCGCGTCTACGCCAATGAGTTGACGGTGCGCACCAGCCACCTCGATGGCACCCACGGCTATTTCAACGGGGCAACCCTCTTTCTGCACGCCGAGGCGCTGCGCAACCTCCCGCACCGGGTGCGCGTCGAGGCCCCGGCGGGCTGGGGCGTCTTTTCCGCGCTGGACATGGAGGGCGAGGAACTGGTGGCCCCGGACCACGACACGCTGGTGGACAGCCCGGTGGAGGTGGGTCCGCACCAGCCCCTCTCCTTCGTCGCGGCCGGCGTGCCGCACCAGGTGGTGGTGTGGGGGGAGCCGAAGCCGGACGCCCAGCGGCTGGTGGCGGACTTGAAGGCCGTCTGCGAGACCGAGGCCGCCTTCTTCGGCGGCCTCCCGCTGAAGCGCTACCTCTTCCTCGTCTACCTCAGCGACAAGGGGCGGGGCGGCCTCGAGCACATGGCCTCCACCACGCTGCTCTTCGCCCGCGGGGGGCTGCACACGCCGAAGGGCTGGGAGGACTTCCTCACTCTGGCCTCGCACGAGTATTTCCACCTGTGGAACGTGAAGCGCATCAAGCCGCGCGCGCTGGTGCCATTCCGCTATGGCCAGGAGGCCTACACGCGCCTGTTGTGGGCCTTCGAGGGCGTCACCTCCTACTACGACAACCTCCTCGTGCGGCGCGCGGGGCTCATGCCTCCGGCGCGCTACCTCACCCGCCTGGGGGAGGCGCTGAGCGCTCTGGCCGCCGCTCCCGGCCGCCGCGTGCAGACGCTGGAGGAGGCCTCCTTCACCGCCTGGGTGAAGTACTACCGGCCCGACGAGAATTCGCTGAACAGCGGCGTCTCCTACTACCTGAAGGGAGAACTGGTCGCCCTCTGCCTGGACCTCACCCTGCGCCAGCTCACCGCCGACGCCCACAGCCTGGACACCGTCATGCGGCTTCTGTGGGAGCGCTTCGGCGACGGGCGCGGCGTCCCGGAGAATGGCGTGGAGGCAGCCGTCGAGGAGGTGGCCGGGCAAAGCCTGCAGTCCTTCTTCGACCGCATGCTGCGCAGCACGGCGGAGCTCGACCTGAGCGTGCTGGGCCACGTGGGACTCGAGGCACGCACGCGCTTCCGCGAATCGGCCGGGGACCGGGGCGGGACGCCGCCCCGGGTGAAGTCCACCGAGGACCATCCGCGGGGGTGGCTGGGGGTGGTCCCGCGCTCCGGCGGCGTCTTGGCCTCCGTCCTGGACGGCTCGCCGGCGATGGAGGCTGGCCTCTACGCCGAGGACGAGGTGGTGGCCCTGGATGGCGAGCGCGTGGACGCGGCCGGCTTGGTCTCCCGCTGCGACGAGCGGCCCCCGGGCTCGCCCGTCACGGTGCACGTCTTCCGGCGGGACCGCCTGTGGGAGGTGACGGCCGTGCTTGGCACCCGTCCCGAAGACGCCCTCTGGCTGGCGCGCGTGGAGCAGCCGACGGAGGCGCAGAAGGCCAGCTACCAGCGGTGGATGGGGGCGGCCTGGGAGGACGGCTGACGCCGCCCGCCCGGCCCAGCGGGGGCGTCTGGCCGGCTGTCGGCCGTTGCGTGTACCGTCTGGGGCTTCCACCGTGGCCGCTCGCCTGGAAACCTTGCTCGCCCTGCCGCTCGGCTCGCTGCGCGTCCGCTTCCTGCTGCGCGGGCGGGCGGTTCCCCGGGGCCTGCTGGAGGCGCTGGAGGAGGACCCACGCGCCGGCGCCCGCGCCCTGGCCGAGGCCATCCGGGAGCGGCGCGCCACCAACCGCGCCGAGGGCCAGCGGCTTCGCCACCTGCTGCGCTTCGAGACGGAACTGTGGGAGGCCGGGCACCTCAACGTGGCGGGGGTGGATGAGGCGGGCATGGCGCCCCTGGCCGGCCCGGTGGTGGCCGCGGCGGTGGTGCTGCCCAGGGCCTACAAGCTGAAGGGCCTCGACGACAGCAAGAAGGTGCTCGACCCGGACCGGCGCGTGGAGCTCGCCGCCGCGGTGAAGCGCGACGCGGTGGCGTGGGCGGTGGGACGGGCGGAGGTGGAGGAAATCGACCAGCTCAACATCTACCACGCAGGCCTTCTGGCCATGCGCCGGGCGGTGGAGGCGCTGGCCCTCGTTCCGGACTTCGTCCTGGTGGACGCCCGCCGCATCCCCCTGTGTCCAGCGCCGCAGCGGGGCATCATCCACGGCGATGCGCTGTCGGCCAGCATTGCCGCCGCGTCGATGATTGCCAAGACGACGCGCGACGCGCTGATGGCCGCCTACGACGCCCAGTACCCAGGCTACGGCTTTGCCGTCCACAAGGGCTACCCCACGCCCCAGCACGAGGCCACCCTCCGCGACCTGGGAGCGTGCCCGCTGCACCGCCGCAGCTTTGCTCCCGTCCGCCAGGCGCTCGGCCTCGAGCCCGAGCAGGGGTTGCTCTTCGAGACGTCGCCCGCCTGAGTCCCCCTAGGTGAGCGCCGACGTCGAGATAGACGCCTGGCTCGCCGACCTCGGTTATGGGGCCGGACCCTCGCGCACTGCCGCACGCGCCGCCCTCGAGGAGGCGGAGCTCACCCGGGCCGGCAAGGCCCGCATCAGCACCCAGAAGCTTCACCGGGCCACGGCAGTCCTGCAGGAGCGCTTCTCGCTGCATTGCCCCAGCCCGGCCTGCACGCACGCCGCCCGGGCCTCCGGACGCCAGCCGGTGCTGGCCGCCACCAAGGCCAGCTGCGCGCAGTGCGCGGGCTCGGACAACAGCCGGGCGGCCAGGGACCTCGTCGCCGCCTGCGCCCGGGCCGGCCTCCGCCGCGTGCTGGTGGTGGGCGGCTCCCCTTCGGTGCGCGAGGAGCTGCGGGCGGCGCTGGGCAGCGCCCTCGAGCTGCGCTGCGTGGATGGGACCGAGCGGCGCACCCAGGAGCGCGCCCGCGGTGACCTCGAGTGGGCGGACCTCGTCCTGCTGTGGGGCGCCACCGAGTTGGACCACAAGGTGAGCGCGCACTACGCCCGGCCCCCGCCGGCCCAACGCGGCAAGGTGGTGCACGTCGCCCGGAGAGGCATCGCCGCGCTGCTGACCGCCGCGGTGGAGCATCTCCGCAGAAGTCCCGCCTAGCATTGCGTTCAGCGGCCGGTCCCTGCACATTCTCGCCTTGCCATGACCACCTCGCCGCTTCCGACAGACCTCTCGCTCGAAGAGCTGTGGATGCCCTTCACTGCCAACCGCGCCTTCAAGCGGGCGCCGCGCCTGCTCGCCTCGGCGGCGGGAATGCACTACCGGGACGTGGAGGGCCGCACCATCCTCGACGGCACGGCCGGACTATGGTGCGTCAACGCCGGCCACTGCCGCCCAGCGGTGGTGCAGGCCATCCAACAGTCGGCGGCGACGCTGGACTTCGCCCCGGGCTTCCAGATGGGACACCCGGCCAGCTTCGCCCTGGCGCAGAAGTTGGCGGCCCTCGCCCCGGGCGAGCTGGACCACGTCTTCTTCGCCAACTCGGGTTCGGAGGCCGTCGACTCGGCCCTCAAGATTGCCCTGGCCTACCACCAATCGCGCGGGGAGCCGGGGCGGGTGCGCTTCGTCGGCCGGCTTCGCGGCTACCACGGCGTCGGTTTCGGCGGCATCAGCGTCGGCGGCATCGAAATCAACCGGAAGGCCTTCGCTGCCCAGCTGCTGCCGCAGGTGGACCACCTGCCCCACACCCACGACCTCGCCCACAACGCCTTCACCCGGGGGCAACCCGCCTGGGGCGCGCACCTGGCCGACGCGCTCGAGGAGATTGTCGCCCGTCGCGGCGCGGACACCATCGCCGCCGTCCTGGTCGAGCCGGTGGCAGGCTCCACCGGGGTGCTGGTGCCTCCCCAGGGCTACCTGGAGCGGCTGCGCGCCCTGTGCACCAAGCACGGCATCCTCCTCATCTTCGACGAAGTCATCACCGGCTTCGGCCGGCTGGGCGCAGCCTTCGGGGCCACTTACTTCGGCGTCCAGCCGGACATGATGACGGTGGCCAAGGGCATCACCAACGGCGCGGTGCCGATGGGGGCGGTGGTGGTCCGCGGTTCCATCTACCACTCGGTGGTGAATGCCGCCGCGGACTCCGGCATCGAGTTCTTCCACGGCTACACCTACTCCGGACACCCGCTGGCCTCGGCGGCGGGGCTGGCGACTCTGGACCTGTATACAAGTGAGGGCCTCTTCCAGCGGGCCGCCGCCCTGGCCCCCTTCTGGGAGGAGGCGGTGCACTCGCTGAAGGCAGTGACCAAAGTCATCGACATCCGAAACCTCGGGCTGGTGGCGGGCATTGAACTGGAACCGCGCCCCGGGGCCCCGGGGGCCCGCGGCGTCGAGACGCTGCAGGGCTGCTTCCGCAACGGGCTGCTGGTGCGGGTGACGGGCGACATCATCGCGCTCTCCCCCTCCCTCATCATCGAGAAGGCCCACATCGAACAGCTGGTGGACATCCTCCGCGGGGTGCTGCAGCGCCTGGACTGACGGTGCGCCCTCCCTTTTGGGGCCGCCGTCAGTGGGTGGGGGCCCTCTCGTAAGTGAAGTCGTACTGCACCATCCACGTCCGCCCTGTGTCGGTAGAGGTTTCCCCCAGCAGCCGGACGCGCCCGCCGGGCAGCTTGGAAATGGTGAGGCGCCACTTGAGGGGCACGCCCCGGCGGGTGGCCGCGTCAGCGCGCAGCTGCAATTCCCCGCCGACGAAGCCGCCGGTGAAGAAGGTGGGGACGCCCTGGCCGTCGATGGCATATTGCTCCCACCGTCGCAGCCCGGGATTCCAACTGCTGAGGGTTCTCCCCTCCCCACCGCCTTGCCCGTGGAAGGTTTCCTGCAGGGCGCAGCCCGTGAGAATGCGCTCGACGTGGCTGGTTCCCACCAGGTCGCCGGTCTTGTCGACGACTTTCCAGTCACCCAGCCAGAAGTCCAGCTGCCGGTAAAGCGACGCGGTCTCCCCGCCTTTGCAAGGCGCCCGGTTGAGCTCGAGGTCGGCAGCCGCTTTCTGGAAGCGCGGCTCATCCACCAGCGTAGCGAAGGCCTTCTCCTGGCCCACCGGAGGGCCCACCGGGGCATAGTCCTCCTCACTCAGCGCCTCGAGGATGCCAAGCGCGCGGGCCTTGTCGCCGGCCAGCGCCACGGCCTTGGCCAATTCGTAGTGGACGAGACTGCCGTTGACGCCCAGCTTCTCCGCCTTCTCCAGCGGGGCGATGGCGTCAGCTCCACGCTTGAGCTGCACCAGCGAGAGCCCAAGGCGCAGCCAGGCGATGCCGTCCTGTGGCGTCTCCTCGGTCAGCTTCTGGTAGGCCTCAGCCGCCTTGGCCCAGGCGTGCTTCTGGAACGCGGCGTCCGCCTCGTGAGCGGTGGGCGAGGCCGCGTTCAGCACGGCGGCGAGGAAAATACAGGGAAAGGGTGGCATGTCAGGACCCCGGGGCGCCGGCGGGCTGCCCCCCGCCGGGTGGGCAAGCGCGAGCGCCGGGCGCGCGCCTGCCGTCAGGGCCGGCAGGTGGCAAACGGAGGGTGGGCGGCTACTCCTCGTCCCCGCGCAGCTTGGCCAGCACGTTCAAGTCCTCGAGGGTGGTGGTGTCGCCGGTGGTCTGCACGCCGGCAGCCACGTCCCGGAGGAGACGGCGCATGATTTTCCCCGACCGCGTCTTCGGCAGCGCATCGGCGAAGCGAATCTCGTCCGGGCGGGCGATGGCCCCGATCTCCTTGATGACGTGAGCCGACAGCTGCGCCTTCAATTCGGCAGAGGACTCCACCCCTTTCTTCAACGTGACGAACGCCACCAGCGCGGTGCCCTTCAGCGCATCGGGACGGCCCACCACGGCCGCCTCGGCCACCCGCCCCTCCGAGACGAGGGCGCTCTCCACCTCGGCTGTGCCCAGCCGGTGCCCGGCGACATTCACGACGTCGTCCACCCGCCCCATCACCCACAGGTAGCCGTCGGCGTCGATGCGGGCGCCGTCGCCGGTGAAGTACAGCCCGGGAACCTCGCTGAAATACGTCTTCACGTAACGGTCCGGGTCGCCGTAGACGGTGCGCAGCAGCGCGGGCCAGGGCCTTTCCAGAAATAGCTTCCCGCCCTGCCCGGGGGGCACCTCCTTGCCGTCCTTGTCCAGCACCTTCGGGAAGATGCCCGGCAGCGGCAGGGTGGCGCTCCCGGGTTTGGTGGGCGTCGCCCCCGGCAGCGGACTCACCAGGATGCCGCCGGTCTCCGTCTGCCACCAGGTGTCGACGATGGGGCAGCGCCCGCCGCCGATGACCTCCCGGTACCACATCCAGGCCTCCGGGTTGATGGGCTCGCCCACCGTGCCGAGGAGCCTGAGCGAACGCATGTCGTGCTTCTTCGGGTGCTCGTCCCCGGTGCGCATGAAGGCGCGGATGGCGGTGGGCGCGGTGTAGAGGATGCTGACCTTGTGTCGTTCGATGATGTCCCAGAAGCGGTCGGGCCCGGGCGTGGTGGGCGCCCCCTCGTAGAGGAAGGAGGTGGCGTGATTCATGAGCGGTCCGTAGACGACGTAGCTGTGGCCGGTCACCCACCCCACGTCGGCGGTGCACCAGTAGACGTCGTCGTCTTTGAGGTCGAAGACCCACCGGGTGGTGAGCGAGACGTACACCGCGTAGCCGGCGGTGGTGTGCAGCACCCCCTTGGGCTTTCCGGTGGAGCCGGACGTGTAGAGGATGAAGAGTGGGTGCTCGCTGTCCACCCACTCCGGCTCGCAGGTCGCGGACTGGGCCGCCACCAGCTTCTCCCAGGCGACGTCCTTGGGTCCCATCTGGATGGGATTCTTCGTCCGCTGGAGCACCACCACCTTCTCCACGCTGGGCATGTCGGGCAGCGCGGCGTCGACGTTGGCCTTGAGCGGCACCACGGAACCCTTGCGCCAGCCGCCGTCGGAGGTGATCAGCACCTTGGCCCCGGCGTCGTTCATCCGCTCGCGCACTGCTTCCGCGGAGAAGCCGCCGAACACCACCGAGTGCACCGCCCCGATGCGCGCGCAGGCCAGCATGGCCACCGCCGCCTCCGGCACCATGGGCAGGTAGATGCCCACCCGGTCGCCCTTCTTCACCCCCAGCGACTTGAGACCGTTGGCCAGCCGGCAGACGTCGGCGTGCAGCTGGCGGTAGGAGATTTTCCGGACGTCGCCGGGCTCACCCTCGAAGAGGATGGCCGTCTTGTCGGCGTACTTGGGCAGGTGCCGGTCGAGGGCGTTGTAGGAGAGGTTGGTGGTGCCGCCGAGGAACCACTGGGCGTGCGGAGGCTTCCAATCCAGCACCGTGTGGAAGGGCGTCTTCCAGTACAGCTCCTCGCGCGCCCGGGCTCCCCAGAAGGCGTCCGGGTCCTTGGCCGCCTCGGCGTACAGCGCGCGGTACTGCTCGAGCGAGCGGATGTGCGCCTTCTTTTGGAACTCGGGCGGCGGCGGAAACACGCGCCCCTCGTGAGAGAAAGACTGAATCTCGTGGGAAGTCGATTCGGCCATGGCGGGGAGCCTCGCTGATTACGAACACTGCGTGGGAACGTTAGGACAGGCAGGCGGCGTGCACAGGGCCGCCTGGAGCGTGAACCAGAACTGGCAATTGCAGGCCACCGGGCTCGAGCCCAGGTAGCTGATGCGCATCACGCCGCTGAAGGACGTGGGACTCACAGTGACGCCGTCCAGGTGGAATTGGACGAAGTCGACCTGGCACAGGGTGCCACTGGCCGACAGCAGCGGGTGGGACGCGGTGCCGTCGGCGAAGAAATTCTGGGTGTCGTACTGGTATTGCCCAACCAGTTCCACGGCCAGGCACTGGCTGTTGGACTGCTGCACCAGCGCGAAGCGGACATCATCCCCGTAGGACTGAAGCTGGGCGAGCAGGGTGGGGCCGCTCGCCGCCAGCCCGCAGTCGTCGCGGAAGACGTCGGCCGGGGTGACGGCAAAGACGTACGGACCCTCTTCGAGACTGTGCGTGCGCCCGCACCCGGACCCAGTGAAAAGGAGGAGGGCCAGCAGGCTGCGGATGGGTGGGCGCAAGAGGAGAGGGACAATAGGGAGAACCGCCCGGGCACGGCAATGGTGGGCAGCACCCGGGTGCCTGTCTGCAGTTCACGCAGCGCGGCGGAGGCCCACGCGCCGCGGTGGAGGCGCTGGCGGCCCCAAAACACGGACGTGTCTTTGGGTGTGCACATGCCGCTTCGCAAGGGCTAGCGCCGCGGTCGCTTGCCCGTCGGGGGTTTGACCGTGAAGCGGCGGCCCGCGCGCGTCGCCGAGACACGCTGGGTCCGCGCCGCGCCTCGGCCCACCCAGGTGCAAATGTCGCTGACGGTGACGATGCCCGTCAGCTTCCCATCGTCCACCACCGGCAGACAGCCAATGCTGCGCCCGCGAAGGAGATTGGCGGCGGTCCGCAGGCTGGTCTTGGAATCCGCTACCAGCGGGCTTCGCACCATGAGGTCTGCCACCCTCTTTCCACGGCGCACCGCCTCGCCATTGGGCCCTCCCAGGTCCTCCGAGGACAGCACGCCCTCCACTTCAGCTCCGCGCATCACCACCAGGTGGTGAATGCCACCTTGCTTCATCCGGAACAGGGCCGCCTCGGCGTCCTCAGTGCCCTCGGCCGTCGTCACGTGCGCGCTCATCACCTCTTTCAGTCTCATCGCCGTCCCCTTCTTTCCGCTCCCTGCAGCCCGAAAGCCATCACGTTGCGTGCCAGGCCAGTGCTTGCCCGGGACTCCAGCGGCGGACCCAGCCGGCGCGCAATCTGTGCGCGGCGAGGAGTTTTCTCGCAAGCTTGACGCACGGCCAAACAGTCGCTTCGTGGCACTGGCCTGACGTCCCGAGGGGGGGAAATTGGCCTTCACCTTGCACCCAGGACGGAGTGCAAGCACGAGCCCAAGCCGCGACGGCCCGTGTTTCAACAAGCTCGCGGGCGGCGGCTTGGCAGTCCGGGCGCCTCCCCAGGGCAAGACGGCCCGCCCACGTGTGTCCCTCCCTGCGCGCGCGGGCCAACGCCGGAAGCGCCTCGCGCGTCTTTCGGGGGGGCAGAGGCAGCTATGGCTGAATCCATCGTCTGGTTCGACAAGCTGACGCGGGCCGAGGTGACAGTGGCCGGCGGCAAGGGCGCCAACCTGGGTGAAATGACGCGGGCGGGGCTGCCCGTGCCTGCGGGCTTCGTCGTCACCGCCCCAACCTTCACCGCTGCGATGGAGGCGGCCGGGACGCGCCCGCAGCTGGCGCAGCTGCTCGAAAAAGCCAATCCGGATGATGCGAGGCAGCTGGCCGAGACGGCCGAGGCCCTTCAGGAACTGGTCCGGCGCGCGGCGTTGCCAGCGGCCTTCCAGGCGGACCTCATCGCCGCCTACCAGAAGCTGGGCAAGGACGCCCTCGTCGCGGTGAGGTCCTCCGCCACCGCCGAGGACGCTCCGGGCGCCTCCTTCGCCGGGATGCACCAGACGTTCACCAACGTGCTGGGCAGCGCCCAACTCCTCGACGCGCTTCGCCGCTGCTGGGCAAGCGTGTACACGCCCCGGGTGGTGGCCTACCGCAAGACACAAGGGCTGCTGTCGGAGCCGGCCATCGCCGTCGTCGTGCAGAAGATGGTGAACTCAGCGCGCTCCGGCGTCATCTTCACCGCCGACCCGTCGACCGGCCAGCGGGACCAGCTGGTGATTGAGGCGGCCTTCGGGCTGGGCGAGGTGGTGGTGGGCGGAGAGGTGGAGCCCGACACGTACCGGGTGGCCAAGGCCGGGCCCAGCCTGCTGGCAGTGCGCGTGGGGCGGAAGACCGTCAAGCTGGTCCGCGGCCCCGAAGGGAGGGAACAGCGCGTCACCCTCGCCGAGGCGGAGGCTTCCCGCCGCGTCCTGTCGGACAGCGAAGTCCTCGACCTGGCGCGCCTGGCCCTCTCGGTGGAGGCGCACTACGGCTCCCCCCAGGACATCGAGTGGGCGGAAGAGGGCGGGAAGTGGTACCTCGTCCAGACGCGCCCCATCACGACGCTGGAGGCCCACCGGCCGGGCGACCTGCTGGTCAGCGGGCTGGGAGCCGCTCCCGGCACCGGGAGCGGCCGGGTCCGCATTCTGGCCAGTGCCAGCGAGGGGGCCCAGCTGCAGCAGGGAGAGGTGCTGGTGGCCTCGATGACGTCCCCCGACTGGGTGCCCACCATGCGGCGTGCCTCGGCCATCGTCACCGACAATGGCGGGATGACGTGCCACGCGGCCATCGTCAGCCGCGAGCTGAGGATTCCGGCCGTGGTGGGGACCCGCCTGGCCACCACCGTGCTGCGTCCGGGGGAGGAAGTCACCGTGGACGGACGCAAGGGCCAAGTGTTTGAGGGCCTGGCCGCGGAGATGGCCCAACCGGCGGCAGTCTCGGCCAGCGCGGTGGGCCCACCGCCGGCCGCGGTGGCACCGGTTCCGTTGGGGACCAGGCTGTACGTGAATCTCGCCATGGCCGACCAGGCCCAGGCCGCCGCGGCGCTCCCGGTGGATGGCGTGGGGCTTCTGCGCGCCGAATTCATGATGACCGACGCACTCAAGGGCATGCACCCCAAGGCCCTGTTGGCCCAGGGCGGGCGCAAGCAATTCATCGACTCCATGCAGGCGGCCCTGCTGAAGGTGACGCAGCCCTTTGCCCCCCGACCTGTCGTCTACCGAACGTACGACTTTCGCACCAATGAGTTTCGTGGGCTAAAGGGGGGCGAGACGTACGAGGCACAGGAAGAGAACCCGATGATTGGGTACCGCGGCTGCTTCCGGTACGTGAAGGACCCCGAGCTCTTCCAGCTGGAGCTGGAGGTGCTGGCCTTGGTGCGCTCGCAAACACCCAACCTGCACGTGATGATTCCCTTCGTCCGCACCAAGTGGGAACTGGAGGCCTGCCTGGAGCTCATCGCGAAGAGTCCCCTTGGCCACCAGCGTGGCCTGCACACCTGGGTCATGGCGGAGGTGCCGTCGGTGGCCTACTGGATTCCCGAGTACGTGAAGCTGGGCGTGGACGGGTTCTCCATCGGCTCCAACGACTTGACCCAGCTCACTCTTGGGGTGGACCGCGACTCGGAGTCGTGCGCGGAGCTATTCGACGAGTCCGACGGCGCGGTGCTGGACGCCATCGAGCGCATCATCCACGCCTGCCGGCTTGCTGGCGTTACTTCCTCGTTGTGCGGACAGGCGCCTTCCAACCGCCCGGACTTCGCCGAGCAGCTGGTGCGCTTTGGAATTACGTCCATCTCCGTCAACGTGGACGCCGTGGCCGCCGCCCGAAGCGTCATCGCCAGCGCCGAGCGGCGGCTGCTGCTGGAACGAGGACTTCAGCAGACGCTGCGTCGGAGGAACGTCCGCCAAAGCGACCGGAAGCAGGCCGGTGGAAACTCTCCCTAGCCTGGCAGCAGCTCGCCCGAGTAAGACGTCTTAGAAAGCAGCTCACGAAAACGGAAAGGCAGAGGACAGACATGAAGAGACTATTGGTTGCAGTGGCTGCGCTCCTCGTCATCCCGGCCGCTTACGCCCAGGCTCCAGTCGAAATGAAAGCCTCCGGCACACCGGGCAAGGCGACCGCGCAGCGGACGGTCCATCTCACCGCCACCATCAAGGCCATCGACGTCCCCGCGCGCACCATCACCCTGCAGAACAAGGCGGGCGAGACGGAGACCTTCAAGGCCGGCCCCGAGATTAAGCGCCTGGAAGACTTGGCCGTCGGGGACACCGTGCTCATCGACTACGTGCAGGGGCTGGCGCTGGAGTTTCAGCCCGCGGGCACGGCACCGGTTGCACCCACGGGCGCCGTGACGGCCGGGCGCGCCGACAAGAGCCAGCCTCCTGGTGCTACGGCCGTCGCCGGGGTGCAGGCCACCGTGACCGTCACCGCCATCGACAGCGTCAAGCGTCTGGTGACGTTCCAGGGCCCGGGCGGCAACGTCTACCAGGTGAAGGCCGGACCGAAGATTCACCTGGAGAAACTGAAGGTCGGTGACAACCTGCTCGCGACGTACGTGGAGGCGGTTGCCATCAAGGTGGAGAAGGCGCCCAAGAAGTAGCCGGGGCCGCTCGCGCGCGGACCGCCAAGTCCCCTCGCGTATTGTGCAAGGCCAGGGCCCCGAGCGGCCACCGGCAAGCCCCCTCACCACGGGGCCTGCGGGTGGCCGCCGTGGCCGGGCGGTGGCCTGCTTCCACGTCGGGGGAACCCTTTAGGCTGCACCAGGCCGCATGCCCACCCTGGTTGCCCTCATCGCCCTCGGCGTCCTGGTGGTCGTGCACGAACTGGCCCACCTTTTGGCCGCGCGGCTGGTGGGGGCGCGCGCCGTCATTTTCAGCCTGGGCCTCGGACCGCCGCTGTATTCCTTTCGCGCTGCCGGGCAGCGCTGGGTGCTGGGCGCCATCCCCTGGGGGGCCTGGCTGCGGCTGGAGGGCGAGAACCCCTACCAGCCCGCCTCGGGCGTCCAGGAGGTGACGTTCGCCGAACTCAGCCCGGCGCGCCGGGCATTTGTCTTTCTCGCCGGCCCGGCGGCCAGCCTTCTCCTCGGCGTGCTGCTGCTGACGCTTCTGCACGCTGCCGGGACATACGTCCCGGTGCCGATGACGGTGGGGACGGTGGAGCCAGGTTCCGAAGCGGCCCGCGTGGCGCTGCGGGCTGGCGACGTCGTCGAGACGGTGGACGGCGTCCCCATCCAGCGCTGGGGCGCCTTCACCCGCAGCTTGGCCGCCCGCGCCGGGGAACCGGTGCGCCTGGGCATCCGGCGGGGCACCACCCTCCTCTCGCTCAGCGTCCAGCCCGGCCGCGACGCCGCGGGGCGAGGCCGCATTGGCATCGGCCAGCAGTACGCCTTCTCCCGCCAGCCGCTGCGCCAGGCATTCCCGGCCGCGCTTCTGCACAGCGCCCAGCTGGTGCGCCAGAGTGTGTCCTGGGCGGTGCAGCTGTTCCGCGGGCCGGACGGTGCGGGGCCGCCGGGCGCCGCCGCGCAGCTGCTGCGCCGGCTCGCCTCCATCGAGAGCCTGGACGCGCTGGTGCGCGCCCTGGCCGCTGCCAGCCTCGCCCTGGGCCTCGTCTACCTATTGCCACTGCCGGCCCTGGACGGCGGCCGACTGCTGCTGACGGCCTGGGAACGCCTCCGGGGCCGCCCCGTGGACGCCCGCGTGCAGACGGCTCTGCAGCTGCTCAGCCTGCTGTTGGCCATCGTCGCCGTGGGCTGGGTGGCCGTGGCGGAACTCCGCCAGGCCCTCGCCGCCGCGCAGTTGGTGGACTGACACGAAAAGTGGGCGGCGCGGGCCTCAGGGACCGAGGCCGACCCAGCTCTCGCCGTCGCTGTACGTCTCCCGCTTCCAAATGGGGGCGTCCTGCTTCAGCCTCTCAATGGCGAAGCGGCACGCCTCAAACGCCTCTGCCCGGTGCGGTGCGGCGGCGGCAATGCAGACGGCCACGTCTCCGGGGACGAGGATGCCCACCCGGTGGACGATGGCCAGCCGCGTCCCCGGCCAGCGTTCCTCCGCCTCGCGGCCGACGGTGGCCAGCACGCGCTCAGCCATGGCCTGGTAGGCCTCATAGCTGAGGCGCACCACCTGGTGCCCGCGGCTTTCCCCCCGGACGACGCCGGTGAATGTCACCAGACCGCCGCGGGCGGCGTCCTGCACCGCCTCCACCACTTCCTGCAGCGTCGGCGGGCGTTCCACCACCCGGAACAGCCCCGAGCCGCCCGCGACCGGGGGGATGAGGGCCACCTCCGCCCCGTCCGGCACCACCTCCTCCATCTGAGCGAAGGCCTGATTCACCGCCACCCTTAGGTGGGGAAACAGCGGCAGCAGCTGCGGGTGGAGCTCCCCCAAAAGCTGCAGGAGGGCGCGAACTGTCCCGGGGGGCGGCAGCTGGCTGAGCTGCTCCTGTGCCACGCCGGCGCGCTCGCGTGCCGCAGCGAAGTAGAGGACGGAGAACGGCATGCCTAAGGGGAGACTAGAACTCGAAGGCCAGGCCGAAAGTAAAGTAGGCCGCCCCCAGGTTGATGCCCTTGGCACCGAAGTTGTTGGCGAAGTCGTCGTTCAATTCGCCAAACAGGTAGAAGTGGTAGATGCCGGCGTCCTCGCGCGCCTCCCGGGCATAGGTGGGGTTGAGGAAGTCCATCTCCAGTGCCAGTCCCAGGGTGAAGCCCCAGCCCCAGCGGACGCCCGAGCCCTTGCTGCCGTTGACAATTTCCACCGAGCCGCCCTTGTTGGTCCACCACGGGTAGCTAACGAAGCCCAACTCCGCATAGGGGACGAAGGGGATGTGGTTGACGTGGGCCAGGACGTCCCAGCGGTACACGGCCATCAGCCGCATTGGCAGCACGATGAGGCCGGTCGACTCGCCTGACGGGCTGCCATCGGCCAGCAGCGCCTTCGCGTACTTCTCGCCGTAGGCAATCGAGAAGCCGATGCCGAGGTAGCCGTAGCCGTGGTAGAAGGAGCGGTCTACCTCGAACTCGCCAATCAGCATGGGCGAGTTTCCAAATGTCTGGACGTACGCGTCCGACGTCGCCCCCGGCGAGTCCCCCACCCGCGGCTGGTAGAAGCCCATCTTCAGCTCGAGGATGGTGGTGTTGGGCAGCGGCTTCGCCTCGGTGTCGGCGAAGGCAGGGACAGAAAGCAGCAGTGCGACTGCGAGGAGCGCTATCCTCACCCGCGCCTCCGCACTACCCCCAGCAGCAGCACGGTGAGGAAGGCTAGGGCCGAGGGGGCGCCGCCGGCCGCGCTGCCGCAGCCGGCTGGCTGTCCCCCGTCGTTGAGGTAGTTGGCGTAGAAGCCGTACGTCAGCACGGGCTGGCCCACCGTCGGCGGCGTCGAGGCGGCACTCACGTTGGTGGCCTCGTCCACGCTGTAGCCGACCACCAGGTAGTTGGTCCCGTTGACCAGGTTGGAAATGGTGACGTTGGGGTTGTTCACCGAGATGGTGCCACCGACGTAGGCGTAATTCGGCGTCCCTCCATCCGCCGGCTCCACCGCGTACGCCGCCTGAAAATTCTGGATGTCGGTGACGGCACTCCCCGAGCCACTGGCGGTCAGCCGGACGGACAGCTTGCTGTCCAGCGGCGTCACGGTCACCACCGGTGGGTCCGGCGGGATGTTGTCGTAGCGCATGTTGACCGGCGAGGCCGTGACACTGGACGACGTACAAGCCCCGGTGGAGTCCTTCAGAATCACCCCCGCACAAAGCAGGTTGGTGAAGTCGACCGCGTCGCCGCAGCTCGCGCCGGTGCCCCCGTCGGTGAGGGCGCCGAAGCCCGGCAGGGCGTTGAAGCCAAAGCTGAAGGTGTCGGTGGAGAGCCCCCCGGTCAGCGCCCCAATCTGGGCGGTGTACACCACCACGTCCGCGGGCGTGTTGGTGGTGCTGGGGGCACTGCCACAGGTGCTGGCGGTCAGCCAGACCTGGAGCGTCGTACAGGCCGTGGTGAGGCCCGTGCCCAGCCAGTTGCCGGCCACGGTGTTGTTACAGGAAGCGGCGTTCTTGGCGTAGGTGCTGGTGGTGGTCGAACCCGTGCCGGTGATGGTGCTGGTGGCGCCATTCACCGTCAGCACCAGACTTTGGGCAAAGCCGAGGGCAGGCAGCAGGAGCAGCGCGGCAAGGAGTGGGCGCATGGGAAGGTCGCGGGGAATAGCAAGGCCGGGGCCAACCTGTCGCGCCCCCTGCAAGTAGCGAAATTGTCTGTAGCTGCGCCAGCCGGGCACGCAGGACTCCTCTTCCCGTGTCAATTTGTCACGCTGGCGGCCAGCTGTCGGGTTTCTCGACGGCTTGTCGTCAGCCACTCAATGCGCGAGCGAGCGCTGAAGCAGCAGCTCGCCGGCGGCGACGGCGGCATGGCCGACGACGGCGGGTCCGTCCAACGCCGCCACCAGTTCTAGGACGTCGGTACGTCCAGCCGAGGCCCGCACCCGTCCCACCAGCACGGACGCGTCGGAGGACACCAGCATGGGCATGGGGTAGACGCGCTCGGTGGGCACGTCCAGCAGCTTCAGGCCGGGCGCCGCCCGCAGCACGTCGCGCACCTCGGCCAACGTCGCCGCCTTCCCCAGCCTCAGCTGCAGGGCCAGCATCGCCCCGTGGAAGAGGGGCGCCAGGACGGCCGTCCCGTCCAGCGGCGGCGCCCCCGGGCCCCACAGCAACGTCACCTCGGCGCGCCAGCTCAGCTCCTCCAGGGTGCCTCCGCTCGCCTCGCTGAAGGGGCCCACCTGCGGCACCAGGTTGAAGGCCAGCCGGTGGGGGAAGTGGGTGGGTTCCAGTTCGCGCCCGCTGAGGAGCTGGGCGGTGGTCTGTTCAAGTTCCGTCAGCCCCCGGGCGCCAGACGAGGAGGCGCCGAGGAGCGCGGTGAGGTGGACCTCCGTCACCCCGTAGGCCGCCCGCAGCGGCTCCACCGCGCGCAGAAGGCCGAGCGCCACCGGTCCCGGCACGCGCACGGTGCGGCCGGAGAAAGGCCGCTCCAGCCCATCGCCGCGAAAGCCGGGCGCCGCCAAGGGCACGGAGAGGTCCGAGAGGAAGGCGCGGCTGACGTCGACCACCCACGCGCCCGCCTTCTGCGCCTCCGGCCCCAGGGTGCGCGCCACCTCCGCCGGCACCGCCAGCACCACCAGCGCCTGTCCCCGGAAAGCCTCCGGGGTAGCCGCCTCGACTTCCAGCGTGGCGTGCCCGTAGGGGGCCTCCACGCCCACTGAGCGCTCGCTCGCCAGCGCCATCACCGCCGTCTCCGGGTGGTCCGCCTCGGCCAGCGCGGCCAGCACTTCCCGCCCCACCAGGCCGGTGGCCCCCACCACGGCAACGCGCCACTTGCTGTCCATCCTCACTCCTCTTGCCCGCGGATGCGGGCGCTGGGCACCGGCCCGGGCAGGGGCGGAAACTTCGGGTTGCGCTCCGCTTCGGAGGTACGCAGGTAGTGCGGTTCCAGGGCAAACAGCGCCTCGGCGACGAAGGTGGCCGGAAGAAGGGCCAGCCGGGCCACCGCCCAGGCCGACGGGAAGGCCGGGCCGGACAGCAGCTGCTCCGGGGCGGCACCCTCCAGCAGGAGGACCTCCCGCAGCTGCAGCGCGGCCGGGCCCAGGGCGCGCGCCTCCGGGTGGGCCGCCAGGTGGGCCGCAAGCTGGGCAGGCGTCCAGGCCTCCTCCGGGCCGGCAGAAAGCAGCCCGTCGCCCTCGCGTCGGTACTGGCCGACGTACACCTCGCCCTTGCGCGCCACCATGGCGGGCAGAAGCGGCACGCCGGTGGGGCCCTCCAGCGCCAGCGCCGCCAGCGAGGAGGCACCGCCCACCGGCCGGCGGTGCGCGTACGCCAGCGCCTTCACCGTTGCCAGGCCAATGCGCAGCCCGGTGAAAGAACCGGGGCCCAGTCCCACCGCGTAGCCGGTGACGTCCGGAAGCCCCAGGCCATGGCGCCGGAGCAACTCACCCAGCGCCCCGGGCAGCATCTCACTCTGCTTGCGCGGCGGCGGGTGCGCCTCCTCCGCCACCAGAGCGCCACCCGGGCCCACCAGCGCGAGTGAGAGCGTCAGCGTCGAGGTGTCCAGGGCGATGAGCATGTCTCTTCCTTCTACCCATGCGCCCAGCGGCGGCACCGAGGCAAGCGTTTAAGGGGCCCAGGCGGCGCCCAGGGCCACGTGGCACGGGCTGAGCCGGACGCGCACCACGCCCCGGCCGACCATCCCCAGCGCCCGGGCCGCCGTTTCCGAGACGTCCAGGATGCGCCCGGCGACGAAGGGGCCCCGGTCGTTGATGCGCACCTGCACGCTGCGCCCCGTGTCCACCACGGTGACGCGGACGCACGTCCCGAAGGGCAGCGTGCGGTGGGCGGCCGTCAGCGTTCCGGGGCGAAGCACCTCCCCGCTGGCCGTCTTCTGCCCGTAGAAGCCCGGGCCGTAGAAGGAGGCCTCGCCCTCCTCCGGTAGGGTGGGCCCGGAGTGGACGGCGTGCGCACACCCGGCGAGGACGAGAACGAGGGCGGCCGCCAGCTGCCGTCGCAAGGGGGAAGGCCGCTAATTCAGCAGCCGGGCAATGTCGTTCTTGAAGACGGCCAGCATGAGGAGGACCAGCACCGCCAGCCCGAAGATGTTGGCAATCTCCCGCGCACGCATGGGGATGGGCCGCCGTCGCACCCACTCCCAGAAGGAAGAGAGGAGCCCAAAGCCGTCCAGCACCGGGATGGGCAACAGGTTGAGCAGCCCGAGATTGACGCTGATGAGGGCCATCACCGACAGGAAGACGCCCAGGCCCAGCTGGGCGCTCTGCGAGGCGATGCCGTACAGCATGATGGGACCGCCCAGCATGGAGAAGGGCACCCGGCCGGTGACCAGCATCGCCAGGTTCCCCGCCACGTTGGCGGTGGTGTCCACCAGCTTGCGCACCGCGGCCACCAGGGCTGCCCCTGGGCCGAGCCGCGCCACGTCAAACACCACGTGCTCGCCGCTGGAGGTGTCGAAGGGCAGACGAAGGCCGAGGTCGAGGCCCTTGGCCCCGCTCGCCTCCTTCGGGTCTGATGGCTTTTGCTGCACCTGAGCGAAGCGCTCCGTGCCCTGGTGCAGCCAGCCCAGCCGGAAGGGCCTGTCCCGCTGCGATTCGAGTTTCGCAGAAAGCCGCGAGAGGGACTGCACCGTCTGGCCGTCCACGCTGACGAGGCGGTCTCCCGCAAGCACGCCGGCCGCCTCGGCGGCGCTGCCGGGAAGGACCCGCCCGACATAGAGGTCCGGCAACTCCACGCCCAGCGCCTGAAGGCCCTGGCCCGGCTGCCGGGCGACGTCGACGCCAATGCGCTCGGGGACGACGGCCTCCACCCCGGGCAGCTCCGCCGGCTGCCGGCGGAGCGCCTCGACGCGGATGACGCCGGCGTGGCCAGCGTCCAGCCGCCGCTCGAGAGAGACCATGTCCTGCACCGGCTGGCCGTCCACCGAGATAATCCGGTCATAGGTGCGGAGCCCGGCGCGCTCGGCGGCACTGCCCGCCGGCACGCCCACCAGCGGCATGCGGGGCATGGGCGAGACGCCGAGCAGCCCGCGGGAGGAGGTGTCCGGGGCGCTCTCGTCGTTGCGGGCCGCCACCAGCTTCACCTGAAGCGCCTGCCCGTCGCGGTCCACGCCCAGGGTGACTTCCTTGCCCCCCTTGGTCTCCATCGACCGGCGCAGGTCATCGAAGGTGCGCACCGGCGTGCCGTTGACGGAGGTGATGAGGTCCCCCACCCGGACCCCGGCCTGCACCGCCGGCATTCCCGGCTCGAGCAACATGACGCGCGAGGAGGTGCGCAAGGGGAAGTGGGTGGTGGCGTCGATGGCCTGCGGGAAGCCGAGGTAGAGGGCGAAGTACAAGAGGAGCGGGAAGCCGAGGCTGGCCGCCGGGCCCGCACCGATGATGACGGCGCGCTTCCACGGGGCCTGCGCGAGGAAACCGCGCGCCTCGTCCTGCGGGGCGCTCTCCTCCCCCATGTCCCCAGCCATCTTCACGTAGCCGCCCAGGGGGATCCACGCCACCTGGTACTCGGTCTCCCCGCGGGTGACGGAGAAAATACGCGGGCCGAAGCCGATGGAGAACTTCGTCACCTTCACATTCAGCGCCTTGGCGGCGAGGAAGTGCCCCAGCTCGTGCACGAAGATGAGCACGCTGAGCAGAACGATGAAGTAGAGGGGATTCTGCAGAACCATGTTCGGCCACAGTAACCGCGGCACCGCCCTGGGACAACGGCCCTCGCGCCTAGGCCAGCCCGCCCCGGAACACCGTCACGTACACGTACACCGCCGGGGCGTTGAAGAGCAGTGCGTCAACCCGGTCCAGGATGCCGCCGTGGCCGGGGATGAGGAAGCCCGAGTCCTTGGCCCCGTAGGCCCGCTTCAGCCTGGACTCGCACAAGTCGCCCAGTGGCCCGAACAGGCCGCCGGCCACCCCCAGCACCACGCAGTCCACCGGCGTTAGCACCGGGAAGATGAGGCGCGTGACGAAGAGGCCGCCAATGGAACCGATGAAGCCACCGAGGAAGCCTTCCCACGTCTTGTTGGGGCTGACCGACGGGAAGAGCTTGCGGCGCCCGAAGGCCCGGCCGATGAAGTAGGCGCAGGTGTCATTGGCCCAGGTGATGACGAGCGCGGTGATGACCCACGCCAGGCCCTGCGGGCCGACCCGGAGGGCGGCCAGCGGGGCCAGGCCCAGCCCCCCGTACAGGCAGCCGGTGACGGCGTGTGCACTCCGGCTGGGCGCCTCGGCCAGCGGGGCGCGGAAGAGATGGTCGACCCACGCCACGTAGAAGACGACGCCCACCACCCAGAAGGCCGGCGCCGAGAAGCCCTGCGGCGACGCGGTGGCGAGCAGCGGCAGGCTGGCCGCCCCCAGTACACTCACCCATTGGGAGGGCCCCAGGCGGCCGGCCGTCAGCTGCGCATACTCGAAGGCGCAGGCCCCCGCCGCCACCGCCACCAGGACGCCGAAGGGCCAGCCTCCGTACAGGATGAGGACCAGCACCCCGGGCAGCAGCAGCAGCGCCGTCACCACCCGGACAGCCAGGTTGCGGTTGGGGCCGTTCACTTGGGGAGCTGGGCGGAGGTGAGCCCGAAGCGTCGTTCCCGGTGTTGGTATTCGGCCAGACAGGCCAGGAAATGGTGCGCCCGGAATTCCGGCCAGAGGGTGTCAGTGAAGATGAACTCGGCGTAGGCCGACTGCCACAACAGGAAGTTGCTGACGCGGTGCTCGCCGCTGGTGCGCACCACCAGGTCCACCGGCGGCAAGGGGGCCGTCCACAGCTGGGCGGCGAAGGCGTCAGCCGTGAGCGGCCGGTCCGGCAAGTTGCCGGAACGGGCCGCCGCCACCAGTCGGCTGGCCGCGGCCACAATCTCCTCCTGGCCTCCGTAGGACAGCGCCAGCGTCAACACCATCGCCCGGTTCGCGCTCGACTCGGCGCGCAGCGTCTCGAGCGGCGTGCGCACCATCCGGGGCAGCCGGTCGAGTTCCCCCACCGCATTGAGGCGGATGGCGTTGTCCAGAATCTCCTTGCGTTCCTTTTCCAGGTACTCGCGCAGAAGGTCCATCAACCCGGCCACCTCCTCCATCGGCCGCGACCAGTTCTGCGAGGAGAAGGCGTACAGGGTGAGTGCTTCCACGCCGACGCGCCGTGCGGCGCGCGTCACTTCCCGGACGCTGTTGCTGCCCTCCCGGTGCCCTTCGAGGCGAGGGAGCCCGCGCTCCTCTGCCCAGCGGCCGTTGCCATCCATGATGATGCCCACGTGCCTGGGCAGAGGCCGCTCCTTCACCTGGGCCTCCAGGGCGGCGAGCGACGGGATGGTGGACATGCCAGCGGCGCACCATAGGAGCGCCGGCAGCGTCCGTCCACGCTTGGCCATCGCGGGCTGGGGTTTGTTCGGACCACGCCTCGGGCGTGCGTCAAAGCAAGCGGTGCGCCAGTCCCGGCCCGCCCGGGGCCCGGAGGGAAGCGCGGCCGGTCGCCCGCGCATGCGCTGCGGCCCGGAAACCGCGGGGCGTCGGGCTAAGGTCCCCAGCCCCTGGTTTTCCATTCCCCGGAGGTCGAATCCCGTGTCCCGCCGTCTGTGGTTGCCCGCGGTGCTGGTTCTGGTTGCCACCACCGCCGTGGCTGAGCCCCCCCGTCCCATCGTCCTGCGCGCGGCCCGCCTCTTCACCGGGGCCTCCGAGGAGCTGGAGTCCGGGGGCGTCGCCCTTCTCATCGAAGGCGGCGTCATCCGCGCGGTGGGCAAGGCGGTGGTCGTACCGCCCGGCGCGGAGGTGATTGAGCTCGGGGATGTCACCTTGCTGCCGGGCTTTCTGGACGCGCACACGCACCTTTCCTTCGAGGCGTCCGACAACTGGTACCGCGACGAGGTCGACGGACTGATGCGCCACCCGGCGGAGCAGGCGCATTTCGCCGCCACTTACGCGCGCCGCACCGTCGAGGCCGGCTTCACCACGGTGCGCGATTTGGGCTCCCTGGACTTCATCGACGTGAGTCTGCGCAACGCCATTGCCCGGGGCCTCGCCGTCGGCCCGAGGATGCTTGTCGCGGTGCACACCCTGGGTGCCACCGGCGGTCATGCCGACCACGACCCCTTCCCCGCCGACCGCGTCATCCCCCCTGGCGTCCCGGAAGGCATCTGCAACGGCGCGGACGCCTGCCGGGCGGCCGTGCGCTACCAGGTGAAGGCCGGCGCGGACGTCATCAAAGTGGCGGCCTCGGGCGGCGTGCTGTCCCTGGCCGACGCGGTGGACAGCCCGCAACTCACCCTGGAGGAAATGACGGCCATCGTCGACGAGGCGCACCGGCTGGGGAGGAAAGTGGCCGCGCACTGCCATGGGGACGCCGCCGGCAAGACGGCCATCGCCGCCGGGGTGGACTCCCTCGAGCACGGCAGCTTCCTCAAGCCGGACACCCTGGCACAGATGAAGGCCAAGGGCGTCTACCTCATCCCGACGCTGCTGGCGGGGGAGTGGACCGCCGGCAAGGTGGAGAAGTTCCCGCCGGCCATCGCCGAGAAGGCCCGCGCCGCCATGCAGGCGCGCTCGCAGATGTTTCGCGACGCGCTCAAGGCCGGCGTGCGCATCGGTTTCGGCACCGACTCGGCCGTCAGCCCGCACGGCCTCAACGCCCGGGAATTCGGGCTGATGGTGGGTCTCGGCATGACGCCGGCAGCAGCGCTGCGCGCTGCCACCAGCGTCGATGCCGCGCTGCTCGGGCTGTCGGCCAAGCTGGGCACGCTGGAGGTGGGCAAGGCGGCCGACGTGGTGGCCGTGCCGGGCAATCCCCTCACCGACATCCGCGTCACCGAGCGTGTCCTCTTCGTCATGAAGGACGGGGTGGTGGTGAAGCGCCCGGCCTATTGAAAAAGGTGCCCGCCCTAGCGGGCCACGTCCTCCCACAGGGCGATGCCGCCCAGCAGGCCGGCGTTGTTGGACACAATCTTCACGTGGGGGGGCAGCTCTGCGGTGATGTGCTTGGCGTTGCCTCCGCCCAGGTAGAGGAAGCGCGGGTTGAAGATGGGTTCCACCTGCGCCACCACCTTGGCCACCCGGCGGTTCCACTTCTTCTTTCCCACCCGTTCAAGCGCCCCCTTGCCGATGTAGTCCTCGTACGTCTTGTCCCCCTTGAAGGGATGGTGGGCGAGCTCGATGTTGGGCACGTAGCGGCCGTCGATGAACAGGGCGCATCCCATGCCAGTCCCGAACGTCAGCGCCATCTCGACACCCTTGCCGCGGACGACACCGTAGCCCTGGACGCCGGCGTCGTTGATGACGCGGGTGGGCCGGCGCAGCAGGCGCGTCAGGGTGCGGGCCAGCGGGAAATTCAGCCACTTGGGGTGCAGGTTGTGCGCCGTGTGGGTGACGCCGTCGATGCACACCCCGGGAAAGCCGACGGAGACGCGCTCGAAGGCCCCCAGCGGCAGCACCAGCTTCTCCAGGGCCCGCAGGACGGCCTGAGGGGTGGCCGGACGCGGCGTCTCCACCCGCACCCGTTCCACGAGCGGCTTTCCCCGGGCATCCACAACCAGCGCCTTGAGGCCGGTCCCGCCAATGTCGATGCAGAGCGTCCGGGGAACGGCCACGTCCGTCGCGGGAGGGTCCATGGAAGGCCATCCTCCGCATGGTCCGCCCGGGAGAGGCAAGCACTTCCGGCCGGCGCCCAGGGGGCCTACCCGTTTGACCCTCCTGCCAGCGACTTCCTAGGCTCTAGGTCTTTCTCCCCTTTCTTGCATGCCGCCCAAAGTCATCGGCCCATACCGAGTCTTGGAGACGCTCGGCAGTGGCGGTGCGGGCACCGTCTACCGAGCGCTCGACCGTCGCACCGGCGAGCCCGTCGCCCTGAAGCTGCTTTCCACCGGGCCGGCCCTCGACCCGCGCGCGGCGCGCCGGCTGGCGCGCGAGTTCGAGACGCTCTCGGAGCTCTCCCACCCCAACGTGGTGAAAGTCTTCGACACCGGTGTCCACCATGGCTACCCCTACCTGGCCATGGAATTGGTGGACGGCCTCACCCTGCGCAACTACCTGGACCTCGACGCTCCCGGCCCGAAACGCCCCCGCAGCGTGCCCGCCCCGGCCGCCGACGTCCCCTGGCAGGACAGCGACACCGGGGAGTGGAGCGGACCCCGCACATTCACCCTCAGCCAGCTGGGTGAGGAACCTCCCAGCGACGATGCGGCCTTCGGCACCGGGCCGGACAGCCTGCGGGCCCTGGCCGACGCCGCCGACGAGCCGGACACCAATGAGTCGCGCGACGTCTCCCTGCCCTACGCGCTGGAGCCCACCGGGGAGCTCCCCACGTTGCCGGCCGTCGCGCCGGTGGACACGGCGTTTCTCAACGGCCCAGAGCGCACGGCGCGCCTGCGCGACGCGATGCTGCAGCTGTGTGACGCCCTCAGCTACGTCCACGGGCACGGCCTCATCCACCGGGACCTCAAGCCGAGCAACGTGATGGTGGACGGCGACAAGGTGGTGCGCCTCATGGACTTTGGCCTGGCCAAGTTTCTCGCCGAAGACGGGGTGGTGACCGCCGGCGGACGCCTGGTGGGCACTTTCCGCTACATGGCGCCGGAGCAGATTTTGGGGGAGTCGGTCGACCCGCGAGCCGACCTCTACAGCCTCGGCGTCATCCTCTATGAGTTGCTGACGGGCCGACCGCCCTTCGACGCCCGCACGCCCCCGGAGCTGTGGCGGAAGGTGCTGGAAACCGAGGCGCCGTTGGTGGCGGCCCTCAACCCGGGCAGCGACCCCCTGCTGGCACGCATCGCCCAGCGCCTCATTCGCAAAGAACCCGCCGAGCGCTTCCAGACCGCCGAGGAAGTCCACGAGGCCCTCTCGGAATGACGCGGACGGTGCACCTGCCGCCCGAGGCAGCCGGACGCCGACTCGACGTGGTGGTGGCCGAGGTGCTGGGGCTGTCCCGGGCCCGGGTCAAATCCCTCTTCGAGACGGGCGCGGTGCGCGTCGACGGCCGCCGACCCAGCAAGGGGGACCGAGCGACGGGCGGTGCCAGGCTGGACGTGGAGATGGCCGAGGAGGCCCCCGCCTTGGTGCCGGAACCGGAATTGGCCCTTCACCTTTTGTACGAGGACAACTGGCTGCTCGCGGTGGACAAGCCGGCCGGGATGCCATCCCACCCGCTGAAGCCCGGGGAGAGGGGGACGGTGGCCAATGCCCTGGTGGCCCGGTTCCCGGAGGTCGCCCTGGCCGCGGAGGAGGTCCGGGAGGGAGGGCTGGTCCACCGCCTCGACGTCGACACCTCCGGCGTGCTTCTCGCCGCGCGGGACCGCCACAGCTGGGAGGCGGTCCGGGCCCTCTTCCGCGACCGCGCGGTGGACAAACGCTACTGGGCCCTGGTGTCGGGGCCCATCTCCGACACGGGGGCCATCGACTTGCCCCTGCGGCACAAAGGCGAGACCCGGGTGGAGCCGGCAGTGGATGGCGGGGAGGAAGGCCGCGAGGCCCTCAGCGAATTCCACGTCCTGCAGCGCTCCGGGGAGTTTGCGCTGGTGGAGGTGCGCATCCTGACCGGCGTCCTGCACCAGGTGCGCGCCCACCTGGCCGCCATCGGCGCGCCACTGGTGGGCGACGCCCTGTACGGCGGCCGCCCCTTCTCCGGTCTCCGGCGCTTCTTCCTCCACGCCCGTTCACTCGGCCTGGTGCACCCGGCGACCGCAGCGCGCTTGCAGCTGCACAGCCCGCTACCCGAGGAGCTCAGCCGCGTGCTGACCGCGGCCGACATTCGCCACCCGGCCGGCGCGGGACCCTAGGCGAGCGCGGCGGGGGACGGCCGGTGGGCCAGCCGACGGCTCACGGCGCGACGGAGATGACGCCGCGCTGGGCCATGGCGTTGATGATGATTTTCGCCCAACCGGCCATCTCCTGGTTGAGAGAGGTCGGGTTGGTGGTCTGCGTCGTTCCGGACCACACCATCTCCAGCTTGGTCGCGTCGAAGACGTCCGTCTCCACCGTCACCACCGTGGTGGTGGTGGCCATGGGCGGGACGTAGTCATAGCCCCAGGCCGAGCCGTAGTAGCCGTAGAAGCCGCCGTAGTAGGTGGGGGCGGCCGTCGCGTAGACGTACCCTTGGGTGTAGCTGACATTGGTGTTGGCGCCCAGGAAGCGCGTCGCCAGCACGGCGTCCGCGCCGGATTGACGGATGGCAGCCTCGAGCTTGTCGTTCGGCACCTGGCCGTCCTGTGGAATCAGCGTGTAGCTGGAGATGGCCGTCACCCCGCGCGCAAACAGCTGGTAGGAGAAGGCGTCCTCGAACGTCCGGCGCCGGCCTCCGTCCTTGGTGACGGCGATGACCAGCACCTTGTGGAAGCCGGTGGGGATGTAGCCCGGCAGCTGCCAGGCGCTCACCAGCTGCGTGTTCGGCCCACTGGCGCAGGAGACGAGCGCGCCGCAGAAGAGGGCGGCGGCCATGGTGGACGTACGGTTCAGGCGCATGAAGGATTCTCCCGTGGGGGGGGGCAGCACGAAGGTGCGGCGCACCGTAGCACCGCCGGCGGCCGTGCCAGCCACCCCTTTTTTCACCTCGCCGGCGCTGGCTCGCCGCCACCGGTGGCCACCGCCGGCGGAAACTGCACGGACAAGTCTGCATCTGGCCCGGTGCCCCCGGGAACGCCGTCGCGTCCCAGCGTCCAGATGCGCGCCGAACCACCGTCACTCTCGTACTGGTAGGGACGGCCCCAGCCGTCGTAGCCCACGCGGGCCACATACTTGGGAGCCAGCGGACCAAGCCCGTCCGTCGTCGAGGGGAAGCGCCCGGTGTCCATGCGGAAGCGCTTCGCGGCACTCATCAGCGTTCGCAGCCGGTAGGGTTCCAGCAGCTCGGGCGGCTGCGCCAACGTCCGGTACAGCACCCAGCAGCCGCCGAGACTGGCCAGCACCACCGCCACGGCGAAGAGACGGGCCCGCACCCGGCGCTGGTGTGCTGCCTGGGCCCGCTCCTCGGGTGCACCCATTCCTTGCCACCCCCAAAAAGGCCAGCAGTCTCGCTCGCCTTGCTGCGACAGCGCCACGGGCGGCCCCCCAAGCGCAGTCCCGGCCGCTACACTGCCTTTCTGCCCCATGGACAGCCCGCGCGCCATCCTCCATCTGGACATGGACGCCTTCTACGCCTCGGTGGAGCAGCGGGATGACCCGGTGCTGCGTGGCCGCCCGGTCATCGTCGGCGGCCACCCCAAGCGCGGCGTGGTGCTGGCCGCCAGCTACCAGGTGCGGCCCTTTGGTGTGCGGAGCGCCATGCCCATGGCGCGGGCGCTTCGCCTGGCGCCGGAGGCGGTGGTGGTGCCGCCCCGTTTCGCCGCCTACACCGAGGCAAGTGAGCAGGTGTTCGCCATCTTCGAGCGCTACACCCCCTTGGTGGAGCCTCTTTCTCTGGACGAGGCCTTCCTCGACGTCAGCGGCTCGCGCAGCCTGTTCGGCCTGCCCGGCGACATTGCCACCCGCATCCGCGCGGAGGTGGCGCGCGAGGTGGGCCTGCCCTGCTCTGCCGGCATCGCCGCGGTGAAATTCGTGGCCAAGGTGGCGAGCGACTTGGCCAAGCCGGATGGGCAGCGCGAGGTGCCGCTGGCCGAAACGCGGGCCTTCCTCGCGCCCTTGCCGGTGGCCCGGCTGTGGGGCGTCGGGCCGAAGCTAGAGGCCACCCTTTTCGCGTTGGGTCTGCGGACCGTGGGGGACGTCGCAGAGGCCAGCCCCGACTTCCTCGTCGAGCAACTCGGCGACATGGGCCGGCACCTGGCCGCCCTGGCCCGCGGCGAGGACGACCGGCCGGTGGTGCCAGACCGCCAGGCGAAGAGCATCGGCGCCGAGGACACCTTCGCCGAGGACACGGCGTCTCCCGAGCTGCTGCAGCGGGCCCTTCACGCCCAGGCGCTGCGCGTCGGACGGCGGCTGCGACGCGCCGGGCTGAAGGCCCGCACCGTGCAGCTGAAGGTGAAGCTGTCGGATTTCACCCTGTTCACGCGGCGGCGGACGCTCGAGTCGGCCACCGACGACGGGCAGCGGCTGTACCGCGAGGCAGTTGAGCTCCTCCTCCGCCTCCAGCTGTCCTCCGCGGTGCGACTCACCGGCGTCTCCGCCCAGGAACTCCTCGGCGACCGCACACAGCTCGGCCTGTTCGCCGAGCCCGGGGCCCGCACCGACCGGCTCAACGCGGCCCTCGACGCCATCGCCGCCCGCTATGGACAGGGCGCGGTGACGCCCGCCGACGTGGCCAGCCTGCAGGCGGACACCGAGGAGGATGAGGCGCGCCGGCGCGTGGGGGGTGCGCGCTTCGACATGCCCCCGGACCGCTAGGGCCGTCAGGCGGCGAGCGTCTGGGCGGCAGGGCCCAGCGGACCGCGCACGCCGTACAGCCGCCGCAGCCGGCGCTCGAACTCCCCGGCGCCGAGGCGGAGCCGGTGAATGCGCCCCGCCGCGTCTCGATGGCGTTCCTGTCGGTGAGCGTTAGCCGGCCCCACGGGCGCGCCAGGGTGAAGACGGCATGTCCGGTGAAGGGCGATGCGGCGGACGTCTGATGCCAGGCATTCATCCCGGCGAAGGAATGCAGGGAGCGAGGCTCCCGGCTGACCCGGAAGAGCGAGCGCCAGTGGTCCCGGACGGCGTGCTCCAGCACCAACTCGTCGGGCTTCTCGGCCTGGACGAGACGGTACTTTCCGCTGACGTCCGACTGCACCACGGTGGACAGCGGCATCGGCGCGCGGAAGGAGTCTCCAAAGCCGACGTCCACCAGGTACGTTTGGTCCAGCGTCACGGCCAGTGTCAGGTGGTCATACTCCGGTCCCCACGTCCGCTCGTGTTTGCGCCACACACGGGCCGAGAGCAGCGACACCTGGAAACCCATCGCCGACAGTGCCGAGGCAAACAGTGCATTCAACTCGTAACAGAAGCCGCCCCGGCGCAACGCCACCACCTTGGACCAGGAGCGGTGGACGTCCAAGGGGATGGGCCGTCCCCAGAAGATGTCGAGATTCTCGAAAGGGACCCGCAACAGGTGCCGTCGCTGCAGCCGGGTCAGAAACGGCAACGAGGGCGGCTCCACTCGCGCCAGTCCCAGCCGCTGAAGGTAGGCGGTGAGCTCGGCCGGGCGCAGCTCCGCGCCCAGGGGGTGGGCGAAAGAAACAGCACCAACGGAATGGGCTGCAGCGGGCGACGGCATGGACGGGGGATGGAGACGGAGGACCGGCTTCCAGCGTCCGTAGGATGTTGACCGCGTTCCAAACTTGCGGGCGGTCAAGGAAAACACAACTTCTTAGTGGTTTGGTAAAGAATTCAGCCGCTGGAGGGCGGGCTCCCGCCCGGGGCGCCCCCGCCGGGCGGCCGGTTCCCTCCGCCCGGTCCGCCACGGCCTCCGCGTCGGCGCCGCCGGCGCCGCCGCCCCGGGGGGCTGGGGCTTCCCGGCAAAGGCACCGAGACCGGCGCCTGACCCGACTGCCAGGCCGCGAGTTCAGCAGCCCCCTGCCCCGTCGCCTCCACCGTGCACACGAAGACAGCCAGCGACTCGTTGAAGAGCGGGTGACGGCGGAAGCTGCCCAGACTCCCGCGGCGCCGCCGCTGTCCGGACAGCGTGGCCTGGGCCAGCAGCATCATCCGGCAGCGCTCGGCGATGCGCCGCGGCAGACGTGCGGTGCGCACGAATTCCTGCAGCAGGGCTTCGATGGCCTCGGGGACGGCGCTCGGGGCATCGGGGGCCGACTCCGGCGCGGCCCGCATGAGCGGGACCAGCAGCACCGCGAGCAGCACGGCGTCCTCCAGGGACTGCCCGGCCGTCACCCGGGCGTCCGCCGCGCGAGCGAAGGCGGCCAGCGTCCGCTGGCCCTCGGCCCCATGCTCCTTGAGGTAGGTGTCCAGCGGCGGCAGCAGGAAACGCAGCGCGTCCAAGGCAAACAACAAGGCCAGCCCCGGCGCCGCGACGCCGCCGCGCAGGATGCGGAAGGTGTCCTCCAGCAGCCGGGGCGGAGCGCAGCGGGGGAGGTCCTCCACCGCGCCTTCCATCGCCGCGTAGGTGCGCGGCTCGATGTCGAATTCGAGCCTCGAGGCAAACCGCACCGCCCGCAGGATGCGAACCGGGTCCTCCCGCATCCGGCGTTCCGGGTCGCCGATGGTGCGCACCAGACGCTCGGCGAGGTCGCGGCGACCCCGGACGAAGTCCAGCACCCGCCCCTCGGCCACGTCGTAGAAAAGGCCGTTGATGGTGAAGTCCCGCCGGCGCGCGTCCTGCTCGGCGGTTCCGAAGACATTGTCATCGCCGATGAGCAGGTCGTCCGAGCGCTCCTCGGCCGGCACCGCCTCCACCGGGTCGAGGTCGGTGATGGGGTTGGCGCGGAAGGTAGAGACCTCGATGATTTTGCCGTCCCGGAAGTAGACGTGGGCGAGGCGAAACCGCCGGCCGATGAGCCGGCAATTGCGGAAGATGCCGCGCACCTCACTGGGCAGCGCACTGGTGGCGATGTCGAAGTCCTTCGGCGTGCGGCCCACCAACAGGTCACGCACGCAGCCGCCCACCAGGTAGGCCTCGTGTCCGTTTTGGTGCAGCCGGTTGACGACCTTCACCGCGTCGATGTCCAGCGCCGCCGGGTCAATCTCTGCCTCGGCGCTCGCCGCCGCCTGCGGCACGGAGGCGTCGAGCTGGTCGGACTCGGACTCCCACAGCACCGCCGGCACCGGCTCGGGCTCCTTCGCGTCCGAGGGCGGGGGCGGCTCCGGGACGGGAGCGTCCAGGGGGTCCGGCCCCTCCGCCTCGGCGTCGTCGTCACCTTCCTCGCCCTCTGCGTCCTCGCCTTCCACGTCCTCGTCGGCGGAGAGCTCGGGCGGCGTCGCCACGCCCGCGTCCTCCCCCTCGGGGGGCGCAGGGTCGTCGGCTGCAGGAGGGGGGGACGGTGGGTCGTGCGTCATGAGCGGTTGACGCCCCGCGCCGGAGCGTGTTGAAGCGCAGCCGCTTTACACGATTTCGCCCGCCGGAGGGAGTCGTCCTGTGCGAACGCTGGTGACGGGGGCAACGGGCTTGATTGGCGCCAACCTCGTGCGCCGCCTGGCACGAGATGGCACCCGCCCCCGGGTGCTCCTCCCGCCAGGCGCGGCCGGCCGCGCCCTGGCCGGGGTGGACGTGGAAGCGGTGTCAGGCGACGTGCGGGATGCCCACTCGCTCGCCAAAGCGATGGTGGGGGTCTCGCGCGTCTACCATGCCGCAGGCCACATCCGCTTTGACGACGCGGGGCGGCTACTGTTGTGGAGCATCAACGTCGAGGGCACACGCCAAGTCCTGCAGGCGGCCCGCAGCGCCGGCGTGGAGCGGCTGGTGCACGTTTCGAGCAGTGTCGCGGTGGGCGCCGGCCCGCTGTATGAGCCGGCCACCGAGGACAGTGACTTTCCGACGGCGGGCGGCACGCCCTATGCGGAGAGCAAGCGGGCCTCGGAGAAGCTGGCGGCCGGCAACTGGGGCGACCTGGAGGTCGTCATCGCCAACCCGACCTTCGTGGTCGGCGCCTATGGAACCGGCGCCAGCAGCGCCGAGGTGGTGCGCCTGGTCGCCTCCGGGCTGCTGCGGGCCTACCCGCCGGGCGGCACCAACTTCGTCAACGCCGAGGACGTGGCGGACGGACTGGTGCTGGCGATGGAGCACGGTACGAACGGCCAGCGTTACATCCTGGGCGGGGAAAACCTCACCTACCGCGCCTTCCTCACCCAGGTGGCCGAGGAGTGCGGCACCGCGGGCCCCGCCGTCCGGCTGCCGGGCTGGGCCGCCCGGGGCCTGGGACGGGCGGGCGACGTGCTCGGCCGGCTCACCTCGGCGCGCCTCGGCTGGGTGAACACGCCCTTCTTGGCCGGCCTTTTCGAGGCAGCGTACGTCTCCTCCAGCAAGGCGGAACGCACACTCGGCTACCAGCCGCGACCCATCCGCCGCGGCATCCGCGAGGCGCTGCGCTGGTACCAAGAGCAGGGCCGACTCCGGCGAGACCGCCCGCTGACGCCCCGGGGGCTGGTGGAACCCGGTGGGCTTTGAGGACGCGAGCTACTGACCGTCGTGGTGGTCGCGGTCTCGGATGACGAATTTTTGCAGCCGCTTCGAGGTGTCCACCTCGCCCGTGTAGATGATGCCCTGGGAGTCAATTCCCATTTGGTGGACCCAGTGGAACTCGCCCGCGTTGCGTCCGTTGTGACCGAAGGTGCGCAGGACGTGTCCCGTCTGCCGGTCGGCGATGCGGACCACGTTGTTCTCCCCGTCCGCGTAGATGAGGAATTTCTGGGCAGGGTCCGTGGACAGACGCGCCACCCAGGTGGACCCGTTGCCCAGCGTCGCCGGGTCATAGACGAATTGCTTGAGGAAGTGGCCGGCGCGGTCGAACGTCTGGATGCGGTTGTTGACCCGGTCGCAGACGTAGACGATGCCGTCGTCTGACACCACCACGCAGTGGACCGGGTTGTTGAAGTAACCGGCGTCGGGATTTGGTGGCTGACCGGCAGGCAGGTCAACCGGCGGATTGCCGTAGGCGCCCCACAGCCGGAGAAAGGCTCCCGTGGTGGCGTTGAAGACAATGACGCGGCGGTTGAGGTAGCCGTCGGCGACGTAGACCTCATTGCGTTGCGTGTCGACGAAGATTCCGGCGGGCTTGCCCAGCGTCGTCTGCGAGAGGCTGTCGGCGGGGCCGTTGAACGAGCCGCCTATCATCATCAAGAAGGTGCCGTCCTTCTTGAATTTGAGGAGCATCCGGTCGGTGCCCCCGTTGCCGCCCACCCACACGTTGTCGTCGTCGTCCACGTAGACCCCATGTTCATTCGCTGGCCAAATGCACGCCGGCGCGACGCACTTGCCCGGGTCCACCGGCCCACCCCACGCCTGGAGCAGGTTTCCCTCGCGGTCGAACTCCATCACCGACGGCGCGGGCTTGCAGCAGATGGAGCGGGGCGTGAGACGCGTGGGAGGGTTGGGAGCGGCTCCAATCTCGTCGTCGGTCAGCGTCAGCGGGCGCTGGTTCACCCAGATGTGGTCGTGCTTGTCCACGCCCAGGCCGCCGATTTGCCCGACAATCCAGGCATTGGGCAGCTGCTTGGGCCAGCTCGCGTCGACTTCGTACCGCGGAGCACGTTCGTCGTTGTCGTGGGCCACCGCCGTCCTGGCCAGTGACGCCAGAAGGGCGACGCCGCCTGCAGCGCAAAGACTCCAGAGTCGCTTCTTCATGGTCCCCTCTCGCGCGTGTGAAATGAAGGCTCCCTGCCGGGCAGCGGCGCCTCGAGCCGGTTTGCCCCTCCGGGAGCTGCCAACCGGCCGAAGAGAAGGCCAAGGCCAAGGCCGAATCTTGCGAAAGCTTGCCGCTTGCCAGTGTTCTTGCAGCTCCCGTCCCGGGACGGGCGCGTGGCACCTCGGGCTGCCGCCGCCCTGCGTCATCCCCCATTTTGGGTTGACCGCGACGCGCCGAAGGAGCACTTCACCCGCCCGAAGGGAAGGCGAGGATGAAGCCCTGGGGACTCGTTGTGGAGCGCGAGTCGCAAGCCGCCACTGCCGCGTGGTCGTGGCTGCGTCTGGACCAGGTCTCGACGCCGCCCGGTGAGCTCAAGGAGTACCGTCCCACCACCACCGTGGTCTCCGTCGCGACCGGAGGCAAGCGCTCGATTCAGGTCACCCTGGGCGACGGCCCGCCGGTGTCCCTCGAGGTGACGCCGGGACAGATTCACATCTTGCCGGCAAATGTTCCCGTCGGCATTCGCCTCTTCGGGCCGGCAGAGAACATCGTCGTCTCGCTGAGCCCCAAGCTGCTGTCCGAGGTTAGACCCGGTGGGGGAAGAGCGCACACGGCGCTTCGCCCCGCATTCGGGCTCCGGGACGAACTCATCGAGCAGCTCGTCTATGCCCTCTGGGAGCAGGGCACCTCCGCGAGGCCTGACCGCCGCTACGTGCAGACGCTGGCCGCCGCGCTCGCCGCCCACCTGGTGCGGACGTATGGCACCGGTCCGTCGAATCCGCCGGTGCGGAACCTGGGGCTGGCCGGAAGCCGGCTGGCCTCGGTGCTGGCCTACATCGACGAGAACATCGACCGACGGCTGACCCTTCCGCGGCTGGCCACCGTGGCCCGCCTCAGCCTGTTTGCCTTCATCCGTAGCTTCAAGCGCAGCACAGGGCTACCGCCCCACCGCTATATCCTCAGAAAGCGGGTCGAGCACGCCAAGGTCCTCCTCGCCGACGCCACGCTCAGCATTGCTGACGTTGCCCTGCGCTGCGGCTTCGGCGACCAGAGCGCCTTTGCCAACGCCTTCCGGAAACTGACGCTGCAGACGCCACGGGCCTACCGCGACACCCTCCGCTGAGTGGAGGGCAACCGCCGGCCGTTATTCGGCGCGCCGCGGGCCCCGCCCCAGCACCCGCCGGCGCTTGCCGCGGGGACGCGCATCATCGAGGAGCTGCAGGTAGTCAATGGGCACGGCGCGCGGCATCGCCGGGGTGGTGCCCAGCGCTGCCACCCGGCGGGTGAAGGCCTTGACGATGTCGGGCACCGGGCGCAGGGCGGCGAGCACCCGGTCCGGACCCTCCAGCGCCCCCTCCAGCGCCTGGATGAGGGGCATGGCGACCGCTTGCAGCGGCAAGCCCCGCCGCAGCAAGTCCTGGAAGGAGTTGGACAGGGTGATGAGGTTGTAGCCGGCGGTCTGCACCATCTCCGCCGCCACCCGGACGGCCTGGGTGGGGGTGAGCAGGCCATCGCCGAGCAGGACCAGCGCCGCCTGGAAGTAATTGAAGATGGGGACCACCCGCGGCCCATACCGGCTGAAGAAAGCGGGGGGCGTGAGCCGGTCGAGCATGATGAAGATGCGCCGGACGGGGTCCGCCCGGGGCACCCTGTGCCAGGCGGCCAGGATGCGCGTGGCGTCGTCGGTGTAGACCTCCGCCGCGGCCATCACCTGGGAAAGCACTCGCTCGTCCACCCGCCCGGCCACCAGATCGGCATACAGCGAGTAGATGAAGGCATCCGCCTCGGCGTCGTCGCCGAACAGCACCTCCTCGGCCTCCACCGGCGCACGGGCGCGCGATTCGAGCAGCACCGGCAGCTTGTAGCCAACCTGGCCGCGCAGGGCGCGGAACCGGCCGCGCAGCAGATTGCTCACGTTGTCCTTGAGGACCAGCTCGTCCCACTCCACCCCGTCGAGCTTCAACTTCTCCTCCAGCACCCGCCGCATCTGGGTGGGACTGCCGGAGATGATGCACAGCCGGGAGTCCCCGCTCACTCCCAGTTCGCGGATGAGCGCCGCGGCGCCTGGGACGGCCGTCTTCTGGCTCGCCTTCTGCAGCGCGGTCCGCACCAGCTGCCGGAGTGAATCGAAGTCCGTCTGTAGGTACGTCTTGTCCAGGTCCCACCGGTAGATGTGGCGTGCCGGGGGAGGGTCGATGCGGTCCGGAAGGCTCACCCGAGCCCTGCCTGGATAGCCTGCGCCAGGTTCGAGGACACGGCTTTGGCCGCCACCTTGCCAGCGTTGGCCACGGCACGGGCACGGCTTCGACCGTGCGCCTTGATGAAGAGCCGGTCAAAGCCGAGCACGGGCGCGCCTCCGTATTGCTGCCAGTCGGTCAGTTCCTTCAGCTGATTCAGGCCGTTGGCCAGCATCCACAGGCCCACCCGCCAGCGCAGGCGCGAGGCGTAGGCGTACCGGGCCAGCTCCACCACCGTCTCCGAGACGCCTTCCAGCATCTTCAAGCAGACGTTGCCTACGAAGCCGTCGGTCACCACCACGTCCGCGGTCCCTTTGGGGATGTCCACGCCTTCGATGTTGCCGACGAAGCGCACGCCCGCGTGCTGGGCGAGCTTCTGGTTCGCCTCTACCACGCGCGGCGGACCCTTCGTCGCCTCGGTGCCATTGGAGAGCAGCGCCACCGTGGGCCGGGCGTTCTTGCTGATGATGCGGGCGTACGCCGAGCCCATCACCGCAAAGGTGACCAGGTCGTCGGCGGTGGCATCCACGTTGGCGCCCACGTCGAGGATGAGGCTGAACGGGTCTTGCTTCTCGCCGTGGCCGGTGCGCGTCGGGTACACCGAGGCCAGCGCGGCGCGCCGCACACCGGTCAGTAGCTGGAAGGTCCGGGCGGCGGCCAGCACCCCGGCGCCGGTGTTGCCGCAGCTCACCAGGGCGTCCGCTTCTCCGTCGGCCACCAGCCGGGCGGCCACCACGACGGAGGCCTCGGGCTTGTCCGCCAGGCCCGCCGCGGGCTTCTCGTGCATGGCAACGAAGGAGGGCGCGTGGTGGACGCTGATGCGCTCGCCGTGGTGGCGGGTGCTGGCCAGCGCCTCCTCGATGACTTGGCCATCCCCCACCAGCAGGGCGTGGATGTGGGGGGCCTCCAGGCTGAGGAGCGCCGCGCCACGGACGACCTCGGCCGGGCCGTGGTCTCCGCCCATCACGTCGAACGCAATGGTGGTTTCACGCTGGGCCATTCCGGGTCAGGACCTTACCCCGGGACGCGGGCTACTGCGTTTCTGTCACCTGGCGGTTGGCGGTGCTCCGCTCCACGCACCCCTTGGTGAGGGTGTACTCATAGGTGCCCAGTTCATCCCGCCAGTACTCGCCCTGGAAAGGCCAGTACAGCTGGTCGTCGGCCACGGCCACCGAATACCGGTACTGCTTGACGATGGCCTTGCGCCCGCCCGCCTGCAGCTGCTCCTCAAGGAATTCCTTCTCCTTGCCCGTGGTCTCGAACTTGATGCGCTCGCCATTGCCGAGCAGCGTACGCAGGTTGGCCAGCTCCAGCTCGAGCTTGCCGCGCGCCATCACCCCGGCCCGGGTGACCAGCTGCTGGCGTTCCTTGTTCAGGCGCTCCTGGAGATGGCGGGCCAGGTCCGAGGTGCGAAAGGCCGCGCCCCGGCCGGCGATGAGGTCCGTCTCCTTCTCGACCTCGAGGATGGCGTCGTTGGTGTTCTTCAGCTCGCGGTCGGTCAGGGCGAGCTTCAGCACGCGTTCCAGAATGGCGTCCTTCCCCTGAGCAGGGCCAGAACGCACCTTGGACTGCACCTCCGCCAGCACCTGGTAGTACTGGGAGGCCTCCATGTCCTTCTGCACCAGCGTATTCAGCTCGTCGTAGACCGGTTTGTATCGCCGCTCGAACTCCTGGAGGATGGCCGACGACTCGCGATACCGGCAGTTCTCGTAGTAGACGACGGCCTTGAGGAGCAGCGCTTCGGGAAAGTACTCGTCCACGAAGAAGGGGCTGCTCAGGGTGACGAGGTTGCCGAGCGCCTGCTGGTACTGGCCGATGCGGTAGTTGGCCCAGGCGGACTCGAAGAGCGCCTCCAGCCACTCGGGCCGGCCGCGCTCAATCTTGCCGTAATAGTAGATGGCGTAGCGGTTCTGGCGCGCGGCGTAGTGAATCCGGGCGAGGTCCATGAAGGCCAGCTCGCGCACCATTTCGTTGCTGCGGGCCTCGGGCGAATTGGGGTCGCCGGTGGGCCGGGTCAGCCGCACCACGTCCTTGAGCGCCTCCAGCGCGGCCGTTTGGTTCCCCTCGCGGTCGTAGATGACGCCCTCGAGGAACCGGGTGCGGGCGTAGAAGGCGTCGCCCCGTGGCACCTTGGCTGCGAGCCGGTGCGCTTCCTGGAAGCTCTTGGCGGCCTCGGCCTTCTGCTCGACCTGGTCCAGCGCCCGGCCCCGGACGAACTGGTAGCGGGCAAGGAGGTAATAGAACTCGTTCCGGTACTGCTCCGGCCACTCGGCGTTCGCGTAGCGCGCCACCTCGTCGAGGATGATGGACTCGTTGGTCGTCTTCCGGCCGATGAAGAACAGCCACTCCAGGGACTTGGAGAAGAAGCGCGTCTGCTCGCCCCGGGAGAGAATCTGGCTGAATTCGCCGAGGGCGGAGTAGTACAGCCCCATCCGGTAGAGCGTCTTGCCCAGCAGGTACTCCGACTCCAGCTGCAGCGGCGCCATCTTCGGGTCGTTGATGAGGTCCCAGGCCGCCAGGGCCGCCTTCTCGTATTCCTTCGCCAGGAACTGGGCGTTGGCGGCCTCCAGGCGCTGGCGGTCGGCCGTCTTCCCGGTGACGTCGAGCGCCTCGAAGGTGGTGGTCGGCGCGGTGGTCTTCTTGCCGGCGCCCGCTCCCGGCGGCGGCGGCATGGGAAGGTCCTTGGCGCTCTTCGGCGGCGCGGGGCTCGGCTGGGTCAAGTCCACGCCGAGGCTGGGGCTGGGAGTCGGGGCCGGCGGGGGGGGTGCAGGCGGGGCCTGTGCGGGCGCCGGCGTCTGAGCGACGACGCCAGAACCCGAGCTGGTCCCCTGCGATGGGGCGGGTTTCTTCTTCTTCGGGGGCGGCTTTGTCGACGGGGAGTCCAGCCCCTGAAACGTCTGCGCCGCGGCGGGCGCCGCCGCAAGCAGCAGAAGGATTAGGGCGGCGCGAATGGGAGGCAGCATGCGCTCTGGCTACCCGTCGTGGAAGGTGGTCGGGAAGAAGAAGCCAAACCCGACGTCGATGAACAGCTGGTTTTGCACGGTCGTCCCCGTATTGGGGGCGGGGGCCTTCTCGCCGTAGATGTCGTCTCGCACCTCAAAGCGCAACGTCAGCCACTTGTTGAGGAAGAAGCGCATGCCGATGCCCACCTCACCTCCGACGGTGAGGTAGTTGGTGCTGCCGACCACGCCAGTCGTCGGCGGGCCGGCGTAAGTCACCAGGGCGGGACCGAGAATGCCGTACAGGTCGAAGTGGAGCACCCACTCGGCGAAGAGGTTGAATTTCCCGTAGATGGGCGTCCACTGGACGTCGAGCGCGCCGAGGAACTTGATTTGGCCAGTGCCCTTGCCGTTGAGCTCGTCGTAAGTGGGTGAGCGGCAGCCCCGCGTCCCACCGTTCGTGGCGCTGACGGTGCAGATTTGCGCTGACCCGGAAACGGTGTCGACGGCGTAGCCTCCCCGCAGCATGACGCCGAGGGTGTCGTTGAAGTTGTAGGTGAGACTCAGCTCGAAGACGTACTTCGCGAAGAACGGGTCGCGGAAGCTGAAGGCCACCGAGGGAACCAGCTCCCAGCGCTCCTTGAGCAGGAAGACGTGCCGGATGACGGGGGGAATGCGGTCCTTGAGCGGGCCGACGTCGCGCTCGAGCGCCGCCGAATCCCCCGCTTCTTCCGGGGACGACGGGACGCCCTGGGCGACCGCCGCGACGGGCAGCAGCAGGACGGCCAGGGCGAGGAGCCAGGGGCGGCGCATTACTCGGACTCCCGCCCGGTGGACTTGAAGGGGATGAAGAAGGAGAGGCCGGCGTTGATGGTGAAGAGGTTCTGGACGGCCCCCAGCGTCGTCCCGGCCGGCGTGTCGCCGTAGGCCGTGTCCACCAGCGAGATGTTGATGCTCAGCCAGTCCAGGGCGATGAAGCGCATGCCGATGCCGAATTCGCCGGCGAAAGACGGTCCCCGCTTCGGACCGTTCGGCTGCAGGGCGTCCACCGGGGTGGGTGAAGTCTCGGTCCAGACCACCCCCAGCCCCCCGAGGAGAAAGACGTCGAAGTGGAAGATGGAGTTGAAGATGCTCGCCTTGCCGTAAATCGGGCTCCACTCCATGTCACCCAGGAGCGACCACTGCGGCACCGAGTAGTAGATGCGGCTCTGGAAATTCCGCTTGGCGATGGTGACGTTGTCCGTCGCGTTCACCTGGTACCAGCTGCCATGGGCGGAGATGCCCAAGGTGTCGGCCAGGAAGTACGTCCCACGCAGCGAGATGCCCCACTTCGAGTAGTAGGGGTCGTTGACGGCGATGAAGATGGAGGCGGCCAGCTCAAAACGGTGGGCCTTGAGGAACACCTTGCGCTGAATGCTCTTCACCAGGTCGTCCTGGGTGAGGTCGGCCTCGTCCAGCGGCTGGGCGTCCTGCGCGGGCTTGGGCTTGGCCAGCGGCACATCCGATTTTGGACTCTCGGCAGTGAGGTCGAGCCCGAGGCCCGGCGTGGTCGGCGGTTGAGCGGGAGGGGGTTCCGTGGGCGGCTGCTGTGCCCGGGCGGCCGGTGCCAGCAGGAGGAGACACGTCACCGCTACCAGGCGTCGCAAGGTCTGGAGTCTCCGTCCGAGGGGGCCGTGGTCGAGACGCTTGGTGTGGAACCGTCGGGCGAACGTCTGGCCAGCAAGTGTACCCGCGCCCGCTGACCCCAGCAATCTCATGGTGGCGCCATTCACAGCTTCCACCCCTCCGCGTGGTGAGATGTCGGTGCATCTCTCCGTTCGCCCCTCCCTCGGTCTGTCTGCTATTGTTCATGGTCTTTTCACCGCGGGGAACCCGCCCCCGCCCCGGCTTCCACGAGAGGTCACCTCCCCGCATGCTGCGTCATCTGTTGTTCGGTGCCATTCTGCTCAGCGCGACGCTATTCGCCTGCTCCACCAGCACCGATTTGGGTCAGCCCTGCATCATGGTGAAGGCCCTGCCGGACGGTGGCGTCACCGAGGTGGTGGTGGGAGACCTCTCCTCGGGCAAGGACTTCGTCAGCTTCGGTGCGACAGAGTGCGCGGACCTGGTGTGCGTGGTGGACCAGGCCGCGGCCAGCCTGCAGCTCAGCCAGGCGCAGCGCGACGCTGGCCTGTCCCTGTCGAGCCCCGCCACCGGCTACTGCTCGTTCGCCTGCGTGCAGGGAAACAACTCCACCTGCTCGCCGCAGTACAACGACTTGCAGAACGTCCCCGGACTGGCCATGACCTGCCGGGAGCTGGTGCTCGACCCGGCGCTCATCCAGGAAATTTGCAAGGACCCGGTGAAGTGCGAGCAGTACTTCGGAAGTAACCGCGCCTCGTTCTTCTGCGCCCGCGGCGCGCCCACCGACGGCGGCTCCTAAGGCTGCCCGGTCCGGCTGGCCAGCGCGCCCAGCAGTTCCACCCGCGCGCCCGGCGCGACGCCCGCCTTCTCCGTCCAGCCGCCGGCCACCTCCAGCACGTACAGCGAGCGCCGCCCGACGCTCCGGCGGTCGAGGGTCTGCGGCTCCGCCTGGGCGACGATGCCCACCAGCTGGCCGGTGCGGTCCAGGAAGAGCATGTCCAGTGGCACCAGCGTGTTGCGCATCCAGAAGGAGTGGTCCTCCTCCTCCGGGAAGATGAAGAGCATCCCGGTCCCCGCCGGAACGTTGGTGCGCCACATCATCCCCCGGGTGCGCGCCGCCTGGGTGTCGGCAATCTCGACTTCCAGCGGGTGCACCCCGCCGTAAGCGTCGTGGAGCACCAGCTGAGCGCGGTCCAGCGGTGGGCCCACCCAGCTCTGGGCGGTGACGTCGCGGGCCGAGGCTGGTCCGGCCGGTTGAAGCGCCGCCGGCGCCCGGCTGGTGCAGGCCAGGGCCAACAGCAAGACCGCCGGCGCCCTCACGGCTTGACCGTTTTGTTCAGCAGCTTTCCGGTGAGCTCGCTACCCAGCGAGTCGGTCATCAACCGCTCCACCAGGTCCTCGAAGGAGAAGCGCTGCGCGTCGTCGTTGTAGACGAAGCGGATGCCCATCCCGGCATCATCCACCTCCCCCTGCGACCACACCACCTCGCCCAGCAACTCGAAGGGCTCGGTCCGCGTGGGGACGCCCAGCTTGAAGAGGAAGCGCGTCCCGACCGGGAGGGGCTTGCGCGTCCGGATGAAAGTGCCGCCCTTGGAGATGTTCTTCGTGTAGTCGGCAAAAAAACTGTTGAGTTTCTTGTAGTCGACCCGCAGCTCGATGGGTGCTCGGGGGTGAACGCGGCCGTCGCTCTTCGGTTCCGTCATCGGAGGAAGGCCGAGTATAGGGGACTCGGATGGGCCGCGTCGTCACCCTTGCTGTGGCAGTCCTGCGCCGGCCCGCCGGCTGGCTGGGCGTGGGTGCCGTAGCGGGCCTGGGCTCGCTCCTCCTGCTGCTCCCCCTCTTCGGCCAGCCGGGACTGGAACTGGCCCTGGGCGTGAGCGCCCTCCTCACCGTCGCCGGGATGGTGCTGGGGGCGACGGCTGTGGCGGAGGCCCGCAAGCCCCCCCGCCAGCGCGTTCCCCGGGTGGAGCCCTCCGGACCGGCCATGGCGGTGGCGGCTGCCATTGCAGCCGCCTTCCTGGTGGCATCAGCCGCCGCCGTCGTCCCCTTCCTCGGCGCCGTCGCCCTCACCCTGGCCACCACCCCCTGCAGCCCCTGGGCCCAAAGCGTCCTGTACCCGGTGCTGGTGCTTCCCACGGCCCTTCTGGCCGCCGCCACCGGCGTCTTCGCCCGGACGTTGTTTCCCGGGCGGCTGGGGACGCTGCTGGTGTGCTTCGCGCTGCTGCTCGCCTCCGTCGTGTGGACGGTGTGGCCCATCGCAGTGGGGCCCCAGGTGTTCGCCTACAACTTCTTTCTCGGGTGGTTCCCCGGGCCCCTATACGACGAGGCGCTGCGCCTCCCTCACGCGCTGCTCTGGTTCCGTCTGGAGAGCGTCCTGTGGGCGGTGGCCCTCGGGCTGACGGCGACCCTCCTGTTCCTGCCAGCCGGCCACCCCCAGGCCGCGGCGCGCAGCCGGGTGCTCCCGGCGCTCGGCGCGGTGCTGCTGGCCATCGTCCTGCTGGAACTCAACGCGGTGGACCTCGGCTTTCGGGCCAGCGAGGCCCGCGTCCAGCAGGTGCTGGGCGGGCGGGCCGAGACGACGCACGCCGAGCTCTACTTCCCGGCCGAGAAGACGGCCGAGCAGGTGGAACGGCTGCACCGCGATGTGGAGTTCCGCTGGGAGGAGGTGGCCCAGTTTCTGGGCGGGGCTCCTTCGGGGAAGGTGCGCGTCTACGTGTTTCGCTCCCCGGAGGAGAAGGAGCGGCTGGTCGGCGCCTCCGGCACCCAATTCACCAAGGGTTTGGCCGTCTACCTCAACGACGCCCCCTTCCCCAACCCCGTGCTGCAGCACGAGCTGGTGCACGCCCTGGCCAGCCGTTTCGGCAAGGGGCCCTTCGGGGTCACCGTCCGCTTCGGCATCATCCCGGTGATGGGGGTGGTGGAGGGCATCGCCGAGGCCCCGCAGCAGACACGCGGCGACCTCACCCTGCACGAGTGGGCGGCGGGCATGCGGCGTCAGAAACTCATGCCCGACATCCGCGAGCTCTTCCGTCCCGAGGGCTTCTACCTGAGCGCACCGGAGCGCGCCTACACCGCCGCCGGCAGCTTCATCCGCTGGCTGCGGGACAGCTACGGCACCCCCAAGCTGCAGGCCCTGCTGGCCCACGCCGACTTCCGCGCAGTCTACGGACAGTCCCTCGACGCGCTTGCCACCGAATGGGAGCGCATGCTCGACGCGCTGCAACTCGACGACCGAAGCGTCAACCGCGCCTTCAGCCGCTTCCGGCAGGGGAGTGTCTTTGCACGCCCTTGCGCCCGCGAGGTGGCTGGCCTGGCGGCGGCCGCCCGGGGCGACGCCAACCCGCTCGATGCCCTTCCGCTGGTGCGGCGCTGCAGCGCGCTTCAGCCCGACGAGCCCTCCTTTGGCCTATTGGAGGTCTCGCTGCTGCAGCGACTGGGCCGCCTCTCAGAAGCCAGCCAGGTGCTGTCACGTCTGCAGGCCCGGGTGGAGGGGTTTCCTGCGCTGGAAGCGGAGACCGGACTGGCGCGCGTCCGGCTGGCCTTCCTGTCCGGGGAGTGGGACGGGGCGCCGGCGCAACTGGAGCAGCTGGCCAACCTTCGGCCCGGACTGGACCTCGAGCGTCAGGTGGCGGTGTGGCGCGCCGCCGAGACGGCCGGCGAGCCCGGCCGGACGGTGATGGCCTACCTGGCCCGGCCCGATGAGCTGCGGACGATTGGGCTCCAGCGGGCCCTGGCGAGCCATCCGGAGCAGCCGCTGGTGCACTACCTCCTCGGCCGGCGACTGCTGGAGGCCGGCGCGCCGGCCGCCGCTGGAACACACCTGCGCACCGCGCTGACGCTGGGGCTTCCCGTCCCGGTCGACCGCGAGGCCTGGCGGCTGCGGGTGACCGCTGACTACCTGGCGGGGGACTGCGGGGCGGTCGCCGATGACGCTGGGCAGCTGCCGGACTTCGGCCCGGGGCTGCGCAGCGAAGTGACGGAATGGCAGGCGCGCTGCACATTTGATGTCAAGACGTTCAAGGGTCCTCTGGTGCCGGCAGACCCTTTTCGCTAAGGCTCCACGCCCGCATGCACTTCCAGACACGGGCTTTTTTGGACGGAACGGTGGACGAGGTCGAGCAGGCCATGCTCGACCCCCGCTACCTGGACTACCTCTTGCAGCACCACGCGGTCTTGCTCGAGGTGCAACTGCTGGAACGCAAAGAGGAGGGGTCGGTGGTGCGTCGCCGCGTCCGCTATCGGCCGAAGCCCGTCATCGCCGCGGTGGGAACGAAACCAGTCCCGCCCGAGTGGTTTGCCTTCGTCGAGGACTCCACCTACGACCGGACGCGGCGCGAACTGCGGTTCACCAACGTGCCAACCAACGAGAAAATCAACCGCCTCCTGGTGAATACCGGCACGCTCCGCCTGGCACCGGCGGGGAGCCGGTGCGAGCGCGTCATGGAGGGCGAAATCAAGCTGTCCCTCCCCTTCTTCCTCAAGCCGGTGGCGATGGTCGGTGAGCGTCTCATTCAAGCGGAGGGGTTGAAGATTCTCGACGCCGAGGCGCCCGTGCTGAACCGCTTCATCCATGACGTCCTTCGGCCGGCGGGGTCGGCGTGAGCAAACGCTGGCTCCTCCTGCTGCTTGGGACCACGCTCGGCTGCGCGGCCCACAAAATCCCGGGAACGGACATCGACGAGACCGCCGACGCCGACGCCATCATCGACGTCATGGGCAAGTACAACACCGCCATCGACGCCCAGGATGCTGCGGGCGTCCTGGCCCTGTGCGACCCGAGCTTCTACGACGACGCCGGAACGCTCACCCCCGAGGACGACCTCGACTACACGGCCCTGCAGACCAAGCTGCCGGCGATGCTGGCGAAGTTCCAGGACGTCCGCGTTCGCATCACCGTCAAGACGCTCAACATCGTGGGGGACAAGGCCTCGCTGGTTTACAATTACGTGCTCACCTTCCGCATGGGGCAGAAGGTCCAGACCGTCTCGGACATCAAGCGGATGGACTTCAAGCGCGTCAACGGCGTCTGGAAAATCGTCAAGGGGGTGTAGCCCCTTCGTCCCCTCACTGCAGCGGCGTGACGCTCGCCTCCTGCACGCGCCACTCCCCGTGCTCGTCGGCGAAGAGGGCGTCGACGTGAAACTGCTGCAGCTCCGCTTCGGTGACGGCCGCCAGCCCTGCGCCCCCGGCCCGGGCCGCCGCTACCCGCCCCACCCAACGCAGCCGCCCATCGGGCTCGGCCAGCACCTCCGCCTGCAGCGTCACCACCCGCAGTCCACCCCCCCGCAGCAGCTGAGCCAGCACCAGGCGGCGAAGGTCCGTCCGGTCCCCCAGCGTGGAGGAGTGGAATTGCTCCGAGACATGCTCCAGCACGGCCGAGGGGTCGCGGCTCTCTAGGCCGTGCTCCATCTGCCGGACGGCCGCCCGGACGCGCTCCTCCGGCGAGGAGGGACGGGGCCACAGGGCGTAGGCCGCGACGGCGGCGGTCAGTCCAGCCAAGCCGAGGGCAAGCGAGCGACGCATCGGCACTGGAGCATGCCCCGGAATGCGCCCCGTCGCGCTAGGGTGCGTCCAGGCCACCATGGCACCGAGCTCGAAGAGCGCCCGACAAGTCCCCAAGAAGCGAAAGTCGCCCGTCCGCCGACGCAAGACGCGGGTGCGGGGCTTACCGGCAGCCCAGCTGCTGGAAGACGTCCCCGCCGAGGCACAGGCGCTGGCGGATGCCATCCGTGCCGACGGCGGCAGCCCGCTCGTCGCCTACCGGGACCCGCTGGGCGGTCACGGGGTGGTGCTGGCCGCGCTCCCGCTCGACAAGGTGCAACCGACGCCCTACCAGCGCGACCTGTCTGAGCCGCACGTGCGGCGGCTCGCCTCGGCCATGACGCGGGTGGACCGCTTCCTCGACCCGCTCATCGCCGTGCGCCAGGACGGACAGTATTGGACCCCGAATGGCAACCACCGACTGGCGGCGGCCCGCTTCCTCGGGGCGCAGTCGGTGGTGGCCCTGGTGCTGCCCGAGCCGGAACTGGCCTTCCAGATTCTTGCCCTCAACACCGAGAAGGCCCACAACCTCAAGGAGCGCTCCCTCGAGGTCATCCGCATGCTGCGAGGCCTGGTGGCCATCCAGAAGGGCACGGAGCTGGACGTGGCGCCACTGCTCGAGGAGCCGGCCTTCGTGACCCTCGGTGCCGCCTACGAGAAGCGGCCCCGCCTGTCGGGCGGCGCCTACCAGTCCATCGTGAAGCGGGTTGACGGGTTTCTCGATGAGCCGCTGGACGAGGCGCTGGCGATTCGAGAGGAACGGGCAGAGGCCGTGCTGAAGCTCGACGACGCGGTGTCGGCGGTGGTGGAGCGCCTCAAGGCGCGCGGGCTGACCAGTCCCTACCTCAAGGCCTTCGTGGTGGCGCGCATCAACTACCTACGCTTCGTGAAGACGGCGCCGGAGTTCGACGCGGCGCTGGAGAAGCTCACCCGGGCCGCGGAGCGCTTCGGCGTGGACAAGGTACGCCAGGAGGACATCCGGGCCTCCGGACCCCCCGAGGCGCCCGACGAGGGGTAGAATCCAGAGCAGGCCATGGCCAACTCCACCGTTCTCGTCGTCGACGACGACCGCGCCAACCTGGATTCGGTGGCCCGCATCTTCCAGCACGAGGGACTGGCGACCCTCACCGCCTCCGGCGGCGAGGAGGGACTGACGCTGCTGCGCCGCCCCGAGGTCGGCGTCCTGGTGACCGACCTGATGATGCCAGGTCTCGACGGCCAGGAGCTGCTGCGGACCGCGCGTTCCATGCGCCCCGACGTCCAGGTGGTGTTGATGACGGCCTACGGGACGGTGGAGGCCGCCGTCTCGGCGATGAAGGATGGGGCCTACGACTTCATCACCAAGCCGCTCAAGCGCCACGCTCTGGTGAAGACGGTCCAGCGCGCGCTGGAACACCGCGCGCTGATGGCCGAGAACGAGGCGCTCAAGGCGCAGCTGGCGGACCTCGGGGCCCCTGGTGGACGGACGCTAATTGGACAGTCCCCCGCCTTCCGGGCGCTCATGGAGACGCTGCGCCAGGCAGGGGCGGCGCACGCCACCGTCCTGCTGGTGGGCGAGTCCGGGACCGGCAAGGAACTGGCCGCCCGTGCCCTGCACGAGCTGTCGCCCCGGGCGAGCGGACCCTTCGTGGCGGTCAACTGCAGCGCCATTCCCGAGACGCTGCTCGAAGCGGAGCTCTTCGGGGTAGAGAAGGGGGCCTTCACCGGGGCACTGGCCCGGCGCGAGGGCCGCTTCGAGCGGGCGCACGGCGGGACCCTCTTCCTGGACGAGGTGGGCGAGCTCTCCCTGAGCGCTCAGGTGAAGCTGCTCCGGGTGCTCCAGGAGGGAGAGATTGAGCGGCTGGGCGGCTCGGGCCCCATCGCCGTCGACGTCCGCGTGGTGTCGGCCACGCGTCGCGAGCTGCCCCACGAAGTGGCGGAGAACCGCTTTCGCGAGGACCTCTACTACCGGCTCAACGTGGTGGAGGTGCGCATCCCCCCGCTCGCCTCCCGGCGCGAGGACGTGCCGCTGCTGGCCGACCACTTCCTGCGGCGCTTCGCGGCCAAGAATGCCAAGCCCGTCCGGGGCCTGTCGGCCGAGGCGCTGCAGGCCTTGGAGGAGTACGCCTGGCCGGGCAACGTGCGCGAGCTCGAGCACGCTATGGAGCGCGCCGTGGTGCTCGCCCGGAGCGAAGTGCTCGAGGTGAGCGACTTTCCCGAGTCCGTGCGCAGCGGGCCCCGCGGCGCTGCCGGGCAGGTGGTCATCCCCATCGGCACACCGATGGAGGAGGTGGAACGGCGCCTCATTCACGAGACGCTGCGCCACACCGGGGGGGACAAGACGATGGCCGCTCGGCTGCTGGGCATCGCCGCGCGTACCATTTACCGCAAGCTCGAGCGCGAACGGGGTGACGAGTCGGATGAGGAGTGACAGGCCGTCCGGCGGCCTTCTGGGGCCGACTGACAAAATGTCCTAAACCCCCTGCAGCCGCACCTCCCTGGCCCGGGCTTGGCAGGCCAGGGGCTGGCACCTGGCTTGCTGTACCCACCGACCGGTGCCTACCGAACCGTTGGAATTGCTGTTCCGAAAGTACTTCTGGGCAATCCAGCTGGCCTGCATTGCGACCGCCGCGCTGCTCGGGGCGAAAATCGTCAACCTCTTCGTGGAAGGGGCGCTCCTGCCAGCCACGGCGCCGGCGGCCTTGGCCGCGCGGCCAGCGGCCCCCGTCCAGCTGGCGGCGGTGTTGGACATGGAACGGCTGGCCCGGCTGACCGGTCTGGTGCCCGTCGTGGAAGCCAGCGTGGAGGCGCAAGGGAAGCCGGACCTCAACGCCGAGCCGGTGCGCACGTCGATGCGGGTGAAGCTGCTGGGCACCCTGTGCGCTGCGCAGCCCGAATGGTCGCTGGCCTCGGTGCTGGACCTCGGGAGCCAGAAAAACATGACGGTGATGGTGGGGGACCGACTGCTCACCTCCACGGTGCTCAACATCCTGCATGACCGGGTCATCGTCCTCAACAACGGGCGGCGTGAGTATGTGAGCGCGGAAGGGGGCGAGGGCGCCCCGAGTCTTCCCACCACCACCAAGGTGACCGAGCCGGTGGGGGCGTGGGGGGCGGGCATCAAGGCCCTGGACGCCAACAACTACGAGGTGCCGCGCTCCGAGGTGGACCGCGCCATCAACAACCTCAACGACCTGGCGATGCAGGCTCGGCTGGTGCCGGCCTTCAAGGATGGTGCGCCGGAGGGCTTCAAGCTCTTCTCCATCCGTCCGGACTCGCTCTATTCGAAAATCGGCATCCAGAACGGTGACGTCATCACCCGCATCAACGGCTTGGACATGAACGACCCAGCCAAGGCGCTCGAGGTCTACACCAAGCTGAAGGATGCGCCGCGCATCGACGTGGACGTCGACCGGAACGGCACCATGACGCGGATGACCTACAACGTGCGGTGAACATCTCGGCGCCGGAAGTCGCGGGCCAACCCTTCAGGAAATGAACGTCCTCCTCCACAGCTCGCTGCTCCTCCCCCTGCTGCTTGGACAGTTTTCGGCTGCCGACCGCACCGCGGACGGCGGCCTCGCCAAGGTGCCTGTCGCCACGCCTCCGGCCGCGGCGCAGCCAGCGCCGCCGCCGCCGACGCTGGCGCGGCCACGGCCCGCCGCAGGGGCAGCGGACGCTCCGGCCAAGCCGGCGGCCTCCGCCGCCACTCCCGACCGGATGACGCCCAACTGCGCCGAGGTCCGTCGCAAGGCGAAATTCAACATCTACTTCGACAAGGTGGAAATCGAGAAGCTGGTGCAGACCGTCTCCGACGCCACCTGCAAGACGTTCATCCTCGCCGAGAACATTCACGGCAAGATTTCGGTCATCGGCCCGGACAATGGCCGGGTGGAGGTCAACGCCGACGAGTTCTATGCGGCCTTCCTGGCGGCGCTCGACGCCAACAACCTGGCGGTGGTGCCCTTCGGGAAGTTCTCGAAAATCGTCGAGAAGGCCAAAGCCAAGCAGAACAGCATCCCCACCATCACCGACGGGAGCAGCGACTACACCACCAACGAGCAGATGATGACCCGGCTGTTCAAGGTCCGCTACGTGGAGCTCGAGCCGCTGCGCAACGTGGTGCAGCAGCTGGTCAGCCCCGGCGGGGACAGCATCCTCTTCCACCCGGACACGCTCATCGTCAACGACATCGGCGGCAACATGCACCGAATCGAGCAAATCGTCGACCAGCTCGACATCCGGAGCGCCAACGACGAGATGCGCATTGTCCAGATTCACTTCGCGCTGGCCGCCGACGTCGCCAGCACCATCCAGAAGCTGTTCGAGCAGAAGGGGCGGCCCGGAACCCGGCCGGCGACGCTGCCGGTGCCGGTGCCGGTTGCGCCTCCGACGCCGGGCCCCGCCACACCGGGAGCGACCACCCCGGCGGCAGGCGTTCCGGCGACGCTGACCACGCTCATTCCCGACGAGCGCACCAACAAGCTCATCATCGTCGCCAGCGCCACCGCCAACGAGCGCATCAGCGGCATCATCCGGGAGATTGACGTCCCCATCTCGGGCGAGGGCCGCATCAACGTCTACCCGCTGGGGAACGCCACCGCGGAGGACATCGCGGCGACGCTGCAGGCGCTCGCGCAGGGGACGGCCAATCGGCCGCGGGCCCCGACCAACGTGCCCCGCAGCCCGGCGGCCAGCCGGCCGCGCCGCGTCCCGCCGGGGCTGTGGCGGCGACGGAGCTCTTTGCTGGCGAGGTGAAAATCTCCCCGGACAAGGCCACCAACAGCCTGGTGGTGGTGGCCAGTCAGAACGACTACCGCAACCTGGTGCGGGTCATCGAAAAGCTCGACGTGCCCCGGCGCCAGGTCTTCGTCGAGGCGGTCCTCATGGAAGTCGACGTCGACCGGGAGCTCGACTTTGGTATCAGCGTCCACCAGGGCTTCACCGTCAACACCTCGCAAGGGCAAGCGGTGGGCATCGTCGGCACCAAGTACTCCGGCACCACTCCGCCCTCCTTCTCCATCACCAACCTCGCCAGCTACGGAGGCTTCCTGGCCGGCATCCAGGGGCCGGCCATCCCCGCCCTCACCGCGCTGGGACTGAGCATCCCCTCCTTCGGCATCGTGCTGCATGCGCTGCAGACGAGTGCCGGCGTCAACGTGCTGAGCACGCCGCATCTTCTGACGACCGACAACGAGGAGGCCGAAATTACCGTTGGCCAGAACGTGCCGTTCCAGGCGGGGTTTGCGCCCAGAAACCAAGCGTCCGGACTTGTCCGCCCCTCACTCTTGGCTCGCTCGTGCCTTCGCCCAGAAGCAGCCACAAGCCGCCCCCGAGCCGGCGCAGCTGCTTTGCAAAGGGTTGCGGGCGCGCTGCTGGTCGGACTCAGCATTGTCGAGTTGGACGAGTCCGTCACCGGTGAGTTAGGCGTCACGAAGGAATTAGTGCGGTGAGTGGGTTGGGTGGATCGTGTAATTCCAGTCCGGATGGAACTCGTCGCGGACGATGTTCACCGCGGCCAGCTCCGCGTCGGTGACCTTGATCCCTTTCTCGTAGTGGCCGGGGTCGAGGCGCGCGTAGACCTTCAGGCCGGTGCTGGTCGTGGTCGAGCCGATCAGGTCGATGATCACCTGCAGGCTCTCCAGCGGCCGCCCGCGCCAGTTCAGGCTGACGTAGCTGAACATGCGGTGCTCGATTTTGTTCCATTTCGAGGTTCCGGGCGGGAAGTGGCAGACGCGGATCGCGATCTGCAGCTCGTTGGCGAGCTTCTGCAGCTCGGTCTTCCACAGGCGCGTGCGGCTGGAGTTGCTGCCGCCGCCGTCGGCGGTGATCGTCAGCGTCTTGGCGTTCGGGTAGCGCTTCTGGCCGAGGTGCTGCCACCACGCGCGGATCGAGTTGACCGCGAACGCGCTCGTGTCGTTGGTGACCCCGACCGACACCATCCCCTCGTTGGCCTTGATGTCGTAGCACGCCGTACGGGATCGCGTGCCCCAGATCCTTGTCCTTGAAGTCGTGGCAGCGGACCTCGACCGGCCGCCCGGTCGGCTCGTACTCCCGCCCGACAGCCTTGAAATCCCCGACCAGCTCGCGCTTCTTGGCGTCCACCGAGATCACCGGCTCGCCCGCCGCGAGCGCCGCCCGGGTGGTCTCGTTGATATGCCGAAACTGCGCGTCACGGTCGGGATGATCCTTCCCCTCCCGGGTCTTCTGATTCGCGTGCAACCGAAACCCGAGCCCCCGCAACAGCTTCCCGGCCGACCGATCAGACACCTGATGCCCAGCCGCCACCAACGCGCCCGCGATCTTCGCCAAGCTCTTCGAGCACCACCGCAACGGCGACTCCGGATCCCCACGCGTATCCGGATCCACCAACGCCTCCAACGCCCCCAACCAGCTCCGGATCAGACTCCGTCAACCGCGGCCGCCCCGCACCCGGACGACGGACCCGCCCCGCCTCCAGCCGCGTCCCCTCCCGCAACTCCGCGATCCCACGCACCACCGTGTTCCTGCTGATCCCCGTCGCACGCACACCGCCGCGATCCCGCCCCGCCCACACGCCCGTGCCTCCGACGCCAGCCCACAACCTCCGCTGACGCTCGTTCAACTCCGGCCCCAACCCCCGCATAACGCTCCGCAATCTTCGATTCATCGATCATGCCGTCGCGATACGCCGCCCACCCCCAACATCCTGCCACAGCCCACTAATTCATTCGTGACTCCTTAGTCCGGGATGAGTCCCTCGCCGCTCAGCTCGCCGGACGCTTCTTCGAATGAGACGTCGGGCGGTGGCAGGATCGCGTCGGAGGCTCCGAGATGCGCGTCGTCGAGCAGCTCGCCGCCGCGGACGTATTCGAGCAGCTCGGCGAATGCCTGCGTGAAGCGATCGCGGTCCGCTGCTTCGACCGCAGCGACGAGCGCCGCGTCGAGCTCCTCCAAGCGCGGCACCTGGTCGTCGGCCATCCGGTACTGGCCCTCGGTCGCGATCCGGACGATCATCCTCCCGCCCCCGTCTGATCGCCGCCCTCGGGGAGCTGCGCGGGCGACGTGCCGCCGCCGAGCTCGGCTTTCATCTTCGCGAGCGCCGAGTCGACCTCGCTCGCGCTCGTGACCTGCGCCAGCTGGCGGTCGATGTCGTCCTCGCCCGGCCCGAGCTGGGTGAGATCCTCGAACGTCCCCGCCGCCTCGAGCTCGGAGACGGCGTCAGCGCGCGCCTTCATGTTCTCGGTCTTGTCGATCGCGCGCTGCATCGCGAGACCTACGTCGGCCATCTGCTCCCCGACCCCAGTCGCGGCCTCGGAGATCCGGACCTGCGCTTCCGCCGCGGAGTACTGCGCCTTGATGACCTCTTTCTTTGACCGGAACGCCTCCATCTTGGTCTGCAGCTTCTGCTCGTTGGCGATCAGCTGCTCCTGTTGGGACTCGAGCTCCGCGATCTGATGGTCGAGCGAGCCGACCTCTGCCTCAATTGCCTGCTTGCGCTGCAGTGCCGTGCGCGCCAGCTCCTCGTTGCCGGCGCCGAGCGCCTGGCGCGCTTGCCCGTCGAGCTTCTGGGCCTGTTGCTGCAGACTCTGCTCCTGTAGCTGCAGGCGCTTCTTCGAGGTCACCACGTCCGCGATCCCCCGCTTGACGTTCTGCACGAGCTCGAGCTGCTTCTCGTAGCTGTAGTCGAGCGTCTCGGCGGGATCCTCCGCGCGATCCAGGAGCTTTGAGACCTTCGCCTTGATCAGCGTGCTGAAACGTCCCCAGAGCCCGGGCATCAGAAGTCCTCTCCGCTCATCGGAAACACGTCTGCGAGCCCGACGCGAATCGCTGCCGTCCGCCGCTCGCCATCGCGCCGATCACAGAAGCCATCATATGCCTCCGCGTAACCGCGACGTCGGATCCGACTCAGGCGCCCCCGCCGCGCCGGACGGGTGGTTCCTACGGACCCGAGTCGCAGGCCGAGCACCGTAGGAACACCTCACTGAACCTAGCCTTGGAGAACCATCACGCCCGCGGTGACAACATCTACCCTGAGGACTCGCGGAGCGTGCCTCCCCCAGGAAGGCGACCGGACGAGCCCGGGTGGTGGGCCTGACGCTCCGCGCCGCCCGATCGCGATCGGGATCTTCGAGGGGCGGCTCGACAGACCACAAGGCGACAGACCCGCTTTCGACCGGCCGCGCGTCTCCAGCGCCGATCGCACTGGCGACCCCCAATGCGCGGCCTGCAGGGCGGACGAGTGTCGGCCAGATACTCGCGCCGCGCCAAACGCAGGTCTCGGCGACTCGCTTCCGTGACGACGGGCCGCGCGCGAGGCGCGTCTCACGAGATTTGCCGTCTTTCAGTACGACCGACGCCCGAGTTCTCAAGCGCTTCCTCGTGCCGCGGGTAGAATCTCGCCAGCGGGTTTCGGGCGCTGAAACCAGCGGACATGCGGGGCCAAGCTTGGTAACAGCGTGGACACAATTCGGGGCTCGTCGGCGGGCGCCACGAGCTCCGGCATGCGCGCTCGCGGGGGAGCCATTCGCTTTGGCGATCCGGTCGATGTCATGGCTGTAGCCGCAGCACCGTCCTTGCCCGGGGGCTCGGCGTCGCTTAGACGGGAGCTGGTTGTCGGTATCGCCGCCGTGGTCGCGCTAGGCGCGACGTTTGTGCTGGCCCCGGTCGCGGGTGTTTCGCTTGCTGCGGTGCGGCTGGAGTCCGCCGGGCGCGTGGTGGTGGCGGCACTTCCGGTGGCCGTTGGCATCTATGCGTGGCGTGGGGTGTCGTTCGGGCGGCTGGGCATCCTGTTGGTGCTCAGCGGCATGGTCTGGTTGGTGGTCACGTTCGCGCTCGCTGACCAGGCGGTCGTTTACAGCATCGGGCGCGTTGCCGCGTGGATCGGCTGGACCGCGCTGGTCTACATGATGTTGGCGTTTCCCGACGGCCGCCTGGTAGGTCGCGTCGACCGCGCGTTGGCGGCGACGCTCGCATTGGTGGTGGCGGTGCTGTGGCTTCCTACGGTGTTGCTGGTCGATCGCTACCCGACGCCTTCGGAGTGGGTGACCTGTTCGGCGAACTGTCCTCACAACGCGTTCATGCTCGTCGGTCACGAACCAGGGGTGGTGGCAAGCGTTGTGCTGCCGCTGCGTGAACTGTTGGTAGTGCTGCTGTTCCTGGCGGTCGTGGCGCGCCTCGTCCAGCGCATCGGTTCGGCGAGCAGGATTCGCCGCCGGACGCTGACGCCGGTACTGGTGGTCGCGGTGGCCGGGGTCGGGCTGACCGCCTTCGCGCTGGTCGTGCGTCGCCTCGCCCCGGGCTCCCCGGCCCTGACTGTCGCGCGGTGGCTGTCTGCGTTCGCGCTCCCGGCGATGGCACTGGCGTTTCTCGTGGGGCTGTTGAGGTGGCGGCTGTACGTCGGCGCATCGCTGCGTCGGTTCGCGGCGTCGGTCGGTTCGCCGGCGGGGCCCGGCGGGGTGCGTGACGCGTTCGCGGACGCGTTTGAGGACCCGACCCTCGAGATCGTCTACCCGGTCGCTGAAGATCGCTGGGCCGCGGCCGACGGGCGCCCGGTGGACGCTCCCGCCGTCGGTGGCGGCCGCAGCGTGACCGACCTCCATGACGCCGAGGGGAACGTGGTAGCCGCTCTTGTTCATGACCAGGCGCTCGAGGACGAGAGAGCGTTCATCAACGTGATCGGGTCCTACGCGAGTCTGAGTTTGGAGAATCAACGGCTCGCGGCCGACGTCGCAAACCTGGTCCGGGAGATGCGCGACACGCAAGCGCGTGCGGCGGCGAGCGCCGACGATACCCGGGAGCAGATCGAGCGAGACCTACATGACGGAGCCCAACAACGGCTGATCGCGCTGAGGATCAAGCTTCAGCTCGCGGCCGAACGATACGGCGATACAGCACCTGACACTACCGAGCAGTTCGACCAGCTGGGAACCGAGGTGCAGCTCGCGATCGATGAGCTCCGAGCCTTCGCCCAAGGCGTGTTCCCGGCCGCGCTCGCCGCCTTCGGGCCGGTCGCGGCGCTCGAGCAAGCCGTCCGCGACGCCCCGATCCCGACGACCGTGACCGGGGTTAACGTCGGCCGCTACCGACCCGAGGTCGAGAGGGCGATCTACTTCTGCTGCCTCGAGGCGCTGCAGAACACCTACAAGCACGCCCACACCGCCACCGCCGCGCACGTCAGCATCGCCGCGGGCGGCCGCGAGCTCACCTTCGAGGTCCACGACAACGGGCCCGGCTTTGACCTTGGCACGGTCGCGCTCGGCGCTGGACTGCACAACATGCACGACCGCGTCGCCTCGCTAGGGGGATCCCTGACGATCGACGCCGGGCGCGGGACGCGCATCACCGGCGCGATACCGCTCACTGCAAAGTCGGGCAAGCCGTACCAGGCGACCTGACACGTCGGGCTGTGCCAGACCCGTGCACGCCGGCGCTAGCCGTGGTCTTCCCAAAGGCGCCTGAGCAAGGCTCCGCAGAGCCCCTCCTTGGGAACGACCTCCGCGGCACTGCCAGGACCGCCATCGTCTAGAGGCGGTCCCGCAGTGACGAGCACCACGATCGCCGAAAGCCCGCGCGACGCGATCTGCCGCGCCGCCTCAACCCCCCCGATACCGGGCATGCGAACGTCCATCAACACCAGGTCGGGCCGAAGACCCTCGGCCCGCTCCACGCCCTCTTCACCGCAGCTCGCCCCGCCAACCCACTCAAAGCCAGCCGTGCCGTCGATCACCGCGTGAGCGGCCTCGTGAAACGCGAGCTGGTCGTCGACGACGAGAACCCGGACCGTCGGGGTCACAGACCCAGGGCCGCCATCGCACCATCCTGACGGGAGCGCCGCCGCCGGTCCACAGTACGCGCATGTGTAAACGGTGTGAGCGCGCACGCCTCCGGCCAGCGCTGAGAAAGCGCGTTTGCGTACAACCGGGGTCGCGGACGCTCCCGCGGCTACGGCGACGGTCTGTGCGCGGCCTCGACTACGGAACCCGCCTCGATCGCGGGCCGCGCGGAATTGCACGTTCACGCATTCGTGCACCAGCCGAAATTTCCGATCACCTCGCGAGGTTGGCCTCAGTAGATGGCTGGGATCGCTCAGAGACATCATCACCTCCTCAAGCCCCACCGCCTGCTCTGATCGGATTTGTCGTCCGAAGCCCATTACTGGCCGGACGCACTCGCAGCGGCCCGGTTAGGGCCGGTCATCAGCGCCGACCCGCCGGCCCGCGTCGCGCATAGGAGTTACGCCGAGCTCGGCACAACCGCGCCCCGGCAGTAAGGGTGGTTCGCACATCGTTCGCATTCACGAGGGACTATCCGGACGTCTCTCCGCAGGCGCGCGCCAGGACGAATGCAGGGCCCGGCCCCAATACCGAAGCGGCTCCTGCTCGTCGCCACCTGCAGGAAGCGGGAGCGCCAAGCCGCACACCTGCTCGCTCACGAACGGAGGTCCCGTGCGGGTCGTCGCGGGCTGACGAGCAAGGGCGCACGCCGTCCGGGTTGTGACCGCGCCACAAATCTGGCGGTCGCCCGCCCGGAGCGGGCGACCGCTGCTCCGGCATGGGGTTGCACAAGCTTGGCCGGGCCGACGACGCGCTCCCGGTGTGGACGATCTGCGGCACTGAGCTTGAACCGGGCGACGAGACTCCCGGATTTCCACGCGAGGAGCAGCCGGCGCGGGCCGCATGCTAGCTCGATTTCGGCTAGCACGTCATAGCGCTTTGGACGAATCTGAGCAGTCGCCGGTGTCCCACGCCGGGCTGCTGAATCGCCAGGCAATGCAGCAGAGCCGCGCGCCCCGACGATCTCTCCGGCGTTGGAAGGCCACCAGCCACGCCGACCGACACGGCCACGGCTGCCCGTCCGTCCCGGCGATGCAGCACCGGCGGCGCCGACATGACGGTCGCCCTCCACCGTTAGCCACGAACTCCCGAGTAGCAAGCACGAGAGCAGCCTCGCCGCCCCAGCGTCGCTGCCGGTTCAGGCGTAACCGAGTCGCGCGTGCTCGCCAGCGGGCGTGGCTGCTTCGTCGCCGACACGGGTCTCGTCGCGGCGCTGCCGCTCTCGCTGTCCGCCAGGCAGAAGCGGAAGTCAGATCGCCGGCACAACGAAGCTCGACGCGCCTGGTCCTTCGTGAGAGCGGCAGTCTGCGTTTGTCCCGGCGCCGTGCCCCTCTCGGCCATCTCAGGCCAGTCGCAGGCCTCGATCCGGACGCCTCCTTCTGGGCGGAAGCGAGAGCCGCCCCAGTCCAACCGGCACCGACATGCTGACGAGCGCATTCGCAGAAAGCACACGTCCGCCACGCCCGCCGGCCGCCGCCTACCCCGGCCCAGATGACGGACGCTTGCTTGCCGTTGGAGGCGAGCGTCCGGCGCGAATGGCGTAAATCGTCGAAGCGATCGTCAGCATCGGTCGGCGCTGACGCTCCCTTCCGTGGCAAGGGCATAGCGAGACCGGAGCGGCCGCGAGAGCCGAAGCAGTCGTAGCGCGCTCGGTCCCCGCACGGTTGGATGTGGGCGGAAGCGAGAGCCGCCACAGTCCAACCGGCACCGACATGCTAACGAGCGCATTCGCAGAAAGCACACGTCCGCCACGCCCGGCGGCTGTCGCGTATGCCGGCCCCGATGACGGACACGTGCTTGCCGTTGGAGGCCGAGCGTCCGGCGCGGGTGGCGTGAATCGTCGAAGCGATCGTCAGCATCGGTCGGCGCTGACGCTCCCTTCCGTGGCATTGCGAGCGCCGGACGCCGGCGGCGCCCGACGCCCCGCGTGGCCGAAAGCGCTCGTGCGGCCGTTTGCGGGGCTTGCTAACTGCCCGCGGTCCGAGCCGATCGTCAGCAAGCGGTCGGAGATCTTCCCCGACCTCGCCAGCGCTTGCCGGACCGCACCGAAACAGTTAGTTAGCGCGAGGAGATGCTGGCTCCTGCAATCCGGGCTGAACGGGCGTCTCGACGTAGTCAACTCGCAAACACCTGCTGGTCCTCACGACCCGCAGCTCCGCGCCCGCGCCCTCTATCCCAGCGGCAGCCGGTCACGGCGACGAGCGCTTGGCTCGCGGCCATCAGCCGGCCGCGTGCGCCGCGATCGAGCCCTTCTTCGTGTCCCCGCCTGTCAGCGGCTCGTACACCACGATGTCGGCGCTGTCGCCGAAGAGCTCCTCGACTCGGGCGAGGACCTCCTGGACGTCCGGGCTGGCGAGGTGAGCGTCGAGCGACTCGCGCGAGGCCCAGCGCTCGACGAACGCGAGGCGGCGCGGATCGTCTACGCCCTGGTGCAGCGCGTAGAGGATGCATCCCTGCTCTCGATGAGTCGGCTCCACGAGGGCCTTGAAGGCCTCGGCGGCCTCCGCCTCCTTGCCGGGCTGGGCGGTGAAAGGACCCGACGACAACGATTTCCGACATGCGACCTCTCCTCTGGGACGGGCCCGGTATGGTAGGTGCTTCGCGGCGGTGAAGGAGCAGCGCGCGTGAGCAGCCGGATTAACCACGTCAGCGTGAACGCGGCGACTTCACTTCTACGTCGAGCGGCTCGGCGCGGAGCCGATCCCGACTCCGAACTTCGGCCTCCCGGTCCATGGCTTGTCCTTGGCCGCACGCAGCGCACCTCTTCGAGCGCGACCTGCAGCCGACGAGCCACCATCACCTCGGCATTACCGTGGACGACGTCGAGCCGGCCTACCGGGCCGCGGCGCCCTCGACCGCGAGGCCTTCGGCAACCACCTCGAGTTGCCCGGCGACGTTGCCCAGCTCTACCTCCGCGACCCGGCGGGCAACCTCGTCGAGATCGACCACGACGGCGTCGACCGGCTGCCGGACGACCTGCGCGCCAAGTTGAAGGGGCTGTGGGACTTCAAACCCACGGAGCGACGGCACACGCGCGGGCGCCTCTTCGTGCCCGATTGGCGGCGGCGCGTGCGATCGCCGAGCACGGTGTCGTGCGAAGTCCGACGCCTCGACGACGCGTTTCTCGCCGACCCAGAGACAGCGGCGCCTCACGCGCCGCTACTCCTTTCGCGTGGAAAGCGACAGCGATCGACCGCCAGCACATGTCGGCGTTGCTAGCTCGTGTCGTCTTCCTGGGCAGGTGCGCAGACCACTGGCTTGCGGCCGATCTGAGCGATCATGAATGTCGAGCGGTCGTCGCCCTTGGGCGCCTGCGATGATTCATCTGCCATCTGCGACGACGACACGAAGGAGGCGACATGGCAACGCGAACTGGGAGCGCCGAGTGGCGCGGCGACCTGAAGGGTGGCGCGGGGTCCGTCTCGGTCGGGGACGGTGTATTCCAGGGCGTCTACTCGTTCAGCTCGCGCTTTGAGGAGGGCGACGGGACCAACCCGGAGGAGCTCATCGCCGCCGCTCACGCGTCCTGCTTGGCGATGGCACTTAGCAACATCCTCGCCGAGCACGGCCACGCGCCCGAGTCGGTGCGCGCGACCGCCCGCGCGCACCTGCGAAACGTCGACGGCGCTCCCACTATCGCGCGGATCGACCTCGACGTCGAGGCGCGAGTCCCCGACATCGACGAGGGGCACTTCCGCGAGCATGCCGAGGAGGCCAAGGCTGGCTGTCCGGTCTCGCGCGCGCTCTCGGGCGTGCCCGAGATCGAGCTCAGCGCCCGACTCGTCTGACGTCAGTGACCGCCACGTTCGGGTTGGACCAAGCCGAACGCGCAAAGGCGCGGCGGTGCGCCGAACGCCTCGACACGCCGGTGCCGGCTGCTGACTTGATCGACGAGGAGCACGCTGCTACGGCTACGGGTCGAAGTTGGCGACGCGATCGGCGTTGATTACACGGGCTCACGGCCGTAGGCTCGCTCTGACCATGTTGATGTCGAGGGCCTTGGGGGTCCTGATGAACACGTACGTGATTCTTCGTCGCAGTGGTTGGCGCTCTCCGGAAGACCTTCAAGAAGCGGCCAGGCGGTCTAAGGCGGTCGGAGGCGAGCAGATGTCCAACGACATCCGCTGGATCCGATCCTACGTCCTGCAAGAGAACGGCGGCTCGGTCGGGACGGTGTGCATCTACCAGGCCACGAGCCCCGAGGCGATCCGCGAACATGCCTCACGCGCGGACCTCCCAGTCGACGAGATCATCCCTGTCGCCGACACCGTCGTCGTACGTCCCGATCCCGAAGCTGCCACGGTCTGACCTCTGCGGTCGGCGTCAGCGCGGAGAAGTCAGCGACGCGCCGTAGCCGGGTCCGTGCGGGGCCAACCGCTCTCCCGCTTTGGACGGGTAGGCCCGGCACATTGCTGTGCCGGGCCCCCCTCAGAATCGGGTAGGCGCCGAGCTCACCCCGACGCCCCCCACACCACCCGGCGTGCGGGTCCGCACCGGGCGGTTCGCTTAGCATCCCGGAAGCGGCGGTAGGGTTCGGTGAACCCTTGCAGGCCGAGACTGGCCCAGTAGGCGTTGGGCAGGGCGGTGGCAAGGATCGGAGAGCCTGCGATGCGCCAGTACCCCTTGCGCGAGAACGCCCATCTGCGGGCGTCGTGCTCGGGGATGCCTGCCGCTCGCAGCTTGCGCAGCTTGGTGCGCACGCGCTTCCACTCCTTCCATCGAACCTGCCGCAGTCGGCGCCTGAGCCACTTGTCGAGCTCCCGGAACGGAGAGGGTGTGTCGGCAAACGCGAAGTACGCCGTCCACCCGACCGTGAAGCGGTTGATCTCCTTGATCCGCCGCTCCATCGAGACGCCCCAGCGGCGCGAGGTCAGCTGGCGCAGGCGGTCCTTGGCGCGTTTGACGCGTTTGGGGTCCACCAGCACCCTGACCTCGTCGCCGCGGTAGGCGAAGCGAAACCCCAGCAGGGGTCGCTTCGTCGCCCGGTCAACCACCGACTTCTCGCGGTTGACCCTGAGCTTGAGGCGCTGCTCGACGTATTGCGTGATGCTCGCCATGACCCGCTCGCCCGCCCGCCGACTTGAGACGTAGATCCGTCCGTCGTCGGCGAAGCGCACGAAGTTGTGCCCGCGCCGCTCCAGCTCCCAGTCGAGGTCGTCGAGCATGACGTTGCTGAGCAGCGGCGAAAGCGGAGAACCCTGCGGGGTTCCCTCTTCGCTCGCGTGCACCAGCCCGCCCTCCATGACGCCCGCTTCCAGGTAGCGCCGGATCAGTCGCAGCACTCGCTTGTCATGCACCCGTCGTGCGACCCTGGCCATCAAAGCGTCGTGCTGAACGCGATCGAAGAACGAGTCCAAATCAAAATCGACGCACCACGCCGCATCATCGGCGATGAACTGGCGTGCCCGCTCGACAGCGTGATGCTGCGAGCGCCCCGGCCGATAGCCGAAGCTGTGGGGATGGAACCGTGGATCGAACACAGGCGTGAGCACCTGCGCGATGGCCTGGCAGATCAACCGATCCACCGCAGCCGGCACCCCCAGCTTCCGCATCCCGCCCGAGGGCTTGGGGATCATCACCCTGCGCACGGGTTGCGGCCGGTAGGTACCCGCCTCGAGCAGTGAGCGGATCCGCGGCCAATGGCTATGAAGCCACGGCCGTAGCTCCTCGGTGCTCATTCCGTCGAGACCAGGGGCCCCGGCGTTCTGCTCGACGCGTCTGAGCGCCTCGGCAAGATTCCCGCCGGACAACAACTGCTCCCACAGAGAATCCGCGTCGGCGGGGTGAGCGGCGGTGTCATCCGGCGCCGGATCGTGGCAGCTGCGCTCTGACCGGGCGTCCTCAGGCTTCACCTTTGGAACCTCCCGGCCAGGACCCCGAAGGGGTTGGCTGCGGTCAGCGCAACGACCACGAGCACGGACGTCTTGGCGCTCGGCTTCGCGTTCGGCCCTTCCCAGCGATACCGATCCCCGCTGGTACTACGACCTCTGCTGATTGCTCTGCGGCGAGCCGCGGCCTCTCGACCACGACCGTCCCGCACCACCCCGCGAACACGCCACGCGTGACGGGGCATCCTGGGACACCCGCAGAGCCCTCCCCGAATAATAAGACCAACGGCCTTCCCCGCACACCCACCGCGTCTACACGACGGCCCCTTGATGGACATCGGGCTTCGCCATGCAATGCTGGCTCGCCCGGACCGCCGTGCCTCATACGCGCAGCCCACCGCCACCGACGCGGCGGCAGACCATGTGTTCCTAAGGGTCGCGGTTTCGCCTCCGGCTTCCTTCCCACCCCGCCTCACCCGGTTGGGATCGGCACTCCGCGAGATCGACCTATAAGCGAAGCGACCTTGACAACCCCGGCGCCGGCGCTACCACCCATGCAAGGTCCGGGGAGGGGGCGCCGATCCCAACGACCGACGGCCGAAGACTTCCTTCGTTCTTTCGTTCCCCCGTCCCGTCGCCACCCAGAACGGCACCAGCATGCCCCAATTCAATGCCGCTCAACATGGGGCTGCCGAGACAGCACGCACAGAGGCGACCGCGAAAGGGTCCTCGCTGCCGTGAACATGCGGTTGTCCAGACATGTGGGGTTTGCCGTCCCGTCGAATGCGCGGTCCCGTGCCGGGCCGTCAGCCTTGCTCCGTACCGCCGACCGCTGCAGTGGCGGCGACCAGCCCCGCCTGGGAGAACGACTGACGCGACGGCATCTCGCTACGGGGTGTGCGTGACGAAGTGGACGGCCAAGCTGCCTTCGAGCGAGAAGCCGTCGGCAGCCCCGGGCGAGACATCGAGCACGTATTGCGGCTTGCCGAGGCGCTCATACTGCTCCGCGCCGACGTAGAACGGCACGCCGCCGACCTCGCCTAGCTGCATGTCCTGCGGGCCGACTGGGAGCTCGCCGGCCTCGAGGCACAGCGGGGCGCTCCCGTCGCAGCAGCCCGCGGATTGGAAGAACATGAGCGGGCCGTGGGCGGCCTCGAGGCGAGTGATCACCTCGAGAGCCGCCGTGGTGGCCTGAACCGATTCACCCACGCGGATCAGAAGAACCCAAGCGGGTTGGGGTCGTAGCTGACGAGCAGGCATTTCGTCTGCGTGTAGTGCTCGAGCATCATCCGATGGTTCTCGCGCCCGACTCCCGATGCCTTGTAGCCGCCGAACGCCGCGTGCGCCGGGTACTGGTGGAAGCAGTTGGTCCACACGCGCCCGGCCTGGATCGCCCGGCCCATCCGGAACGCCCGGCTGCCGTCGCGCGTCCACACGCCGGCGCCGAGGCCGTACAGGGTGTCATTGGCGATCTCGAGCGCCTCGGCCTCGTCCTTGAAGGTCGTCACCGCGACCACGGGCCCGAAGATCTCCTCCTGGAAGACCCGCATCTTGTTGTGACCCTTGAGGGCGGTCGGCTCGAAGTAGTAGCCGCCCGAGAGACGCCCGTTCAACCCCGGCCGCTCGCCGCCGATCAGAACCTCGGCGCCCTCGTCGCGCCCGATCTTGACGTAGCTCTCGATCTTCTCGAGCTGGCCCGTCGAGACCTGAGCGCCGATCATCGTCTCGCGATCGAGCGGATCGCCCTGCTTGATCTTCCCGATGCGATCCAACACGCGCTTCATGAACTCGTCGTAGATCGACTCGTGGATCAGCGCCCGCGACGGGCAGGTGCACACCTCGCCCTTGTTGAACGCGTAGAGCACGAGCCCCTCGATCGCCTTGTCGAGGAACGCATCATCGGCCGCCATCACATCCTCGAAGAAGATGTTCGGCGACTTGCCGCCCAGCTCGGTCGTGGACGGGATGATGTTCTGGGCCGCGTAGGACATGATCAGCCGGCCGGTGACCGTCTCGCCCGTGAACCCGATCTTCGCGATCCGCTTGTTCGACGCCAGCGCCTTGCCGATCTCCGCCCCGGGACCGTTCACCACGTTCAGGACGCCGGGCGGAACGATGTCGCCGATAACCTCCATCAGCTTCAGGATCGACCATGGGGTCGGGCTGGCCGGCTTGATCACCGTGCAGTTCCCCGCCGCCAACGCGGGAGCCATCTTCCACGCCGCCATCAGCAGCGGGAAGTTGAACGGGATGATCTGACCGACGACCCCTAGCGGCTCGTGGAAGTGGTAGGCGTAGGTCTGCTCGTCGATCTCGGAGATCCGCCCTTCCTCGGCGCGAATCGCGCCGGCGAAATAGCGGAAGTGGTCGGCCGAGAGAGGAATGTCGGCGGCCAGTGTCTCGCGCACCGGCTTGCCGTTCTCATAGCTCTCCGCCACGGCCAGCATCTCGAGGTTGGCATCGATCGCATCCGCAACGGCGTTCAGCACCGCCGCGCGCTCGGTCGGCGAGCGCCGTCCCCACGCACCCTTGGCGGCGTGCGCAGCGTCGAGCGCCAGCTCGATGTCCTGAGAGCCCGAATGCGCGACCTCGCAGAACACCTCCCCGGTCGACGGAGTCGGGTTCTCGCGGTACTCACCCGTGGTCGGGGCGACCCATTCCCCGCCGATGAAGTTGTCGTAGCGCTCCTTCAGCTCGACCGGACTGCCGGACTCACCCGGCGCCGCAAACGCGGTGGACTCAATCGTGGACACAGCAACCTCTCTTTGAGGGAACCAAGACAAGGCTGAACTCCAACAGCCAGACACCCGCCCGACATCCGCCCAGGATGCGTACCCGCCTGCGGGAAAACCCGGATAGCCACTCACGGTCCGCATGCTGGTGCGCGGATGTCCTCCGGCACGCTTGCGCCGTCCGCTGGCTCACGCCCTCGCTTCAAGGTGGTGATTGGCCGGTACCCTGCGTCGGTGGTTTGTGGTTTGCCGATCACCAGGTCCGCTGCGCGTTCGCCCATCATGAGGGCGGTGGCGCAGGGCCCGCGTCGAATCAGGTCGGGCATCGCCGAGGTGTCGACGACCCTCAGGCCGGTGACGCCATACACACGGAAATCTTGATCGACCACGGCTCGCTTGTCTGATGGCGGCCCCATCTTGCAACTGGCGCTCATATGGATGGCGGTGGCGATGTTGGCGCGCATCCATCTCTCGAGGGCTCCGTCGGAGGCGAGGTCAGCGTCGGTCGGGGAGGTGCGCCTGGCGATCAGCCGGCTCATTGGCGGGGCTCCCAGCAGCGCGGCGGCGAGCCGGACACATCGCCGCATCCGCTCCACGTCGATGGGCTCGGCAAAGTAGTTGTACTGGAGCAGCGGCGGCACATGCGGATTCGTGGATATGACGCGGAGCTCGCCGCGGCTGTGCTCGTCCTGCAGCCCGCACAACAGCGGCAGGTCGGCGTGCCTGTGCGCCTCGGCGAGCAGGCGCCGCACGGGAATGCCGCGGATCGCTTGCAGCGTGCGGATCGGCCGATGCACGATGTTGGCCACCGCCCGCATCGACGAGAGCCCCGATCCCAGCGTCATCGCGCCGATCGACAGCACTCCACAGATGATCTCCATGTCCTCGAGGCTGCTCGAGCCGTCGGCGCTGTAGTTGAGCGCGGCCTGGTGAAACGCCATGTGCGGGTGCGTCGGCATCATCATCTGTTTCGGCTGGAACGTGACCCAAAGCTCCGGATGGTCGACGAAGTCCTTCCCGACACCCGGCGAGTCGTGCACGACATGCACGCCGAGAGCCCGCAGCTCGTCGGCGGGACCGACTCCGGAGAGCGTCAGGAGTTGCGGCGAGCCGATCGCTCCGCTGCAGAGAATGACCTCAGGTGCGTAGATCCACTCCTGGCGGCCGGCCGCGCTCTCGGCTTCGACGCCGATTGCACGAGTGCCTTGGAAGAGCACCCGCCGAACGAAGGTGTGTGAGCGCACGATCAAGTTCGGCCGGTTGAGGTTGGGCATGAGGTACGCGACGGCGGTGCTTACTCTTACGCCGTCGACGGCGTTGAGCGGGACCAATCCGATGCCAGACGGGCCCGGACAGTTCTTGTCGTGCTCCTCCGCGAAGCCGAGGCGCAGACCGGCCTCGATAAAGGCCGCGGTCAACGGACTCATGAGATCGCCGTCCTGGCGCTTGACGGGTACCGGACCGCCTTTTCCGTGGAAGGGGCCGCCGAAGTCCCGATCGTCCTCCAGTTTGCGGTAGTAGGGCAGCACGTCCTCGAACGACCACTTGTCGTTGCCGGCCTCGACCCACCGCTGGAAGTCGTCGGGTCTCGCGCGCACGAAGTACGCGCCGTTGATCGAACTCGACCCGCCGACGATCTTGCCGCGGGGGACGGGGTAGGTCGCCTCCGGCGTAAGGCGTCCTGTATACGACCAGTTGTTGGGATGACCGGGCACGGCCGCCGCCAGCGAGCCCACGTGCCGGATCTCCGGCGGCAGGCGCGCAACCGAATTGAAGCTGGGTCCGGCCTCGAGCAGCAGCACGCACCTGTCCGCGTCCTCGCTCAGCCTCGCGGCGAGGACGCTGCCAGCCGAGCCGGCACCCACGATGATCACATCGGGGCGCGTCCCATCCCTGCGTCGCTGCGGTGCGGATCTGCGCAGCGACGATATTCTCCTCTCCATCGACGCAAGAATGACACATGCGATGGCCGATGCTGCCCCGCGAACGGTCGATGAGTTAGCCGGGGTCGCGATCGTGACCGGCGCTGCGCGCGGCATCGGCGCGGCCACCGTCCGGCGCCTCTCGCACGACGGCTGGGCGATCGTCGCGATCGACCGGTGCGCGGACGACCCGGCGCTCGGATACGAGCTGGCGACCAAGCAGGATCTGCAGGAGCTGGTTGAGCGCTGCGCGCATGCGGATCTCGTCCTTCCCGTGGTTGCCGATGTGCGAGATCAGGGTGCGCTCGACCGCGCGGTTTCGTCCGCGGTGCGCAAATTCGGCAGGCTCGATGCCGCCGTCGCGGTGGCTGGCATGATGCTGGGTGGCGCGCCGCTGTGGGAGATGTCCGACGAGGCCTATCAGCTCACGATCGACGTGAACCTGACCGGCGTGTTCCGCTTGGCCAAGGCCGTCGTTCCGGCGCTGCTGGCTGCTTCCGAGCCGCGGCATGGACGCTTTGTCGCGATCGCCTCCGCGGCGGCGTACCACGGGATGCCGCGGCTCGCGGCCTATGGCGCGGCAAAGGCGGGTGTCGCCGGGCTCGTGCGCGGTCTTGCCGCGGATCTCGCCGGCAGTGGTGTCACGGCCAACGGCGTCGCGCCCGGCCCGACATCGACCAGGGTGCTCGATGTCACGGCGGAGATCTACGGCTTCGCCGACGTCGTTGACTTCATGCACAACCCCCTCCACGGCCGGCTGCTGAGTCCGGAGGAGATCGCGGCGCCGATCGCCTGGTTGTGCAGCCGCGAGAGCAGCTCGCTCAACGGTCACGTGCTATCGACCGACGCTGGTCTGACCGCCTGACGCGCTCAGGCACCGAGCGGGCATTTGGCCGAATCGTCGGAATTAGCGCACGGAAGCTGCCGATCCCGACGCAGCCCCACCACACGCCCGCTCCGTACGCGGCATCGTCGGCCAGCGCCAAGACAATCCACCTGAAGGGGTCAAGGCTCGCTTCTCGCCGGCGCCACTCGTCGAGGGCCGGGAGGACGAGCAGCGCGAGCGCCGTCGGGCGGCGCGTGCGACAGGCGTACGTCAGCGCGAGCGGCAGCGTGACCGGCAGCGCGAACGTCGTGGCGTATCGCGTGACCGAGAGGAGCGCCGCGTAAGTTGCCTCTGCGAACCAGCGAATGCCCCAGGCAGGTGGGAGACCGAGCCGCCGTACGCGGTCGGCCAGGACCGCGCTCTGCTGGCACGCGATCATGGCTGCCGCCCACGGGCGCCGGCACAACAGGAGCGCTGCCATCAGCGCCGGCCACGGACGCAGCACCGCCGGGGAGAGCCGGCCCGGATGCCTGACCGCGAGCGGCGCAGCTGCGGTGCCATACCGAAAACGGCGCGCCAGCGCATGTCCCATCGCGCTCGGCTCCCGGTGGGCCACGGCGACGTCGGGGTCGTAGCGCACCCGCCAGCCGGCGTCGCGCAGCCGCCACACCAGGTCGACGTCCTCGCCGTACCGTAGGGCCGCATCGAATCCGCCGCCTAGGGCGCGACGACGCACCACCAGCGCCGCGGCCGGCACGTAGGAGACAAGCCCACCAGGTTCGACGCCGGCCTCCCTGGCCCCCATGTCAAGGGGCGACCGTGCGGCAAGGTAGCGTTGGAGCGTCGAGGAGGGGGTATCCCGTACTGGCCGCACACGAGGCGCCGCCGCACCGACGAGCGGATCCTCGAAGTGCCCTGCCAGCGCTTGCAGCCAGCCGGGCGAAGGCACGCAGTCGCTGTCAAGGAACGCGACGAGCTCGGCCGTGAGATCGCGGATCGGCGCATTTCGGGCTGCCGCGGGGCCCCCCGGACTGTCGCGACGCAGCAGACTCGCGCCGTGACGCGTGGCGACTGAGGCCAGGCGAACGTCGTCGCGAGATCCGTCATCGACGACGATCACCGTGACGTTAGGATCGAGTGCGGCGAGGCAGCGGTCGAGCTCCTCGTGCCGGTCGCGGACGGGGATCACGACGGTGACGTCCGGGAGCGCATCGAGAGGCTCTGGTCGGGGATGCGCGAGCCCGGCGTCGAGCAGACGGCGCCCCAATGCCCGCGAGGCGGCCGACGTCCTGTCGCCCCGCTCGAGCGCCCGCAACGCCTGCCAACCGGCCGCCGTCAGCCGCACGACACGCTTCGGCGACCCACCCGTCAACGTCCCGGCTCGTTGCCGGACGCTCCGATCGAGCGTCAGTCGCATCCCGCCCGTCGCGTTTGGGACTCCCAGGCGTCGATCAGGCTGACCAGCGCCTCGATCCCCCGGCGCAGCCACCGGCGTCCCTCGCGAGCGGATGCACCCGCCGGGTCCCCGAGGATGCCGTTGGGGCTGACCTGGCGCACGCCGCTGACGGTCAGACGGGGGAGAAGGTCGCTCAGCGGCGCCGTCACTCCGGGCTGCGCTCGCGCCAGCTGCACGCGCGCCGGGGCGAGCGCCAGCATGAGCGATGTCTCCGTCCGCCCGGCGTGCGCGTCATGCGACCAGCCCGGAAAGAACGCGCGGACGTCGTGGCCCTCCGCGCGCAGTCGCGAGAGTGCGCGGTTGACCGGCTGGGTGTTGCCGCCGTGAGCGGAGATCAGCAGCGTGCGTTCAAACGTGTCGGAGGCGGAGCGACACAGCTCGACCAGCAGCAGTTCGGTCGCCTCCCGCCCGATGGACAACGTGCCGGCGAACGCGGAATGCTCCCCGCTGGACCCGTATGCCACCGGCGGCGCCACGACAACGTGCGGTCGCTCCAGGCTCAGCCCCGCGGCCAGACCGGCCGCGATTTCGGTGTCGGTGCCCAGCGGGAGGTGCGGACCGTGCTGCTCGGTGGCCCCCACCGGCACCGCCAACAGCGTCCGCCCCGCGGCGCTCTCGGCCTCCGGCCAAGTCAGTTCGGCCAGAGGCTGCGACCGCGCCGGCACGACCGCAGCGCCTCAGACAGACTCAGCGGGCGCACCGAGCCTGCGGATGAACCCCGACGGGATCAGCAGGTCGGCTGGCCTGAGCTCCTTGATCGAGGACCGCCCCAGACCGAGCAGCGCCGAGTCGCTGCCCATGCGCAGAACATCGAGCACATTCTCGACCCCGGCCTGCCCGTTCGCCGCCAGGCCCCACAGATAGGCGCGCCCGATCATCACCGCCCGGGCACCCAGGGCGACCGCCTTGACCACGTCGCTACCGCGGCGAATCCCGCCATCGAGGAGCACCTCGATCTGATCGCCGACCGCCTCGGCGATCGCGGGCAGCGCGCGAATCGGAGCCGGTGTGCCGTCCAGGTTGTTTCCGCCGTGATTGGACACCGAGATCGCGGTGAAGCCGACGTCGACCGCGCGCAGCGCGTCGTCGATCCGCATCACGCCCTTGAGCATCAGCGGTCCCTGCCATTGCTCGCGCAGCCAGCGAAGATCGTCCCAGGTCGGCGGGCTCGTCTGCATCCACTGTCCGTATGCTCCGAAGAACGTCGGCGCGGCCCCGCCGCCCAGGGCCATGTTGGGGACCGTCAGATCGGGCAGGCTCCTCGATTTCGCCCACAAAGCAGCCACCGCGGCCGGATGACCGTTTCCGGCGCCAGCCGCAGCGCCGCTTTCAGATCCATCTGCTCCGGAATCGCGGGACTGCCCCAATCGCGGCCGTACGAGAACGACCAATCCAACGTCACGATGAGCCCGGCCGCGCCAGCGGCCTTCGCCCGGGTGATTCGTTCCAACAGCTGGTCTCTGTCGCCGGCCCAGTACATCTGGAAGAACGTCTTGGGGTTGGCGGCGACCACCTCCTCGATCGACTTGCTGCCAAAGGAGCTCAGGCCGATAGCCGTGCCGCGCGCGGCGGCGGCGCGGGCCACGGCCACCTCGCCGTCGGGATGGACCCCCTGCACGCCGGCGGGCGAGATCACCACCGGAAGCGAGATCTCCTGCCCCATCACGGTCGTCGCGAGGTCGCGCTCGCTCGGCAGCCCGGCGACATGGGGAGCAAAGCCGAGCTCTCCGAATGCCTCGACGTTGTCCTTCACCGTGCGTCCCGATTCGGATCCCGCGACGAGCGCCATGTACACCGATTTCGGTAGCTGCCGCCTGGCGCGCCGTTGCGCCTCCGCCACCGTCTCAAAGAATCCGCCTGGCATCAGTCGTTCACCGCACCCGCAACCGGGCTCTCGTCGCACGGCCGTCCCGCTCCGGGCTTCCACTGTGCGAGCGACAGCGCCTTTGCACGCCGAGGCCTCCTCCGCGACATGTCGACGGACGGCCGCGGCACGGCTGCGTCCCCACGCGCAGCGAGCAGCCGCTCTCCGTGTCCGAGCACACACTCCGGATCCGGACCGTCGACTGGAAGGCCGGTGAAGAACTTGGCCGCCATGCAACCGCCCCGGCATTTGTCGAACAAGCCGCAGCTCGCGCATGCGCCTGCGGACTGTGGCCGGCGCAGCTCTTCAAACAGCGTCGAGGCTCGCCAAACCCGCGTGAACCCGCCCTGATCGCGCACGTTGCCGGCGAGGAACTGTTCGTGGATCGCAAACGGACAGGCGTACACGTCGCCCACCGGATCGATCAGGCACACCACGCGACCGGCGCCGCACATGTTCAGACCGGGCAGTGCCTGCCCGAACGCGGACAGGTGAAAGAACGAGTCACCCGTCAGGACCTCCTCGCCATGCCTCACCAGCCAGTCGTAGACCTCGCGCTGCTGCGCCGCAGTGGGGTGAAGCGCGTCCCAGACATCCGCGCCGCGCCCCGACGGACGCAAGCGCGTCAGCCGCAGCTGCGCCATGTAACGATCCGCCAGCGCTTTGAACTCGTCCAGCTGGGCCGCGTTGTGGCGCGTGACCACCACCGACAGCTTGAAGCCGCGAAAGCCGGCCCCCGCAAGTCGCTCCATCGCCCGCAGCGCGGTCGCGTACGAGCCCTCGCCACGGACCGCATCGTTGACCTCAGCCGTCGCGCCGTCGATCGACACCTGCACATCGACGTAATCGCTTGCGGCCAGTCGCTCGGCCACATCGGATGTGATTCGACTGCCGTTCGTAGAGAACTTGACGCCCACCTGGTGAGCCGTGGCGTAATCCACGAGCTCCCAGAAATCGCTCCGCACGGTCGGCTCGCCGCCGCCGACGTTGACATAGAAGACCTGCAGGCGCTGTAGCTCGTCGATCAGCGCGCGGCATTCTGGGGTCGTCAGCTCACGCGGGTCACGCCGCCCGGAGCTCGACAGGCAGTGAACGCAGGCAAGGTTGCACGCGTAGGTCAACTCCCAGGTCAAGCAGATCGGTGCGTCGAGCCCCGACTCGAACTGGTCGACCAAGCGCGCGCCGGCGGGCGCCGCGGCGGTCATCGCTCATCCCTCGGCGTGATCATCCCCGATTCCGCAAGCGTCCCGAGCGCCCGCTCGTACTGCGGCAGCTGCTCCGCGCCCACACCCGCCGCCAGGCACGCGGCGCGCGCACTCGAGTGCTGGTCGAGGCCCTGCACAACCGCGAGCAGCGTCCGGCTCTTGAGGAAACTCAGGCGGCGGGTGCCGAAGTGGTAGGCGAGGGCGCCGAACGGCTCGGGGCGTAACGCGACCTGGCGATTCAGACGCCACGCGCGGTCGAAGTCGGCCACTGAGGTCATGGGCATCTCGGCGGATCAGTAAACGCCGCACATGCCGTCGATCGAGACGTCCTCGACGAGCAGGTCGTCGAGCACGACGTCCGCGTCGACCTCGGGCCGTTCGGCTTCCGGATCGTCGGGCGACCAGGCTGGCGCTAGAACCGCTCGAGGCCGACCGTGCTCGGTGATCTGTGGCTCAGTTTGCCCAGGCATGAGACCCTCCCTCTCGTGTAGCGAAACTCGACCTGGCAGTTCTACCAGGAACGGTGTCGCGGCAGGAGTTCATCTCAGCTCGGCTTCGGGCGCCGCGACGGAGCCGTCATCCCCACGATTGGCGACGCTGATCGTCCAGCGATCATCGAGGCGACCGAGGCGCCAGATGGCAACCGCGATCACCCAGATCACGACAGAGATTCCGACGACGAGGTAGCCGACGGAGCTGAGATCGACGCCGGTGAGGATCTCCCAAGGGCCCGGGCCCAGGCGCAGGCGGTCGACGAGGACGCTCCCCAGTTCGACCGTCCCGATCAGCAGCGCCACGGCCACCGAGAGACCGGTGATCGTGATGTTGTAGTAGAGCTTCCGCACGGGCTTGGAGAACGCCCAGCCGTAGGCGAAGTTCATGAACGCGCCATCGGCGGTGTCCAGCAGCGACATGCCGGCCGCAAATAGGATCGGCAGGGACAGGACCGCATAGAACGGCAAGCTGCTGGCCGCCACGCCGGCGGCCAGCAACAGCAGCGCGACCTCGGTCGCCGTGTCGAAGCCCAAGCCGAACAGCAGGCCGAGCGGGTACATGTGCGCTGGCTTGGAGATCGCCCGCGTCGCGCGGGCGTAGAAGCGGTTCAGCAGCCCCCGTGAATCGAGCTGCCGCTCCAGCTCGCGTTCATCGAATTGGCCGGCGCGCATCCGTCGGAATACCCTCACGCTGCCGATCAACGCGCCGACGTTGAGCAGTCCGATCAGCCACAGGAACGCGCCCGAGACAACGGGGCCGATCACGCCGGTCGCCGCATGCAACGTCGAGTTGTCATTTCCGACGGCGCCGCCGAGGCCGCGAACACCGAGCCCGAGCAGGAGCGCGAGCCCGAACACGACTGTCGAATGTCCGAGCGAAAAGAAGAAGCCGACGCTGAGCGGGCGCTGGCCCTCCGCCATCAACCTGCGGGTCGTATTGTCGATCGCCGCAATGTGATCGGCGTCGAAGGCATGTCTCAGTCCGAGCGTGTACGCGGTGACGCCAAGGCCGAGCCCGAATCCTCCGGTACCGACCTTGACGGCATGCGGCACGACGAACGCCAGCAGCAGCGACAGCCCGATCGCGTGCAGGGCCAGGATCGCCCCGGCAAGCGCGGCCGCCCGCCGCCACTCCTCGGGTGTCAGCACGCCCCGCAGCGGTGCACGGCTTCGGCCTCTCCTCGACACGCGTCGACTCTACCTTCCGACGCTCCGATCGGGGGAGCAGCCGCTGCGCGTCCCGCGACTGCCTCCGATGTCTTGAGGAGGGACATCCCGTCCGCGATCACTCCGGATCGACGGGCCGGTCCTGGCGCAGATGCTTCAACCGCCCAGGGGCCTGGGCGGCCCGTCAGCGGCTCGAGCACGAGCCATCCTCCGAGATGCTCGTGCGCCTCTCCGCGCCATCCCGGCACAACGTTCGCGAGGCTGATCAGCCGAGGCAGGTCGAACGACTGCTGGTGGCCGAACACCGCGTCCGGCGTCTGCTCTAGCGGCACCGCCACGACCACTCGCCGCCGGGCAGTCCGGCACAGCCCCTCGAGGGCCACCACGGTGCGGTCAGCCGGCACATGCTCGAGCACATGCAGCGCCGTGACGGTGTCGAAGCTCGCCGGCGCGAACGGCAACCGACTGGTCACATCGGCGGTCTTGAAGGTAATGGGAAGGCCGAGCTCGGCGGCCATCCGCCCGGCCAGCGCGACGGTCGGAGAATGGGCGTCGCTCGCGGTGACACGTACCTCGCCACGCGCTGCCAGCAGCATCGGAAAGAAGGCAAAGCAGCTGCCGATGTCGAGCACGTTGCGCCCGTGAACCAGGCGCTCGGCGTGCCGGTAGATCCGAGCGAACGTACTGATCGGAGCGTCCGTTGTCCGCCCGGTGCCGGCGCCGCTGAAGGCCAGCAGGGTGTTGTCATAGAAGCGCCGCCAGGCCGCCTGCGGCGACGGACCGGTCGACTCCACCAGGCCGGCGAAGCAGCGCTCGAACGCGTTGGGGCCGTTCACGAGCCCTGGCCGGACCAGCTCGTCGGCGACCCGTTCACCGATGTCGTTGTCAACCGCACCTAGCGCGATGCGGTGAGCGACAAGGGTGCTCGAGTGCTCGCGGAAGACCGCGAAGCTTCGCGTGCGCGCCGTCCGCGCGCCCTCGAGGCAGGCCAACACGCGCCGGTTGATCGGCTCCCAAGCGACGATCAGGTCTGCATAGCGACGCCCCCACCGGAGCGCCGGGTGCTCGTCAGCCATCAGCTGGGACGAAGGACGCTGCCGGCCACCGCCTCGAGCTGGTCCAGGTCGCGCACGAGCTCCACTCGGTCGCACAGCTCGGCGTAGGCGGGCAGGTCGCTGCGCCCGAGGTGCCAGTACCGCTCCGGCTCGGGGGTCAGCCACACGACCTGCCGAGCCCGCCGGCGAACCCCGTCGAGCGCCCACAGGTGCGGCGGGTTGCCGTTGCCACGGCCGTCGCCGAGCACCAGCACGGTCGTGCGCCGGTTGACGACCGGCAGATGCTCATTGTGGAACATGGCGAGGGCGTGCCCGTAGTTCGAGTTGGCGTCGACGTCGAGCACCTCGCCGCCGAAGATCATCCCGAGCGCCTCGTCGAGCTCGCATCGCTCCAGGTAGGGCGTGACGTCGACGAGATCGCTGACAAAGGCAAACGTCCGGACCTGCGAGAACAGCGACTGCAACGAGTAAACGAGATGGATCGTGAACCTCGCCGTGTTGCGTACGGACAGGCTCACGTCGACCAGCAGGACCAGACGCGGCCGGTCCGGACGCTTGGCCACGAGCACGGGTCGGAAAGGCAGCCCCCCGTAGCGCATGTTCGACCGCATCGTGCGGGACGCGTGGATCCGTCCGCGGGCGGCGATCTTGCGGCGCGGCGACAGGGCGCCTCTGAGCTCACGTCCGAGCCGGCGGAGCAAGGCGTCCATGCGGCGACGCTCGTCCTCGCTGAACGCCGCCCGGTAGGCCGGCGCGGCATCGGGGTCGGGCGCCGGGCGCTCGAGCGCCATCAGCTTCTCGAGGTATTTCCGCAGCAGCTCCGGTAGGTTGGCGATCACGCCGTCGACCTGGCGGCGCAGCGCCTCCACTTGCGCCTCGTCGAGGGTCGAGCCGGTGAGCAGCGCCGGCAGGTAGTCGATGCTGCCGACCGTGAGATCGGCATCGACTACCTCGCCACCGTCCAGCGCCAGGTCCCCCGGTGCCCCAGGGTTGGTCAGGCGGCGCACGTGCAGGACGTGACGGAGCGCCGCCACCGCCATCTCGATGTCCTCTTGGCCCTCACCCAGGATCAGCTCCTGGCTGAGGCCGGCGAGGTCGATCCGCGTGCCGTCCTTGTGCAGGCGCTTGGCCGTCGCGAGCTGGTTGTCGTCGAAGTACTTGGCGACATCCGCCGGCTGCTCGTGCGAGTGGCTGGGATCGTCGAAGTCCGGCGGCTCCTCCGACGCCTTGACCTGGGTTAGCGGTGCCGGCTCGTCCTCGTCGTGGTCGTGGTCGTGGTCGTAGCCGTGGCCGCCGCCCCTGCGGCGATCGTCGACCGAGAAGAATGCCTCAAACAGCTCGTCGAAGACCGGCTCGTCCCGGCCTTCTTTGATGAGCGTCGCGCGCAGCGCGGTTTTGACGTGGTCGCGGCGGCCGAACTCGACGGCAGCCAGGCCGCGCAGCGCATCGAGCGTCTCCGCCGGCGAGATCCGCACCCCGCGCTGGCGCAGCAGCCCGACGAAGCGCAGGATCGGAGCGTCCATGACTACGAGTCGGCTCGGATCGCGCCGAAGTACCCCTCGGCGTGACGGTGATAGGCCTCTTCCTCAGGGCTGTGGTCACCATGGCCGTGGTGATGATGACTGTGACTGTGACTGTGACCGTGGTCGTAGTCGTGCCTCGTGGACGGCACGGATGAGTCGGCCACCCCAAGCAGGCGCGGCAACTCCTGCTGCACGCGTTCGACGTCCTGGTCATGCTTGATCAGCAGCGAGATCGTCTCCTCGATCACCTCGCGGTCCAGGCTCGTGACGTTGAGAAGCGTCAGCGCCTTCGCCCAGTCGAGCGCCTCGCTGATGCTCGGGGCTTTGCGCAGGTCGAGCTCGCGGACGGCTCGCACGACCGATACCACGCTCCGCAACAGGTCGTCGGCGATGCCGGGCACCTTGAGGCGGAGGATCTCGAGCTCGCGCTCGGCCGACGGATAGCCCAGAGACAAGTGCAGGCAACGACGCTTGAGGGCCTCGCTGACGTCGCGGGTCGTGTTGGAGGTGATGATCACCCACGGCTGCGTGCGGGAGCTCAACGTCCCGAGCTCCGGGATCGTGACTTGGAACTCGGCCAGGACCTCGAGCATCAAGGCCTCGAGCTGCTCGTCGGCACGATCGATCTCGTCGACGAGCAATACGGTCGGCTCGGGCGAGCGAATTGCCTCGAGCAACGGCCGCTCGACCAGGAAGTGCTCGGAGAAGAAGATGTCTTCGTGGCCGCGCAACCGCTCGGCCGCTTGGGCCAGTCCGGTTGTGCCCGCGAGCAGCGTGTCGATCCGCTCGCGCAGCAGCTGTGTATAGAGCAGCTGCTTGCCGTAGTCCCACTCGTAGAGCGCCTTGGTGTCGTCCTGGCCTTCGTAGCACTGGAGCCGCACGAGCCGGCGGTCACTGCAGCGGGCGAGCGTCTTCGCCAACTCGGTCTTGCCAACCCCGGCCGGGCCCTCGACCAGCACCGGTTTGCCTAGCTCGGTCGCGAGATAGACGACGGTCGCCGCCCGCTCGGTGGTTACGTATTCGAAGGCGCGGAACCGATCCACGACCTCGGCCACAGACTCAAAACGCTCGAGCGGCTCCATGCGGTCCCCCAAGTTGGGTCGATAGAAGATGGGGAGGCACCCTCGGGACACCTCTCCCCCTTCCGGCGACGATACCGTAGCTCGTTTCAGAGGCTTCCGACCATCGCCTCCTTCACGACTGGCTTGAGGTTCTCGACCGTGCACTCCTGCGGGTTGCCGGGAGTGCAGGCATCGCCCATCACATGCTTGGCGACCCGCTCGACATCGGCGTCGTCGCCCTTGATCCGGCGCCCCTTGCCTTTGTAGACCCCGGTATCCATGCGGTTCTTCGTGTAGTCCTCGACGCTGGTGAAGTTCTCCGGGATGTTCACGTCCTTGAGCAGCCGGATCGCTGCGTCGAGAGCCGCCTCCGAGGCCTGGACCTTCGTCATGCCGCGCGTATCGACACCCATCGCGACAGCGATGTCCGCGAAGCGCTCGTAGCGCGCGGGGAGGTTGAACGCCCACACCCGCGGCAGCGCCACGGCGTTGTTGAGGCCGTGGTGGCTGTCGTAGAAGGCGCTGACCGCGTGGGAGATCGAGTGGACGATCCCCAGGCCGCCCGAGTTGAACGCCTGCGCCGCGATGTACTGGGCATACATCATGCCGGTGCGGTGCTCGTAGTTCTGCGGCTCGGCGACCGCGCCGCGCAGGTGCGTGGCCGTGAGCTCGATCGCCTTCAACGCCGAGCCCAGGCTGGGAGCGAAGTCCAGCCTGGACACATACGGCTCGGACGCATGCGCGAGCACGTCGAACCCGCAGAAGGCGGTGTAGTCCTGCGGCAGGTCGTAGTACATCACCGGATCGCAGATCGCCAGCGTGGCGATGGAGCGGTCGTCGAACGCGACGTATTTGTGCGGGTTGTCTTTGTCGCTGGTGTCCGTGATGACGTAAGCCCAGCTCGTCTCTGAGCCGGTTCCCGCCGTCGTGCTGATCGCGATGTGGGGCGGGTTGACGGGGTTCTCGGACTTGTTGAACCCCTCGAACTCGTTTACATTGCGGCCGTCGTGCGCGGCGACGATCCGCGCCCCCTTACACGCGTCGTGGGTCGACCCTCCGCCGACCGAGATGAAGCTGTCGCACTTCTCATCGGCGTACGAGCTGGTAGGCGTCCATGACGTTGTAGTCCTTGGGGTTGGACTCGACCTTGTCGAAGACGACGACGTCGACGCCCGCGTACTTCACCTTCCCGACGATGTCGTCGATGATCCCCGTCCCGCGCAGGCCCGAGGTCATCAGCAACGACTTCTTGAAGCCTAGGTTCTTGGCCTCGACGCCCACGAGCTCGTAGGCACCTGGCCCCAAAAGCCCTCGTGGAACGTTGTGAAACTCCTTGATGGGAAACTCGTGGAGTCTTTGGACTTCCATTCGCCACGCCTCCTTCCTCTCTCCGCCGGGACGTGAATCGCCCGGGCTCTCGTTGCGAGGGCGATTAACGCAGATTGATCTACTTCTGGCGGGTTTTCTCGCGTAACGGGTGCGCCGGCTCGTCGGCCCCGAGGGATATGGCGCGCACCGGCATACCGCTAGGTCCACTGCGCTTTCGGCGCACGACTCCTTGAACCGTCCAACACACGCAGACGGCCGCTGGCTGCTTCTCGCCCTAGCCGGCCCCCGGCGTCGCGGCCGAGACGGCGTCCACAGGGGCGGTCCATGGACCTCCATACTGCTCGAGAACATCGAGGTTGTGGAACGCCGGCGCGCCGTCCAGCAGCCTGGTCCAGCGTTCGTACGCTGCTTTGGTCTCAGGCAGCTCTACGCTGTCTCTGGCGTCCTGTTCTGAGGGAAACTCGAGCAGCTCCCAGTAGTGGCTCGGGACGCTCGCGCTCGGCAGCCAGGACGCTCATTTGCAGCGCACGCTTGCCGCGAGTCGCGCCCAGCCAGGCGTCTATCGAGTCCCGAAGCTGATTGACGTCGCTGTTCGAGTAGAACTCCACGAGCTGGATAAACTGCATCGATCGGCCTTTCTGCCCGCCGTTAGATGGCCGAATTCTACCCCCTCACCCATCGCGGCGACCGGCTCGTAGGGCATTCGGCTCGCTGGCACAATGCGGCCTGCGGACGTGCGAACCGAACCCGGCGTGATGGAGCGTAGCCGCCACAGTGCAGACAGCCTTGGCGCGCACGCCAACGCGCGCGCGCGAGCCCCGGCCGAGACCGCAGCCAAGGCCTATTGGTGGCGAGACACGCCACCATTCGGTGCCGGCCGAGGCATCCAGAATTTCGGTGACCGCCTCACGCCGCTGCTGCTCGAACGCTTCGCCGGCGTGCGCACCGAATGGGCGCCACCTGAGACGGCCGGCGTCGTGTGCGTCGGATCGATCCTCGAGCACCTCCCCGCAAGATGGAAGGGGACCGTAGCGGGCGCCGGGAAGCTCGCCGAAGAATCCCGCGTCGACCTCCGAGCCGCACGGATCCTCGCGCTCCGCGGACCGCTGTCGGCTCGCGGCATCCCCGGCGATTACGTCGTTGGCGATCCCGGCCTGCTCGCGGATGAGCTCGTCGTGACGCCCACCCGCCGGCACCCGCTCGGGGTCGTCCCGCACTGGTCGGACACTCGGCTTGCCATGGACCCCGCGTTCGTGGTCCCCGGCCGCGTGGTAATCGATCCGTGTGGCGACCCGCTGAATGTCGTCCGCATGATCGGCGAGTGCGAGGCGATCGTCGCGAGCAGCCTCCACGGAATCGTCCTTGCCGACGCGTTCGGAATCCCGCGCCAGATCGAGTATTGCGCCTCGTTCGAACACGAGGGCGGAATGTTCAAGTTCCGCGACCACTGCGCCGCCGTGGGCGTCAGGTTCTCGGCCGGTCGACGGCAGCTCGCGGAGAGATTCGCCGTCGAACGCCGCAAGCGCGAGCTTCGCGACGTTCTGTCCACCGTGCGGCTGTAGCACAACAAGACATATCGGAGAGGAGACATGTGGTCATGAGACGCGTGAACGTGGGCGTGGGATGTCTGGTGTTCATGGGAGGACAGCTGCTCATGACGCGGCGCCGAGGGGTCCACGGCGATGGCTCGTGGTCACCCCCTGGCGGTGCACTGGAATTCGGCGAGTCGTTCGAACGGACGGCTTAGAGGGAGGTCAAGGAGGAGACGGGAGTCGAGATCGCGGGGATCCCGGCCTACGTCGCCACGACAAACGACCTCTTCGTCGAAGAGCGCAAGCACTTCGTGACGGTGTGGATGATGGCTGATTGGGCGTCGGGTGTGCCGACCATTGCCGCGCCGTACGAGCTCGACAACATAGCGTGGGTAGCGACCGACCACTTGCCGGCGCCGCTGTTCGAACCGTTTGCGCGCCTTCTCCAGGCCCTCGCCACTCACGATGGCCACCACGCTCTCTGCGCCGATCTGGCGCGACGCCTGCGAGCGGCCGTGTGAGGACCGCTCGCAGCTCGCGCTCACCACGAGAAGCTCAGCTCAGCCTGGCTCATGGCCGACCGTGTGATGGGCGAGGTGACCTCGCGCAACGCCCACACGTAGAGGTGTGGAAACTACGAGAACGTCTACGGTCTGCCGCCCGATAGCGTTTCCAGTCGCGCCCCGTAGCTTAAGGCCTTCCCAAGCGGCTTCGCCAACGAGCGCGCCCCCTACGGGCGAGGAGATGACCGGGAGCGACAGCAATGCAGCAAACGCTGTCTGATCCGTGGAACGCGATCGACGCCGACACCTGAACTCGTCGCACGCGCGGAAGCCGCGAAGGCTTGGGGGGTGCGGGGCCTCCTAGACTAAGACTAGGTGATTCGGGGGCAAGACACAGGCGAACCAGCGATTACGGGTACACCGAATCGCTCTGCATCGGGCTCCGATCCGCGCCACAGCGACCGGCACATCAACCAGAGGAGAGCAGCGATGGCAGTCGTGTCAGAACCAACAGAAGTGGTCGCCGCCAGCGCCGCGGCGTCCGAGCTGGCTCCGGCGCCGGTGATCATCGGCAACCCCGCGCCGCTCGGGCACTACCCGTTGCGATCACGACGTTCCTGCTGAGCATGGTCAACGGGAACCTGGTCAGCCCCGCTCCGCACAGATGGTGTACGGCGTCGCGCTGATGGTTCACGGAGTCGTGCAGTTGCCTCGATGCGCCAAGCCTCCGGACCCACGCTGCTGTCGACGAGGACGACATCGGCGGAGCCACCTGCTTGCACGAACGTTTCGATCGCCTCGGAAAGGCTCGCGAGGAGCCGGCTGACCATCTCGCCGAGATCGTGAACCGGCGTCCCGACCGTGATCGACGCGGGCCATGCTGAGCCCTCGGGTGTGCCAGGGGGCGTCCCCTCATATATGGACAATCCTCACCACCGCCGAGGCCTCACGAGGCGCGACAGCGGTGGTGCAAGGAGGCGCGGGGGGCGACCGCAAGCTGCGGGCCGTACGCCCGACCCGGTCGGCCATAGACGGCTGGGATGTTTCGACGGCAGCTGACCGATTGTCACCGAATGCTTGCGGCCCTCACCGAAGGATACATGCCAACGAACGGTCATCGGTCGGCCGTGGCAAGCGCTCCGAGCATCTCGTGCGCGATGTCCATTCGACACATCAGCACATTGGACAGTGACGGATCGCGCTGATTGAACCTCAATGGTGCACCGTCGAGCCGAGACACGTGCAACCCCCGCTGCTTCAATACAGCGGCCGGTGCAGCCACGTCCCATTCGTGAAGCTTGCCCACATGGATGTAGGCGTCAGCCTTGCCACTCAAGACCGCCATCGCTTTGGCTCCTGCGGAACCCATGCGGATGATCTCGGCGTCCATGCGGCGGGCAATCAGGAGGGCGACCTCGGGTGGCCGTGTACGGCTAACGATTATTCGAAGTGGCCTCCCTGCTCCGGGGCAAAGGCTTTCGCGTTGTGGCGGGTCGCCATCTGTGCTGAAGATGACGTCCTCGGCTGGTAGCGCGACGGCTCCGCTTGCTGGTTGTCCGTCGATAACCAGCGCAACGTGAACTGCGAAGTCCACGCGTCCTCTCTCTCCAAACTCCCGCGTTCCATCCAGCGGATCCACGATCCAGACTCGGCGTGAGCCAACACGATCCAACCCGTCAAGGCTCTCCTCCGAAAGAATGGGGTCGCGAGGCCGATGGCTACGGAGCACTCTCAGGATGAGGTCATTGGACTCTCGATCGCCTGCGGACCGAAGCCCGGCTGTGGAGTACGCCCCCACGCGAGCGCGAAGATCTTGAAGTAGGCTAGAGGCTTCTGCTGCAGCCTCTGTTGCGACACTATCGTCAGACCGCACGCCTTTCGTTAGTCCATTATGGCATTCGGAGAGGTTGTCGCGTAGCGCGCAGAACTTGAGACGGCGGTCCCTCCTGGCGTCGTCCATTCCGGCTGGGAGCGTTCGGGGCCGAACGAGCAGCGCAGGCGCTTGTTGCTGCAGCTCCAACCGAAGCACGCTGCCTTGCGTTTGCCGGACTCGATTGCGACCGCGGCCTGGCCGGCGCCTGTGGCAAGCGCATCGCGGGTCGGGAGCGCGCGCGACAGTCGCCGATCGCCTACAGTAGCCTGGCGGCTGTGATCACGCTGTTGGGGTCTTCGAACAGCGAGAGGAAGATCTCGCCGTCCGGGTGCTCGCGCACGGCGGTGGGGATCTGGCGCTCGAGTTGCTTGATCTGGGCGACCAGCGGCCTGAGCGCCGCGACCACGGCGAGCACGAGCTGCTTCTGGCGACCGGGTAGTGCTGGCGCTTGAGAAACCCCGCAAGCCGCTGCTCGCTCAGGCCGCGCGCATCGGCAGGGCTCGGGCAGCGCTCCAGGAACGCGAGCGCGATCGCGCTGTCAAGGGAGCTGAAGAGGCCGATCGGTCCTGACCAGAAGCGCTCAAGCTCCGAGCGCAGCTGGTTGGTGAGCGCTACACGTCCGTCAACGACGTCCTCCCGCGCGCGGGTCCAGCGCCCGCAGCGCGTTGGTCTCATCCGAGTCGGGCTCGAGCACCCGGAAGCGATGACTGTCGGTTGCGCGCGAGCTCACACAGCACGAACGCGTCGAACGGTCGGACGTGACTCCTCAAGAATTTCGCAATGGGCTGAGAGCCTTGATCCCCCGTTTCGGCTCTCGGGTGTCGGGATGCTGAGGTTGGGCCGTTGAGGAAGGCTGGGGTAGGGCCGGTTGAGACGTCCGCGGCTACGATCTGCACCGGGCGGTCACTGGTGCTGTATGAGCGCGTCGGTGGCGGCTGTTTTCGGGCAGCGGCTCGCGTAGTGATGCGGCGGCGTGACGCTGGTCGGGATCGCTATGGTCACGCGGATGCGGGCAGCGCCCGGGCGCAGATGAGAACTTCGATGAAGCTGGTCTGCCAGGCCAGCGGGCGGGCAGCTGCATCGTGGAGCGCCGTGCGGTAGGGGTAACCCTTCCGGGTAGCCTGAACAGTCGCCGCCGGGGGTGCCCGCCGCTCTTGGTGTCGGGCCAGACAGGCCGAGCATGTCAGCTCCACCGTTAGCCAGGCTCGCGCCGGCTGCAAGCAGAAAAGCGGCAGTGTCGGCGCCGTCGACGAGACTGCCGGTGTTGGTGCAACTCAGTAGCGTCCTCGCGGCGTCGACGCCATCGCGGCGCACGCCTGCTTTGGGTTGACTGGTCTCGCGAGCCGCGCGCTCGCTTTGCCACGGAAGGGAGCGTCAGCGCCGACCGATGCTGCCGATCGCTTCGACGATTCACGCCACCCGCACCGGAGCCTTGCCTCCAACGGGAAGCAGCCGCTGACGTCAGCCGGCGGTGGGTCTGACCACCGCCTTGGATCGGAGGCCCCCGGCGGGACAGGCCGATGACGGCAGGTCGGTTGAGGACAGCCAGCGGCGACGGGCCGGTGGGCCGCGCCAGACGGCACGGCCCCCTGGCTGGTTTGGCTCAGTGCGTGAGCCGCAGCCCGTTGACCGCAGGGATCATCGGCGCTGGGCGCTCGTGGACCGCGTGCACGATCTCGGTGTTATCGATGCCACGCAAGTACACGGACGTGACCCCGAGGTCGGCATGCCCCAGTTGCCGCTGGATGACGACCAGCGGTACGCCCTCGCGCGACATCTCAACCGCATGGGCATGCCGGAGCTGATGCGGGGCCAGCCGCCGACGCACCCCGGCCGTGACCGCGGCGTTGCGCAGCTGAACACGGACCCCAGCGGCTGAGCACGGCCGTCCGCGAGTCGGGCCGCGCAGCACGCAGAACAACGCGCCGATCGGCAGGCCCGCACGAAGAGTGAGCCAAGGATCGAGCGCCTCCCATGCCCAACGGTCCATCCCGACCTCACGGCGCCGGCCGCCCTTCCCGTGCCTGACCTGAATCGCGCCCCGCACCCGGTCCAGATCGCTCTCGGCCAGCGCGAGCGCTTCGCTGACCCGCAGCCCAGCGCGCCACAGCACGACGATCAGCCCGCGAAGCCTGACTCCGTCGGGGTCATCACCGGCGGCGCGCATGACGGCAATGATCTCCTCGACCGTCGGCGGGTCCGGTGGATAGCGGAGCCCTTTGTTGCGAGGCGGTCGGCCGCGGTGGTACCCGGGCAGGGTCGCCGGCGACCGGCGCCGGCCAGCGCAATCCACGAGTGGAGCGGATTCCATGACGTCCTCCTTCGGACGATGGTTGACCACGCCATCCTCCCGCGGAGCTCGATGATCCGAGCAGGTGTGCTGCGGACCGCGTCGTCGCGCTCGCTTCTCGCGCATTGCACAACTGGGATCCACTCGCCTTCGCCGGCGTACCGATACGCCTCGTGCCTATGTAGAGCCTGTCGACCGGCGAACCTCGGTGCGCTTCTGCGTGTCGTCCGCAGCGACAGCCAGCGTGACGGTCGGCGGCGCTGATGCTCCCCGATTTGGATGCGGAAGCGCCGTCGTCCGCGCCGGACAGATCGGCGGCCACTCTCGCAATCCTCTGGCCAAGCGACAGCGCAACCAACGCCGACGGTCGGGCTACCGCCGTTCGTCCGTTCCGGCAACCTCGATCGCGACGACCGACGCGCCTGCCTGCGTGGCGATGGGGGAGTCAGCGCCGAGGACGGCGAGCGCAGCCCGGACTGCCGCATTGCGCGGAGGAGCAGTCTCGGCCGAGGGCGCGGCTGCAGTGTCGCAAATCGTCAATGGTGCATTGCCGCGCGTGTCGAGCGCACTCCTCAAGGTCATCCTGGTATTGCCTCGCCCGCCGCCGCGGGTGAGGGCCAGGACTCCTGCCCGGCGTTTGGGCGGTTTCATAGATCCGCAATGCCCAAGCACACCCGGGTGCAGACGGAGCATCGCGATCGACTTGCGGGTGCCCGGCGCCGGACCGTCTGGTCGTGGTCCGACGCGTGGCGGTCAATCGGTCAGCGCAGCGTGAAGACACGCTGCAGCAGCCCGTCCACATGCTCTGGATGACGGATGGTCAGGATTAGGATTTATCTACGGCGCGGCAGGATGTCGATCTAGCGCAGAGTGATTTTGATGGTGGGTGATCACCACCTTGCCGTGCGCGACTGTGTGGCTGCCGTGGATGATCCGGTAGGAGGCCAGCTGCGTGGTGGCCTGCTCCCAGTCTCGCCCTGGCAAGGCTGAGACTGGCCGGTTGTCTGCGGCCCCGCGGCGGGGTAATCTAGTCGGTTCCATCTCGGAGCCTCCGGTGACCCAGCAGTACCTCATCGGGCAGTTCTCGGTATTGCTCGAGGATCTGCAACCTCCGCCCGGCGAGCGTCTGGCCGCGGCCGTCCACGATCTGCGGCGGGAGGTCGAGTCCTCGCCGCCCGCGATGCTCGGATGTCTGGCGCGTGAGGCGATGAGCCTGACCGACGCGATCTGCTGGGCCGCCCTCGAGCGTGGCGACTCCCAAGGCTTCTGCCGCTATGCGGCCGGGGCGTTCGCGCTTGGGGAGTTCACCGACGCGGCCGGTCTGCTCGAATAGGTAATCCGGATCAGGACCAGTCGGCGCGGTTCGCGCCGACTGGCACTCTACGTCCTGGTGGTCGACCTCCGTCTCGGAGTATTCCGGGCCGATCTCGGCCTTGGTGGCTACTCCGCGTGGCCGAACGCTGCGATCTCCTGCTTCTCCTTGTCTGAGAGCTCCCGCGGTGACTCACCGTGCGCGAGCTTCTCGCTCTGCACGTGGTGGCGAATGTCCTCGACGATCTCGGGGTTCGCGAGCGTAGTCACGTCGCCGACATCGGCGAAGTTCGAGACGGCGGCGATCACGCGGCGCATGATCTTGCCCGAACGGGTCTTTGGCATGTCGGACACGATCCACACGTTCTTCGGACGCGCGATCTTCCCGATCTCCCTATCGATCGCGTCCGACACCTTCTGCTCGATCTCCTTGCTCGGAGTGAACCCCGGCTTGAGCGCGACGTACACCTCGACGATCTTGCCGCGGATATCGTCGATCACGGGGACCGCTGCCGCCTCGGCGATCTCATCGACGGTGATGCTCGCCGACTCGATCTCCTTCGTGCCCAGCCGGTGCCCGGCGACGTTGATCACGTCGTCGACCCGACCAAGGATCCGGAAGTAGCCGTCGGCTCCCTGCATTGCGCCATCGCCCGCGAAGTACGGCCAGTCGCGCCAGTCCTTGCTGTCCTTGTTCCGGTTGTACTTCGCGTAGTAGGTATCGACGTACCGCTCGGGCTGCCCCCAGATCGTCTGGAAGCTGCCGGGCCACGGGTTGCGGATGCAGATGTTGCCCGCCTTGCCCGAGCCCTTCGTGACCTCCTCGCCGTTCTCGTCGTAGATCACGGGGTAGATGCCGAGCACGCCAGGTCCGCAGCTACCCGGCTTCATCGGCTGCAGCCCGGGCAGCGTGCTACCCAAGAAGCCGCCGTTCTCGGTCTGCCACCACGTGTCGGTGATCGCCGCCTCGCCCTTACCGACGGAGGTGTAGTACCAGCGCCAGACGTCGGGCTCGATCGGCTCGCCGACCGTCGTCATCGTCTTGAAGTGGTAGCTGTACTTCGCCGGCTCGTCCGGCCCGAGCTTGCGCAGCATCCGGATCGTCGTCGGCGCGGTGTGGAAGATGTCCACCCCGAGCTTTTCCGCGATCCGCCACGGCCGACCGGCGTCGGGATACGTCGGCACCCCCTCGTACATGACGCTCGTGGTGCCGAGCGCCAGCGGCCCATAGACGATGTAGGAGTGGCCGGTGATCCAGCCGATGTCCGCAAAGCACCAATAGGTGTCATCGGGATGGATGTCCTGGTAGTACTTCGACGTGCCGGCCACGTAACTCAAATAGCCGCCGGTGGAGTGCTCGCAGCCCTTCGGCCGGCCGGTCGTGCCGCTCGTGTACATCAGGAACAGCGGCGCCTCCGCCGGCATCGACACCGGCTCGACCTGCTGCCCGCGATAGCTATCAAGCAGCTCATCGACGAAGAAGTCGCGCCCCTCGACCATCGGGCTCTGCGAGTGATACTCGCCCGGGCGCCGGCGCCACACCAGCACCTTCTCGATCTCCATCCCCTCCTTACGGGCAGCCTCGATCGCTTCGTCGGCCTTTACCTTATGGTCGATCAGCTCGCCATTGCGGTAGTAGGAGTCGATCGTGACCAGGATCTTGCTCTGCGAGTCAGCGATCCGGTGCCCACACGCGGCGCCTGCGAACCCGCCGAACACCTCCGTGTGGATCACGCCCATCCGAGCGCACGCGAACATCGAGATCGGCAGCTCAGGCAGCATCGGCAGATGGAAGGTGACGCGGTCGCCGGTCTTCACGCCGCCGAAGTCCTTCAGCAGCGCCGCGAACTCATTGATCCGGCGGTGCAGCTCCGCGTAGGTGATCTCCTGGATCGCCTCCTCCTCGGGCTCCGGCACGCAGATGAACGCGTTCTTGTCGCCGCGGGATTCGAGGTGCCTGTCGACGCAGTTCACGCACGCGTTCAGCCGCCCCCCGACCCACCACTTCCAGAACGGCGGATCGCTCGTATCGAGAATCGTGTCCCACTTGCGATCCCACGTCAGCATCTCGGCGTACTCGGTAAAGCAGTCCGGGAAGTGCTCCTCGCTGAACCGCTCCAAGATCGCCGGGTCGGCTGCGTTCGCCTGCGCGACGAACGCCTCCGGCGGCGGGTAGTACTCCTCCTCACGCCAGTGAACCGCGATCTGCGCTTCCGACACTCCAGCCCCGGCTACCTCAGCCGCGGACGGTGCTTTGTCCTCTACACCCATCGTTCAACCTCCACTCAACCAAGGCTCTCTGAAACACGGCCGCCAGGCTCAGCAGCCAACGCTGCGCCGAGCGCAGCGCGACACCCGCTCCGGGAAAGTGAACTAGCCGACCGCCGGGTGCGCAGCCACCCGCAAACACCGCTACGAGTCGGTGCCGAACCGCGCCCTCCGCCAGCGCGACTCGCGCTCCTCCCAGCCGACTCTCGGCGAAAAAAACCGTCGATCGCGGACACTCCCCTCACGGTCACTGCAGCGACCACCTGATGATCAAACCACCGACAGCCCTCGAAGTCCAGCTTGCCGCCGCGCACTTCGCGCCACGCCGGTCCGCCGGCGGTGGCGCGTCCTGAGCTACTCGCAACGGGCTGAGTCTGCGCGCCGCTTGGAAGAATCGCCGGTCGCTGACGGGGGTCGCGAGATGCAGAGCCCCGTCGAGCGTGTCGTTCGCGCCCCTCGCCTGACCCGCCGGGAATGCTACGCAGCTCAAGAAGCTCTGTGAGCTGCTTCGGATTCCGAGCGTGAGCGCCGACGCGACCTGCGCTGGGGACGTGCACCGGGGAGCTCGAGTGGGTGCGGGAGCCGATCCGCTCGGCTCCCCGCGTGCTCGTGCCGGGCGTCTCGAGACCGCCGGACACCCCGTGGGTGATCGGGAGCATCGCTGCTCCAAGGCCGCACAGCGCCCGCACGGTATCGCCAGCTCGCGGCCGGCCGCGACGAGCAAAGCGATCGTCGGCGGTCGCGGCGCCGGCGCCCTCACCATGCGATACGCAACTGCGGTCGCGTGTGTCGCTTCGCATCGGGAGCAGCGGACGACCTAGCCTGTCTATTCGATCGTTGATTTCGCGAAGGCGCAGCACGAAGAGCTCGAACCCGAGTGTGTCGCTGCCGTCGGCATGTGCCCGCCGCTGACGACTCCGTCGCGCGTGGGCGACCGAATCCGCCCCGTCGTGGCGCTCGGCGCCTCGACGAATCCGGCGACGGTCATCGCGACTGACTCGCCGCCTTCGGCCTCAGTGCCGCGTGTTCGTCGGCTCGATGGCCGCACTCTGGGTTCATTCGTACAAGACGGCCCGTATGAAGGGGTCGGGCGCCGACGATGCCGGCGCGTGAGCGTTGCCACGCAACAAACCGTGCGGGACCGGTTCGCTGTGGCGCCGGCGCGGCACAGGCGGTAGAAGTCTGTTCATGGTGGCCCTCGCCCGGCGGGCGCGTGACACGCGGTGGGTAGGCCGCGGCCGGCTCCGACTCGTGCTCGTCCTCGTCGTTGGCGCGCTGCTCGCTGCCGGTGCCGGTGCCGGTGCCGGGGCCGCGCGGGCCGCCGGGCCGCCGATCGTCACGATCCCTGGCGACCAGCTCGCGACCCAGGCCCCGTTCATGGGCCTCGGCGTCGAGGTCGACCCCTACGACTCGTTCACGCCGACTCCCGCCCAGTGGAACCTGATCGCTCAGCGGCTCGACTTCATGCACCCCGGGTTCATCCGCGTCGTCGAGCCGGCCTCGACCTACTTCGGGGGCTACGACGCGGCCCACAACCCGATCTACAAGTGGAGCGACCCGCACGTCCTCCAGCTCCTCACGATCCTCCGCTACGCCCAGAGCCGCGGGGTCACCGTCGTGCTCGGCGACTGGGGGAACCCCGCGATCGGCGGCGACACGCGCATCCCCGCCGGCTTCCTCCAGCAGCTCCACGACGTCGACGGCTTCACCGTCATCCGCTACTACAACCTCATGAACGAGCCGAACTACGGCTCGTGCACATTCAGCTGCTGGTCGACGCTCGCCGCCTCGCTCAACGGCGAGTTCGCGACGCTCGGCATGACGAGCTGGCTGAAGCTCGTCGGCCCCGACAACGCGAACTCGTGGGATGACACAGCGGCGGCGCAGGCGCTCGACCGCCGCAGCGGCCTCGACACCGACAACCCCCTCGGCGGCGACTCGTGGCTGACAGCGACCCTCCAGACCAGCCGGACGGTGATCGGCGCCTATGACTCTCACCGCTACGCGACGATCTGGGGGCTCGAGAACGGCGTCTATGGCGATCAGATGCGTGTGCGCCGCGAGCAGATCGACTACGTCGACTCGCCGGACAAGCCGTACTTCGAAGGTGAGGTCGGCACGACCGCGCGGCAAATCTCGCCCTTCTCGGCCCGGATGACCCCCGATGTCATCCGCCGCCTCGCCCCGCTGCTCGACCCGAGTGTCCCGCGGGCCACCCCGTTCGTCGACAGCCAGCCCCACATCACCGAGTTCGACTACGGCGTGTGGATGGGGGACATGATGGTCCAGGCGATCAGCGCCGGCCTGTCCGGCGCGAGCGCGTGGGACCTCGACGACGCGATGCACGTCGGCGGCCAGTACGGCAGCCAGAACCTCAAGCAGTGGGGGTTCTGGAACTCGCTCGGCGGCCAGGACGGCTACCCGGCGAGCGATCTGAACCTGCGGCCCTGGTACTACCCGTGGTCGGTCCTCACGCGGAGCTTCCCGCCGGGCGCCGAGGCGCTCCTCACCCCGAGCTGGACCCGCCGCCGGCTGACCGCCTCGGCGAACTGAAGACCCGTTTCGCAGGCCAGCTGAACGTTAACCCCAACGATGTAACCGTCGTGCTGTGGCTCAACACGCGGGTGGCGCCGTTCAGTGATATCAGGGTGCGACGCGCGATCAACTACGCGGTCGACCGCGCCAAGGTCGCAAGCCTGGTCGGCCTGGACTCGCACCCCACCTGTCAATTGCTGCCGCCGTACGTCCCCGGGTACCAGCGCTACTGCCCCTACACGCTCGACCGGTCGGCCGACGGGCGCTGGCGGTCACAAAACCTTCCCAAAGCCCGCGACCTGATCGCCGCCTCCAGGACACGCGGAGCCCGAATCACGATCTGGACCTCACCGACGTACGACCTCTTCGTCACCAACTTGACCCCAGTCGGGCGCTACCTCGTATCGCTACTGGACCAGCTCGGCTACCACGCCCGCCTGCGGACGGTCGCCGCAACTGACAAGTCCTTCCAGCCGGGCGACTCCCGCGCAAAGATCCAGGGCGGGTTGTTCAGCTATCCACCCGCATATCCAGCCGCGTCGGAGTTCCTCGGTCCGCAATATCAGTCCTGCCAGAGCTTCATCCCGGACTCCGCAAACAACGCCAACTGGGCCGAGTTCTGCGCCCCCCGATTTGACGCAACCGTCCGCAGCGCGCTCGCCGCGGACACGGCCAACTCGCCCGCCTCCGCGGGCCTTTGGGCCGACGCCGACAGGCAGTTCACCAATCAGGCGCCGATGGTGTCGCTCGTCACCCCAAGCACGATCGACTTTGTCTCCCACCGCGTCGCCAACTACCAATACAACCCGGAGTGGGGCGCCCTACTCGACCAACTCTGGGTCCGATAACACCACGTCGTGGGTCCGCTAGAAACGTCGGGCCAGACCCGCCTCGACAGCAGTGCGGTACTCGGCGCGACAGTCGGTCAGACGCTATGGATGGAATGCCCACGTCATGCCTATGCCGGGTCCGAGTGCTGCCTGGATCGACCTGAAGCAGTCTCGACCGCGCTGCTGCATCTGAGCACGACCGGCCATGTCGCCGGACACCGGGCGCGCTGCTGCAAGGCCGTGATGCGGCCACGTCGTGCGGTTTCCAGGGCCTGACCGGGAGTGCCCTCAGGGCGCTCCCAGTCGACGGACCGACTGCGATCGGTTCAGAGCTCGAGCCCGGCGCTGACGTGCATCATCGGAGCGCGACGCGCGCGGATCGTCCCGATGATCTCCTCGGTATCGATGCCCTGCAGGTAGACGCTGGTGGTCGAGACGTACGAATGCCCGAGCTGCCGCTGGATGACCGGCAGCGGCACCCCCTCACGGGCAAGCTCGACGGCGTGCGCATGGCGGAGCTGATGCGGCGCGAACCTGCGCCGAACACCGGCTGCGAGCGCATATCGGCGCAGCTCCCCACGTGCGGCGGTCGCGGACCACGGCCGCCCGCGCGTCGGCCCGTCGATCACGCAGAACAGCGCGCTGACGGGCAACTCGGCCCGGCACGCAAGCCACGGCGCGAGGTGATCGCTCCAGGCCCAGGCATCCATCCCGACTTCCCGGCGCTTGTTGCCCTTCCCCCGGCGCACGAGGATCGCGCCGCGGCGCGGGTCGAGATCGGACTCGATCAACGACAGCGCTTCCTGGATCCGTAGCCCGCCGCGCCACAGCACGACGATCAGCGCGCGGAGCCTGATCCCGTGTCGATCGGACGGCGATCCTGCGCATCACGGCGACGATCTCATCGACCGTCGGCGGATCCGCCGGATACACCATCCCCTTATTGCGGGGCGCGTGGCCCGCGTTGTGGCCCGGCATCGCCGCCGGCGACCGACGCCGACCGGTCACGTCGAGCAGCTGTGGAGAAGACATAGCTCCCTCCCTTCGAGAGCAGATCGTTGACCGACCTGCTCTACCGAACCACCGACCCGGCCGGGAGCCGTCAGGCAGCTGCCGCTCCCCCGGAATCCGACAGCCCGACGCCGCGGCCACGACGTCGCTCGGTCTGCTCAAGAACAGCAGCGTCGTCGAGACTGGCGGAACTCGACCAACTCAGCAGCGAGCCATCATCGTGGCTGAGTGTCGAGTTCACGCGAAAGCGTTCGTCGGTGGCCGGCGCCGCGACGCCACAGGTTGCCTAGGCAGATCGTATCCTCGGGTGGGCCTTGAGCGGCTTGACTCCGGCCCGGCTGTGGCGAGCAGCAATTGAGTGCTCATCCATGTTCTTGGGGATTCTCATTCCGTCCGGGTTCCGTCCTGGCGGATAATGAGGTTGGTGGGTAGACGCAGGTTGCTGGGTGCGGCAATCGCCGCGGTTGTGCTTGCCGGGTGCGGAGGCGCCCACGCTACCCCGGGCTCACATACCGCCGCCGCTGCGTCGTCGAGCACCGAGACCAGCCCGACGCACCCCCCAGCGTCGGCCGTCGCAGCGCGCCCTCCGGCGCCGGCTGTCAACGCGGACGTCGTGCATCGCATGCTTGCCGGACAGATCCCCGACCGGCTCGCCACCTCTCGCCGGGTGGTGGCCCTGACTTTCGACGCGGGCGCCGACGATGCCGGGGCGCCGAAGATCCTGGCGGCGCTGGGGCGCGCGCGCGTGCCCGCCACGTTCTTCATGACCGGCCGGTGGGCGAAGCTGTATCCGTTCTGGGCGCGGCGGATCGCCGCCCGCTATCCCGTCGGTGACCACACCTACGACCACCAGGACCTGCTGAGGCTCTCGCCGCAGAGCGTCCCCGGCGAGGTCCTGGAGGCTGCGGCGGCGATCCGGCACGCCACCGGGCGCCCGCCGGTCCGGCTCTTCCGGTTTCCTTACGGGTCCAGCGACCCCAGCCGAGTGACCGCCGTCAATCGTCTCGGGTACATGGCGGTCGGCTGGACCGTCGACACGCTCGGCTGGGAGGGCACGTCGCTGGGTCAGTCGGTCCACAGCGTCTTCGCGCGGGCTCTGTCGTACCTGGCGCCGGGAGAGATCATCCTCATGCACGTTGGCGCCAACCCCACTGATCACTCCACGTTGGACGCCGACGCGCTCCTTCGGATCATCGCTGCCATCCGCGTCCGCGGCTACCGGTTCGTGACCGTGCCGCCTTACCTGTAGCGGCACATGATGCGACCCGTGGGACCCCTGAAGCGGCTACTGGCGCTCATCGCCGTTGCGCTGAGCGGCGCCGGGTGCGGGGGCGCGTCCCATCGCGCGGGGCCGCGGCTCGCGGCCGCCCGTGCCCCGGTGCCATCTCACGCCGCCCCGCCTGCGGAGAACGCTTCGCCCGCCGCGGCCGCCGGTCAGTCGGTCGATCCTTCCGTCTTTGCGCCGGGGGCATGTGTCGCCTTCCCGCCCATAGGCGCCGCGCGAAACCTCACGGTTTTCCTCGACGCCGGCCACGGGGGCCGCGACCCGGGCGCGGTCGGCACCACCACGTCGGGCCGTGGGGTGTGCGAGGCCCGGGAGACGCTTCCCGTCGAGCTCGACACGATGACGGTGCTCCGCCGGGCCGGCTTCCGGGTCGTCGTTTCCCGAACGCGCGACACGTCGGTGATCCGCCTGGGCCGCGGCGACACGTCGGGCGGGATCCTCACCCCCGACGGCTCTCATGACGACGTGACCGCGCGGGACGTGTGTGCCAACGACGCGCGGGCCAGCGTGCTGATCGGAATCTACTTCGATGCCGGTGGGCCCGGCAACGCCGGCTCGGTCACCGGCTATGACGGCGTCCGGCCGTTCGCCGCCGCCAACCTGCGGCTGGCCAGGCTCGTCCAGAACGATGTGCTGGCCGCCATGAACGCCCTGGGGTGGGGCATCCCCGACGAGGGGGTGACCTCCGACACGAGCCTCGGTTCGGCCGTCAACGCACAGGCGGCGGCGTACGGGCACCTCACCCTGCTCGGCCCGGCCAAGGCCGGCTGGGTGACCACCCCCAGCCGCATGCCCGGCGCCCTGATCGAGCCGCTGTTCATCACCGACCCGTTCGAGGCGTCGATCGCCGCCGGCACCAGGGGCCAGTGGGTGATCGCGGGCGGGCTGGCGCGGGCCGTCGTCGCCTACTTCGCCACGCGCGCGCCGCCTGCACGCCGGGCCACGGGGCCAGGATGAGCACAGCCCGTGTCGTCCCAGCCAGCACGATGTACACCCGGAACGCGGGCCCTGCGGATGGTGGGCACCGCGCCGAAGAAGTCCCACAGGAGGCCGAACAGGATGGCCAGGTGGCCGGTGACGGTCGTCCCCTATGCCACGAGCGCGCCCACGGAGAGCCTGTCGCACAGCCCGTCTGCCGCGCTGCCGCGGGCCTGGGCCTTCGGGCCCAGGCCGCCATTCATGCCGCCATCGCTCGTGGAATCGACAAGCACCAGGGCGCCCTCGCCCCGGGCTCACCGTCTTGCATAGGAACGCAGGCGCCGCTGCCGCCAGCATCGGCTTCCTCAGTGGCACCTGCTTTGCGCGAGTAGGGGCACTCTCGGTCGGATTCATCAGACGGCTGCATCGGGCTACTTACAGCAATCTCGATTGACCCGATCGGGCTATCCGACGCTGCTCCTCTGGAACGCCAAGAGCCACGCCGACCACCGCGATCACGGCTGCCCGTCCGCCGGGGCGATGCAGCACTCTCGCCATCGCCAGCGGCCTGATCGGCTGATCGGCTCCGGCGCTAGCCGAGATCCCGACGGCAGCAAGCACGAGAGCAGCAGCTTCGCCGGCACCGCCCGGACTGTCGCAACCGGACAATTGCAGTCGCGCCGGGTCGTCGACGCACTGTTTCGTCACGGCTTAGCGGCGACGGAGTCGGCCCGGCCGCTGCGCTCGGGGAGGAGCGAGCGACGCGACGCTCGCACCCAGTGCATCCCGCGCGACACAGTAGGGATTGTCACGACTGCGGCTACCGTGGGCGGGTTTGCCGCTCGACTAGCCCCATTTTCCGCATGAAGAAACGCTAGGGCGTCTCGCTTGCGCGCGGGCTGGTGCGCGCATGAGGCGGTGGTTGTTGGCATTGTGGGCCGATGCTGACTGGCGGCACGGTTCGATGCGCGCGCAGCGTAGGGCCAACATTGGACAGACGGGTTCGCGGTAATTGCCGCAGAAGTTCCTTTGGTTGTGCGTGCACGTTCCGTCCGCGACGGCCGTTAGTGTAGGGCCAACATGTATGTCAAGCGTCACGCGGTGCGCCGGGGCAGCAAGCGCTATGTGTATCTGCGGTTAGTGCAGGCGTATCGCGATGAGCACGGGCGCGTGCGCCATCGTGTGCTGAGGACGCTGGGGCGTGAGGACGAGCTCAAGGCGTCGGGCCAACTGGAGCAGCTGATGGGGTCCTTCGCGCGGCTTGATCCGCCGCTGGTCGGGGTGCGCCGGGAGGTCGGGCCGCTGTTATTGGCCTGGCACTTCATCTCAGAGCTGGATCTGATCGCCACGATCGATCGGGCGCTGCCGCAACGCGGGCGCCAGCAGCTGTCGGTCGGGGAGGCGGTCGCGGCGCTGATCTGCAGCCGGCTGTGTTCCCCGTCGCCGTTGTATGACATCGCTGGGTGGGCCTCGGGCGCGGCGTTGCAGGAGCTGTTCGGG
>CAVXCY010000009.1:0-11127 GCA_963760425.1 uncultured delta proteobacterium | reverse complement strand
ATGTATCGCCAGCTGCGACAGCTTCACCTCCAGCCGTTCGTAGCCGCGGTCGAGGTGGTAGACGCGCGGCAGCTCGGTGGTGCCCTGCGGCCGCGCAGTCCGGCCAGCACCAGGGAGGCGGAGGCGCGCAGGTCGGTGGCCATGACCGGGGCGCCCGGAGAGCGTGGGCACGCCCTTCACCACCGCCGTGCGCCCCGTCCACGGTGATGTCGGCGCCCATGCGCTGCAGCTCCGGCACGTGCATGAAGCGGTTCTCGAAGATCGTTCTCCGAGATGCACGCTGGGCCCTGCGGCGACAGTGAGCAAGACCATGAACTGGGCCTGCATGTCGGTGGGGAAGCCGGGGTGCGGCTTGGTCGGGATGTCGACCGGCCGGGGCACGCTCTGGGCCGCGGCACGCGCAGGCCGCGCCTCGGCGGTCGCGATCGTGCAGCCCGCCGCGCGCAGCTTGGCGAGGAGCGCCTCCAGGTGCTCGGCGCGCGCAGCCCCGGACCAGCACGTCGCCGCCGGTGATGGCGGCCGCGACCAGGAACGTCCCGGCCTCGATGCGGTCGGGGATGATGGCGTGGTCGACGGGCTGCAGCCGGCTCACCCCCTCGATGTGGATGACGTCGGTGCCGGCGCCGTCGATGTGGGCGCCCATCTTGTTGAGCACCTGCGCCAGCTCCTCGACCTCCGGCTCGCGCGCGGCGTTCTCGCAGGACCGTGTCGCCCTCGGCCAGCGCCGCCGCCATCATGAGGTTCTCGGTGCCGGTCACCGTCACCATGTCGAAGCGCACGGTGGCGCCGCGGAGCTGCCTCGCCCGGGCCTCGACGTAGCCGCTGCTCGAGCTGAATCTCCGCCCCCAGCGCCGCGAGGCCCTTCAGGTGCTGGTCGATGGGGCGGGCGCCGATGGCGCAGCCCCCGGGAGCGAGACCCGGGCGTGGCCGTAGCGGGCGAGCAGCGGGCCGAGCACCAGCACCGTGGCGCGCATGGTGCGCACCAGCTCGTAGGGCGCCTCGGCGGTGATGCCGTTGACGGCATGCACCCGCACCACGTGCCGGTCCTCCCCGGGCAGGCGCTGGGCGTCCACCCCCATGGTGCGCAGAAGGCGCAGCAGCGTCGAGACGTCGGCGAGGTCCGGGACGTTGCGGAAGGTGCTGGGTCCCTCCGCCAGCAGCCCGGCGGCCAGAAGCGGCAGGGCCGCGTTCTTCGCTCCGGACACCGTCACCTCGCCCTCCAGCCTCCGCCCGCCCTCCACCAGGATTCGGTCCACGCCGTCGTTCCTCCCTGTCGCCGCGAAGTGCGGGCCCTCAGCCGCGGGGGCGTGTCCCGAACGCCATGCGGTCACGCCGCTCGAAGTCCTGCTCGGTGCGCACTGCCTCATACCCCCGCTGCCGGAGCAAGTTCCGGACCGTCTCCCCCTGCTCGTCCCCCATCTCCAGCGCCAGCAGCCCCCCCGCGGCGAGGAAGCCGAAGGCCCCCTCCACCACCCGGGACAGCACACTGAGGCCCTCCGGCCCGCCGTCCAGCGCCAGTCTCGGCTCGCGTTGCACCTCGGCCTGCAGCCCGGGGAGTTCCGCGGTGCGCACGTAGGGCGGGTTGCTCACCACGACGTCGAAGGGGGCCTCCCCGGCCACGGCGGCAAAGAGGTCCCCCTGGCGCACCTGCACCCGGGGTCCCACGCCGTGGGCCTCGGCATTGGCCCGGGCCAATGCACAGGCGCCTTCGTCGATGTCGGTGGCCACCACCGTCGCCAGTGGCCGCTCGGCGGCCAGGGTGACGGCGATGCACCCGCTGCCGGTGGCCACGTCCAACAGGCGCACCGGGCCGGCCGTAGGCAACGTCCGCAGCACCGCCTCCACCAGTCCTTCCGTCTCCGGCCGAGGGATGAGGACACGCGGGTCCACCTGAAAGCTGCGTCCGCAGAAGTCGCGCCGGCCGGTGAGGTACTGCACCGGCGTCCCGGCGACGCGGGCCGCAATCAGCTCCCGGTAGGCCTGCAACTCGGCCCGGTCCAGCGGCCGGTCCAGGTCCGTGTAGAGGCGCACCCGGCTGAGGCCCAGCACGTGGGCGAGCAGCAACTCCGAGGCCAGCCGCGGGGCGTCCACGCCGCGCTTGTCGAAGTGCGCTGTGGTCCAGCCGAGCACCCGGCGGACCGTCCACGGGGCCTCGCTCATGCGCCGGGGCTGGCCCCCACGCCCTCCGCCTTCAACAGCTCGGCCTGGAAGAAGGTGCGGCAGGCCGTCGACCACGTCGTCGATGCCGCCGTCCATGAGCGCCGGCAGGTTGTGCCAGGTGACGCCGATGCGGTGGTCGGTCAGGCGGTCCTGCGGGAAGTTGTAGGTGCGGATCTTCTCGCTCCGGTCGCCGGTGCCGACCTGGCTCCGGCGCGGGCGTCCCGCTCGGTGGCCTGCCGCTCCTGCTCCAATCTCGTACAGCTTCGCCCGCAGCATCTTCATCGCCATGGCCCGGTTCTTGGTCTGGCTCTTCTCCTGCTGGCACTTCACGACGATGCCGGTCGGCTTGTGCGTGAGCCGCACCGCCGAGTCGGTGGTGTTGACGCTCTGGCCGCCGGCGCCGGTGGAGCGCATCACCTGCATCTCGACGTCGGCCGGGTTGAGCTGGACGTCGACGTCCTCCGCCTCCGGCATCACCGCCACGGTGATGGTGGAGGTGTGGATGCGCCCCTGCGCCTCGGTGGCCGGCACGCGCTGGACGCGGTGCACGCCGGACTCGTACTTCAGCCAGCCGAGTAGACGCCGTCGCCGGAGATGACGGCGCTCGCGTCCTTGAGGCCGCCGGCGTTGCCGGGGCTCACGTCCAAGAGCTCCGTGCGCCAGCCCCTTCGCTCGGCGTAGCGCAGGTACATCCGCAGGACTTCCTCGGCGAACAGGCCCGCCTCGTCTCCGCCGGCGCCGGCGCGGACCTCGAGGATGACGTCCTTGTCGTCGTTGGGGTCCCGCGGCAGCAGCAACAGGTGCAGCGCCTGCTCCAGCGCCTCGCGGCGCTCCTTCAGTGCCGGGAGCTCCTTGCGCGCCATCTCCCGGGCTTCCAGGTCGTTGCCGTTGAGCCAGGCGTCGAGCTCCTCCTCGTCGCCTTTCACCTGCCGGTAAGTGCGAAACGTCTCCACCAGCTTTTCCAGGTCCGAGCGTTCCTTGGCCACCTTGCGGAACTTGACCGAGTCCGCGAGCGTCTCCGGACTGGAGAGCTCGGCGGTGAGCCGGTCGAAGCGGCGCTCGATGCCTTTGAGCTTCTCGAGCATGGCAGGCGTCAGCATGGCAGGCTTCCCCTACCGGCCACGGGGGCCAGGCGCAAGGCACCCCGCCCCCAGGAAGGCTGTGCTAAGGAGCCTGGCCCCATGGCCACCCGAGTGAAGACCAACCGCAGCAAGAAGAAGCTGAAGAACCGGGCCAAGCTGAAGCGCGGCGTGCTGAAGCGCCGGCGCATCCGCAAACGGAAGGCCACCGGAAAGTAGAGTCCCCAAGGGGAGGCGCACGCCCCGCCCGGAAGCCGGCGGCTCGCCCGCGACGGCGCGGGATGGGGCTGCTTTCGACCAGGTGGAGCGCCCCCCGAGGCGCCCGGGCGACGGCCGCGCCTTGCATCGGTGTGGGCGCCCCCCTTAAGTACTGTCCGCTTTCCCCCCTTGAGCGCCCATGGCACGCGAGAAGGACAACATCGCGCTCTCCGACGAGCACAACTCCCGGGGCATCGAGCTCGCCGACCGCGGCTGGCTGGACGAGGCCATCCGGGAGTTCAAGCGGGCGATCGACCTCGACCCGGACTCGGCCCACGCCCACGACAACCTGGCCACGGTGTACGCCGAGAAGAAGCTGTACCGCGAGGCGCTGGCCGAATACCTCACCGCGCTGAAGCTCGAGCCGGACAGCGCCACCGCGCACTACAACCTGGCCTGCTTCCTCTCGACCCACGGGCCGGAATTTGCCGTCGCCGGCCTACAGCCAGGCCATCGACCTGGACCCGGAGTACCCGGACGCCCACCTGAACCTCGGCCTCACCTACGCCGACCACGGCCGGGTGGAGGAGGCCGTCACCGAGCTCAAGACGGCCATCGACCTGGATCCCGCCGGACGCCTTCCCGCGCCACGAGCTCGCCGCGCTGCTGATGGACGAGGGCGACTACCGCGCTGCCATCGCCCAGCTGAAGGAGGTGGTCCGGCTCGAGCCGGACAACTTCGAGGCCCACCTGGACCTGGGCATCTGCTACGCGCAGAAGGGCTTCTACGCCGAGGCCGAGCGGGCCTACGGCAGGGCGCGCGAGCTGAACGCCGACGACCTGCTGCTGCACTACAACCTGGCGGCGCTCTACGCGCTGTGGGGCGAAGAAGCCCGACTCGCTGGCCGCCCTCAAGACGGTCGCTGGAACTCGACCGGGCCAAGGTGTCGGGCTGGCTGGCGACCGACCCGATGTTCGACGCGCTCAAGGGCGACCCGGAGTACGAGAGCCTGCTGTGAGGGCGGCCGCATGGCACATCGCCATCGCGGTGGCGCCTCATGCTGGTCCTCAACGCCTTCTTCGTCGCTGGCCGAGATGGCGCTGGTGAAGGTCCGCGCCCAGCGCGGCTGCGGACGCGCTGGCCGACGCGGGCCGCACGGAGGCTGCGCTCTGCTCTGCACATCATCGAGAACCTCGACCCCCTACCTAAGCGTCATCCAGTTCGGCGTGACGCTGTGCCTCGCTGGGCATTGGCTGGGTGGGCGAGCCGGCGTTCGGCGGACACTCGGGCGCGCTCTCGCGGCCGCTCGTGCCAGGAGCGGCCGGCGCTCTTGGCCGCGCTCACCCACCTTCTCGGTGCTGGTGGGCTTCGCACTGGTCACCGTCCTGTACCTGGTGCTGGGCGAACTGGTCCCCAAGAGCCTTGGCCATCCAGCAGGCGGAGGGCACGGCGCATGGCAGTGGCCGGCCCGATGCGGGCGCTGTACGTCCTCTTCTTCCCCGGGGTGTGGCTGGTGAACCGGGGCCTCGGCTTCGTGCTGCGGCTTCTGGGGCTCAGGCCCGGCCGGGCCAGGAGCAGGCGCATACCGAGGAGGAGCTGCGGATTATTCTCGCCTCCGCCGCGGAGATCGGCACCATCGACAGCACCCGGGCGGAAGTCCTGGAGCGGGCGCTGGCCATGACGGCGAAGACGGCCCGGCAGATCCTGGTTCCCCGCACCGAGGTCCGCTACCTCGACTTCGAGGAGTCGCTCGAGCACAACGTGGCCGAGGCGCGCGCCACCGGGCACACCTGGATGCCGGTGTGCCGGGCCAACCTCGACCAGGTGGAGGGCGTGGTGAACGTGAAGGACCTCTTCGTCCTGCTGGCCGAAGGGAAGCTGAAGAGCCTGGCGCAGGTGCAGCGACCCGTCCTGTTCGTCCCGGAGAACGTCACCCTCGACCAGCTGCTGGCCGAATTCGGCAAGCGCCGCCGGCAGCTGGCGGTGGTGGTGGACGAGCACGGCGGTACCTCCGGGATCGTGACCGTCTCCGACGTGGTGTCCGAGGTGGTGGGGGACGTGGCCAAGCTGGGGCGCCACTCGGCGGACGTGAAGACGCTGCCCGGGGGCCGCTTCGAGGTCTCCGGCAGTACGTCCCTGGAGGAACTGCACGACCGGCTGGACATGGACTTCGACGTGGATGGCGGCGACGTCACCACCATCGCCGGCTACCTGATGGCCAAGCTGAACCGGGTCCCGGTGCCGGGCGACGCCGCCGGCGTGGGCGAGTGGGAGGTGCGGGTGGCCGAGACGGATGGGCCACGCGTCCTGAAAGTACGGATTGAGCCGCGCCCGGCCCCCCCGCCGGTCCAGCCCAACGAGTAGGGTACCCCGCCCCCGGTGCGTGACCATTCACCGAGTGTCACGCCACGTCACGTCACGTGTTGCTTGCTCACCCCGAAAGTGGCGCGTAACCTGTGGGAAAGTAGCCCTCCCTCGCCGCGGAGCCACGCCCCGAATGCGCATCAAGCGCCTGGACATCACCGGCTTCAAGTCCTTCATGGACCGCTGCGCCTTCAGCTTCGACGACGGCATCACCGGCGTCGTCGGCCCCAACGGCTGCGGCAAGTCCAACGTCGTCGACGCCATCCGCTGGGTGATGGGCGAGCAGAGCGCCAAGAACCTGCGCGGCCGCGGCATGGAGGACGTCATCTTCAACGGCAGCGAGAGCACCGGGCCGCTGTCCATGGCCGAGGTGTCGCTCACCTTCGAGTCGAGGCGGCCGACGCCCTGGCGCCCCAGTACGCCGGCTTCCCGGAGATGACCGTCACCCGCCGCCTCTTCCGCTCCGGCGAGTCCGAGTACCTCATCAACAAGACGGCCTGCCGGCTGCTGGACATCGTGGAGCTGTTCCTCGGCACCGGCGTGGGCACGCGCGCCTACTCCATCATCGAGCAGGGCCGCGTCGGCCTGATCGTGTCCTCCAAGCCGGAGGACCGCCGCTTCCTCATCGAGGAGGCCGCCGGGGTGACGAAGTACAAGTCCCGGCGCCGGGCGGCCGAGCGGAAGATGGAGGCCACCGAGGCCAACCTGCTGCGGGTGGCGGACCTGGTCGGCGGAGCTCTCGAAGCGCCTCGACTCCTCGGGCGCCAGGCGCGCAAGGCCGAGAAGTACCGGACGCTGAAGGCGCGGATGCAGGAGATTGAACTGCACCATGCCGCCCACCGCTGGCTCGCCCTGGCGGCGGAGCAGAAGCAGCTGGCGGAACGGCTGTCGGCGCTGAGCGGCACGGAGAAGGAGGCGGTGGAGGGGGTGCGGGCGCTGGAGGACGCCATCGCCGTGGAGCGCACGGCGCTGGACGCCGAGGCGCTGCGGCTTCAGTCGCTGGGCGAGGCGGCGCATGCCCTGGAATCCGATGTCCAGCGCGATGCCCAGAACCTCGCCCACTGGCAGCAGGACTTGCAGGCGGCTGAAGGCACGGAGGCGACCAGCGGGGCGGAGCTGGCCGAAGTGCAGGGGCTGGCGGAGGCCTTCGCCGCGCGCGTCCTCGCCCTGGACGCGGAACTGGCCGCGCTCTCCGAGACGTCCGAGGAGGAGTCGGCGGCGCTGCGGCGGGCGCAGGAGGGCCTGGAGGCGGTGCAGATGATGCAGGCCGAGGCCAGCGGGCGGATGGAACAGCAGCGCCTCACGCTGCTCGGCCTGGCCGCCCGGGTGGCCAACCACGAGAACAACCTGGTCAACCTCGCGCAGAAGCGCGAGGAGCTGGCCGGCCGGCACGCTCGCGCGGAGGCCGAGGCGGAGGCGCTGCGGGCGCAGGTGACCAGCCTCGACCGCGAGCGCAATGAAGTCACCCGCGCCGTGACGCGCAGCCGACAGCTGACTTTGGAGCTCGCCGAGCGCAGCGGGGCCGAGGAGGAGAGCCTGGCCCGCGCCCGGGCGGCCTTCGCCGAGCACGAGGTGGCCGTCATCTCGGCCCGGCGAGGAGCTGGCCGACCGCCGGAGTCGCCTGCACTCGCTACAGGAGATTCAGCGCCACTATGAGGGCTTCGACCGCGGCGTGCGCGCCGTCATGCGCTACGCGGCCGAGGCGGAAGGGAAGAGTGGCGTGCGCGGGCTGGTGGCGGATGTCGTCACCACCAGTGCCCGTTTCGAGAAGGCGGTCGAGGCCGCCCTGGGCGCCCGGCTGCAGCACGTGCTGGTGGAGGGCAGCGAGGAGGCCTTCGCCCTGGCCGGCCACCTGCGCAACCTGGCCGAGGGGCGCAGCACCTTCCTGCCGTTGCAGGCGTTGGTCCCCTCCCTCGCCCGGCCCGTGCCGCCGTCGGGCATCCCCGGCGTCCTGGCGGTGGCCCTGGACCGAGGTGTCCACCGAAGCAGCCTTCCGCCCCGCGGTGGAGGCGCTGCTCTGCGACGTGCTGCTGGTGGAGGACTTGGCCGCCGCCCGGGCGGTGGCCCGAGCAGCCCCGGCCACCTTCACCTGCGTCACCCTGGAAGGCGAGGTGCTGGGCCGGGACGGCTCCGTCACCGGCGGGGTGCTGGAGGGCCCGGCGGTGGGGGCGCTTCAGAAGAAGCGCGAGATTGCCGAGTTGGCCGAGGCGCTGGTGGGGCTGGAGGAACGTTTCCAGGAAGCCGTCACCCGGGGCTTGGGACTGCAGAAGCACGTCCTGCACACCGAGGAGGTGCTGAAGGGCCTGCAGCGCCACCACCACGAGGAGGAACTCAACCGGAGCGCCCTGGAAAAGGACCTCACCCGGGCGGCCGAGCAGCTTTCCTCTCTGCGGGAGCGGCTGTCAGCCGCCGGGCTGGAGGCCGAAGGGCTGCACCACAGCCTGGTGCAGGTGCAGCGCGAGGAGGAGACGTCCCGGGGCGAGGTGGCCCACGCCCAGGCCGAGCGCGCCGCCCGCGAGGAGGGCGTCAAGCAGCTGGCCGAGCGCATCGAGTCGCTCCGCACCTCGGCCGAGGCCCACCAGGCCGAGCTTCTGGACTTGCAGGTCCGCCGCGCCGCCCACGCCGAGCGAGGCGAGGCCGCCCGCCGCACGCTGGCCGAGGCGGTGGCCTCCCGCGACCAGCTCCTCGTCCGCAGCACACGGCTGCTGGAGACGCACGCCCAGGCGGCCGAGCGCGCCCGGGAACTGCTGGCGCGCATCGCCGCGACGGCGGCCGGGCACCAGGCGCGCAAGGCGGAGCTGGCCGCCCGGCGCGCGGAGCTGGAGAGTAGCCAGCACGCCCATACCGCCCGTGCGGCGCGGGTCCGCGCCGAGGAGCAGCGGCTGCGCGAAGAAAGGGCCAGCCTGGACGACCTCACCGAGGGCCTGAGCCAGCTCACCCTGCGGGAGCGCGAGCTGGTGCTGGAACTGACGCACCTGTTGGACGGCGTGCGCGACCGGCACCAGACCGAGCTGGCGCACCAGCTACACCGCTTCCACCTGCTGCCGGCGCTCGACGACGCCACCGAGGAGGAGAGCTGCGCGAGCTGCGCGCTCAGGTCGAGCGGATGGGGGAGATCAACCTCACCGCCATCGACGAGCACCAGGAGCTGGCCGAGCGGCACGACTTCCTCGCGGCGCAGAAGCGGGACCTCGAGACGAGCCTGGCCCAGCTGCGCGAGCGCCATCGCCAAAATCGACCGCACCAGCCGCGAGCGCTTCGCCGCAGACCTTCGAGCTGGTGAACGAGAAGTTCCAGGCCGTCTTCCCGCGCCTCTTCGGCGGCGGGCCGGGCGGGCCTGGTGCTGACCGACGAGACGGCAGGCCGTCGAAGCCGGGGGTCGAGATCGTCGCCCAGCCGCCGGGCAAGAAGCTGCAGAGCGTCACCCTGCTTTCCGGCGGCGAGAAGGCGCTCACCGCCGTGGCGCTCATCTTCGCCATCTTCCTCATCAAGCCCTCGCCCGTTCTGCCTGCTCGACGAGGTGGACGCGCCGCTCGACGAGGCCAACGTCGGCCGCTACAACGAGCTGCTCCGCGAGATGAGCGAGCAGTCGCAGTTCATCCTCATCACCCACAACAAGCGGACGATGGAGATCGCCGACACGCTCTACGGCGTGACGATGGAGGAGCCGGGCATCAGTAAGCTGGTGTCGGTGCGGCTGCCGGGACGTGGCCTGCAGCCAACGACAACCAGGCAGTGGCCTAGCGCGCCTTCCCCCCCCCCCGGGGCTGTTGCGGCCGGACGTCCCCCCCTTGGCCCGCTACAGGTGGACCTTCGGGCACACCTTCTCGTCGCTCGCCTTGAGCTCCTTGGCCTTGTTCACCCGGGCCTCGCTCTCGCCAGCTGTCTTCTTGGCGGCGGCCTCCAGGGGGGCCCAGGCCGCGTTCTTCGCGCCCAGCGCCGTCACCACGGTGAGCTGCTCCTGGCGCAGCTTGCTCTCGCTCTCCAGCGCCTGGATGTAGACCTCGTCCTGGGCCACCAATTGCTTGCAGCTGGCCACCAAGTCCTTCAGCATCGCCTTGGCCTTCTTCGGGTCCTTCTTGGCCAGCTCCTGGTACTGCTTCACCAGGGAGTTGTACGCGTCGCTGCTCTTCACCTTCCGGTCCAGCTCCAGCTGCGAGGTCGCCGCGCGGGGAACGGCCATCGCGTCCAGCTGCGCGAAGCGCACCGAGTCGGGCAGGGCGGCGGTGTCGGTGGAGTCGGCCACCGAGTTGAGGAAGGTGATTTCATAAGGGACCACAATCTGGTCAGACGTCGACTTGGGGTAGGGCAGGGCGGTCAGCTTCGGGGCGAGGCAGCTCTTCACCGCGGCCGGGGCCGTGTCGGCCAACGTCACCACCACCGGCGGCGGCAGGCCGCCCTCGGGTGTCTTGAACTTGTCCGGGGCCTGGGTGAGCTGCACCTTCAGGCCGATGGCGGCTGGGTCCGGGCCCTTCTCGAAGGGCGCGAAGCAGGAGCACATGGCCGGAAGCGACAGCCGCACCGTGCCGGTGACGTCGGAGAATTCATTGATGCCGAAGCGCACCTGGGTGGTGGGGGGCAGCTCTGGCCAGCTTTCCGAAAACGTCGCCGGCTTGCTGCCGGCAGGCAGGGGGGCCAGCTTCGGCGACACCCGCGTCACCGCGTCCTGAAGGCACTTCTTGCCGAAGGCCGTCAGGCCGTCGGAGTCGACGGTTTGGCTGAAGCCTGCGTCATTCACGGTCAGGGTGATTTTGAAAGCCTGTGACTTGCCGGGGACGTAGAAGCGCGTGTCGGCCATGCATTCCAGGGCCAGGGGCCGCGCCAGAATCCACAGCCCGCTGAGGGCGGTGTCCGTCGCCGGCGCCTCGACGGTGGCGGGCTTCATGAAGCAGACGGCGAGGTCGAAGGGGACGAAGTTGCCGACCTTCTCCTTTTCCTTGTCGGCGGCCCTGGCCGTGGTGGCGAGAAGCAGAGCGAGGCAGCAGGCGGCGAGGCGGGAAGACACTTGGCTGGTACCTCCGGCAACGGGGCATGTCCCCCCTGGGGGGGACCGCCCCCTAGCAAAGCATCACGGGACTTTCACGCGCCGAAGACGCCCCTCGGGCGCCCGGACTTCCAGTGCGACCGGCGCGGTGGCAAAACGGCACCGCGCCAGGGCGGCGGCGGTGGCCGGCGCGGCGTCGACGCTGAGCACCTCGTCCTGCGCCCGGAGCCGGTAGCCAAGGGGCGCCTCGCGGATGAGGACGCCCGGGGGAAGCCGCGCCAGCCGCGCGGCCTCCGTCTCGTCCAGCCCCGGGTTGGCCGTCTGCAAAAGCTGCAGCCGTT
>CAVXCY010000008.1:0-18819 GCA_963760425.1 uncultured delta proteobacterium | reverse complement strand
GGGTGGACCGTCGGGCACTCTCGCAACTGGTGCGGCAGTGGTTCCGCGGGCTTGCAGTTGGAAAAGGCTCTGCCTGAGCAGGCCGGCGACGTCGGCTACACCTGCTGAGCCATCTCCGTTGGCCAGGCCCGCGACCGCGTCTGCGAGTCGCACGACAAGCGAAGCGACGCCTTCTGCGGCAAGGGCACGCCATCAAGTGCGGCCTGGACGTGCGCCAGTGTCGCTCGGTCTCATCTCCAAGACCGGTCGCCGACAGGAACAAGGCACCAGCTGAGTCCACGCTTACTCGCGGGCTGCTTGACCTCGATGACCGCTTCGGAAACGAGGCGCTCTAGCTCAAGTCCACGCTCTTCGGCCGCGCGCGCGCCGCCCGATAGCCTGCGAAGTCTGCCTCTTCGTCGTACCCTCCAGCGCCTCGAACTGCCGTCTGACATCGTCTACAGCTTCGCCGGCACGCTTGGCCGAAGTCGGGCTGGTGCTTCAAGTGACCCTCCGCCGTGCGTCTCGCCCTCAGACACCTTTCCTCCCAGTCGGGGAACGGACTTCTTTCATCGACTAAAGCCCAGCGGTCGGTCCGAACGTTGATATCCGTGCCGCCGGACTTGCGAGCGGCGTAGGGGCGGTTGAGCACAACGAGTTCGGCACGGCTGACGACCACCATTACGTAGACGGTGACTTCCAAAAGCCAACGACGCGACGGGGGTCGGTCCTCACCGGCACAGCGATCACACGCACGAGGAGCGTGCTCGTTACAACAAGGGGCAGCAGGACGTGGGTTGAGCTTCGACGACGAAGTGGAGGCCGAGAAAGAAGAAGATCGCGGACCCGTGCCGGGTGGTGGACTTCACCGGCCCAGTACGGTGCCGACGCTGATCACGCACCATTTGCTCAACGGCATCGACGAAGGGATGACCGACTCGAAGGAGTCCGGCGTCTTCAGTCTCAGCTACCTCTTGATCGAATGTGAAAGGGCCAAGGGGAGTTCGTCGGGGCGCTTCACCGCGCGCGCGTCGCGAAAGGCCTGAAAGCGTTGAGTGACTCGGTTATTGCAACGAGAGTCGGTCGATGTCCTCCAAGCCGATGGACATAGTGAAAGACGTCGGCTCCACGTCGTTCGTACTGGAGGCATCGCTCGAGCCAGCCACCGAATGCCTCGCGGCCCGAGTCCTGCGCCGCGTCGGCGGCGTTCTGGATTCGCTCGACGAGCGCACCCTCTTGGTCGACGTCCCACTCGACGAGTCGAGGGCTTCTTGGGACCGAATTCTACGCAATTCAGCATCGAGTCCGGAAGTCGGATGAGCCATTCTGACTGCTGCTTCATCGAACGCCGCTGAACCCTTTGGCAGCAACTCCCTGCGAAGGTCTCGGACCGAATCTGCCAGGACGTACTGGAGCGGCGCGGCAGAGCGCTGGAACAAACGAACAGAATTCACCAGACAGTCTTGCCACTTGATTTCGTATTCGCCTTGGCCACGGAATCCGAGGATCCGTAATCGTCTTCATCCCCTCGAGTCGGTCGACTCGCCCGAGCCGTTGTTCAAGCCTCAGAGGGTCGAGCGGGATGTCGTAAAAGACGAAGCTGCTCGAGTCTGCTGAAGATTGAGACCCTCTTCACTGGCGCGTCGCAAACCAGGACGTCCGCCGTGCACCGCGCGAAACGATTGGAGTCCGGAGGGATCTTCAACTGAGTGCAGGCGACTTTGCGGGTCCCGAGCAGGTCCGCTAATGCGCGCGAGACGACCTGCTGCGATCCGCGCGTCATCGACAAACACGATCGCACGTCCAGACTTCTGGGACCTCACCCATGCGGAAGCCTGTTGACCCGGACCTCCGAGTGACTTCCGCCAACAGCGTCTCCGACCAACGCCGCAGGAAGACTTTGCTCATCGGCGACGCTACTCCTGGGGGTTCGTGGCCAGCAGCGCCAATCGCTCCTCGAGGCGCGATGAAGTACTCAGCGGATGCGAGAAGCGCCGCCGCAACCAGGTCAGCGAAGAGCAGTGTCTCTGCACTTCCGTCGCTGAGGCCGAACTCGGAAGCGAAACCCGCCAGTCGTCTAGAAACCCTTCGGCGGACTGGCGGGCTTGGTCTTCGACCTCAAGCCACTCGATACCCTTTCGTGTTGGCAACAGCGGCGCGACTTGACGGTCGTCGCGTCAGTGCGAAGCATTCGACGATGGAGGCGATAGCACTCCGTCACATGCAAACGGAGAATTCGAAGAGCGGCGACCCGCTCGGTGCCTCAGGGGTCCGCATTCGCGAGTTGCTGGACTTCGATGCGAGGCGACGTAATTCTGGATCGTCAGAGAACGCGGCCACAAGCGGGTCGCCGCCTCTCGTGCGAACAATTCCGGTGCGTCGTCGGTAAGGTCCGCTATACCATCGGCAACCGTCTGACGCTCCCGAACGCGACGACGAAACGCCTCGCGATCGTCAAGTGGGTATCCAAGTGGGTCAAGAAGATGCAGCATCGAGAGGAAACCATCCTCGTCGTGAAGCAACGGAGTCCCCGTCAGCAGGAGGACCTTCGGAGCCGACCCCCGCCAACCTTTCGAGCAATGCGATACCGCGCTCACTCTTGGAGGGGTCCGCCAGACCACGCCCACCGAGCGACTTGATGCGCCTCGTCGATCACAAGAAAAGCTCGGGTATCGAAAGCGCCTCGAGCACGTCCTTGGTGATGGCTCTGGTGAGCTGAGCACCACCGATGCGCGTCTCGCCGTCGAACCCAAAATGGTCCGCGAGTTCTTCACACCATTGGTCCTCCAGGTGGCGCGGAACGAACACTAAGACCCGAGCAGGTTCGCCGGCGTCGAGCAGGTGCTGTCGGGACCAGGCATCCCAGCTCAATCGTCTTGCCCAAGCCGACCTCGTCGGCCAACAGGTAGCGTTGGATAGGGTCAGCGAGAACTCGCCTTACGACCGGCAGTTGATGCGGGTGGTACTGGATCGACGCCCCCGCGATACCTGTGATGCCGGCGAATCCCGCTCGTTGCCGCGCAAGATGGCCGAAGAAGCCGTTCCGGGCCGCTACGAAAAACGGGGACTCCGTAACACGAGCAGCGAGCAGTTCCGTCGGATCCTCAAGCGGGTGGGGCCCACCGGACTTGTACCTGCGAGACCGGAATCCTCTCGGACGCGCTGTTCGGGAAATGCACGAAGTAGTGATCCTCCATGGCCTTCAGTGCCGCCGCAGCCACCGCGCCATCCACACGTCCCTGGCGCCACCCGACGCGGCGGGGTCATTCCAGAAGATGACCGTCTGGGCTGGTAACTCGATGGGGTGAACATTGGTGACTGGGACCTCACGGCGCTCGACTTGTGGTCCAACAGGCGAAACAAGATACTCGACGTCCGCTGTCCGCTTGTCAGCGGCGATCAGCCTGCCGACCCCGTCGCGGGAGCCTTCGACCACAACGAATGAACCGACACGCAGCATGGGGCAATCACGTGTTTCTCAACGCGCGGCACCTAGGATGCGCATACACCAAAGACGGCGGTGCGACTTTCGATGATAGCCGCATGAACGAACCTGCTGAACCCGATTTCGCTTATGGGTCGTGTCCGCCCATGTGTGACTCGCAATCGTCGGGTCGAGGAAGACCTCGTGGTGTTCTTGGCCTTGCCATGAAGACTCGACCGATGGTCGTCCGTCGCTCCGCCCGTATCGACACTTGAGCCCCCCGATGACGCGGCTCAAAGCAACCCGGCGCCCAATGACGAGCCCCGACAGTTCACTGGAACCTGGCCCGTCATATTCCTGCGCCGGACTGGGCCCTCTAACAACTCGAGGCCTCTGCTCATCACCTCTTCGCCCAAACAAGGACAACGTGTCATCCTTGCCTTGGTCTTGTGCTCGGTGACAGTCGGCGAAAGAGCGCGAGGCGACTGCCCGAGGCTCCTTCCGAGGCGACGGCTGCGTGAGCGGGCAGGAGCCGAAGTGAAAGGTGGGTCCGCCCCTCACCTTGGAACAGCGGGCGCATAGCCAGCGTCGTTCTTGTTTCTTGGGCGGAGCAACAAGCAGCTGCGGTGCCTGAACAAGCGTCTTTTTCTCGGACGCGAGTCGCCTAACTCTCTTCGCCGCGCTTCGCTTGAGACTCCGCCATTCTCTTGGCGAGTGCTGGGCAGTAGCGCTTGTGACCATGAAGGCTGGTCTCGACCTTATACCGCACCACGGGCATTGGACCGCGGGCGAACTCGGCCTGACGCGGCCCTATCTTGGTCCTCCATTGCGCACGCTGCGGCAAGACGACCGCGGCAGGCGCCGAATTCTCGACGCGGCCGCTTCCACCGCAGAAGTCGCAGTTCTCGTTGGAACCACCGCACGGGCATAGCCGCATTGAGTTGCTTCCCCCGGAGCGACTGCCACGCTATCCGAGCGCTCGGAGCGATGTGCACAATCTAGTGGCACCTCCAGAACGAGAACTCCGCGTGGCTGATGTTCTCCACCAGGTGAGCTTGAAGCCCGACCAGCGAGCGAAATCGGGTGTGATCTCGTGTGTTACCGAGGCGCACTTGACACATGCGATGTCAATCTTATACGAGACGCAAATAGACCTCACATAGAAACAAGGATAGGCGACAAATGGTCACGGAGCCTCTTTGGACCGCCAGCGAAGTTGCTAACTACCTTCGGGTCTCCCGGTCGTGGGTCTACGCACACGCAGAGGCCGGGCAACTTCCCTGCTTGCATGTCGGCGGCTTACTTCGGTTCGAGCCTGCCATCATTCGCGGTTGGCTCCTTTCGACGGGAAGTGGAGGCCTCCCGTTCGAATTTCCCTCCGCCAGGCGTCGCGGACACCCGCTAGAGTTCCCAGATGGCTAGCGTCTTCGAACGCTCCGGTCGCTGGTACCTCCGCTGGAGAGATGCGCATGGCCGGTGGGTGCAGCGGGCGAGCCAGGCACGGACGAAAGCCGAAGCTCGCCGCCTCGCAGAGGATGTCGAACGGCAGACCGAGCGCCAGCGCAAGGGTCTCGAGCCGGTGACGCCCGAAGGTGGGGGCAGCACAGTCGTGCAGCTGCTTCAGCGCTGGGTTGCGACTCGCCTTGACGCGTCTTCGGCGCGGAGTGACGCGTACGTCATCCGCAAGCACTTTTTGGAAAGTGCACTTGGCAAAATTCCCGTCGGCCGACTCCGCGCGCCAGACGTCGAAAACTTTCTGTCGGCGAAGCGCGCCGAGGGGCTTTCACCGCAGACGGTCAACCACCTGCGCGGCTTCCTGTCCCGTGCTTTCAACGTCGCCCGTCGGCGTGGCTGGTGGACCGGACTCAACCCCGTGACGGACGTGCGCCCGCTGCGCGTCCCTCGACGTCTCGCCCCGGACTACCTCCGCTTCGAGGAGGTTCCTCTGGTGCTAGGCGCGCTGGAGGCGCGGTGGCGACCGCTCTTCGCCACGGCCATCTACACGGGGCTTCGGAAAGGGGAACTGCTTGCCCTCCGGAAGACGGACGTGGACCTCGAGCGGCGTCTTCTGACGGTGGCTCGCAGCGGGGACCGCGAGACCACAAAGGGCGGCCACGCCGACGTCATTCCCATAGCTGCCGAGTTCGTGCCCTTCCTAGCCGCGGCGTTGCGCTCCTCTGCATCCGAGATGGTCTTCACTGGCCACAATGGGAAGGAAACGCTGGGCCCCAACGTGCGGCTGGAGGGCGTGCTTCGTCGGGCCATGGGGCGCGCGCGGGCATTGTGACGGGCTACCTCCACGTGTGCCGGCGGCCGGCGTGTCGCTACGAAGAGCAAGCCGCCGACAACGTGCTACGGCGCTGCCCGAAGCACGGCGCGGCGCTCTGGCCGAAAGCGCAAGTGCGCAAGACGCGCTTTCACGACCTTCGCCACTCGACGGCCAGCTTGCTCATGCAGTCAGGCGCGGCGGTGCACGTCGTCCAGAAAGTGCTGCGGCACCGTGACCCGCGGATGACCGCGAACGTCTACGGACACCTCGCGCCGGACTACCTGCAGCGCGAAGTCGACCGGCTCCACTTTGGGTTTTGAGGCCCGGAATGCGACGATTCCGGGGCTCCATTTGCTGCATAGTGCTGCAAGCGCCTTCCAACGCGACGCGACGTAAAAAAAGAAGCCAAATTCGAAAGTAAAACAAATGCTTGGCTAGCGAGGAGTACGGGACTGGAAACCGTGACCTCCGGCGTGACAGGCCGGCGGTTGATGCGGTGCCTTCACCGGAGGGCCCTCAGCCATGCATCCGAGCCGGCCCTTCCTCATTGCGGCTTGAGCTTTTCGCTTCTTTCTTGACCGCAAGTCCCATATAAGGTCTATATAGGTCTCACTCGGGTTGTTTTAGACCATGGGAAAATCTCGAATCACAGATGAGCAGGGGATGCGGCAGCTGAACGTCAAGTTGCCGCCCGAGGATTAAAATCCTGCAGGACGTCCTTCGCCCGCAGCTCAACGTGCCTTACAACGCCGACGCGCTGCGCGAGGTTATCTCCCAGCTCCGGCGCGTGGTTCCGCCTCCCCGCCTATGTCGTCGAGGCGCTCAAGAAAGACGCCGATGCTCCAAAACCCACGCACTCGGCTATCTGCAGATGCTTCTTCACATGCGGTACGAGGTTCTGGTGTCCGGTGGTCGTTGTGCCACGCGCACAGTCCCCGAGCCCCGTAACTCGAAATCCGACTAGGGGCAGTGAAGAGGGTACCGCGATGGATGAGCGCAGAGGGGAGTGGGAACTGTGGACTTGGCGGGAGGATGCCCGTGCCCTCAAGGCGTCGCGGTCGTGGGTCTACGCCGCGGCCGAGCGAGGTGAGCTTCCCTCCCTTCGCGTCGCGGGTCTCCTCCGCTTTGACCCGAGTGCCGTTCGTCAGTTCGCAACAGCGCAACCCCATGGGGGTACGTTGGTGCCACTCGGCCGGCGGGAACCGCGAAAGGATGGCCAGTAAGCATGGCATCGACCCGGAAGAACGCGCGTGGCAAGTGGCTCGCCCGATGGGTCGACGCGGCCGGCGTGCGGAGGGCACGGGCCGCGACCCCGAATACCAGGGCTGCAGCCCAGCGCCTGGCCGAGGAGCTCCAGCTCCAGTCGCTCCGGCAACGCGAGGGACTCAGAGCGCTGCCCTCTGCCGACGGCGGTGGGACGGTCGCTCAACTCCTCCAGTGGTGGTTCGACAACTATGCGAGTCGTCTGGCCTCGCACGCTTCCATTGCTGGCAGCATCCGGTTGCACCTTTTGCCATCGCCGCTCGCGCAGCTTCAACTGAAGGCGGTCCGGCCGGCAAATGTGCGACTCCTGCTAGATGCGAACGAAAAAGTGGGCCTCCGTCCGCAGACGGTGAACCACCTCCGCAGCTTTCTGTCCCGCGCCTTCAACCGCGCCCGCGAAGTGGACGGTGGACGGGCCGAACCCGGTCGACCCCGTCCGAAAGCGTCCCCAGCCGGCAGTGTCGCGTACCGACTACCTCAAGTCGGAGGAGATACCCGCCTTCTCGGCCGCTGCCGCCAAGATGGGGCCCCGGTCTACGCGACTGCCCTCTACACGGGGATGCGCAAGGGCGAGCTCCTCGCGCTGAATAAGCAGGACGTGGACCTCGAAACGCGACTCATCACCGTCCGGCGAAGCTGGGACCGAAAGATGACAAAGGGCGGCAGCGAGAAGGCCATTCCCATGGCCGAGCTGCGGCCCCCTGGCGGGCGCTGGCCGTGCGACTTTCTTAACGCCGCTCGTCTTCCCGGACCCGTCGGGCGCATGACCGCCGGGACGTCCGGCTCGAACGCTGCTGCGGCGCGCGATCGGCCGGGCGGGAATGGCCGAGTCGTGGCTTCACGTCTGCCGGCGAAAGGGCTGCGGCTTCAAGACGAAGGCCGTCGACGCCTCGCTGCGACGGTGCGAGCGCTGCAACATGCGGCTCTGGCCGAAGCCGCAGGTGCGCCCCTTGCGCTTTCACGACTTGCGCCACACCACTGCCAGCTTGCTGATGGAGGCGGGGGCTCCAGCGCACGCTGTCCGCGACATCCTTCGGCACGACGACATCCGGATGACCGTGGACGTCTACGGGCACCTCTCGCCCGAGTACCTGCAGGCCGAGGTGGACAGACTCTCCTTCGGACTTGGGGAAACGGAGCCGAAGGAGGCCAAAGACGTGGTTCCGGCAGCCAGATCGGCCCAGTTGTTCACCCGGTGTTCACCGGAGTCGGCAGAATGCCCGGAGTGCTGAAAGCGCTCGCCCGCAACCTTGCGACGACTCAGGGGAATGCGGGAGCGCGCGATACTGGACTCGAACCAGTGGCCTTCGGCTCCGGAGGCCGACGCTCTATCCATCTGAGCTAATCGCGCGTGCCATCGGGATGTACCGGCAAATCCCGCCCGGCGCAAGCCCACAAGCCCCGCCCGTCACGGTCCCCGCGCACGATGGATGTCGTCCACCCAGGCGATGGCCTCGGGCTTTTCGACAGGGGTGATGTCGAGGTTCACCACGACGTTGTCTTGGCCGCTTCGGACCAGCACGCACTCCAGGACTTCCTCGGCTGCATTGATTTCCTGGTGCGGGACGAACGCGGGAACAAAGATGAAGTCGCCCGGGCCAGCCTCCGCCAAGAACTCCAGCCGCTCCCCCCAACGCAACCGGGCTCTCCCTTTGACGACGTAAATGACCGACTCGAGCTCTCCGTGGTGATGGGCTCCCGTCTTAGCGCTCGGTTGAATGGCGACGGTTCCGGCCCAAATCTTCTGGGCCCCCACCCGCGCTCGCGTGATGGCCGCTTCCCGACTCATGCCGGGCGTTTGAGCAGTGTTCGGGTCCAGGGTCCCTGCCTTGATGACCTGGACTCCTTGGGTGCGCCAATCAGGCTTGCGGTTTTCGGCCATGGAGTTTCCTCCCGCGGGACAAGCACGGTGCCAGTTTCTGGAAGGGCGTACAACGCTGCGCCTGAGGCAGGAGGACACCCGTGCAGCGGCCGCGCCCCCACTGCCGCGGCGCGACGGCATGCTCCTTCGGGACTCAACGCTCGAAACGTGAATTCCAGGGTCTCGGTCTCACCCGGCATGACGGTGACGAGGCGTCGTTCTTCCTGGCCTTCCAGGACCAGACGGACCGGATGCTTCCCCTCATACAGCGGCACTGGCTTGTCAAAGGGTGCCTGGCCGAGCTTCTTGCCGTCCACGAAGACAGTGATGCCGGGCTGCAGCTGGAAGTCGATGGCGCCCTTTTCGAACGTGACAGTCCGCGTCCCGTTGTCGCCAGCGGCTAACTCGACGTGCTCGCGCCGCGTTAACCCAAGGCCAGTGTCGAAGAGTTCGACGTCGACCGGGCCCGGCGCCGGAAGGCGGACGACGACCGGCGTCGTCCCGAGGATGCGGTCTCCCACGCGGACGTGGAGCGGCGGCTGGCTTTCAAAGCGGACGCTGGCGGTCTGGGCCTGCTCGGCGGCGGGTGCGCTGGAGGCCTGAGCCTCGACAGCCTCGAACGCTCCCAGAAGCTTGCTGGAGACTGCCGGCTGCTCGCGCTTCGCCGCCGAGTCGGGGTTGGTCGCTGGGACGGTTGCCTTGGGCGGGGCTGGCGCCCGGGCTGGTGGTGGGGCGGCCGCAATTGGCGCAGACGGCTTGGAAACGGGCGGCGCTGCGGGTGGAGGCGGTTGCGGTGCCGGCGGCTGCGGTTGCGGCGGGGTTGCCACGACGGGGGGTGGTGGCGGTGCCGGTTCAGTCGGGGGGGCGACCGCCGTTGGCGAGGTCGCCTGCACCGGCGCTTGCGGCTGAAGAATCCGACTCCAGGCAAACCAGAGGCCGGCGAGGGCCGCCCCGAGGACGAGGAGGCCCAGAAGCCAACCAGAGCGCCCTCGCGGCGAGCCGCGCGAGGGGTCGGTCCGTACGGCCGACCCGTGCAAGTCGGTGTGGGCGAAGTCAACGCCCAGCGGGTGGGTCGCCCGCACCGGCGCACGCTCGGATTCGAGGGCGCCGGGGAAGACGAAGCCCTCCGGTGCTGCCCGGCGCTGCCGCTTGCTGGCCACGGCCGTCTTGGCCTCGCCGTCCACGTCGCCCGCGTCGAGGGAAAGGACAGCCGGGGACGCCTCGGACGCGCCCAGGGCGGTGGGCGTGTAGATGGGCATCTCGGGCTCCACCACCGGTGTCCCCACGGGCACGGTCGGCACAAGGCGACCGACCAGCTGCCCCAGCGCATAACCGCTCGCTGTTTCCCCGGTGGCGTGAATGTACCGCTCGAGGTCCGCCTGAAGAGTCCGGCAGTCGCTGTAGCGCTCGTCGCGATTCTTGGCCAGCAGCTTGGTGAGGATTTCCCGCAACGCCAGGGGGAGTTCCGGCCGGCGCACCGCCGGAGGGACGTACGCCTCGTGCAGGACTTTCTGCACGAGGCTCGCGTCACTCATGGCCTCGTACGGCATGTTCAGGGTGAGCAGTTCATAGAGGACGACGCCGAGGCCGTACAGGTCCACCCGCTGGTCCAGCACTTCGCCCCGGAGCTGCTCCGGCGCCATGTAGGCCACCTTGCCTTTGACGGTCCCCGTCTGGGTGTGGTGGCTGACGCCCCTGGCCTTGGCGATGCCAAAGTCGACGACTTTCACCGAGCCGCTGCGCGAGATGAGGATGTTGTCGGGGCTGACGTCGCGGTGCACCAACTGGAGCGGCTCGTCGGTGACGGCGTCGGTAAATTCGTGCGCATAGGCCAGGCCCTCGGCCGCCGCGGAGACAATGCGGGCGGCGAGTGCGAAGGGGACGGCCAGGGACTGCTCGCGCGCCCGCTGAAGCAGCAGCCGCACCGTCGGTCCGTCGATGTACTCCATGGCGATGAAGTAGCTGCCGTCGGACTCGCCGAAGTCGAAAATCTGAACCAGATTGGGGTGGTTCAGCTGCGCGGCCAGCTTGGCCTCCCCGAGAAACATCTGGACGAATTGGGGGTCCTCCGCCAGGTGCGGAAGAATCCGCTTAATCACCAGCTGCTTCTCGAAGCCCATCGGCCCGGCGGTCTTGGCGAGAAACACCTCCGCCATGCCGCCGGTCGCGAGCTTTCGCAGTAGCTGGTATTTGCCGAGACGCGTTGCCGGGGGCATGGGGCGGGCGAGAAACCCTCGAGCCTTTAGGAGATTCCGAGTTTCTGGCGGCCTGCTCGAGGCCCCTGGAAGCACAAGTGTACCAGCAAAGGCCGTCTCCCATCGGCCTGGACGCCTGGCGGACGGGGTCCCAGCCCCCATCGATGTGTGGAGAACTCCGGAGACGTGCCCAAGCTGGACGGACAGTTTATTCCCGTCACCCGACAAAACAGCCCGGCACTACTTAGCCGCCGCTGGCGACAGGGCGTGCTCCGACTCGGGCAAACCGGACCAGCTGCCCGCATCCTGAGGCCCGGCGGCGGGCCGGACGTCCACCAGCATTCCCGTCAGGTGGGCCATTCCGGACACGCGTTCAATCCGCTCCGGGCCGTCGGCGGCGAGGAGGTTGACGTTCACGCCGCGCGTTCGCGACGCCACGGACAGGCCCGTCGCGTGCTGGTGTCCCCAGCCATGGGGGAGCGCCACCGTGCCCGGCATGAGGTCGGCCAGAAGCTTCACCGGGACGCGGACGGTGGACGTGCCACTGGCCACGTCCGCCAGGGCCCCTTCCGTAAGGCCCAGTCGCTGGGCGTCGTTGGGGTGGACGTACAGGTAATTCGTCCCGGGCTGGGCAAAGGCCTCGAGGTTGTGCGTCCAGGAGTTGTGCGTGCCCACCGCCCGGCGGCCGATGAGTTTCAGCTTCGGCGCGTTCTGCTTCTCCCGCTCGAAGTCCGCGTCTAGCTTGACCGCCTGGTTGAGTAGCACCGGGGACGCTAGGTCCACCCGCTTGTCGTCCGTGGTGATGCGCTTGCCGAGGAAGTCATCGCTGCGGTGCGGTTCGCGCAGCACCCCGCGGGGCGAGCGAAGCAATTTCCGGAAGGACACCTGGCCGCACAGTTTCAGCAAGAGTGAGAGGAGAAGTTGCTGCGGCAGCGCCGGCTGCTGGCCCCGGCGACCAAACAGGGTGGCGACCCCCTTCAGCACCCCGAAGACGGCCTGGGCAATGCGAGAGCCGAAGAGGGGCACGCCACTCCTCCGGCACAGGTCGAGGTAGATGCTGGCCTCATCGCGCTGCTCGCCTTCGGGACGCAAGACGGCCCGGGTGGCCTGCAGGTAGGGGCGGGCCTGGAGTCCCAGCATGAGCGGGAAGATGAAGGGCAGGTCCGGCCGTTCCAGCGGCGAGGTGCACGGCAGCACGTAGTGGGCGAGGCTGCCCGTCTCGTTCCGGAAGAGGTCGAGCGTCACCAGCAACTCCAGCTTGGCCGAAGGCCTCCTTCAGCCGGCCGGCATTGGCCATGGTGACGAGGGGGTTGCCGCCCGTGACGAAGAGCGCCCGGACCTGTCGGTCACCGGGGGTGAGAATCTCGTCCGCCAGCAGCCCGCCCGGGAAGGCGTCGTTGACGGACATGAAGTTTCCGACGCGCGAACGGTCCGTCCGCAGAAGAGCGCCCGTCTTCTTCCCGAAGGCGGGGAAGTTGATAATTCCACGGCCCACCAGCGTCCCGCCGAGGCGGTCCAGGTTGCCCGAGACGGCGTTGATGGTCTCCTGCAGCCAGAAGCTGAGGGAGCCATTGGAGCCCATGTTGACGCCGGTGGAGCTGTAGAGCGCCGCCCCTTTGGCGTCGCGGTACACGGCCACCATCTCCCGCAGCTTGGCCGCGCTGATGTGCGTCACCTCGGCCGTCCGTTCGGGCGTCCATGGCGCACACAAGGCCCGCACGTCGTCGAAGCCACGCGTGAAGCGTCGGACGCGTTCCGCGTCGACACCGCCGGAGGCCACCAATTCGTTGAGGAAGGACAGGTAGAAGAAGACGTCCGTGTCCGGGCGGATGAAGATGTGTTCCCCGACGGCGCGGGCCGTCTCGGTGCGACGCGGGTCCACGACGTAAATGCGGGCGCCCCGCTCCTGCATCTCGAGCAGGGTTTTCCCGGGGTTGGGCACCTGGAGAAAGCTCCACTTGGACACCACCGGGTTGGCCCCCACAATAATGAGACACCGGTTGCGCTGCAGGTCCGGAAATGGCTGCGTGAAGGGGAAGCCGTACATCTCTCGGGCGACGGCGAATTTGTTGGCGCAGTCCTGGGTTGCCGACGAGTACATGCTGCGGGAGCCGAGGCCCGTCATGAAGCCCTGGGCGAAGACGGGGTGCAGGACGCCAAAGCCGGCAGCCGTGCCGACGTACATGGCGATGCTGTCCGCGCCGTGGTCGCGCCGGAGCTGCGCCACCTTCGCGCCAATTTCTCCGAGGGCCTGGTCCCACCCGACGCGCATCCACTGCGTGCCGACGCGCTTCTCGGGAAACAGCAGGCGGTCCGGGGAAGCGTAGATTTCATGCTGTTTCAGCCCCTTCGGACAGGAGAAGCCGCCCGTTGCCACGTGGTGCTTGTCCGGACGGATGTCCAGGACGCGGTTGGCCTCGACGTCGACTTCCAGGCCGCAGAGCGCCTCGCAAATCCGGCAGAACGTGGACTGTGTTTCAGAAATGGCGTGTCTCCCTCGGTGGGGCTTTTCGCGGACAGAAGGCAACGGGCCATTGCCCAGGCGGGGCCAGCGGCCCTGGGTTGTTCCACGTTGGCACGGGTGTCAACGCCAAGGCGTGCACCGGGGGGTAATTACCCTTCTCGCTCGGGGCCCAGCCTTGGCTGGGAAGGGGCCGGCCCGACAGGACGGGCGTAGCATACCTAGGGGAGGCAGCGTGGCCACACTTCACACGGACATTGAAGTTGCCGGGCGAGTGGTGCGCGTCTCCAACCCGGACAAGGTGTTTTTCGCCGCGCGCGGTGAGACGAAGCTGGACCTCATCCGCTACTACCTGGCGGTGGGGGAGGGCGCCCTGCGGGGCGTCCGGGAGCGGCCCACCGTCCTCAAGCGCTACCCCAACGGTGCGGGCGGGGAGTTTTTCTACCAGAAGCGCGTCCCGGCCCCGCGTCCGGAGTGGCTGGAGACAGTCACCGTCCACTTTCCCAGTGGCCGCAGCGCCGAGGAGTTGTGTCCCACCGACGTCGCGCACCTCCTCTGGGCCGTCAACCTGGGCTGCCTCGACTTCAACCCCTGGGCCGTCCGGCGCGCGGACCTGGACCACCCGGACGAATTGCGGGTGGACCTGGACCCCCAGCCCGACGTGCCCTTCTCCGCCGTGCGCCGGGTGGCCGTGGAAGTAGGCCGGCTTTTGGGGGAGTTGGGACTTGTGGGCTGGCCGAAGACGTCCGGCTCCCGCGGGCTGCACGTGTACGTCCGCATCCGCCCGGAGTGGGACTTCCTCGCCGTGCGGCGCGCTGCGCTGGCGCTGGCGCGCGCCGTGGAACGCCGCCTGCCGGACATCGCCACCAGCAAGTGGTGGAAGGAGGAGCGCGGGACGCGCGTCTTCATCGACTACAACCAGAATGCCAGGGACAGGACGGTGGCCTCGGTGTACTCGGTGCGCGCCAACCCGGAGGGGCGCGTCAGCTGCCCCTTGGCCTGGTCGGAAGTGGAAGCGGTGGAGCCTGGGGAGTTGACGCTGGCGACGGTACCGGCACGCTTCGCAGCCCTGGGAGACATTGGCGCCGGGATTGACGGCAAGGCCCACGGCCTGGAGTCGCTTCTGGAACTGGCGGCTAAGGACGAAGCGGAGGGCCTCGGGGACGCGCCCTGGCCGCCGCACTTCCCGAAACAGACGGGCGAGCCAATGCGGGTGCAGCCCAGCCGGGCCAAGAAGAAGGAGCCGGACGGAAGCTAGCGACACCGCCAGGGGGGGCGGTGCCCCCTGGGCCCGGCAGAAAGCACGGCCCGACGCCACCGGCTGTCAGCCGGCTTCGTCCAGCTCAGGGTAGTGCCGGAAAATCCCCTCCTCGCTGAAGGGCAGACGCCGCGGGGAGGCGAGGTACGCGGCTATGCGGGGACGCCGGGCCACCGCGTCGCGAAGGGCGAGAAGGCGGGGAATGCTGCGCGTGCGCCGGGCGAAGGCGCGCGGGAAGGCGTATTCGAGGCCCACCAGCAGCTGAAACATGGACAGGTCGACGTACGAGAAGGCCCGTCCCACCAGGCCGCGGCGCTTGCCTTCCGGCCCAAGCACCTTCTCGAAGTAGCCCAGAAATTTCGGGAGTCTCTCGGTGGTGAAGTGGTGCGCGCATTTGCGCGCCTCCGCGCGTTGCTCCTCGTAGTAGAGGCTGCCAGAAATGGGGTGGTGCGTGTCGTGCACCTCCATGACGACATCCGCGATGGTGAGTTGAAGCTGGTGGGCGAAGAGGCGCTCCGGTTCTCCCCGGCCAATCAGCCCGAGGCGTGGCGCGAGGTACTGCAGAATATTCGCGGTCTGGGCGATGACGAGCGACCCCACCTTGAGAAATGGCGGCGCAAAAGGTGCGCGCGTCCCTGGCTGTCCGCGGAGCAGTCGCATCAGCGCTGGCACGCCTCCCTCAGGCGGCGCCAGGCGCGCGACGTCCACGTAGGGTACGCCCGCGTCCTCGAAGGCGAGGCGGATGAATTCGCCCCTTCCCTGGATGGACGGCCAGTAATACAGCTCGAAGCGGGCCATGGACGCTGTCAGTGTACAGGGCGTGCGCACCTGCCGGGGAGGCCGTGCTGGCTTCGACGTCCCCTGCCGCGTCCGTGGCGCCCCCAACCGTTGAGCGGGTGTTGGTCGCGGTACGGTGAATGCATAAATACGTACCCATGGCTCGCGAGCTTCCCATCGTCCGCTTCGACTCCCGTACGGTGCCAGGCCTGCTCGCGGCGACCGCGCGTCGCGTCCCGGACCGCGTCTTCCTCCGCTTCCTCGACCCGGCGCGTCGCGGTGCACCGCCGCGCGACGTGCGCTTCTCGGACTTCCGGGCCATGGTGTCCCGCGCCGCTGCCTACCTCGCGTCCGCAGGACTCCGGCCGGGCGAGCGGGTGCTGCTCCTCGCCGAGAATTCCCCGGAGTGGCAGGCGGTGTGCATCGCCACGCAGCTGCTTCAAGCGGAGCCGGCGGCATTGTTTGCCAGCCTCGCCTCCGCCCCGGCGGTGGAGATTGCCCGCCGGGTGGCCCCGCGCGTGGCCTTCGTCTCGACGAAGGAGCAGTGGGCCAAGCTGGCCCCGGTGGCCCAAGACCTCGTCCGTCAGGGACTGAGCGCGCTTCTCACAGCAGAAGCCCTTCCTCCCGGGTCTGTCCCCGAAGGGCTCAAGACGGTCACCGTCGCCTCCGTCGTCGCGGACGGAGCGCCGTCGCTGTCGCTTCAGGATTTCGAGGCCCGGGCGGCCGCCGTCCGCGGCGAGCACCCCTTCCTGCTCCTCTTCACCAGTGGCACCACCGGCCGGCAGAAGGGCGTGCGGCTGTGCCAGGACTCCATCGTCCGCGCCCTGGAGGCGGGCGGGCCCTCCACCGCCCGGACGGAGAGCGACATCGGGCTGCACCTGTTGCCCTTCGGCCATATTGCCGGGCACGACCAGTTCGTGCTGGCCGTGGCCCAGGGCCACTGCCTGCTGCTCATCGCCCAGCGGGATGACCTCCTGCCCGCACTGGCGCTGGGCCCGACGTACCTCTTCTCCGTGCCCCTCGTGTACGAGCGCATCCGGACGGGCGCGCTGGAGAAGGTGGACAAGCTGCCCGGCCCCGTGCGTCGCCTCATCCACCATGCGCTGGAAGCCGCCACGCGGGTGCGGGTGGACGGCACGGCCCGGCCTGGAGACCGGCTTCTGACGTTGGTTGCAGACACCCTCCTGGGGCGGAAGGTGCGGGCGGCCCTCGGCGGTCACATCCAAGGACTCTTCGCCGGAGGCGCCCCGGCGTCGGAACCGCTGTTTCGCTTCTTCGAGGCGCTCGGCATCCCCCTCGTCGAGCTGTACGGGATGAGTGAGACGGCCGGGATGATTTCCTCCAACCTGTTCTCGGGACCCCGGCGTCCGGGGGTGGCCGGGCTCATCACCCCGGACCAGGAGGTGCGGCTGGCCGACGACCACGAATTGCTCCTCAAGGGACCCCTCTTGCTGACCGGGTACCTGGAACCCGAGGACGGCGCCGGCGCCTACACCGAGGACGGTTTCTTCCGCACCGGAGACCTGGCGGAACTGGATGCCGAGGGGTGGCTGCGAATTGTGGGGCGAAAGAAGCACCTGATGGTGCTGTCGACGGGGAAGAAAATCCCGCCGGAACCCCTGGAAACGGCCATCGCCTCGGAGAGCCCCTTCGAAGGGGCAGTCCTGCTGGGGGACGGGCAGGCCTACGTCTCCGCCGCCGTCTTCGTCCGCAAGGATGCCCTCTCCCGCCTGGAGGCCGCAGGGGCGGACGCGGCGACAGCCCTGCTGCCGGTGGCGCTGTCGACGCTGGGCGCGTTTTCCGACTACGAGAAGCCCAAGCGCCTCCTCGTCCTTCCCGGCAGCCCCACCGACTACCCGGACCTCATCACCCCGACATTGAAGCTAAGGCGCCCGGCGGTGCTGAAGCTGCTCCGCGAACGAATTCAGGCGCTGTACGCGGCGCCCAAGCCTGAACACAGCTGACGCGCCGTTTCTGGCGCCCCGGGGCGCGCCTAGCGCACCAGGGCCACCGCGGCGGAGACGAGGAGGGCCACCAGCGACAGGGCCATGGCACCGCCCGCCGCCCCTTCCGGGCCGTCCTGCTCCAACGCGCGGGCCGTCCCCATGGCGTGGGCGATGGTGCCCAGGGCCAGGCCACGCGCCAGCGGCCGGCGGACACCCAACAGGCGCAGCAACGAGGGGCCCACCGCCATGCCAAAGAGGCCGGTGGCCACCACGCCGCAGCTGACGAGGCCAGGGTCCACGCGCAGCTCCGGCGCCAGCGCGATGGCCACGGGCGCCGTGACGGACTTGAGGGTGAGGGTCCGCACCAGGTTTGGGTCCACCCCCAAAAGGTTGCCCAGCCCCAGCACGGTGGCCACCGAGGCGGCCGTCCCCACCGCGACGCTGAGAAGCACCTTGGCGGGGTTGGTGGCCAGCACGGCACGACTTTGAAAGAAGGGAAGGGCCAGCGCCGCCGTGGCAGGCCCCAGCGCCCAGAGAAGCAGCCAGCTTCCGTCGAGGTACTTCCCTAGCAGGACTGGCTCGGGCCCCAGCACCGCCGCCCCCAGTAGCGACGTGATGAGTAAGGGATGCAGCAGCACCAGATGAAAGCGGCGGTACAGCCGGTCCGCGGCGAGGTAGGCCACCACCGTCCCCACCGTTGCCGCGGCTGTCGAGAGGAGATTCATGCCTCGAAGCCTTCGGGGGCGGGACTGCTACTTGGCTTCTTGCAGAGCGCCTGGGCCAGAAGGCCCGCGCTTGCCTGTCCCACCAGCGCGCCCGCGACGACGAGGAGGAGGAAGGCCCCGGCGTGCGCGCGCAGCAGGGGAAGCTGCCGCACGGCGCCGATGCACAGCGGGACGAAGAGGAGGGCAAGGTAGCGGAGAAGAAAGGCGGCCCCGCGCTGGATGGCAGCGACGGGAAGCACGCCCGCCAGCAGCAGTAAAAGGACAGTCAGCATGGCCAGAAGCCCCGCCGGCAGCGGAAGGCGCCACTTCTGGCTGACGGCAAGCCAGCCGGCGAAGACGAGGGACAGCAAGCCCACCTGCAGGCACACCACCGCCAAGCGCCGTAGGCGTCCGGGAGCGTCGGGAAGCGCGGCCGGGGCCGCAGGAGGAGTCACTTCGCCGTTCCGAAGAGTCGGGACAGTTCCTCCGGGACAACGGCTTCCAGCTGCGCGTACGTGCAGGAAGCAGGAGTCCGGTCTTCGCGCCAGCGGAGGAAGTGCGTCGCGTGCCGAAAGCGGTTGCCCTGCAGGTGGTCATAGCTGACTTCGGCCACGCGCTCGGGCCGGAGCGGCTCCCAGGTCAGGTCCCGCTTGGCGTTCCAGCGGCTGGGGGCCCCGGGCAT